>NZ_JACHDI010000001.1:0-846842 GCF_014201025.1 Paraburkholderia sp. MM5384-R2
TTCAGGCGCTTCTGCGAGCTGCTCGGCACGCGCAGCGTCACCGAGTTCAACTACCGGATCGCCGACGCGAACTCGGCGCATATTTTCGTCGGCGTGCAGATCCGCAATCGCAGCGAATCGGCGCAGATCGCCGGCGCCTTCGAAGCGCACGGCTTCGCCACCGTCGACCTGACCTTCGACGAACTGTCGAAGCAGCACATCCGCTACATGGTCGGCGGCCGCTCGCCGCTCGCGCGCGACGAACGGCTGTTTCGCTTCGAATTTCCGGAACGTCCGGGCGCGCTGATGAAATTCCTGTCGTCGATGGCGCCGAACTGGAACATCAGCCTGTTCCACTACCGCAACCAGGGCGCGGACTACAGCTCGATTCTGGTCGGCATTCAGGTGCCCGGGAGCGACCACGCGGCGTTCGAGCGCTTTATCGAAACGCTCGGCTATCCGTGCTGGGAAGAGACGAAGAATCCCGTCTACCGACTATTTCTTGGCGAGTTGAAGCTCGTTTAGCGGATCGGGGTTTACCTGAGGGCACGCCATGCCGCAGCACGAGCCGCGGGTCGTCCAAATCGCCGGAAAACCCCACCAGTCTTGCGTTTGCGGCCGAAACAGCCGCGCGGCGCTGGCTCCCGCCTTACACCTTCTATCGCGCAACGCGATACGGCCTATCCGCTATATCGCATTGCGGGATAGGCGTCGCGATCGTCACACTGAGCGCAAATTTCATCACCGCATTCAGGAGACATACATGCGCACCCAAGTCGGCATCATCGGTGCAGGGCCCGCTGGCCTGCTTCTTTCCCATCTGCTTCATTTGCGCGGTATCGACTCGGTCGTGCTCGAAACGCGCACGCGCGATCAGATCGAATCGACGATTCGCGCCGGCGTGCTCGAGCAGGGCACGATGGACCTGCTGACGCAAACCGGTCTCGGCGAACGCATGAAAGCCGAAGGCGCGCTGCATCACGGTTTCGAACTCGCGTTCGAAGGCAAGCGTCGCCGCATCGATCTGACCGGCCTCACCGGTCATGCGATCACGGTTTATGCCCAGCACGAAGTGATCAAGGATCTAGTCGCGGCGCGCGTCGCCGCGGGCGCGGAATTGCGTTTCGGCGTATCGGAGACGTCGGTGCACGGCATCGATACCGAGAAGCCGTCGATCCGCTATCGCCATGAAGGCACGGAGCACGAACTGCAATGCGACTTCGTGATCGGCTGCGACGGCTCACAAGGCGTGTCGCGCCAGGCGATCCCGCAGACGCTGCGCAAGGATTTCGAACGCGTCTATCCGTTTGGCTGGTTCGGCATTCTGTGCGAAGGCCCGCCGTCGTCGGACGAGCTGATCTACGCGCGCCACGAGCGCGGCTTCGCGCTGATCAGCACGCGCTCGCCGAACGTGCAGCGCATGTATTTCCAGTGCGATCCGAAGGACTCGGTCGACAACTGGTCCGACGATCGCATCTGGGCCGAGCTGCATGCGCGCGCCGATTCGGACGAAGGCCACAAGATCATCGACGGCAAGATCTTTCAGAAGAACATCGTCGGCATGCGCAGCTTCGTGTCGACGACGATGCAATACGGGCGCCTGTTCCTCGCTGGCGACGCCGCGCATATCGTGCCGCCGACTGGCGCGAAGGGCATGAACCTCGCGGTCGCCGACGTGAACGTGCTCAGCAAGGCGCTCGACGCGTTCTACAAGGAAAACCGCGCCGATCTGCTCGACCGTTACAGCGAAACCGCGCTCAAACGCATCTGGCGCGCCGAGCACTTCTCGTACTGGATGACCAGCATGCTGCATCGTATCGAAGGCGCTTCGGCGTTCGAGCAGCAACTGCAGGTCGCCGAGCTCGAGTACGTGACGACGTCGCGCACGGCCGCGACCGTACTGGCGGAGAACTACGTCGGCGTCGCCGGCGCGCAGATGCAGACGCAGCTGTAAGCGTTACTGCAAGCACCGCGCGATCATCGGGATCGCTAATTGATCGACAGATCCCGATGCGCGGCCGCCTGAAACTCCTTGGGCGTGACGCCGGTCTGCTTGCGGAAATAGCGGCTGAAATAGGCCGCATCTTCGAAACCGAGCGCATGCGCGATCTGTTTGATGCTCGAACCCGAGTAGACCAGATCGCGCTGCGCCTCGCGTATCAACTGATCGTTGACGAGCGACAGCGGCGAATGGCCAAGCTCCTCACGACAGATGCGGCCCAGTTGCGCCGCGGTCACCCCCAATTTTTCCGCATAAAAATCGATTGGCAGATGCTCGCGCACATGCGTGGCGATCAGTTCGCGTAGCCGTTTGATCTGCGCGGCGCGCCGGTCGTTGACGGTCGCGCCCGCGCTCGACGCGGCATCGGTCAGCCGGGCGACCTGCAAAAAAAGTGCAATCATCAGCGACATGCCCGCGGCGATATGGCCGCGCGCGCTGCCGCGAAATTCCTGCTCCAGCAAACCGAACAAGGGCATCAACGTGCGCTCGCCGACCGAGGGCCGCACGGCAATCAGCGCGGGCCGTTGCAGCACCGGCACGAGGCCCGGCGACACCGCTTTCGAAATCGACTCCAGCGCGCGCTGCGCGGCGGTAATCACGAGCCCGTCGATCTCCGGCGAAAACACGAAACCGTGCACCGTTTGCGCTGGAATCAGGATCAGGCATGGCGCTTCGATCGTGAGCTTTTCGCTTTCGATCAGCACGTGGCCCGAACCGCTGCGGATATAGAGAATCTGCAGCAATGCATCGTGCCGGTGCGCGGCGATATGCCAGTCGTTCGGACGACTGCGCTCGACGATCCATTCGAAATTGAACGCGTCGTACCACGGCGGCCGCGCGGACTCTCCGTACAGATCGTAGTTAGGGATATTCCTCATGCGGTTTTGTCTCCAATGTTCGAATTGTCCTGCGATGCGCTGCCTTTGTCCAATTTCGTCCCGAACCGCGTGGCTATACTTTTTCCATCGAAGACGCGGTCGGATGACGCAGTTTGGTGAAGCCAGCCAACCTAAGCTCGCCGCTATCGTGAACATGGAGATCGGGAGGACTAAGCAAATGAATCAACGGAAAGATCGGCGCGACACACCCGCCAACGCGCGACACTGGCTCGGGCTCGAAGGCAGCGTCTGCGTCGTGAGCGGCGCGGCGGGCGGCATCGGCAGCGCGATTGCTCAGGTGTTGGGCGACGCTGGCGCACGCGTGGCGCTGCTCGATCGCGATGAGCAGAAGTGCCGTAACGTCGCGCAAGCGCTGAACGCGAGCGGTGTCGAAGCGCTGGCGCTCGCCTGCGATATCGGCGACATCGATAGCGTGCGCGGCGCGGTGTCGGAGGTCCAAGCGCGCCTCGGCGTCGCCGATGTGCTCGTAAACAACGCGGGCCTGTTGCGGCCGGGGGGCATCGAAGAGATTGGACTCGATGCATGGAACGCGATGCTGCGCGTGAATCTGACCGGCTACATGCTGTGCTCGCAGCAATTCGGTCAACGCATGCTGAAGCGCGGCGCTGGCGCAATCGTGCATGTCGCGTCGGTGGCCGCGCATCATCCGCAGACCTATAGCGGCGCTTACAGCGCGGGCAAGGCCGGTGTCACGATGCTGTCGAAGCAGATCGCGGCGGAGTGGGGGCCACGCGGTATTCGCAGCAATACCGTGTGCCCGGGCATGATCCGCACGCCGCTGTCGGCGGCGTTCTACGAGCACGGCGATATCGAACGCCGGCGCAGCGCGATGACGGCGAGCCGCCGGATCGGCGAGCCGAACGATATCGCCGATGTCGTCGCGTTTCTCGCGAGCGAACGCGCCGCCTATGTGAACGGCGCCGAAGTCGTCGTCGATGGGGGCTTCGAAAGCATGCTGATGGATCTCGTGCCGCGTCCCGGCTTCGAAGCCAACCAGGCCGCGCAAGCCACCCAGGCCGACCGCCAGGTCCGCGGGTAAGGAGACCGTCATGACCAACGCAACACGCGGCGCGACACTCACGTGCGACGTGCTCGTGATCGGTTCGGGTGCGGGAGGGCTGTCGACCGCGATCACCGCGCGCAAACACGGTCTCGATGTCGCCGTGATCGAGAAGGAGCCGTTCTTCGGCGGCACGACCGCCTTTTCAGGCGGTGTGCTGTGGATTCCGGGCAACCGTCACGCAAACAGCAACGGCGTCAGCGATACGCGCGAAGCGGCGCTGACCTATATGCGCAGCGAAACCGGCGCGTGCTTCGATGCCGCCGCCGTCGACGCGTTTCTCGACACGGGCCCTGAGATGCTCGACTTCTTCGAGCGCGAAACTGCCGTCAAATTCGTGCCGACGCTGTATCCCGACTATCACCCGAACGTGGGCGGCGGTGTCGACATTGGCCGCTCGGTCGTCGCCGCACCGTTCGATGCGCGCGCGCTGGGCCAGGACATCTCGCGATTGCGCCCGCCGCTGAAGACGATCACGTTCATCGGCATGATGTTCAACTCGTCGAACGCGGACCTGAAGCACTTCTTCAATGCGACGCGTTCGCTCACCTCCGCGCTGTACGTCGCGAAGCGCCTCGCGAGCCATCTGAAGGATCTTGCGCTGTACCGGCGCGGCGTGCAGATCACGAGCGGTAACGCGCTCGCCGCGCGGCTCGCGAAGTCCGCGCTCGATCTCGGCATTCCGATCCATACGAACACGGCCGCTCGCGAGCTGACCGTGGCGAACGGCAGCGTGACCGGCGCGCTCGTCGCCGGACCGCAAGGCGAGATGCGCATCGTCGCGCGACGTGGCGTCGTGCTCGCGTGCGGCGGCTTCTCGCATGACGTCGCGCGGATCGCCCGCGCGTATCCGCATCTGCGGCGCGGCGGCGAACACCTGTCGCCGGTGCCGCGCGGCAATACGGGCGACGGCGTCGGCATGGCCGAACGTCTCGGTGCGCAAGTGACGATCCGTTATCCGCAGCCCGCCGCATGGATGCCGGTGTCGCGCGTGCCGATGAGCGACGGCAGCGTCGGCGTGTTTCCGCATCTGGTGGATCGCTACAAGCCTGGCGTGATCGGCGTGACGCGCGCGGGCAAGCGCTTCACCAACGAAGCGAATTCATATCACGACGTGGGTGCCGCGATGATCGAGGCCTGCGCGAACGAACGCGAAACCGCGATGTGGCTGATCTGCGATCACGCGACGATCCGCAAATATGGGCTCGGTTACGCGAAGCCGGCGCCCGTGCCGCTCGGCCCGCTGCTGCGCAACGGCTATCTGAGCAAGGGCCGCACGCTCGCGGAACTCGCGCGCAACGCGGGTCTCGACGGCACGGCGCTCGAGGCGACCGTGAAGCGCTACAACGCCGACGCGGTGCGTGGCGAAGATCGCGAATTCGGCCGCGGCACGACGTCGTTCAATCGCTATCTGGGGGACCCGGAGCACCAGCCGAACCCGTGCGTCGCGCCGATCGGCGACGGTCCGTACTACGCGCTGAAGGTCGTGATGGGCGATCTCGGCACCTTCGACGGCATCTCGACGAACGTGACCGGCGAAGTGCTCGATGTGAAAGGCGCACCGATCGCCGGCCTGTACGCGGTCGGCAACGATCGCGCGAGCGTGATGGGCGGCAACTATCCGGGCGCGGGTATCACGCTCGGGCCGATCATGACGTTCGGCTATATCACCGGTCGTCATCTCGCGGGCGTGAGCGTGACAAGCGCAAACAGCGCGAAGAGCGCAAGCAACGCGGACCCCCGCGCAGCCGAAACCGTATTGAGGACCGGCATATGAGCCAGGGCAAACCTTTCGTCGATCATCGCATCTACACGATCCGTCCGCGCGGCATGGCGGAGTTCATCGACGTTTTCGACCGGCTCGCGATGCCGATTCAGCTCAAGTATCTGGGCGCGCCAGTCGGCTTTTACATGAGCGATATCGGCGCGCTGAACCAGGTCGTGCATCTGTGGGGCTACGAGAGCATCGGCGACTACGATCAGCGCCGCACCGCGCGCGATGCCGATCCGGAGTGGCCCGCGTATCTGCAGGCGTCCGCGCATCTGATCGTCGCGCAGGAGAGCCGCATCATCAGGCGAGTCGACTTCAGGACGCTGACGATGCTGCGCTAGCCGCCCGTTCGAGGAGGAGACAGGCATGAACGAACGGACAGCGCGACGCTCGCAAGCACGGTCGCGACCACCGTCGCGGCGTCCGCGCGTTGAACAGCAATTCGAACAACAAGAAAACACCTCTTCATCTCAAGGAGACATCGCAATGAACCAGCTGAAAGGAGCACGCACATGAGCCGCTCCGAACGCAGTGTAGACGTGCAGGCCTTTATCGACGGACAGCGCTTTTCGCCGTTTCAATGGACGATTCTGGTGCTGTGCTTTCTGGTCGTCGCCGCCGACGGTTTCGACACCGCCGCGGTCGGCTTCATCGCGCCGTCGCTCGTGCAGCAGTGGGGCATCGCGCGCAGCGCGCTCGGCCCGGTGATGAGCGCGGCGCTGGTGGGACTCGGCATCGGCGCACTCGCGGCCGGCCCCTGCGCGGACCGCATCGGACGCAAGACGGTGCTGGTGCTGTCGGTGTTCTTCTTCGGGCTGTGGAGTCTCGCGGCGGCCCGCGCGAGTTCGATCGAATCGCTGACCTTGCTGCGCTTTTTCACGGGCCTCGGTCTCGGCGCGGCGATGCCCAACGCGGTCACGCTGATGGCCGAGTACGCACCCGCGCGGATTCGCGCGGTCGCCGTCAATGCGATGTTCTGCGGCTTTTCAGGCGGTCTCGCGATCGGCGGTCTCGCATCCGCATGGCTGATTCCGCATTTCGGCTGGCCGAGCGTGCTGGTCGCCGGCGGCGCCGGTCCGCTCGTGCTGAGCGTGATGCTGATACTGTTTCTGCCGGAATCGGCGCAATTTCTCGCGGTGCGTAAGCGCGCCGATCAACGGATCGCGCGAATCCTGCAACGCATCGCGCCCCACGACCGCTTCGACGGGTGCCGTTTTTTCGCGGTCGACGTGCGCCGCAATACCGGCGACGCACGTTCGCAATGGGCGCTCGCGATCATCCTGTCGGCGCGCTACCGCTTCGGCACGCTGATGCTGTGGCTCGCCTATTTCATGGGGCTACTGATTTACTATCTGCTGACCAACTGGCTGCCGACGCTGTTCAAGGACACCGGCTTCTCCGGTGAAAAGGCCGCGTTGATGACGTCGCTGTTTCCGCTCGGGGGCATCCTCGGGAATCTGTGCGTCGGCTGGGTGATGGATCGCTTCGCCGGGCATCGCGTGATCGCGTTCACCTATGTCCTCGTCGGCGCGCTCGTGTTGCTGGTCGGGCGGGGCGTCGGCCATCAGGTCTGGCTCGGGACGCTGATCTTCCTGACCGGCACGGTCGCGACCAGTGCGGTCACGTCGATGTCGGCGCTCGCGGCGAGCTTCTACCCGACCCGGGCGCGCGCGACGGGCGTGGCGTGGATGCTGGGAATCGGCCGCGTCGGCGGCGTGGCGGGCGCGCTCATCGGTGCGGCGTTGATGGGGTTCGGCTGGCACTTCGGCGCGGTGTTCAGCCTGCTCGCGGTGCCGGCCGTGATTGCGGCGGGTGGGGTGGTACTGATGATGCGGCGCGAGCCGCTCGATCACGCATCGGTCGATGAAAACGTCGGCGCCATAGCGATCGAATGAGCGCGGCGTCGGGCGTGCCGCTACGTCTCGAAAGACGCGCGACGACTCAGGACGCGCGCAGCAACGCCATTTCGTTGTGCAGCAGCGCGAGCAATTCGTCGTCGGTTGGCCGCGTGCCCCAGTGGCGCGCGCCGGCCACCGACGCGATCGCCATCCACGAATGCGGCGGAAACCATTCGCGCACCAGCGTGCCGTCCTGGCGCAGGCACAGCTGGCCGGTCAGCTCGCTGTATTCGGCGCAAATGTGCGCGCCGTCGACCTGCGCGGTTACTCGTCTCGGATCATTGCGTAGCACGTCGTCGCTCCTGTCAAAGGGGTGGCGCGAATGCAATCGCGACACGGTGGCGCGATGGACGCCACCTGCCGTCTATCAATGGTCATGCCCGCGATCGTCATGACCATGACCGTGCCAGCCGTTGTCGTGCCAGTCGCCGTGCGGGCCGCGTGCGTCGCGCCATTCGTCGTGATGACGCTCCCACTGGCGACGCTCCCAATAGCGATGACCATCGTAGTAGCGTTCGCCGTACCAGCCCGGAGCGACTATGACCGCGGGAGGCGGCGCAGGCGCATAGACGGGCGCGGGCTGCACATAGACGGGCGGCGGAGCCTCGATCACGGCGGGCGCGACCGCGATGCCCGGCACGCCGATGTTCACGCCGACATCGACGTGCGCGAAAGCGGCCGTCGATGCGCCGATCGCGAGACCCGCGACGACGGTCAACGATACCCAGCGGTTGCGTGAAAGACTCATGATTGTTCTCTGTTGTGTGGATGTCTGTGATGAAGTGGCGAGCCGGACGCGCACCTACTGCGCGTGATGGCCCGATCAATAGCGTTCGTAGTAGTGGTCATGATGCGGATGATCGCCAGGGACGACGATGCAGCCGCTCAACGCGCCACCGAGCGTGGCGGCAAGAATGACCAATGCGAGGATTTTTTTCATGATGTTGCTCCCTGAAATCTGTGATGCGAGTGCCTGTCGTGCGAAGCGTTTCATCTGATCCGCTTTCGTTTGAACCGAACTCTACTGAGCGGCGCGATTACCGGTGTGTTTGTGTGTAACAGGACGTGTCGATCCGAGCTCGCGCCGAAACGTCGATGCGAGTGCGATGAACGAGGAGGGAAGGCGCCGTGGGTTACGGGTCGAAGTGCCGGACGACTGTCAAGCGCGCGTGCAAACCCTTGAAGGGTCTATGAAAAAAAACGCATTCAAAGGCAGACGAAGCATGGATTCGAAGCGAAGGTTCGGCGGCTCGCTTGCTGAAAAAAGAAGCGCATCGATTTTCGGCATATGTATGCGGCGCAGATACATTCGGTTGCAGACTGGGTAAGAAGTTCGGTAGTGCGCTCGGGCAAGCGTGATGGAAAGACGCTACACCTGTAGCGTCATCAGCTTGTCTTAAGCTTCGGTGGGATAGGTAAAAACGCATCGCGCGCGCGCAACCTACTGCGCGGCCGCGGGCTCCGGGGCGGTCGCTTCGCGATAGCCGAGCCGCGTCGAAATCGCGAGACCGGCCTCTTTGAGCAACGCGACGTAATGCTGCTTCGTGTCGGCACCGCAGCGCATCGTCGGAAACGAAATCGACAGACCGGCGATCACACGGCCGAAGCGGTCGAACACGGGCACCGCGATGCATTGCAGGCCTTCTTCCTGCTCCTCGTTGTCCTCGCCGTAGCCCTGCTCGCGTACGCGCGGCAGGATGCTCAACACCGCTTCGGCGCAGGTCAAGGTTTTTTGCGTCGACTTGCGAAATTCGATGTGCGAGAGCACGTCACGCGCGTCGGCCGGGTCCATCCATGCGAGCAGCACCTTGCCGATCGCCGTGCTATGCAGCGGATTGCGTCGGCCGATCCGCGACTGCATGCGCAGCCCGTAGTCGGCGTCGATCTTGTGGATGTAGATGATCGCGTCGTCGTCGAACGCGCCCAGGTGTACCGCTTCGCGCGTCATCTGGCCGATGCGGCGCATCTCGATGTCGGCCTCGCGCACCAGATCGACGCTTTCGAGCGCTTTCGCGCCGAGCTCGAACAGACGGATCGTCAGCCGATAGCGTTCGGTTTCGACTTCCTGGCTCACGTAGCCGAGCGCCTTCAGTGTTTGAATCACACGATGCACGGTCGTCTTCGACATGCCGAGCCGTTGCGACAGCTCGCTGATGCCGATCTGTCCGGTGTCGCCGATCGCGCCGAGAATCGCGAACACGCGCCCGATCGACGACGCCGATTCGCCGCGCTCACCGCTGTCCGCATCGAGCGACGCTGCGCCGGCGGGTTCCTTGCGGGCTTTGCCGCGGGTCTTATCGAGCGCCTTGTCGAGCGTCTTGTCGCGCGCAGTGTTCCTCGCAGTATTCCTCGCAGTATTCCTGTGTGTTCCCGTTGCCGCCATGTCCGTCATTCCCTGTCTGTGCCAACTCGCCGCTGCCGCATCGAGCCGATGCTCAGCGGCGCGAGAGCATAGCGCGTGGCGCGCACTCGTGGCGAGCTTGTGCCGTCCCTAACGCGCGAGCCAGCCGCCATCCACCGCCAGTGTATGCCCATGCACGTAGTCCGACGCCGACGAGGCGAGAAAAACCACCGGCCCCGCGAGATCGTCGGGCACGCCCCAGCGGCCGGCCGGAATGCGGCCGAGTATCTCCTCGTTGCGCTGCGCGTCGTCGCGCAACGCTGCGGTGTTCGCGGTCGCCATGTAGCCGGGCGCGATCGCGTTCACGTTGATGCGTCGCGCGGCCCATTCGTTCGCGAGCAGTCGCGTCAGACCGAGCACGCCGCTTTTCGATGCGGTGTACGACGCGACGCGGATGCCGCCCTGGAACGACAGCATCGACGCGACGTTGATGATCTTGCCGCCGCTTTGCTGGCGCACGAACTGACGCGCCGCGGCCTGCGACAGGAAGAACAGGCTCTTGAGATTCACGTCCATGACCGCGTCCCAGTCGTCTTCGCCAAACTCGAGCGCGTCTTCGCGACGGATGATGCCTGCGTTGTTGACGAGCACGTCGATGCGGCCGAACGCTTCGAGCGCGGCGCGCACGATGTCGTCGACCGAAACGCTCGACGCGAGATCGGCGCGCACGTCGGCGAAGCGGCGTCCGAGCGCCTCGACGCGCGCGGCGGTCGCGCCCGCGTCCGCGCGACTGACGCCGACGATGTCGCAGCCGGCCGCGGCGAGCGCGACGGCCATGCCGGCGCCGAGGCCGGTGTTGCTGCCGGTCACGATGGCGACCTTGCCGGTCAGATCGAAAGTGTTCACTGTGTTCGGACTCGTGTTCGCTCAGCGCAGCTCGCGGACCGCGAGATGGTCCATGTCGCCGAACACCTGGTTCTCGCCGGCCATGCCCCAGATGAATGTGTACGCGCGCGTGCCGACGCCCGAATGGATCGACCAGCTCGGCGAGATCACCGCCTGCTCGTTGCGCACGACGATGTGCCGGGTTTCGTGCGGCTCGCCCATCATGTGGAAGACGGCGGCGTCGTCGGCGACGTTGAAGTAGAAATACACTTCCATGCGGCGCTCGTGCGTGTGGCAGGGCATCGTGTTCCACAGGCTGCCCGGTTCGAGCTTCGTCATGCCCATCGACAGCTGGCAGGTCGGCAGCACGTCGGGCACGATGAACTTGTAGATGGTGCGGCGGTTGCTCGTGGCCGGATCGCCGAGGGTTTCGGGCGAGGCCTGGTCGAGCGAGATCGTGCGGGTCGGATAGCTGGTGTGCGCGGGCGCGCAGTTCAGATAGAACTTCGCCGGCCGGGTGGCGTCGGCGCTGCCGAACCCGACCGCTTGCGCGCCCTTGCCGATATAGATCGCCTCTTCGCGGCGCACCGTGTGGCGCGTGCCGTCGACGTCGACCCAGCCGTCGCCGCCGATGTTGATCGCGCCGAGTTCACGCCGCTCGAGCAGATAGTCGACGCCGATCGCCTTGCCGAGCGAGCCGGGCACTTCGACCGCGCGCTCGACCGGCCACACGCCACCGACGATGATCCGGTCGCTATGGCTATACGTGAGCTTCAACGCATCGCGCTCGAAGATCTGCTCCACCAGAAACTCGCGACGCAGCCCGGTGGTGTCGAGCGTCTTCGCGTATTCGCTGTTGATGGCCTGTCTCACGTCCATTGATCGTTCTCCTGTCGGTATACGGGGCGCGGCGCCGCCTTCCTCGTGCCCGAGACTGTAACGCAGAATCTTGATTTCGGAACACTGGTCCGAAAATATTGCGGCGGGTGATTGCGGCTGGCAACACATAGCGAGAACGACCGGGTAAACGATAGTCAGGTTTAAGAAATAAAACGGAACGGCGTTCCTTTCATGATGCTATATTGCGCCGGACAGGGAGAGCCCGGCGTAGAACGGGACACCAACGCGGGTCATTAGCCCGTCAACGGGACGTCACCGTCCATGGAGGAGGCATGAAGATCAAGAAGGCCATCGACCGCATTCCTGGCGGTCTGATGCTGGTGCCGCTGCTGCTCGGCGCCTGTGTGCATACGTTCGCGCCGGGCGCGGGTAAATACTTCGGCTCGTTCACCAACGGCCTGATTACCGGCACCGTGCCGATCCTCGCGGTATGGTTCTTCTGCATGGGCGCGACGATCAACCTGCGCGCGACCGGCACCGTGCTGCGCAAGTCGGGCACGCTGCTCGTCACCAAGATGCTGGTCGCGTGGATCGTCACGCTGATCGCGGCGCGCTTCATTCCGATCGATGGCATCAAGACCGGGCTGTTCGCGGGACTGTCGATGCTCGCGATCACCACGTCGATGGACATGACCAACGGCGGGCTGTACGCGGCCGTGATGCAACAGTACGGCACGAAGGAAGAGGCGGGCGCGTTCGTGCTGATGTCGGTCGAATCGGGGCCGCTGATCAGCATGATCATTCTGGGTGCGACGGGGGTCGCGTTCTTCGAGCCGCGCCTGTTCGTCGGCGCGGTGTTGCCGTTTCTGATCGGGTTTGCGCTCGGCAACTTCGATAGCGAGCTGCGCGAGCTGTTCGGCCGCTGCGTGCATCCGCTGATTCCGTTTTTCGGCTTTGCGCTCGGCAACGGCATCGATCTGAACGTGATCGTCACGAGCGGCCTGCCGGGCGTCGTGCTGGGGCTTGGCGTGATCGTCGTGACTGGCGTGCCGCTGATTCTCGCCGATCGCTGGATTGCCGGCGGCAATGGCGCGGCGGGGCTGGCGGCGTCGTCGACGGCAGGGGCCGCGGTCGCGAATCCGGCGATCATCGCCGACATGATTCCGAGCTTCAAACCGCTGGTGCCGGCCGCGACCGCGATGGTCGCCACCGCTTGCCTCGTGACCGCGATTCTGGTGCCGATCCTCACGGCGCTGTGGGTGCGCCGGCATCATGCGCGCGACGCGCTGCGCGAGGAGTTCGCCACCGCGACGCAGGCGGCGCCGCTCAACGAGCAGCGCGATGCGCCCGTTTGAATGAGTCGGTAGCAGGAAGCCGGCGCGCCGCTCAGCGCGCCAGCTTCGCTTCGAGCATCGCTTTCACCGCCGGCCATTCGTCGTCGATGATGCTAAAGCGCACCGAGTTGCGCTTGCGCCCATCGGGCATGATCCGCTCGTGCCGCACGATGCCTTCCTGTTGCGCGCCGATGCGCAGGATCGCCGCGCGCGATTTGTCGTTGAGCTCGTCGGTCGTGAACTGCACGCGCACGCAGCGCATCACGTCGAAAGCGTGGCACAGCAGCAGATACTTCGCCTCGGTGTTCACGACCGAGCGCTGCGCCGAGGCGGCGAGCCACGTATGGCCGATTTCGAGCTTGCGGTTCGCGCGATCGATCTTCCAGAACCGCGTACTGCCGACGATCGGGCCAGCACGGTCATTCTCGTCATCCTCGTCGCGCCGCACGATCACGAACGGCATCACCTTGCCGGCCGCACGGCCGGCGAGCGCGGTGGCGATATAGGCGTCGATCGTCGCCGGGCCCGGCACGACGGTCAGCTTCATGTCCCACAGTTGCCCGTCGGCGGCGGCGTCGACGAGGGCCTGCGCGTGCTCCTCGCGCAGCGGCCGCAGCTCGACTAACGAGCCGCTCAGCGTGGGCTGTATCGATTCGGCGGAAATATCGTTCATGGCAATAAAAAAGGTCCGCGAGCGTAAGACTCGTGGACCTGGCAGATCGGTTGAGCCGCGCTCGGGAACGATGCGAGCGGCAAAACCGCGGCGCCGTTCCCGAAGCGCGTGATTGGCGTGATTAAACCCGTGATTAAACCGACATCACCGTGACCGCCTTGGTCACGAGGTAGGCTTCCATCGCCTCCGGGCCGCCTTCCGAGCCGTAGCCGGAATCCTTGACGCCGCCGAACGGCATTTCCGGCGTCGGCGTGGCAGGCTGGTTGATCCACAGCATGCCGACTTCCATGCGCTGCGACAGCAGGTGCACGTTGGCGAACGACTTCGTATACGCGTAGCCGGCGAGGCCGAACGGCAGACGGTTCGCTTCGGCGATCGCTTCTTCGAGCTTGTCGAAGCCGCGAATCGCGGCGACCGGGCCGAACGGCTCGTTGTTGAACACGTCGGCGTCGAGCGGTACGTCGGTCAGCACGGTGGCCGCGAAGAAGTTGCCTTCGGTACCGACGCGCTCGCCGCCCGTCGCGACCTTCGCGCCGGTCTTGCGGGCGTCGTCCACGACCTTGGCCATCGCCGTCAGACGGCGCGAGTTGGCGAGCGGCCCGAGCGTCGTGCCTTCGGCGAGACCGTCGCCGAGCTTCAGGCTTTCAGCGTGCTTGACGAGCGCCGCGGCGAACTCCTCGCGGATGCTGTTGTGCACGAGAAAACGCGTCGGCGAGATGCAGACCTGGCCCGCGTTGCGGAACTTCGCGGCGCCGGCTGCCTTGACGGCGAGCGCGACGTCGGCGTCTTGCGCGACGATCACCGGCGCGTGGCCGCCGAGCTCCATCGTCGCGCGCTTCATGTGCGAGCCGGCCAGCGCCGCGAGCTGCTTGCCGACCGGCGTCGAGCCCGTGAACGTAACCTTGCGGATCACCGGATGCGGGATCAGGTAGCTCGAGATTTCAGCCGGATCGCCGAACACGAGGCCGACCGTGCCGGCCGGCACGCCGGCCTCGACGAAGGCTTGCAGCAGCGCCGCCGGCGACGCCGGGGTTTCTTCCGGCGCCTTGACGAGGAACGAGCAGCCGCAGGCGAGCGCCGCCGACAGCTTGCGCACGACCTGGTTGACCGGGAAGTTCCACGGCGTGAACGCCGCGACCGGGCCGATCGGCTCCTTCAGCACCTGCGACTGCGCGGCAAGGTTGCGCGACGGCACGATGCGGCCATACACGCGGCGGCCTTCGTCCGCGAACCATTCGATGATGTCCGCGGCCGCCAGCACTTCGCCGCGCGCCTCGGCAAACGGCTTGCCCTGTTCCTGCGTCATCAGGCGGCCGATGTCCGCGGCGCGCTCACGCACGAGGGCGGCGGCACGGCGCATGACGGTTGCGCGCTCGTTGGCCGGCACCTTGCGCCAGGCTTCGAAGCCGCGCTGCGCGGCTTCGAGCGCGCGGTCCAGATCGGCGATGCCGGCATGCGCGACCTTGCCGATGGCCTGGCCGGTCGCGGGGTTGATCACGTCGAGGGTCTTGCCGCTGGCGGCGTCGCACCATTCGCCGTTGATCAGAAGACGGGTATCGGTATAGCTCGAGATGGCCATGCTGGGTTCCTGTGAGTGGGAAGACAACTGGCCGCGCGGACGTGCGGCACGAGGCGACATTCCTGCGCGGCCATGAATGAATTGCGGATACCATTTATCTTATCTGATTGCGGGCAATCGCACCGGCGCGGCCCGCAGGCGCCCGGTCGCGGCATGCGGCTTGCTGAGGCTTGGCACCGGAGCGATTTTGCGGGTCGTGCCGGGGCGCCGCGTCAGCGCCGCACGAAACGCTTGCAGGACGCAGCGCTTCATCCATTCAACCGCTACTACAGCGCATCACGAGGACATCGCCATGCCAACCGGAACAGTGAAATGGTTCAACGACGCAAAGGGCTTCGGCTTCATCACTCCCGATGACGGCGGCGAAGATCTGTTCGCCCATTTTTCGGAGATTCGATCCGAAGGTTTCAAGTCGTTGCAGGAAAACCAGAAAGTCAGCTTCGAAATCAAGCAGGGGCCGAAAGGCAAACAGGCGGCCGACATCAAGCCCGTGTGACGCCGGCCGGGCGGCTCATCCGCATGCGAGGCAACCATGGATAAGGACGCCGCCTACGCGGAAATCGAGCGCAATGGCGGCGCCGCCTATGCGAAAACCTTCGCCGCGCGCTATCCCGACGAACCGCTGACGCCGTTCTGTCATCGCTATCTGTTCGAGCAGGCGCAGCGCGACGACGCGGCGCATGAGGCGGCCGCCGCCACGCGCGACGACGAGCGAGGTTTCGCGCTGAGGTCGCTCGCGCGCATGGAGGCGTCGTCGCATATCGCGCAGGCGGCGGCGAGCGCGTCGCGCGACGCTGCGGCCGCCGCCCACACGTCGGCGCGCGCGGCGCGGCGCTCGGCCTTCTGGACCATGATCGCCGCGCTCGCGTCGGCGCTCGGCGTAGTGGTAAACGCGGCCCTCAATCTCGGCTGGCTCGAATGGGCGAGGCATCTCGCGCGATGAGCGCGCGATGAGCGACGCGTCGGGCCGAGCGTTCGCGCCCGTGAAGGTGGCGTGAATCGGCGGCGCCGGCGGCGCTCGCCCGCACGCCACGCGAGAACCTATCCATTTACCACACCGATACGACATCGATGCGACACGATTGCACGAGCGCGTCGATTACACAAATCGCCCCATCGGAGCACGCCGCGCGCGCTCTGAACGCAGTATTATTCTTCAGGTTTCCTTCAGCTTTGCTCCGTACTATTTGCGCCACTGCCCGTGGCCTTTCCGGACCGCGGCCACCGCTACGTGCAGGTCGAGCACAGGCTTTTCCGACCTGCATTCGGGCAATGGAACAGAATAGATTCCCGACTGAAAACCGAAAGCGCCTATAAAGGCTTGCTGGAGCATCCATGAAAACTCTGTTCTTGCAGGCGCCGTCGTACGACGGCTTCGATGGTGGTGCGGGTTCGCGCTATCAGGCCAAGCGTGAAGTTCGCTCGTTCTGGTATCCGACGTGGCTCGCCCAACCCGCGGCACTGGTTCCCGACAGCCGCGTGCTCGACGCCACTGCAGACGGCCTGTCCGTCGACGCCGCCCTCGACATCGCCTCGCAATACGAGCTGGTGGTGATCCACACCAGCACGCCATCCTTCCCGACCGACGCGTTGTTCGCCCAGGACCTCAGGAAGCGCAAGCCGTCGCTGCTGATCGGCATGGTCGGCGCGAAGGTCGCGGTCGATCCGCATAATTCGCTGACCGCGACCGAGGCCATCGACTTCGTGTGTCGCGAGGAATTCGATTTCACCTGCAAGGAAATCGCCGAAGGCAAGCCGTTCGCGCAGATCCTGGGCTTGAGCTATCGCACCCCCGACGGCTCGATCGAGCACAACGAAGCGCGCCCGATCCTCGAGAACATGGACGAGCTGCCGTTCGTCGCGCCGATCTACAAGCGCGATCTGACCATCAAGAATTACTTCAACGGCTACCTGAAGCATCCGTACGTGTCGCTCTACACCGGCCGCGGCTGCCGCTCGAAGTGCACGTTCTGCCTGTGGCCGCAAACGGTCGGCGGCCATCGCTATCGGGTGCGTTCGGTCGAGAACGTGCTCGAGGAAGTCAAGTGGATTCGCGACAACATGCCTGAAGTCAAGGAGATCATGTTCGACGACGACACGTTCACCGACTTCAAGCCGCGCGCCGAAGAAATCGCGCGAGGCATGGGCAAGCTGGGCGTCACATGGTCGTGCAACGCGAAGGCGAACGTGCCTTACTCGACGCTGAAGATCATGAGGGAAAACGGCTTGCGCCTGCTGCTGGTCGGCTACGAGTCCGGCGACGACCAGATCCTGCTGAACGTCAAGAAGGGCTTGCGTACCGACATCGCGCGGCGCTTCGCCCAGGACTGCCGCACGCTGGGCATCAAGGTGCACGGGACCTTCATTCTCGGCTTGCCGGGCGAGACGCCGGAAACGATCCAGAAGACCATCGAGTACGCGAAAGAGATCAATCCGCTGACGATCCAGGTGTCGCTCGCCGCGCCGTACCCGGGCACTACGCTCTATAACCAGGCGGTCGAGAACGGCTGGCTCGCGGAGAACAAGGTGATCAATCTCGTCAGCAAGGAAGGCGTGCAGCTGGCGGCGATCGGCTACCCGCATCTGTCGCGAGACGAGATGTACCACCAGCTCGAAAACTTCTATAAACGCTTTTATTTCCGGCCGTCGAAGATCTGGGAGATCCTGCGCGAAATGCTGACGAGCTGGGACATGATGAAACGGCGCCTGCGCGAAGGCGTCGAATTTTTCCGCTTCCTGCGCGCGCACGAGGCGTGAGCGCCGCACACCTCGCCGCCGTCACGCTCGCGTACGCGTGCGCGGCGGCGACCGTTGTCGGCATCGGCTACACCGTGCTCGCGAGTGCGCTGATCGGGCGCTTCTTCGCGAGGGATGTAGCCGAACCCTCCAGCTTTCCACCCATTACGGTGATCAAACCGTTGCATGGCAACGAGTGGGCGTTGCTCGACAATCTGTCGAGCTTCTGCGCGCAAAATTATCCCGGGCCCGTGCAATTCCTGTTCGGCGTGCATGACTGCGCCGACCCCGCGCTGCAAACCGTCAACGAACTGCGGCGTCTCCATCCTCAGGCGGACATCACCGTCGTCGCCGATGCGCGTCTGTACGGCCCGAACCGCAAGATCAGCAATATCCTCAACATGGTGCCGCAGGCGCGCCACGACGTGCTCGTGTTCGCCGACAGCGACGTGTGCGTCGGCCCGGACTATCTGCGCAACGTGATCGGCGAATTGCAGCAGCCGGGCGTCGGGCTCGTCACCTGCGCATATCGCGGCCAGCCCGATCCGGGTTTCTGGCCGCGGCTGTCGGCGATCGCAACCAACTACCAGTTCCTGCCGGGCGTCGTCACCGGACTCGCGCTCGGGCTCGCGCGGCCGTGCTTCGGCCAGACCATCGCGATGCGGCGCGACACCTACGAGCGGATCGGCGGTTTCAAGCCGTTCGTGCAGCATCTGGCCGAGGACTATGAGATCGGCGCGGCGGTGCGCGCGGCGGGCGAGCAGGTCACGATCCCGCCGTTCGCAATCGCGCATGCGTGTGTCGAAGCGAGCGCCGCGCAACTCGTGACGCACGAACTGCGCTGGAGCCGCACGATTCGCCGCATCGATCCGCTCGGACACTTCGGCACGGCGCTCGTGCATCCGTTGCCGTTCGCGCTGCTCGCGCTCGCGTGCTCGGGCGGCGCGCCGTGGGCGTGGCTGCTTGCGGCAGTGACGGTGGTCGCGCGTCTCGCGTTGAAGTGGCGCGCGGATCGGGCGTTGCGTCAGCGCTGCCGCGATCTGTGGCTTCTGCCGTTATGGGATATCGTATCGTTTGCGATTTTCGTCGCGAGCTTCCGCTCGTCGCGGGTGATCTGGCGGGGCTTCAGCTTCAAGGTCGACGGCGATGGGCTGCTGTCGGCGGCGCAGGACGAATGACGAACGAACGGCAGATTGGGCTGGCAATGAACGAAGAAGTTTCGAGCGGGCGAAATGGGAGCGCCCTGGAGACGCATGGCAGCGCCCCGGCGACACGCGGCGTGCGGCGCATCACGATCACGTATACCGAGGTCGTGTGCGAGGTGCCCGCATGATGAAGCATCTGGGCCGCGCGGCTGCGCTCGCGGGTTTGCTGATCTCTTTGTGGCTCGTCTGGCGCGAAGATCCGCGCGCGGTGCTCAGCGCGTTGCGCGCGGCTGGCGCGGGCCTCGTGGTGGCCGCGCTCGCGCATGTGCTGCCAATGATCGCCAACGCGTGCGACTGGCGCTCGCTGATTCGCGGCGCGAACCGCCCCAGCTTCGGCAGGATGCTGCATCTGGTGTGGGTGCGCGAATCGGTCAACTGCATGCTGCCGGTCGCGCGGATCGGCGGCGAACTCGTGTCGTTCCGTATGTTCAAGCGCTGGGGCGTCAGGCCGTCGACAGCGGTGGCCAGCACCATCGTCGACATGCAGCTGACCGTGATCAGCCAGCTGATGTTCACGATGGTCGGGATTGGTTTTCTGTTCGCCAATGCGCAATCGGGCACGCTGCGGCTCGCCGGGCAGCTCGCGTGGGGCGTGGTCGCGTTGACGCCGGTGCTGTTGCTGTTCGGGCTCGTCCAGCATGCCAATCCGTTCGAGCGCATCACGCGCGTGGCGAACCGCGTGACGAGCGGCAAGCTAACCGCGCTGGTCGGCCAGTCCGCGCAGATCGATCAGTCGATCAAGGTGATCTGGCGCCGCCGCGCGGTCGTGCTGCGCTATCTGTTCTTCTGGCAGCCGCTGCAATGCGTGTTGACCTCGCTCGAAATCTGGCTCGCGCTGTATTTCCTCGGCGCGCGCGTGACGCTAGTCGAGGCGATCGTGATCGAATCGCTGATCCAGGCGGTCAGCAGCGCCGCGTTCTTCGTGCCGGGCGGTCTCGGCGTGCAGGAGGGCGCTTTCGTACTGATTGGCGGCGCACTGGGGCTCGACCCCGCCACCTGTCTCGCGCTCGCGGCCGCGCGGCGAATTCGCGATCTGCTGATATTCGTGCCGGGCCTGATCGCGTGGCAGCTGTTCGAGGCGTCCGGCAGCGCGCGGCCGCATGCCGCACCGCACGGCGTGCGCGCAGAACTGGCCAAGCAGCGTTCGGGCGTCGCTGACGCGAACCGGCGCGGCGAGCGGCGCTGAGCGACTGGCGCGCCTTCAGCGCGTCGCGCGATAGGCCGGAAACGACACCCGCACCGCAAGCCCCTGGTCCCCGATCCCGGCGCCTAGCTGCAGACTCGCGCCGAAATGCTCGGTGATCCGCGCAACGATCGACAAACCGAGCCCGCTGCCGGTCGCCTGATTGCCGGTCGCGCGGAAAAAGCGGTTCGTGAGCCGCGCGAGATCGTCCGGCGCGACGCCGGGGCCGTCGTCGCGCACGATCAGCTGCACCTGCTCGTCGGCACGGCGCACCGCCACTTCGACAGTGCCGCCCGAGCGTCCGTACTTGATCGCGTTATCGAGCAGATTGTCGAGCAGGATGCCGATCAGCACGGGCTCCGCGTCGATCTCGGCGAGCATGTCGCCGACCAGCATTACATTGATGTGCTTCTGTTGCGCATTGCGCCTGTTCGCGAGCAGCGTATCTTTCGCGATCGCCGCCGGCCTAAGCGGCTCGGTGGGCAGCTTCTCCTGCACGTCGAGCCGCGCGAGCAGCAGCAGTTGCTCGGCGAGCCGCGCGCTGCGATCGACGCCTTGCACGACGCGCTCCATCGCGAGCCGCTGCAGCGCGATGTCGGGCTCGGCGAGCGCGACCTGCGCCTGTACCTTGATCGCGGCGAGCGGCGTCTTCAGTTCGTGCGCGGCATCGGCGGTGAAGGCGCGCTCTAGCTCGCGCGCATGGTGCAGACGCGCCAGCATCTGGTTGATCGCGTCGACGAGCGGGCGCACCTCGAGCGGCGTGCGGCCGATGCCGACCGGTTCCATGCGGTTGATGTCGCGCGAACGGATCGCGGCCGACAACACCTTCAGCGGCGCGAGACTCCAGCCGATGCTGAGCCACACGAGCACCGCGAGCACTGGCAGCGCGATCAGCGTGGGCCGCGCGATGCGGCTCGCGACACCGCTCACCAGGTCGCTGCGGGTGTTGGCCGGTTCGAACACGCGCACGCTGTGACCGAGCGCCGTTTCGCGCAACGTGAACGAGTGATAGAGCTGGCCGCCCAGCGTGACGTCCTGCGAACCGCTCGCGGGCGGCAACGGCAAATCCCACGCGGCGAGCGCATGCAATTGCGGGCTGCCCGCCAGAATGGCGCCGTTGGCCGCGCGCACCTGGAAGAGGGCGTCGCGCGGCAGCGTGTCGTCGTCGTCGAGATCGCTCGCGCCGGGCTCACCGCCTCTCTCTTCTTCGCGCACGTCGATGCGCGCATTGGCTAGCGTCATCAGATTGGTCGAATCGAGCAGCGCGAGCATCTGCGCGAGTTCGGCGAGACGCGCTCGTTCCCACGCGGCGACTTCGTGGATGGCTTGCCGGTAGCTCGACGCGAGCGCGCCGCCCCATACGATCGCGATGCTCGCGAGCACGAGCAGCACGAGGCGCCGCCGAATCGACGGACCGATCATTCTTTCTCCATCACATAGCCGATGTTGCGCACGGTCTTGATCAGGCTTGCGCCGAGCTTCTTGCGCAGGTTCGACACGTGCACCTCGATCGCATTGCTTTCGATTTCTTCCTGCCAGCCGTACAGGCTTTCTTCGAGCCGCGAGCGCGACTGAGGAATGCCGAGATTGGTCAGCAGTTGCAGCAGGATCGCCCATTCGCGCGACGTGAGCGGCACGCGCGCCTCGTCGATCTGCACCGTTTGCGCGGCCGGATTCACTGTCAGATTCTGGTAACGAATCAGATCGATACTGCGACCTTGTGCGCGGCGCAACAGCGCGCGGCACCGCGCCACCAGCTCGGTGAGATCGAACGGCTTGCCGAGATAGTCGTCGGCGCCCGCTTCGAGTCCGCCGACCCGATCGACGACCGTGCCTTTTGCGGTCAACACCAGCACCGGCACGTCATTGCCGGCGTCGCGCACGCGTTTGAGCAGCTCCGTGCCGCTCACGCGCGGCAGGCCGAGGTCGAGTACCACCAAGGCATATTGAGTCGTGTCGAGCGCGAGGCCGGCCTTGTGGCCGTCGCGTGCCCAGTCGACTGTGAAGCCGGCCTGACGAAGGCCCGCCTCGACACCGCAGCCGATGAGTTCGTCGTCTTCTACGAGGAGTAAGCGCATGAGGCAAATATTCCATTGTGGGGCGTTATTGCATAACGTCGAGCATTTTGAAGCAAGCGGCATTGATGCAATAGACGAACCATCTGCCGCGTTCCGAAGTGTAACCACGCCGTTCGTTAGCCGCTTCATGCCATGCGCGTGCTTAAGGTTTCCTTCAGCTTGAATCGATACCATCGACGCGCTATAAAATGGTCGTCGCAGATCGTAATGCATGTGCGAGACCACGTTGTCGTCAGACCATCGCAACCTGATCGTAAGGACTTCGATGGAGCCACGCGCGAGGCATTCTTTATGCTGGTCGATGGCGTCAACGGACGATCTCGACGAGTCCCGCCATTGCCAGCATCCGGTCAGGCCGCAAGGCCGCGCACGAGGCACGTTATGAAGCGAGTCACCATCGACATGCTACGAGCCCATCTGCTAGTGGCGTCTCTGACGGCTGCGGGCACCGAAGCGCTGCTGTGCATGGCGTTGCCGGTACTGCCGGTCTCTGACGCTTTTTTCGCTTCGGCATCGTTCAGGCTGTTCGCGCTCGCGCTGATCATCGGCGGCGTGGTGATCGCGCGCGAATTTGCCGAGGTCGCCTTCGAGGTCGCGGTGCGGCGCGACTGCGCGACTCGCGCTGCTCGCGGCGCATGGCCCGCCGTGATCGCAGCGAATTGTCCGCGCCGGTGGCTCGTCGTGCTTCATCTGCGGCTAACGGGGCAACCTTTCGTGCTGGCCGAGCACTGACGGACACGGACGGCACACAATGGCGGCGCACGCGTTGATTGCATGTCAATGGCTTCTGTTAGCCGGCTGCGTTAGCGCTTCGATCTACACGGCAGCCGCCGCGCTCGCCATGCCGTTTTTCACCGCCCGACATAAATCGAACCATCATGGGGGCAGGGCCGTCAATCGCGCGCTCAGCCGCTCGCTGATGGATTCGCTCGATTGCCCAACCGGGCCGTTCGCGCAGGTCGGTGTCAGCGTGCTGAAGCCGCTGTGCGGCGCCGAGCCGCGTCTCTACGAAAATCTGCGAACCTTCTGCGAGCAGCGCCATCAGCATTTTCAGCTGGTGTTGGGCGTGTCGTCGCCGCACGATCCCGCCATCGCGGTGGTGCGCCGATTGCAGGCCGCCTATCCGAAGTGCGACATCGAGCTTGCAATCGACACGCGCGTACACGGCAGCAATCTGAAAGTCAGCAACCTGATCAACATGGCGGCACGCGCGCGCCACGACATGATCGTGATCGCCGACAGCGACATCGCGGTCGACCCGGACTATCTCGACAGCGTCGCCGCGCCGCTCGCGGACCCGAACGTCGGCGTGGTCACGTGCCTGTACGTCGCGCGCGGCGTCGGCGGCTTCTGGCCGCGTGTCGGTGCGCTGTTCATCAACGAGTGGTTCGCGCCCTCGGTGCGGGTCGCCCATGCGATGGGCTCGCGCCGCTTCGGCTTCGGCGCGACGCTCGCGTTGCGGCGCGCGACGCTGGAGCGCATCGGCGGCTTCGGAGCGCTGAAAAACTGCCTCGCCGACGACTACTGGCTCGCCGAGCACGTGCGCGCGCTCGGTCTGCAAACGGTGCTGTCGCGCGTGATGGTCGCGACCGACGTGATCGAGCCGACCTTCGCGGCGCTGTGGCAGCGCGAAACGCGCTGGCTGCGCACGATCCGCTCGGTCAATCCGCCGGGCTTCGTGTCGCTGCTGATCACGTTCCCCACACCGTGGCTGTTGACGAGCGCGGGGCTGACCGTGTCGCTCGCGACGTGTGCTCACGCGCCTTTCGCGGCGGTGGTCGCGAGCGCGTCGGCCACCGCGGTCTGCGTTGGCGCGCGCCTGCTGCTGCACCTGCGCGCGGCACGCCGCGCGCGCACGTTCTGGCGCGATCTGCCGCTGGTGCCGTTGCGCGATACGCTGCTCGCGCTCCAGTGGCTCGTCAGCGCGTTCGGTTCGCACGTCGTGTGGCGCGGCGAGCGCATGCAGCTCGGCACGCCGTCCGCCGAGCGCAGCGGCCGGCTGGACAGCCTCACGTGATGGACAGCGCAAAACCCACCCAGCCGCGCGGACTGATCATCACCGCCGACGATTTCGGTCTGCATCAGCGCGTCAATATCGCGGTCGAGCGCGCGCATCGCAACGGTGTGCTGCGCGCCGCGAGTCTGATGGTCGGCGCGCCGGCCGCCAAAGACGCGGTCGCGCGCGCGCGCATGCTGCCGGAACTGCGCGTGGGCCTGCATCTGGTGCTGGCCGACGGCGCCGCGCTGGCGCCGCGCGAGCAGGTCGCCGCGCTGCTCGACGAGAATGGCCGCTTCGGCAGCAACATGGTGCGTGACGGTGTGCGCTTCTTTTTCCTGCCGCACGTGCGCCGGCAGCTCGCGCACGAAATTCGCGCGCAATTCGAAGCCTTCGCCGCGACCGGCCTGACGCTCGACCACGTGAACACGCACAAGCATTTTCATCTGCATCCGACCGTGCTCGGCCTGATCCTCGACATCGGCCGCGACTACGGCATGAAGGCGATGCGTCTGCCGTTCGAAGCGAACGCGCCGCTGTGGCTGCGGCCGTGGATCGCGCACGTGAAGACGCGGCTCGAGCGCGCGGGGATCGCGCACAACGACTACGTGGTCGGCATCGCGGCGAGCGGACGCATGGATGAGGCGGCCTGGCTCGCCGCGCTCGCGAATCTGCCGCATGGTGTCGGCGAAATCTACTGTCATCCGGCGCTGGCCGGCGACGCGCTGAGCGACGGCATGCACGACTACCGGCATGCCGACGAGCTGCAGGCGCTGCTGTCGCCACGGGTGGCCGCCGCGATCCGCGCGCTTGGGGGGCGGCTCGGCGGGTTCGCGGATGTGCTTGCGTAGCGCCATGCTTCGCGAAACGCGGAAAACTTTGGCCACGCTCACAGCGGCTGCTTTTTCATCAACAGCTTCAGCAACGCCGGCAGCAGCAACAGCACGAGCGGCAACTGCACGATCAGTCCCGAAATGATCGCGATCGCGAGCGGTTGCTGCATCGCCGAGCCTTGCCCCAGCGCGAACGCGAGCGGCAACAGCGCGAGGATCGCGGCGATCGTCGTCATCGCGATCGGTCGCAGACGGTTGCGGCCGGCGGCCTGCAACGCGTCGTCGAAGGGCATCTCGTCGTCGCGCACCAGCGCCTGCAATTCCGACACATAGAAGATCGCGACCTCGGTCACGATGCCGATGATCATCGTCATGCCCATCATCGCGGAGATGTTCAACTCGATGCCGGTGATCCACAGGCCGATGAACACCGCGCCGGCCGCGAGCAGCGGCATCGCCAGCACCGCGAGCGCGACGCGCAGGCGCTCGTACAGGAACAGCAGGAGGCCGAACACGAGTGCGATCGCGGCGCCGAACACGGTCAACAGCCCCTTGAAGGCGATCTGCTGTTGCTGGTACAGACCGCCGAGCTCGTAATAGACGCCCGAGGGCAGCAGGTTCGCATCGCCGAGCGCCTTCTGCACGTCGGCGATCGTCGAGCCGAGATCGCGCCCGGCGATGCGCGCGGTGACCGCGACCATCCGCTTCAGATTCGAGCGGCTGATCTCGGGCTGACCGGTGACGCTCACGCGATCGGCGACGCGCTTCAGCGCGAACAGATGTCCGTCCGGCGCGCGTATCTGTAGCTGACCCAGTTGCGTATCGGTCATCTGGCGCGCGCCGTTCACGCGCACGCGCACGCCGACCGTTTTCGGGCCGCTCTGGAACTGCGTCGCGACGTTGCCTTCGAGCATGTCGGTGACGGCCTGCGCGATCGCTTGCGGGTCCATGCCTTCGGCCGCGGCTGCGGCGGGCAGAATGTGCAGTTCGATCGCGTCGCCGGCGGGGTTGATGCCGTCGTTCACGTCGACGATGCCCTGAATCCGGCCGATGCGCGCGGCCACCTTGCGCGCGGTGGTGTCGAGCGTGCGCGGGTCGTCGGAGAAGATCTTGATCTGCACCGGCTGCGGCACCGCGGTCAGATCGCCGATCAGGTCTTCCATCAGCTGCGCGAGCTCGATGCTGACGCCCGGCACCTGCGTGTCGATCTGCGAGCGGATTTCTTCCATCACGGCGTCGATCGGCTCGCGTTTGCCGGACTTCAGCCGCACGAAGAAGTCGCCCTTGTTCGGCTCGTTCAGATCGCCGCCGAGGCCCGCGCCGGTGCGGCGCGAATAGGTCGCGACGTTCGGATTCGCGCGCACGATCTGCTCGATCTGCTTCATCAGCCGGTCCGTTTCGGTGATCGAGGTGCCTGGCTGCGTGTGATAGTCGAGCACGAAGCCGCCTTCGTCCATGCTCGGCATGAAGCCGCTGCCGACCCGCGTGAACGCGAACGCCGCGATGACGATCAACGGCACGACGCCGAGCAGCACGAGCGGCGGCCGCGCGATCACACGCTCGACCGTCAGCGCATAGCGCCGGTTCAGCCACGCGGCGAAACGTGTTTCCTGGTGCTCCTCGGCGTCTTTGGGCTTCAG
Source organism: Paraburkholderia sp. MM5384-R2 (assembly GCF_014201025.1). Lineage (NCBI taxonomy): Bacteria > Pseudomonadati > Pseudomonadota > Betaproteobacteria > Burkholderiales > Burkholderiaceae > Paraburkholderia > Paraburkholderia sp. MM5384-R2. The sequence continues at coordinate 26,933 of NZ_JACHDI010000001.1, forward strand.
CCAGTGGTCGCACAGGATCGGCACCGCGAGCCATGTGACGAGGAACGAAATGAACAGCGCGCTCGCCATCGTCAGCGACAGCGCCTTGAAAAAGGCCCCCGTCACGCCCGACAGAAACGCGAGCGGCACGAAGATGATCAGTGTCGCCGCCGACGAACCCGCGAGCGGCCGCGTGAATTCGAGCGCCGCGGCCATCACGCGGCCGTGGAACGCGCGCGCGCCGGCTTCGCGCATGCGCCGCACGATGTGCTCGATCATCACGATCGCGTCGTCGATGACGAGGCCGACCGCGGCCGCCATACCGCCCAGCGTCATGATGTTGAAGCCCATGCCGAACACGTCGAGCAGCAGGATCGTCGCGGCCATCACGACCGGCACCAGCGCAACCGCGATCGCGGTGATCTTCCAGTTGCGCAGGAAGAAGAACAGCGTCAACGCCGCGAGCACGATGCCGATCATGATCGCGTCGCGCACGCTGGTGGCAGACGCGAGCACGAGTTCGCTCTGGTCGTACCAGTTCGACAGATGCACGCCCGCGGGCATCTGCGGCTCGAATGCCGCGAGCTTCGCGCGGATCGCGCGCGCCATCGCGACACTGTTGGCGCCGGGCTGCTGGTACACGTTCAGTAGCACCGCATCCTGGCCATCGGCGGTGACGCGCATCCATTGCGGCACGGCGCCCCGGCTCACCGCCGCGACGTCGCCAAGACGTATCTGCGCGCCGTTCGCATTGCCGCCGTTGGCGGACACGACGACGTTGCGCAGTTCGTCGAGTTGCGTGATCGTCGAGTTCGTGACGACGAGGTACAGCTTGTCATGATCCTCGATGCGGCCGTTCGCCATCAGCACATTGCTCGCGCCGATCGCCTTCGATACGTCGACGAGCGACAGCTTGTACGCGGCGAGGCGGGCGGGATCGACCGCGACTTCGAACTCGTCCTGCGCGCCGCCGGTCACCTCGACGCGCGCGACGCCTTCCACCGACGACAGCAGCGGCCGCATCTGGAACTGCGCGAGATCGCGCAGCGCCGATAAGGACTGCCGCGTCGACGTGAGGCTGTACGCGAGCACCGGAAACACGGTCGGGTCCATGCGCCGCACATGCATCGTCGTGCCGGGCGGCAGCGTCGCGAGAATTTCGCTGATCGCCGACTGCGCCTGCAAGGTCGCCTGCGCCATGTCGGTGCCCCAGTCGAAGTTCAGCGAGATCTCCGCGGCGCCGCGGCTCGTCGTCGATTCGACGTCGCGCACGTTCGGCACGCGGCGCAGCGCTTCCTCGACCGGCATCGTGACGAGCGTCGTCATCTGCTCGGCGGGGCGGTCGCCCGCGTCGAGCGACACGACCGCGCGCGGAAACGCGACGTTCGGAAACAGCGAGATCGGCAGACGGAATGCGCTCAGCGCGCCGGCTATCGCGAGCAAGGCGATGACGAACAGCAGCGAGCGGCGATGCGCCTGCATCCATTGACCGAAGTTCATCGCGCGCCATCCCCGCCGGCGCGTACCGTCATGCCGTCTTTCAGCTCGTAGTTGCCGCTGCTCACGACGCCGAGCGTGGGGTCGAGCGGACCGTCGACGCCGTAGCGCTCGCCGTTTTCGACCGCGATGCTCACCGCGACGCGGCGCGCCTTGTTTTGCGGCGTGATCTGGAACACGTACGCGTGTTGGCCATCCTGCAGCACGGCCGCGCGCGGCACGATCCAGTGCGTGCCGGTGCGGGTCGCGATGTCGCCAGAAACGCGTGTGCCGGGGATGAACGGCGTCCGCGCGAGCGGTACCGTCGCGCCGATGTTGACCAGTTGCGATTGCGGATCAATCGCGGCTCCGACGAGCACCACGCGGCCTTCGATCGACGTCTGTGCGAGTGCCGTGGACAGGCCGTGCAGCGTGACGATGTCGCCGGGATGGATCGTTGCGGCGTCGGTGGGCTCGACGCCGAGCGTCACGTTTGCGCGCGCGTCGCGGCTCGCGCCACTCGCGAGTTGCAGAATCGCCGCGCCCGCTTGCACCTGGTCGCCTTGTGCCGCCGATAGCTGCAGCACCACGCCGTCGAACGGCGCGGTCACGACCTTGTTGCCGCTCGTGATGCCCGTCTGATTCTGCGCGGCGAGCGCTTCGCGCGCATCGTCGACGGCCTTGCTCGCGCTGGCGAGCTGCGATTGCGTCGCGAGTCCCTTGTCGTACAGCGACCGGGTCCGCACGAGTTCGCCTTGCGCGAGCGTCAGCGCGCTTCTCGCCTGGGTGGCGGCAAGCACGGCGGCAGGATCGGCCTGCACGACGAAGAGCGGCGTGCCGCGTTTGACGGCCTCGCCCGCCTGCACGCGCATCTGCACGATACGCGACAGGTAGGGCAGGTTGATTGTCGTCAGGTTCGACGCGGTGGCCGCGACGATCCCGAAGCCGCGCACCGGCTGCGCGATTGCGGCGCGCTGCACGCGCACGGTCTGTACCGCGACCGACGGTTGAGCTTCGCTGGCGGCGTTGTCGTCCGCACGAACCGGATGGACCGATGCATACAGCAGGATCGCGCAAACGAGCGGCGCGGCGACGGCCGCAACGCGCGGCCACGGATGCCGCGATGAAAACAGGCTATTTCGCATGAGTGTCGATGAAAGTCTGAGCGGAAGAGAAAGCATCGGGAATCGCGCTGCCGAGCAGCGCCTGCAAGCCGACGCGTTGTTCGTCGAGCGCTTCGCGCAGCGTCGCGACGTCGATGCGTTTCGCGAGCGCGGCGCTTTGCGCATCGGTGTATGCGCCGAGCACGAGGTTGTGTTCGGCGTAGGCCGCCGCGGCTTCGCGCGCGGCGCGCTCGACGCCGGGCAGCGCGGCTTCGGTCTGCTGCAATTGGCGCGCGAGAATTGCGCTGTCTTCGCGCAGCCGGGCGACGTCCGCATACGCCTGGTTCAGGCGGGTCTGGTACTCGTCGCGAAGCCGCTGGCGGGTCGCTTTTTCGATCGCGACATTGCCCTGGTTGCGGTTGAAGATCGGCAGACTCAGGTTGACCTGAAAGCCGCTCGTGTAGATGTTCGACGTGTCGCGCGCCCGCACGAAGCCGACCGACAGACTCGGGAACTGGCTCAGAATCGCCGCGCGATATTTCTGCTCCTGCGCTTCGTAGCCTGCCTGCAGCGCGATCAGGTCGGGGCGGCGGCGGGCGAGCTCGGCGAGCGCTGAGTCGAGTGTGGCGTCGGGGAGCGGCGCGACGTCATCGTCGCTGCCCGATCGCAATTGCAATTGCACGTCGGGCGCGAGGCCCAGCAACGCATTCAGATCGTGATGGGTTTGCGCGGCCGCGCGCTCGGCATCGGTGTATTGCTTGCGTGCGTTGCCGTAGGCGAGCAGCGCGGCGGTGAGCGAATCGTCGGTCAGATTGCCAGCGGCGCGCGCCGCGGCCATGCGCTCGTAGCGCGTGCGCGCGAGCTCGCGCTGCTGTTGCAACAGCGGCAGCGTGCGCTGCTGGAAGCAGCGCTTCACGAACAGCTGCCGCGCTTGCGCGACGACCTGCCATTCCTGCCACAGCAGGCCGAGATCGGTCTTCGCGAGCGTCGCGTCGGCGGACTGTTTATTCGCGCTGCGCAGCACGATCGCCATCACGTCGATGCTGAGGCCATAATTGAACGCGCGCGTGGTGCCGGCCGCGCCCGGATAATCGCTCGACACGCTCAGTTGCGGGTCGGGCAGCAGACCCGCCGAATAGGCCTGGGCGCCGGCGATGCCGAGATCGTCGCGGGCCAGCTTCAGATCGGGGTTGTTGGCGACCGCGAGCATCGCGACTTCATCGATGTCGAGCCCGTCGGCGGGATCGAAACGATGCGCGGCCAGTCCGGGCAGCGGCATGCTGGCGGGATCGATGCGGATCCGTTCGAGCGATCGCGCGGACGTCGAGGTGTCCTGCGGCGCGAGCGGCTCGCGGTGATAGGTCGCACAGCCGCTCATCAGCAGCACGCACAACGGCATCAGTGCGCGCCGACGCAGCGCCGCCACGGGATGGAAATCGGGCAAAATCCGGCTCCTGCGAATCATCGGAAGGGGCGAGCGACTCGCGAACGAGGCCTCGCAGAGAGGGCTGATTTTCCGCAGCGCGCGCTTAAGACAGCCTTAACGTCGAATCGCGCGACCCGGGCCGTGCGAAATCGACGCGTCGTCCGTACCCCCGTAAGGGTTCGTTAAGCTGCGACGGCCGATAATGCGGCGGCCAAAACCGCACCAAGGAGAGGAGAGGCCATGCGCCTGCTACTGGTCGAAGACGACGACATGATCGCGGAATCGGTGCTGGGCGCGATGCGTCGCGCCGGCTACGCGATCGACTGGGCCGAGGACGGCCGCGCGGCGGAACTGTCGCTCGATAACGGCGTGTACGACCTCGTGCTGCTCGACCTCGGCCTGCCGAAAAAAGACGGCATCGACGTGCTGAACGCGTATCGCCGCAACGGCGGCGCGGCGCCCGTGATCATCCTGACCGCGCGCGACGCGGTCGACGAGCGCATCCGCGGTCTCGACGCCGGCGCCGACGACTACCTGATCAAGCCGTTCGATCTCGACGAACTGGCCGCGCGCATTCGCGCGCTGCTGCGCCGGCGCACCGGCCAGAAGCAGCCGGTCTACAGTCACGGCGAACTGACGCTCGACCCCGCCGCGCATGAAGTCACCAAGGACGGCGTGCCGCTGCCGCTGGTGCCGCGCGAATTCGCGTTGCTGCAGGCGCTGATCGAGGAGCCGACCCGCGTGTTCACGAAGGCCGAGCTCGAAGAAAAGCTGTACGGCTGGGGCGAGGAAGTCGGCAGCAATACGATCGAAGTGCATGTGCACAGTCTGCGGCGGAAGATCGGCGCGGACCAGGTCGTGACCGTGCGCGGGGTCGGCTACCGCCTGAAGAGATGCGGATGACGTCGATTCGCCGCTGGCTGCTCGGCTGGCTGATCTTCGGCATGGCGGCGGCGTCGATGGTCGCGGCTTTCGCGATCTTCCATACCGCGCGGCGCGAGGCGAGCGAGCTGTTCGACTACGAACTGCGCACCGTCGCGCTGTCGCTGCCGTCGGCGCTGAGCGGTGCGGGCAGCCGCGAGCGTCGCAACCCCGACCTCGGCGATCTCGCCGACGACCGCATCGTCATCGAAATCTGGGACCGCGGCGGTACGCTCGTCTATCGCTCCGCGCAGGCGCCGGTGTTCGAGCGTCTGCCGCCGGGCTTTCACACAGTGCCGCGCGGCGAATACCACTGGCGCATCTTCGGCGTCGCGCAGACAGACCGCTACGTGCAGGTCGCGCAACCGGTCTCGGTGCGCGAAGAACTCGCGTTGCAGCTCGCGCTGCACACGCTGTGGCCGCTCGGCGTGCTGCTGCCGGTGACGATCGCGCTGGTGCTGCTGGTGGTCGCGCGCGGGCTCGCGCCGATCGGCGGGCTGTCGCGCGCTCTCGCGACGCGTTCGATCGATTCGCTCGAACCGCTGCGGCTCGACGGCAACCTGCCGGTCGAAATCCGGCCGCTCGTCGAAGCGCTGAACGATCTGCTGCAACGGTTGCATACGGCGTCGCAGGCGCAGCGCACGTTCATCGCCGATGCCGCCCACGAGCTGCGCTCGCCGCTCGCGGCGCTGAAGCTGCAACTGCAGGCGGCGTCGCGCGATGGATCGCTGAGAGGCGAGGGGCAGACGCTCGAGCGCGTCGAACATCGGGTGAACCGGATCATCCACCTCGTGCAGCAACTGCTGACGCTTGCGCGCGAAGACGCGCAGCCGGTCACGTCGACGGTGCCGGTCAGCCTGCGCCGCATCGGCGAGCAGGCGGTCAGCGATTGTTCCGTGCTCGCGGAGTTGCGCGAGATCGATCTCGGCCTCGAATGCGAACACGCGCGCACACCGAACGACGCCTATACGGTGCTCGCGGAGCCGCACAGTATCAGCGTGTTGCTAGGGAACCTGATCAATAACGCAATCCGTCATACGCCGGCGGGCGGCCGTGTCGACGTGGTGCTGCGACGCACGGGCGAGCGCGTGGGTTTCGAGGTCGTCGACAGCGGCTCGGGAATTTCCGAGGCGGAACTCGAACGCGTGTTCGACCCTTTCTATCGCGGCGAGGAGTCGAAGGGCGAGGGCAGCGGGCTCGGTCTCGCGATCGTCGCGCGGATCGCCGAGCGGCATCAGCTCGGCCTGTCGTTGAGCAACAATGTCGGGGCGCCCGGTTTGCGGGTGTCGGTCACGGGGCTGCGCGCGCCCGCCGCCGACGCGCCCGTTACGTCCGCGAATTGACGATCGTCACTACGGCTCGGGTTGTCACAAGCACGTAGGCGCACGCTGCTACAATCTCGTTTTTACAGATCGACAGATTGGTTGTGCACTATGGGTTTCGAACAACTCGCTGAACTGAAGAAGCAACTGGCCGCGGCGCGTGCCGCCGCAGAGTCCGCCGGCAAGCCCGATCGCAAATCGGCCGCGCGCCCCGCTTCGACGTCCGCTGGCAAGCCCGCTTCAAATTCGGCGGCACATCCTGGTTCACATGCCGACCGTGGCGCCCATCCGGGCACGAAGCCCGGTGGCCGGCCCGGCGCGAAGCCGGCCGCGAAGGCCGGCGCTCGCCCGGACGGCAAGCCGGGTACGCGAGCCGGCGGCCCGCAGCCGGCCCGCCACGCCGCGCCCGCCAAGCCGGCGGTGGACGCCAAGCCGGTGGACCCGGTGGTGCGCTCGATCGGTCGTCTGCAAAAACGTTTTCCGGTTGCTTTCCCGAAGAATCCGGCCCCGAAGCTGCCGCTGAAGATCGGCATTTTCGAAGACCTCATCGCGCATGCGAAGGAGCTGTCGCTGAGCGAAGCCGAACTGCGCGACGCGATCAAGACGTGGTGCCGTGGCGGGCGCTACTGGAAGAGCCTCGTCGAAGGCGCGGCGCGCGTCGACCTGGCGGGCGTCGAAGCCGGCAAGGTCACGGCGCAGGAAGCGGCGGGTGCTCAGCGCCTGCTCGCGCATCGTGCGGCGAAGGGCGCGCAGAAGGCCGCCACCGCGACGGCAAGCGCGAATGCGCCGACCGATGCAGGTACACCGGCCGAGGGCGCGGCCGCTGAAGCGTCACATGCCGAAGCAGCGGTAGCGGCAGTCGCGGAACAAGCGGCCCGCCAAGCGGATGCCGCTGCTGCGTCGCCGGAAGCCGTAGCGGCGGATGCCGCCGGGAGCGCGGACACCCAGGCGCAGACCAGCGCGCAACACGAACCGCAAGCCACCGCTCCCGCCTCGCCCCCCTCCCAAGCCTAACCTTGGCACAGCCCGTCATGGCCTCGATCACGAGGCCATGACGGGCGGCGCAGCCGTCAACCGGCTGCGCACGAATCCCACATGCTCGCGCAGCACGTAAAACGCATCCGCATACGCGAGCGGCATGCGCAGGTGGCTCAGCGCCGCCTCGATCTCATCCAGTTGCCCCAGTAGCTGAGTGCGCTCCTCGTCGGTTGCGCCGGCGAGCGCGTGCCGTTCGATCGCGATCAGCGAGCCGTAATAACGATAGATGCGCGAGCGCACCCGCCACCGGTACAGCGCCGGAATCACACGCATGGCGGGCAACAGCAGCACGGCGACCGGCAATAGCAGGAAGAGCGTGCGATCGCCGATGCTCGCGAGCCAGAAAGGCAGCGTCCGATACAAAAAGCCCTTGCCGGTCCGGTAATAGCGCTGCGCGTCTTCGCTGATCGGATATTCGTGCTCGACCGGGTTCGGGAACTGGCCGGCGTGCTGCAACAGGCCCGCGGCGCCGTGCACTTCCTGCGCCGCCTCGATCAATAGATCCGAAATCGCCGGATGCAGCGTGCTGCGCGCGACGAGTTCGACCGTCGGACTAATCAGGTGAATGGTCTCGGGCGGAATGCGCCGCTTCAGATCGAGCACGCCGGGCGGCAAGTCGATCTGGTCGAGAAACGGAAAGACGCGTGTATAGGCGCTCGCTTCGTCGAAATTCATCACCGAGATTCCGGGTACGCGCAACAGCCGCAGCATCAGGCCGCGCGTGGCCGAATCGCCGCTCAGGATCGCCGCGTCGACCTCGCCGGCAACCAGCTGCGTGGCGGCCTGCAGGCCGTCGCTCGGCACTAGCGTCGTGGCGCCGCCGGGCTCGATGCCGTTCGCCGCGAGCAGTTGCAGCGCGAGCAGCCGCGTGCCGCTGCCTTCGCGGCCGACCGCGATCCGCTTGCCTTCGAGCTGCGCCAGTTGCGTGAGCGCCGCGCCGCGATAGAACACGACGATCGGCACATAGAACACGCTACCGAGCGACACCAGCGACGAAGTATCGAGCCCTTCGGCCACCCCGCCCTGCACGAGAGCGATATCGACGTGCTGCTTCGGATCCAGCAGCCGCTGCAGGTTCTGCACGGAACCTTCGGATTCGAGCACGTTCAGGCGGATGCCGTTGCGCGCGAGGATCTTGCGGTACTGGTTCGCGGTGACGACGAACGAGCTGTCGCGCGGGCCGGCGCTGATCGTGATCGTGCGCGGCGGCGCCGGATTGGCGATCCAGACGATCAGCACGATCGCGAACGCGATCAGCAGCGCCGTGATGAAGTAGGGCAGCAGGTGCTCGCGCCATTCGGCGCGCGTAGGTTCGGCGGGAAAGTGCGGAGGCCGCGGACGCTGCGCTTTCATGAAGACTCCGTGCGGGAAGTCAGGTGAAGGCATTGTCGCCTGTGCGGGGCGGCTTTGCCGTCGACGGTTCGCTCTATTGACCGGGCGCGCGGCGCCGCGTCGCCGTGCTCACGCACGCGGCGCTCAAACGCGCTTGAACAACTGCCGCGCGAGCGAGCACATCAGCAGCGTCGCCGGCGATTCGTCCTGCAGGCGCCGGCTCATGATGATCGGCGACGCGGCGCTTGCCGACGGAATCGGCCGGTACGCGACGCCATGCGCGCGCAAGCCCTCGACGCTCTCCGGCACGAGACACACGCCGACCTGCGCGGCGACCAGCCCCAGCGCGGTCTGCAACTCCCGCACTTCATGGATCGCTTTCGGCTCCAGCGCCTGATCGTGCATTGCCGAGATCTGCTGGTCTGCATAGCTCGGCCGCGGTGTGCTCGGATAGACGATCAGCGTTTCCTCGGCGAGCGCGGCGAGCGTGAGCGGCTTCTTTTGCCGCGCGAGCGGATGGTCCTGCGGCAATGCGGCGATCATCCGTTCCTCGACCAGCACTTCGCGCGCGAGTTGCGCATCGTCGAAGCGCAGCCGGCCGAAGCCGACGTCGATCCGGCCACCTTTGAGCGCGGCCAACTGCTCGATCGTGAACATCTCGATCAGCGACAGCTCGATGTGCGGCGCGGCCTCGCGAAACGAGCGGATCACCGCGGGCAGCGCGCCATACAGCGTCGACGGTACGAAGCCGATCACGATGCGTTCCGCGAGTTGCGCGAGCCGGCGCGTGAGCGGCGCGAGCTCGTCGGCTTCATCGATCAGACGTTTCGCCTGCGTGTAGAAAATGCGGCCGGCTTCGGTGAGCCGCAACGGCCGCGAGCGGCGTTCGAACAGCGGCAGGCCGACACTTTCCTCGATCTGCTGGATCTGCCGCGACAGCGGCGGCTGTGTCATATGCAGACGATTGGCCGCCCGCGTGATGTTCATCTCCTCGGCGACCGCGATGAAGTAGCGAAGTTGGCGAAATTCCATGCATGCCTCTGAGGTGTGATGCGTCGGCGATTGGTGTTGCGTTGGTCTGCTGCGCCTTGGGCGCTGCCGGTTGCGGTACGGTGCTGCCGCCGCGGCGCTGCGCGAGGGCAACGAATGATAGCAACAGCGCCGCTAAATACCGGCCAGATGACGCACGAGCGCCTTTTCCGCGCGCGGCAGCGCATTCAGCTCGCGCATGCTGTTGCCGTCGTTCGTCACCAACGGGTGGCAGCTGTTTGCGGGATCGGGCGTGCGCGCGCTCGTCGGACGCTTATGGCCGATGCTGGCGGGCATCGTACTCGGCACGCTGATTGCGGCAGTACGGTCAGCGCGTGCGCGGTTCTTTATCTGTCTGCTCGGCCCCGACGTTCAATCGATGGCGCGCGCATTCGTTTAAAAGACGTTGGGAGCAGCGGATCGCGGAGGAGGGAGATCGTGTGGCCCATTATTCTCGATACGCTCGGCGCGCTCGCGGTGCTCGCGAGCGTGGCCGCGCACATCGCGCTGCTGCTCAGCAGCGAACAAAAGTGCGATGAATAAAAGCGCCTTGAGTGTGTAGCGCCTGATCGCGGCGTCTGCAGGTAGGAGTCTTGTGCGGCTGCACGTCTCTGCTGCCGTGTGCCGCTCTTGAGGTCGGTCAGCGCGCGCTTGCGCGACGCCGACGCCGCGGCGCAAGCCAAACAGCATCAATCGTCGTAGCCACGCGTAAACGGGGCCATCGAGGTCTGATGCGAATCGATTGTTCGTCGGAAGCGGCGTATCAATTCGTATCGAGCCGCTTTATCCGGCCTCGCGCCATGCCTAAATTAACGACCAGTGACAGCGCCACTGCATTTCCGGCTTTTATTGGCGTGGACCCCGCGACTCCTCGCGAGGCATGCCGGCGCGAACCATTGAAAGGACACGATGATGAGCAAGCTCACAGGCAAGGTAGCGGTTGTAACGGGTGCATCGAAAGGCATCGGAGCGGCGATTGCGAAGGCATTGGCGGCGCAAGGCGCGTCGGTCGTGGTGAACTATGCGTCGAGCCGCGCGGGCGCCGACAAGGTGGTCGCCGATATCACGGCGGCAGGCGGCAAGGCGGTCGCGGTTGGCGGTGACGTGTCGAAGGCCGCGGACGCGAACGGCATTATCGATACGGCGATCGAAACGTACGGGCGGCTCGACGTTCTCGTCAACAACTCGGGTGTCTATGAATTCGCGGCGCTCGAAGAGATCACCGAAGCGCATTTCCATAAGCACTTCGATGTCAACGTGCTCGGGCTGCTGCTCGTGACGCAGGCGGCGGCCAGGCATCTGGGCGAAGGTGGCAGCATCGTCAACGTGAGCTCGGTCGCGAGCCGCATCACGCCGCCGACCACCGCGGTCTACACGGCGACCAAGGGCGCGGTCGATGCGATCACCGGCGTGCTCGCGAAGGAACTCGGACCGCGCAAGATCCGAGTGAATTCGGTGAATCCGGGCATGGTCGAGACCGAGGGCACCCACAGCGCCGGCGTGATCGGCTCGGACTTCGAAACGTGGGCGATCAGCACGACGCCGCTCGGCCGTATCGGCCAACCCGACGATATCGCGGATGTCGTCGCGTTCCTCGCGTCGGATGACGCGCGCTGGTTGACGGGCGAGAGCCTGATCGCGAGCGGCGGCTCGCGTTAAGTCTGAAGGGGTTGCCAACGCTGGTGGCAACCCGCGGAACGATTCGGGCGCAATCGCGGGCGGCGGGGCCGGCAGCATGAAGGCCACGCCGCTCCTTGCAGCGACGGCGCGCGAGCTACGCGCGTTGAACCTCGCCTCCCGAGACCTCTGTTTCGGCTCCCGGCAACTCCACCGCAAAAAACGCGTCGAGCAGATTCGAACCCGGCCGCTCGACGAGCCGCGTCAGCGATTCGATCATCTGCACGCGGCAATCGAGCAGCGGCACCATCCGGATCCGCCGCGACTCGTTGAACTCTGCGCGCGCAATGACGCCGACGCCGATTCCCTGCGCGACCGCTTCCTCCAGCGCCTCGCGGCCATCCACGTACATGACCGGCTCGACTTGCAACGACTCGCGCACGAGCTCGATTTCGAGCAGTTGTTGGGTGACCGATTGCGGCTCGCGGAAGATCATCGGCTGTTCGACGAGCTCCGCGTAACTCAGCCGGCGCTTCTTCGCGGCCGGGTGGCTCGCCGGCACCATCGCCACCAGCGGATCGCGCCGCAACACGCGCGACTGCAAGCGGCTATGCACCTGCGGCGCGGCCGTGATCGCCGCGTCGACCGCGCTCGACAGCACGCGCTGCATGCACTCTGCCGCATTGGCGATCGACAGCGTGACGACGATGCCCGGGTGCCGCTGGCGAAACGCGCCGATCAGCGCGACGGCGAGATCGGGCGCATCGGCCGCGAGCGATAGCGAACCCGACTCCAGCCCGCCCGCTGATTCGAGCAGTTGGCGCGCGTCCCGCTCGCAACTGAGCATATGCCGTGTCACGCTGAACAGGCGCAGCCCGAGTTCGGTCGTCTCCACGCCGCGCGGCCCGCGCTCGAACAGCTTGACGCCGTAATCCTGTTCGAGCCGCCGCACGTGATCCGACACCGCCGGCTGCGTCAGCGACAACGCCTGCGCCGCTTTCGAAAAGCCGCCATGTTCCGCGACCGCATGGAACGCCCGCAATTGCGCGTATTGCACGTGTGCCCTCGCCAGCAAATAAGTTTTTACGATACCACCATCGATTATATCGATTTTACCGATGGACAACGCTTCTGTATCGTGCGAGCTATCGACATAGCGATATCGGAGTTGCGGACATGGAAAGCGCGATCGGCGGTTCGGCGGCGGCATTGGCGGTGGCAGCCGCGGCAACATCGACCCGTTGCACCACACCCTGCGCCGCGCCGGCTGGCGGCGAGCCTTATCTGCTGACGCCGGGCCCGCTGACCACGGCACTATCGACGAAACAGGCGATGCTGCGCGACTGGGGCTCGTGGGACGGCGACTTCCGCGCGATGATCGCCGAGTTGCGCGCGAGCCTGCTGGCGATCGCCGGCGACACCGCGGGCGACTACGACTGCGTGCCGCTGCAGGGCAGCGGCAGCTACTGCGTCGAAGCGATGCTCGGCAGCCTGATTCCGCGCGACGGCCACGCGCTCGTGCTTGCGAACGGCGCGTACGGCAAGCGCGCGGCGATCACGCTTGGCTATCTCGGCCGCGCCTGCACACTGCTCGACAAGGGCGACTACCTGCCGCCGCGCGGCCTCGAAGTCGAGCGCATGCTTGCCGCCGATCCATCGATCACGCACGTGGTCGCGATCCATTGCGAAACGAGCTCGGGCATCCTCAATCCGCTCGATGAGATTGCAGCCGCGGTCGCGAGGCACGGCCGCAAACTGCTGATCGATTCGATGAGCGCCTTCGGCGCGGTGCCGCTCGACGTGCGGCAGATCGCGTGCGAGGCGTTCGTGTCGTCGGCGAACAAGTGCATCGAGGGCGTGCCGGGTTTCGGCTTCGTGATCGCGCGCAAGAGCGCCCTGCGCGAGGCGAAAGGCCGCAGCCATTCGCTCGCGCTCGATCTCTACGATCAATGGGAGGTGATGAATCGCACGGGCCAGTGGCGCTTCACGCCGCCCACGCATACGGTGGCCGCGTTCATCGAGGCGCTGCGTCTGCACCGGCTCGAAGGCGGGCAGCCCGCGCGGCTCGCGCGCTACGCCAACAATCGCGACGTGCTGGTGGCCGGCATGCACGAGCTCGGCTTCGAGCCGCTGCTCAACGGGCGCTGGCGCTCGCCGATCATCGTGACGTTTTTTTCACCGGCGCATCCGTCGTTCGAGTTCGCGCGCTTCTATGAACTGATGAAGGAGCAGGGCTTCATCATCTATCCGGGCAAGCTGACGGTGGTCGACAGTTTCCGCATCGGCTGCATCGGTCAGGTCGACGAGCAGGTGATGCGACGCGTGGTCGATGCCTGCGCGCAAGCGCTGCGCACGATGGGCGTCACGCACGCGGGGCCGTCGCCCGCCGCGCTCGACGAACGCAAGGCGCTCGCGCAGGCGGCCTGAGCCGCGACAGCAAACCCGCGACGGCAAACCCAATACATTCGGATTCCTGGGGATTCAAGCAGATGAAATACGTGAAGGCAGTGATTTTCGATTGGGCCGGCACGGTGGTCGACTACGGTTCACGCGCGCCGATGGGCGCCTTCGTCGAGACCTTCGAGCAGTTCGGCGTGCCGATCACGATCGACGAAGCGCGCGGCCCGATGGGCATGGCCAAGCGGCCGCACATCGCGGCGCTGATGGCGCTGCCGCGCGTCGCGCAGGCTTGGGCCGAGCGCCACGGTCATACGCCGACCGACGCCGATATCGACGCCGTGTACGACGTGTTCGTGCCGAAGAACATCGCGGTCGCGGCGAGCTACAGCGCGGTGATCCCGGGCGTCGCCGAAGTCGCGAGCGCCTTGCGTCAGAACGATATCCGCATCGGCACGACGACCGGCTATACCCGCGAGATCATCGACGAAATCGTATCGGGCGCGGCCGCGCAGGGCTTTGCACCGGACAGCATCGTGTGCACCGGCGATACGCCGGAAGGGCGGCCGTCACCGTACATGATCTACCGGACGCTGCCGCAGCTCGGCGTGTGGCGCGCGAAAGAGGCGATCAAGGTCGACGACACCGAGGTCGGCATCGAGGAAGGCATCAACGCCGGCACGTGGGCGGTCGGCGTCGCGGTGAGCGGCAACGCGTTCGGCATGAGCGAGGCCGAGGTGAAGGCGTTGCCGGCCGACGAATTCGCCGCGCGCCGCAACGCCGCGACAGCCAGGCTGAAGGCGGCGGGCGCGCATTACGTGATCGATAGCGTCGCGGATCTGATGCCGGTCGTGTACGACATCGACGCACGGCTCGCGCGCGGCGAACGGCCTTGAAGCGTCACTTGAAGAAACCGACCGCGAGATCGATGAACTCGCGCACCTTGCGCGGCACGAACTCGCGGCTCGGATACACCAGCGACACGGCCACGTCGCCATTGAGCACCGCATAGCCGTCGAGCACGCGCACCAGCGTGCCGGCGCGCAACTCGTCCTCGACCATTTCGAGCGGCAGCAGCGCGATGCCCATCGCGCCCAGCGCGGCCTGCTTCTGCATGATCATGCTGTTGACCGTGAACGATGCATCGATCGCGATGCTCTCGCCGCTATCGTCGCCGTCCTCGCTCGCGCTTTCGGCATCGCCGTCACCCTTGCGGAAGATCCACATCGGGCCGGTCGTGTCGAACGGCGCGGCAATCAGCCGATGCCCGTCCAGTTCGGCCGGCGTTTGCGGATGACCGGCCTGCGCGAGATACGCGCCCGCTGCCACCGTCACCGCGTGCGAGTTGATCAGACGCCGCGCCACCAGCGACTCCGAGCGGATCATATGCTCGGTCACGATGCCGACATCGAAGCCGCCTTCGAGCAGATCGACCCGTTTTTCCGTCAGCGTGACGCGCAGGTTGACTTGCGGAAAGCGCGCCTGATATTCGGCGAACAGCGGCGTTAGCCGAAACAGCGAAAAACTGCCGAGCGCGACGATGCGCAGGTCGCCGGCCACGTCGCGCGAGGCCGTGGTCGCGCGCGACTCCACTTCCTCCAGTTCGGCGAGCAGCACGCGGCAACCGTCCGCGTATTGCGCGCCGGCCTCGGTCAGCACGACCTTGCGCGTGGTGCGCTGAAACAGGCGAATGCCGAGATGCTGTTCGAGGCTCGACACATGACGCGTGACGACCGACGTCGACACGTTCAGTTGCCCGGCGGCCTGCGCGAAGCTGCCGACATCGGCCACCTTGACGAAGGCCTGCATGGCCTGAAAAAGATTGATCATTCGAGTCCAAAAAACGTCTTTGTTGTAGCGGACGGCGTGGCGCATGCGCGCGCGGCGGTGCCGCTGACGCAATCGGAACGCGAGCGCGAGATCGTCGTCGCGGCGCAGGCCGTAGCGCATCGCGTTCGCGCTCGGGCAGCGCGCCGAGACAGAACGCGTGACTGACCACCACTTGCCCCTGCATGCCGTGCGCGGCGACGCGATCGAGCAGCCCCGATTGCGGAAACACGACGATCGACACCTCGGCGCGCTTGCCGTCGGCGAGCCGCACGTGGGTGACCAGCGAGGCGTTCGTCGTGGGGCGCGGGGTGGTCGTGGTCATGGGCGGCGGGCAAGGGGAATGAACGGGATGAAAGGGGTGAACGGCCGGTGCGTTGACGCAACCCGCGATGCTACCCTTAGACGATAATAAATCCGCCCCCGTTACGCAAAAACAGCGTGAATTAATCCGGAAATGCGGCGCGGCGAGATTGCGGCGCGAGGCCGCGCCGACCGGCAAAATCCAAGGCCGGACGGCGGTTCACGGTATACTCCCGCGTAACTTGCCTGATCGCCAGGCTTGCCCGATACTCAGCTGTTACCCCCAAATCTCCCCGTACGTCGAGTTTAACGCTACT
The DNA here is from genome assembly GCF_014201025.1 of Paraburkholderia sp. MM5384-R2. Taxonomy (NCBI): domain Bacteria; kingdom Pseudomonadati; phylum Pseudomonadota; class Betaproteobacteria; order Burkholderiales; family Burkholderiaceae; genus Paraburkholderia; species Paraburkholderia sp. MM5384-R2. The sequence goes on from NZ_JACHDI010000001.1 coordinate 43,020, forward strand.
GCTTATGAGCACAATCCTTGAAAGTCTTCCGATCGGCCAGAAGGTCGGTATCGCGTTTTCCGGCGGCCTCGACACTAGCGCCGCGCTGCACTGGATGCGCAAGAAGGGCGCCGTGCCGTACGCCTACACGGCCAACCTCGGTCAGCCCGACGAAGACGATTACGATTCGATCCCGCGTCGCGCCACGCAATATGGCGCCGAAGGCGCGCGCCTGATCGACTGCCGCGCGCAGCTGGTCGCGGAAGGCATCGCGGCGCTGCAGTGCGGCGCGTTTCATATCTCGACGGCGGGCGTCACCTACTTCAACACGACGCCGATCGGCCGCGCCGTGACCGGCACGATGCTGGTCGCCGCGATGAAGGAAGACGGCGTCAACATCTGGGGCGACGGCAGCACGTACAAGGGCAACGACATCGAGCGCTTCTACCGCTACGGTCTGCTCGTGAACCCGGACCTGAAGATCTACAAGCCGTGGCTCGACCAGCTGTTCATCGACGAACTGGGCGGTCGTTCTGAAATGTCGGAATTCATGCGCCAGTCGGGCTTTGACTACAAGATGTCGGCCGAAAAGGCGTATTCGACCGACTCGAACCTGCTCGGCGCGACGCACGAAGCGAAGGATCTCGAAAGCCTCGAGTCCGGCATCAAGATCGTGAACCCGATCATGGGCGTCGCGTTCTGGCGCGACGACGTGCAGATCGCGAAGGAAGAAGTGACGGTCCGCTTCGAGGAAGGCCAGCCGGTCGCGCTGAACGGCCAGACGTTCCCGAACGCGGTCGAGCTGCTGCTCGAAGCGAACCGGATCGGCGGCCGTCACGGTCTCGGCATGAGCGATCAGATCGAAAACCGCATCATCGAGGCGAAGAGCCGCGGCATCTATGAAGCCCCGGGCCTCGCGCTGCTCAACATCGCATACGAGCGTCTCGTCACCGGCATCCACAACGAAGACACGATCGAGCAGTTCCGCGAGAACGGCCGCCGCCTCGGCCGTCTGCTGTACCAGGGCCGCTGGTTCGATCCGCAATCGATCATGCTGCGCGAAACCGCGCAGCGCTGGGTCGCGCGCGCGATCACCGGCGAAGTGAGCGTCGAGCTGCGTCGCGGCAACGACTACTCGATCCTCAGCACGAAGTCGCCGAACCTCACCTATCAGCCCGAGCGTCTGTCGATGGAAAAGGTCGCATCGACGTTCTCGCCGCGCGACCGCATCGGCCAGTTGACGATGCGCAACCTCGACATCACCGACACGCGCGACAAGCTGCGCATCTACTCGCAGGTGGGCCTGCTATCGTCGAACGAGACGTCGGCGCTGCCGCAGGTGAAGGGCGACAAGGAGTAAAGCGGCGCGTCTGATTACCTGAACGTCGCATCGATGGATGGGCCGGCTCGCGAGAGCCGGCCCATTTCCTTTGGGGCTCCCGGATGCGCTCCGGCGCTTGGGCGCGATCCCACATTCTGTGCTCAAGTTTCGCGTGCCTATGCCGTTGACATAAGCTAAGCCCATTCTGGAACCCTTCCGTGCAACTCGCTTACAGTAACGACCGCCTCGCCAGCCGGATGCCAGTCGACTCGACCGCCGCCGGCGAACCCGAGGTCGAGTCTTCGGTCATCGAGTGGCTGTTGCACGACGACCAGGTGATGCGCGAGTGCTTCACGCATGCGGCAGAGATTCTGAAGAGCGTGACCGGCGCGGCAATTACCGCGATCGTGCTGCTCGACGAGGAGCATCAGCACTATCGCGCCGAGGTCGGCATGGCGATGCCGCTCGTCACGCGTGCGCGCTCGCTCGCCGACTACGCGGTGCGCGATGCCGACCTGTTCGTGATCGAGGATGCGCACAACGACAGCCGCTTCGGCGAATGCATGCTCGTCAAGCGTCATCCGTTCGTGCGCTTTTACGCGGCGATCGCATTGCGCGCGCCGAACGGCGAGATCGTCGGCGCACTGTGCGCGATGGACCCGGCGCCGGGCCGGCTCGACGCGGGCCGGCGCGGCGTGTTTTACCACCTGCGCGCGATGATCGAAAACGATCTGAAGATGCGCACGGCCACCGCGATCGATCCGCTCACCCAGTTGTACAACCGGCGCTTCCTGCTCGAAACCATCGCGCGCCGCTGGAAGGAGGCGCGCGACGGCGACGTGATGGGCTCGGTGGTCGTCGACGTCGACTGGTTCAAGCAGTACAACGACACCTACGGTCATCAGGCCGGCGATCACTGTCTGAGTCTGGTTGCCTCCGTGATGCAGGCCGCCGCCGACAGCGAGCGCATCGTGGTCGGGCGCATGGGCGGCGAGGAGTTCGGAATGCTGGTGCTCGAAGCGCAACCATCGATGCTCGAAGACACGCTCGAAACGCTGCGCCAGCGCGTGGCGGACCTCGCGATCGAGCATCGCGCGTCGCCGCTTGGGGTGGTGACGGTCAGCATTGGCGCGTCGCTCACGCGTATCAGCGACCTGTCGCGACCCGCGCATCGCGACGGTTTCGCGAGCGCTGACCGTGCGTTGTATCGCTCGAAGCATCAAGGACGAAATCGCGTGACGATGGCGTAGCGGGCGTTGGCGATTGCGTCGGTACGGCTCTATCTTCAGTCATGGCGCATTGCTTATAGGACCATCGTCCCATTTTCAGCCGTTGCCATCGTGGCAATATGGATGCGCGTAGTGAACGTCGACGCAGTCGCCGGGTGCGACAGCGGGGTGTCTTACGATGCGCATCATTCAAACGTTGCTGTACGTCGCGGCGTTCTGCTCAGGCATGATCGTCGGCCCCGCGGCGTGCGTCGCCGCCCAAAGTGTCGCCGCGCAGCCGGCCGCCTCGTCGGCCCTCCCGGCATCCCCAACCGCCGCGGCGTCGGCTCCCGCAGCGCGCCGGATCGATCTCGGCAATCAACCGTTCACGGGCGATTTCGACGCCATGCTCGACCGGCGTCTGATCCGCGTGCTGGTTCCCTACAGTCGAACGCTCTATCTGAATGAGCAAGGTCACGAACGTGGGCTGACTGCCGGTCTCATGCGGGACTTCGAGCGTTATGTGAACAAGAAGTATCAGGCGACGCTCGGCAAGCGTCCGCTCACCCTGGTCATCATTCCGACGACTCGCGACCAGTTGCTCCCGGGGCTGATAGCGGGCCGGGGCGACATCGCCGCGGGCAATCTGACGGTCACGGAGGCCCGCCTGAAGCAGGTCGACTTCGTGGCGCCGCGTGACCGGACAGCAGTACGCGAAGTGGTCGTGACCGGGCCGAAGTCGCCGGTCATCGCGAAGCTCGACGATCTCAGCGGTAAGACGGTCCATGTGCGGCCCAGCAGCAGCTATTACGAGAGCCTGAACGCGTTGAACGCGCGTTTTGGCAAGGAAGGCAAAGCTCCGGTGAAACTCGTGCCGCTGCCCGACGCGCTCGAGGACGAGGACGCGATGGAGATGCTCAATGTCGGGCTGCTCCAGATCCTCGTCGTGGACGACTGGAAGGCAAAGGTATGGGCGCCGGTACTGGCTGGAATCGTCGTGCATAACGATATTTCGGTGCGCGACGCAGGCTACATCGGCTGGGCGGTGCGCTTCAAAAGCCCCAAACTGCGGGACGCGATCAACGACTTCTACCTGAATTACGTGAAGAAGCAGAGTGTCGCGGAAGTCCGTCTGCAGCAGGAAATGAAGCGCATCAAGCAGATCTCCAACAATACGGAGTCAGCGGAGCTGAAACGGTTCAGGCAGACGGTCGGTCTTTTCGACAAATACGGTGCGCAGTACCGCTTCGATCCGCTTTTGCTTGCGGCTCAGGGCTATCAGGAATCCCAGCTGAACCAGAGCGCCCGCAGTCACGTTGGCGCAATCGGGATCATGCAGTTGATGCCAGCCACGGGGAAGGAACTTGCGGTTGGCGACATCAGGGTGGCGGAGTCCAACATACATGCGGGAGCGAAATATCTCGACGTGCTGATGGCCCGTTACTTTCCCGATGCTCACTTCTCGGAAAGGGACCGCTCGCTGTTCGCATTCGCAAGCTACAACGCAGGACCCGCAAAGATCGCCAGAATGCGCAAGGAAGCGGCGGCGCGCGGTCTCGATCCTAACAAGTGGTTCAACAATGTCGAAATCGTAGTCGCCGAGAAAATCGGCATCGAGCCAACCACGTACGTGCGCAATGTCTTTAAATATTACGTTGCGTACCGGCTCGTCCGGGAGGCCGAGGCTGCACGCGCTCGCGCTATCGGGCAGATGCGCAAGCAGGGCGGAGCGTGAGGGAAGCGGGCATCTGAAAGCGCTGTCACCGCAGCGACGTGCCGCAGCCACGCCGCTGCGCGATTATCGAGGCGCGCGCGAATAAACGCCGTCGGGCCTTCACGTGGAGTCTGAATATGTCGACCGTTGAAGATCGCTTGCACGCACTTGGCTACGTCTTGCCGGAACCGTTGCGGCTTCCTCCCGGCCTGACGCTGCCGTTCCCATGGGTGCGGGTAGTCGGCCACAGGGCTTGCATCTCGGGCCATGGGCCGACCAACGCGGACGGCTCGCTGGCCGAGCCACTTGGCAAGGTGGGCAGTCAGGTCTCGCAGGAGCAGGCCTTCGTGGCGGCTCGTCTCACCGCGCTCGCTATTCTGGGCAGCCTCAAGCGCGAGCTCGGAAGTCTGGAGCGCATCGCCTGTTGGACGAGGGTGTTCGGCATGGTCAACTCGGCACCCGGGTTCAACCGACAGCCCGCGGTGATCAACGGCTTTTCGGAACTGATACTCGCTGTCTTTGGCGAGGAGCGCGGCGTTCACGCTCGCAGCGCGGTGGGACTGGCCGAGCTTCCCTTCAACATTCCCGTGGAGATCGAGGCTGAAGTCGAACTTTTTCCACGAGACGCTCGAGCGCTTGCATCGAGCGAGGCGTGAGCTCGTGCCGCCACCGCTGTCGCGAGCGATCGTCTGAGACCAGCGTCGATGCAATTCGCGTGAATGCGAATCTGCATGGCAAGCCGACCATCATCGTGCAAGGACGCGCGGATGCGCTGGTGCCGATCAATCACGCGTCGCGGCCGTATCTCGGATTGAACCAGGTGGTCGAGGGCGGCGCGAGCAAGCTGGCGCTGTACGAAGTCACGAACGCTCAGCACTTTGACGCGTTCCTCGGCGTCGCCGGTTTCGATACGCGTTTCGTGCCGTTGCATTACTACAATCTTCAGGCGCTCGACCTGATGTGGGCTCATCTGAAGAACGGCACGCCGTTGCCGCCGTCGCAGGTGATCCACACGATACCGCGCGGCGGCGTGCCGGGAGCCGCACCGGCGCTGACCACGGCCAACCTGCCGGCGATCGCGGCGACCCCGGGTGTCAATGCGATTTCCGCAACGAATGGCGCCGTGAACGTGCCGAATTGAGCGGCGCGTGCTGAAGCAATGCGCGCACACAAGTATCCGCCTGGGTGCGCGTTGCTGTGCATCTGGACGCCGCACGAGAGGTGCTGAGCTTCGCGCCGCGCAAAACGCTTCAGCCGCCGATCAGCGTCAACCCGACCGGCAGCGATTCGCCGAACACGCGGCCTTCGTCGGCGTTATCGAGCGCGACGACTTCGCTGACCATCGTGACCCAGGCGCGCGGCGTGCTCGCCGCTTCGAGGCGTCGCACGAGGCTCGCGCGCAGCGCGTCGGGCAGATCGCGCGAGCGGTCGCCGGTCATGCGGGCGATCTGGACGGCCGCGAAGGCGGCGGGGTCGACCTTCTTCCAGTCGAGCGCGAGGATCGCATCGAGCCATTGCGCGGCGACCTCGGGCGGCACGACGCTATGCGCGCTGCCGTAAAACGGCTGGCGCGCGCCGATCCGTCCGACCGCCCACCAGCTTTGATGGTTTTCCGCTGGTTTTTTGAGGCGAGCGAGCACCGCCTCGCCGAGTTCGATCTTGCGTTCGGCCGGAATCCGTTCGAGCGATGCGGACAGGCGCACCATATCGGCGAAACCGGTCTTCGCGAGATCGAACGGCAGCTTGTGACGCGATTGCGCGGCCTTCTGCAGGTAGTCCATCGCGTCGAGCACGCGCAGCTGCGCATCTTCGCCGAGGCCGCCGGCCGCGCGGCGCCACAGCGTCCACCATTCCGACCATACCTGGCTGTCGGTCACGTACTGGATGCCATCGTCGAACAGCGTCCACAGTTGCTCGACGCGCCATTCGTCGAGCGGATAACCGAAGCCGGGCCGCACGCAATAGCCGGCCAGATTCAGCCACAGCCGTTCGTGATCGGCCGAGCGGCGGCGGCGGCGCGCGCGCTCCCACAGCGCGCCGAACAGTTCGCGCAGCAACGCGCTGTTCCAGCTGTCGCGCGGGCCGTGCAGATGTTCGAGCTGCGCGCGCAGTCGTTTGATCTCCTTCGGGTCGACGTTTTGCGCGCGGACGCCGAAGCAACGGTCGATCAGTTCGATCGCGCGATCGAGCGCCGGGTGGCGTTGCGGTGCGCCCTCGGCGGATAGCTCCACTGGTGCGTCGGCGTGGCGCAACTGGAATTCGAGCAGCCAGCGTTGCGACGGCTCGTCGAGTTCGATGCAATGGACGTCGAGCGTGCCGACCTCGGTCAGCGACGTCGCGATGCGCACGGCGGTTTCGCGAGCGCGATGGCCGTCGCGTGGCTGGACGATCGTCGCGATCGGCGGCAGACGCACGAAGTCGCCGCCCGCGAGGTCGACCAGTTCGCCGGGCTGATAGGCGGTGTCCGCGCTCGACGACACCAGGTGAAAGCGCACCGGATGCCCGAGCCGCAGCGCGAACGTGCGCTCCGCGATCAGAATCTCGTGACCTTCCTCGGTGCCGCGCGGCAGCAGGCAGATGCCGCGTTGCGCCGGCGCCGCGTCCGGCTCGGCGTCGTCTTTGCCGGCCGGCGTTTCGTCGAGCACCAGAAAATAGCTGCGCGGCGAACCGCCGCCGATTTTCGGCGCGAAGCCCGCGCGCGCGAGCGTATAGGCGACTGCGCCGCGCGCGACCGCGACGTCGGGGTTGTCGTTGTGCAGCACGTTGAGCGGCGCGCCGCGCCACCCGCCGAGCGTGTCGGCCAGACGCCGCGACAGCGCGTCGGCGCGGAACACGCCGCCGTTGAGCAGCAGCGTGTCGGGAACGGGCAGGGCGGCTGTGCCGGATGCGTCCGGCGTGCTGGAATCCGCGCCCAGGGCCTTGCGCGACTGCGCGGCGAAACGTTCGAGAAATGCCGCGATATGCCGCGTGAGCGCCGCATCGGTCGCGTACGGCAGGCCGAATTCGACGATCGCGCCGCGCGGCCGGCCCGGACGCTCATCGGCTGCCACCCGCGGCAAGAAACCATCGACGATGATCTTCTCGACCTCGTCGCGCGTGACCTGCGTCGTGCGCGCGCCGCCGATCAGCTTCGAGCCCGCGCCGAGCAAGGTGACCGGCGCCGACTCGGGCGCCTGCGCGCCGAGCAATTGCTCCTTCGCGACGCGGCATCGCTCGACCAGCTGCGACAGGCTCGCCGCCGATAGCCGTTGCGGCGCCTGCGCACCGCCGCCGGCACCACCCAACAGCCGCGCCTCGACCCGATGCGCGAGCGCGAGGTCCATGTTGTCGCCGCCGAGCATCAGATGATTGCCGACACCGACGCGCGTCAGGCGCGGCTCGCCGTCGTCGGACAGGCCGACTTCGATCAGCGTCAGATCGGTGGTGCCGCCGCCGACGTCGCAGATCAGCACGAGCCGGGTGTCCGCCAACTCGTCGGCAAGCGTGTCGCGATGCCGGAACAGCCAGTCGTAGAACGCGGCCTGCGGCTCTTCGAGCAGCCGCAGCGACGGCAGCCCCGCGAGCCGCGCCGCTTCGACGGTCAATGCGCGCGCGCCTTCGTCGAACGAAGCGGGCACCGTCAGCACGACGTCCTGCTGTTCGAGCGGCGCCTTCGGGAAGTGCTGGTTCCATGCGGCGCGCACGTGCGCGAGGTAGCTCGCGCTCGCCTCGAGCGGCGAAATCTTGCGGACGTCGTCGGGCGCGCCCCACGGCAGGATCGGCGCGACGCGATCGACCGACGCGTGCGACAGCCAGCTTTTCGCGCTGGCGACGAGCCGCCCCGGCACCTGCGCGCCGAGCAGCCGCGCGAGCCGGCCGACCACGACCGGCTGCGTCGCGTCCTTACCGAGGCCCGACGCCGCACGCGCACCGGACCACGGCAACTGCAGATCGGCCGCGCTCAGTTCGCCGTCGGCCGCCTGATAGCGCACCGACGGCAGCAGCGGCCGCGCGGCGACTTCGCCGGGGCTCACGAGTTGCTCGATCTCGAACACACGAATCTGCTGCGATCCGGCTTGCGCGTACGCGAGCACCGTGTTGCTGGTGCCCAGATCGATGCCGACGCTGTACCGCTTCATGTCAATCACGCATTCGCATTGCCGCGCACGTCGAATTCGACTTTCCAGCGCTCGTCGGAGCCGCGCGGGATCGCTTCGAGTTCGAGCGTGCCCGCTTCGGTCACGCGCGCGTGCAGCTTCACCGGCACGACTTCGCCGGCGGTGCGGCCGGCCGCCGGCAGCGTCGCCTCGATTTCCTCGAGTTCCTGCAACTCCTCCGGGCCCCAGTAATCGAGCAGCGTGCCGACCTGATCCTGACGACGCACCGACGAGCCGAAAAAGCGGAAATGCACGGGCTCGCCGACGACCAGCCCGAACTCCTGCGCGGGCAGCTCGGCGTCGGTGCCTTCTTCCATGCCGAACGGCGCGACGCACAGCGCCTGCACCGGCGGCTCGAGCCCGGGTACGGCCGGCATCGCCGATTCGATCGCGATGTAGTACGCGCGCGCGGTGCCGCCGCGAATCCGCACGCCGCGGCCGCGCCGCACGTAGCCGTAGTAGGCCGCGCCGCGCGCGACCGCCAGATCGAGGTCCGCGCCTTCGAGCAGACGGGCCGGAGCCGCGCCTTCGGTCGCGAGCCAGCCGTTCAGCGTGCCCATGATCCGTTCGACCAGCAGCGTCGACTTGAACACGCCGCCGTTGAACAGCACCGCGGTCGGATGCAGGAAGCTCGCGTTGGGCGCGACATGCTCGCGCAGCCCTTCGAGTTCCGCCAGCGCGCCGACCTGACGCCCGAGGAACGCCGCCAGATGCCGCGTGATGCCCGCGTCCTGCGCATACGGCAGGCCGAGCTGCGTCAGACCGACCCGCGCGCGGCTCACCGGACGCGCGGCGCTGTCGATCTGCGGGAAGAAGCCGTCGAGGATCGTCTGTGTCAGTTCGGCGCGCGTCAGCTCGGTGCGGATCGAGCCGCCGATCAGCTTCGAGCCGCGGCTCGGCACGACGAGCGGCACGGTGTCGGTGGCGGGATCGCTGAGCAGCGTTTCCTTCGCCGCGCGGCACGCGTAGGTGAGCGCGCGCAGTTGCCACGCGTCGGCCTGGGTACCCTGCGCCGCGAGCTTGCGCGCGACCACGTGCGCGAGCGCGAGGTCCATGTTGTCGCCGCCGAGCAGGATGTGATCGCCGACCGCGACGCGATGCAGTTCGAGATTGCCGTCGCGCTCGATCACCGCGATCAGCGACAGGTCGGTCGTGCCGCCGCCGACGTCGACGACGAGGATGATGTCGCCGATCTTGACCTGCTTGCGCCACTGGCCGCCGCTCTTCTGGATCCAGCTATAGAGCGCCGCCTGCGGCTCTTCGAGCAGCGTCATGCGGGTGAAGCCGGCGGCCTCGGCGGCCTCCGCCGTCAGCTCGCGCGCCGCGGGGTCGAACGACGCGGGGATCGTCACGGTGACGTCCTGCTCGCCGAACGGCGCGTCCGGATGCGCGTGGTCCCACGCCTCGCGCAGGTGCGTCAGGTAGCGCACCGAGCTTTCCAGCGGCGACACACGCGCGACTTCGGGCGGCGCATCGTTCGGCAGAATGCCCGCGCGCCGGTCGACGCCCGGATGGCACAGCCAGCTTTTCGCGCTCGACACGAGCCGGATCGGGGTGCCGGCGCCGCGGCTGCGCGCGAATTCGCCGACCGCGAATTCGCGCTGGCCGGTCCACGGCAGGTAGAGGTCGCCGGAGGCCAGTTCGTCGGGATGCGGCAGGTACAGGAACGAGGGCAGCAGCGGCAGATTATCGATTGCGCCGGGGCCCGTGAGCTGGGCGATCGACAGCACGTCCTGGGTGGTTTTCTCGCCGTCGCTCGCGTGCGTGTCCACGTAGGACAACGCGCAGTGCGTGGTGCCGAGATCGATGCCGATCGAATAGCGTGCGTCGCTCATAGCTCCACCTCCGCCGGTGCGATGACTGTTGCGTTATGACCGTCCGCCAGCTTCGGCAGACGCACATCCTCGACGCGCCAGCCGCGATGGCTGATGCTGCCGTTGAACGGCGCATTGCCGACCACGTTGCCGGTCAAACGGACCGAGCTCGCGTCGAAGCCTGCGGGCAGCGTCACGCGGCTGCCTTCGGCTTCGTCGCGCACCGGGCGGATCGTGAAGTGCTCGCGCAGCGTCGCACGGCAGCCTTCGTGCACGAGGCGCGCGGCCGCGCCGATGTCGGCGTCGCTATAGGCCTTGATGTCCTCCTCGACGAAATCGATGAAGCGCGCGTCGCGTTGCAGCAGGCCGAGCAGTTGCAGCGCGGCGTCGGGGGAGGCCTCCTTCAGCACCGGCGCGGGTTGCGGCTTCGGTTGCGGGGCGGCGGCGGGGGCCGGGGTTGGCGTGGCGGCGGGGGCGGCTGCCGGGGCCGCGCCGATCTTTTCGCCGTTGCGCAGGCGCAGGACCTCGGCGGCGAAGTCGCCATTGCCGAGAATGCTGAAAAACGTGCCGACGGCCAGCGAAATGCGGCCGAGGAAGGATGGATTCGAATCGCTCATAAAGGCTCCTGATCTGCTCTGTTGGGGACGAGCGGTCCTCGCCGCGCCGCGTGCGCCGGGCAGCGAAGCTGACGGGCCGGGCGGGGCTGTGATGTTGCGGGTCGGCGCGCGGCCCGGAGCGACGATGCAACCGCCGGGCCCGAAAACGGCTTGGGGACGCTTCGCGACCGGGTCGGCCGCGCGTGCGGCGCGCGCAAAACCCGTATTTTGCCTTGCGGCGCGCCCGACGCGGGCAAAGCCGGCAATTCTAGCGGGCAATGGGGTGGGATTGGCGGGGAGTTGGGGGAAGCGGGCGATGCAGGAAGGCGCTTTGGCAGCGCGCCTGGCAGCGACGTTACGACTTCTTCGGATCCTTCGACACCCGCTTTGCCGATGCTGCGGGCGCGGGCCTGAGCGGCTCGGCGACATGCATGACGGCGCGGCGCGGTTGTCCGTGCGCGGCCGTCGCGGGCGCAGACCTGACCGGTCCGGCGGCGTGCCTGTCGGCTCGCGGCGGCTGTCCGTGCGCGGCCATCGCCGGCGCGGGGCCGCCCGGGTGCCCGAGCGGCGGATGCGCGCCGCCCGGATGCTCGCCGCCGCCCGGATGCTCCGGCAGATGACCGTCATGGCTCGCCATCACGCGATGCAGTTCCTCACGGCGATGGAAAACCTCGGCGCGATGATCGCCATGAGCATAGAACTGGCGATGCCGGACGCCGTCCCGGCCGACGACCCAGATATACGTATCGCCGCCGACGAGCACCACATCGCGATCGACCACATTGGCGACGTACACATCGGTCGGCAACGGCTGATACGCGGTCACGCTCACTTCGTTGACCCGGTTCGGGGCGTTGACGAGCCGGCCTTGCCCACTGGTCACGCAGCCCGCGAGAAAGGTAGCGCACGCAGCCGACGCCAACAGCGCGTTGGTGATGGTTTTCAAGTTCATTACCCGGTTTGTATTGGTTATTTGTCGAGCGACGCCCGTTTAACGGTCGGCGTTTTGCATTCTTGAGATATGAATCGACGACCAGGGAAACGAGCGGGTAGACGCGCAGGCGCAAACGCATGCCCGGCGCGCATCGCCTGATGAATTGATCCAACTGGGAAATAGAAAGAAGAAAGAAATAACGCAAAAATTCCGGCGGCGCGTTTCACCCGCCCGATCCGCGCTTAGTTGCCGCCCGCATTGCCGTCTTCGGACTTCGCGTCGTCCCAGTTCATCCGGTGTCGATTAACGGTCTCGGTATGCCGCACGTCGTCCTCGGTGTGGAGGTAAAGACTGGTCGTATTCAGCGAAACGTGGCCGAGGTTGTCGCGGATCGTGCGCAGATCGACGCCGCCGTCCGCCTGATGCGAACCGGCCGTATGCCGTAGCCAGTGCGCCGACGCACGCTCGAGCTCGTCGGCGCGATCGGCGAATTCGGGACCGCGCGCACGCAGCCACATGGCCGCGCCCGCGAAGATGCCCTTGATCGCGTCGTGAATCGCCGAGCGCGACAGGCAGCGGTTGCGGCCCTTGAACGGCAGCACGAGCGGCGTTTCCTCGGCGCGGGTCGGCAGGGCGGCGAGGCCATTGAGCGTGCGGTAGCTGCGCAGCTCCTGAACCAGTTCTGCCGACACCGGCACGATCCGCTCCTTGTCGCCCTTGCCGAGCGTCTCGAGCCACCACTGGTCCTGACCATCGGCGCCGAGCCTTCTGAAGAACTGGCCCATCTGCCCGCCAGCCACCTCGGAAATGCGCATGCCCTGCAAATAGAACAGCGTGGTCAGCCAGCGGCAACGCGCGTAGTATGCGCGTTGCGCATCGGTATCTTGCGGCAGCTGCTCGACGAACAGCTTCACTTCGTCCCACAGCGACGTCGACAGATAGCGCGTCACGCGCGGCGCCGAGCGCTTCGCGCGTTGTCGCAGGAGCGCCATCGGATTGCCGCGCAGATAGCCGGCATTGACGAGCCACGTGAACATCGCGTTCAGGATGATCAGCGCCTGGCGCTGGCTGGCCGGCGACAGCGGCCCGTTGAACGGCCGCCAGCGCGCGTCGCCGCGCGCGTACTTGCCGCCGTTCGCCGACACCCAGCGCGCGGCCGGCTGCGGATCGGCGATGAACGCCTTGAACAGCAGCAGATCCTCGTGCGTCAGCGACGACAGCGGCTTGCCGAGCTGCACGACGGCCCACAGCAGCAGCCGCTCCGCTTCCTTGCGGTAGTTGTCGAAGGTGGTCTTGGTGTCCGCGTAATTGGACAGCCAGGCGCGCACGGCGTCGAGGTCGTTGCGCGCCGATAGCTGCGAGTTTTCCGCCGCGCCGCGATTGGTGCCGTCGCGGCCATCGAGCAGTTCCGGCACGACGAGCGATTCGACGGGCTGGACGGTGGCGAGCTCAGCGTTCGGGGCAGCTTTCGGCACGGCTTTGGACACGGTTCGGGATACTCCTCGGGCGCACGCCGGTTGGCGTCATTCTGCTTCGCTCAGGTGCTATCAGAAGCGCTTGCCTGAAGAGAAAGCGGTGCCCATTCTGTTACGGACGAAACGCGAAACCCTATCACACAGTCGGCTGCGCCTGGCGCAAAACAGCCGGGTGCGCTCAAGCTTCGACGCGGTGACGATCGATCGGCATATAGTGATGCAGGGCGGCGCTCGTTTTGCGTCCGCTATAGTCGCCGTCTATTAGTGGCATTGCCGTATTCGAATTCTATTGAACTTTGTCCTCGCCTATATTCGAATAGGAGTGGAGCGCCGACCGGAGTCAGCCGTTTCGGACATCGGCTGCGTTGCCCTCGCCCCTGGATTTCATGAGTGCACTGCCGAGCCATTCGGCTGACTGTCGGGTTTTCGGGTCGTCAAATTGCCACGCAAGCCTGACACGATGACAAACGCATAACAAGTACCTTGCATGGGATTGGAGAAAGTACCCAGGCACCGACTCCGATCGACAACGGAGACATCCTCCAAAGGAGAGAACGCATGTCAAACGAAGCAAAGTGCCCGTTCATCCATACCGCCGGCGGCGGGACGACCAATCGGGACTGGTGGCCGAAGCAATTGCGCCTCGACCTGCTCAACCAGCATTCGAACCGCTCCAATCCGCTAGACAAAGACTTCAACTATACCGAGGCATTCAAGAGCCTCGACTACGCCGCGGTCAAGAAAGACCTCGCCGCGCTGATGACCGATTCGCAGCCCTGGTGGCCCGCGGACTTCGGCCACTACGGTCCGCTGTTGATCCGTATGGCATGGCATAGCGCCGGCACGTACCGCATCGGCGACGGCCGCGGCGGCGCGGGGCGCGGCCAGCAACGTTTCGCGCCGCTCAACAGCTGGCCGGACAACGTGAGCCTCGACAAGGCGCGCCGACTGCTGTGGCCGATCAAGCAGAAGTACGGCCAGAAAATTTCGTGGGCCGACCTGATGATCCTGAGCGGCAATGTCGCGCTCGAAACGATGGGCTTCAAGACTTTTGGTTTCGGCGGCGGCCGCGAGGACACGTGGGAACCGGATCAGGACGTCTACTGGGGCAATGAAAAGACCTGGCTCGGCGGCGACGTGCGCTACGGCAAGGGCGCGGCCGGCAGGGAAAGCGACGAAGGCGTGATCGTCGCCGACGAGGAATTGCACGGCACTGAGAAGAGCCGCACCGATCCGCCCGGACGCAACCTCGAAAACCCGCTCGGCGCGGTGCAGATGGGCCTGATCTACGTAAATCCTGAAGGCCCGGACGGCAATCCCGATCCGCTTGCCGCGGCGGTCGACATCCGCGAAACGTTCGCCCGCATGGCCATGAACGACGAGGAGACTGTCGCGCTGATCGCCGGAGGCCACACGTTCGGCAAGACGCACGGCGCGGGTCCTGCCGATAGCGTCGGCCCTGTACCGGAAAGTGCTGGCCTCGAGAACCAGGGGCTCGGCTGGCGCAGCAGCTTCGGCACCGGCAAGGGCGGCGATACGATCTCGAGCGGAATCGAAGTCACGTGGACCGCGACGCCGACGCAGTGGGACATGAGCTACTTCCAGAGCCTGTTCGGCCACGAGTGGGAGCTGACGAAGAGCCCGGCGGGTGCGAACCAGTGGGTCGCGAAGGACGCGCAGGCCACGTATCCGCACGCGCACGACCCGTCGAAGAAAGTGCTGCCGACGATGCTGACGACCGACCTGTCGCTCCGCCTCGACCCGATCTACGAAAAGATTTCGCGGCGCTTCATGGCCAACCCCGACGAGTTCGCCGACGCGTTCGCGCGCGCGTGGTTCAAGCTGACGCACCGCGACATGGGTCCGCGCGCCCGCTATCTTGGCCCGGAAGTGCCGTCGGAGCAACTGCTGTGGCAGGACCCGATTCCGGCCGTCGATCACCCGCTCGTCGACGACAAGGACGTCGCGGCGCTGAAGCAGAAGATCCTCGCGTCGGGGCTGTCGGTGTCGCAGCTGGTCACGACCGCGTGGGCCTCGGCCTCGACGTTCCGCGGCTCGGACAAGCGCGGCGGCGCCAACGGCGCGCGCATCCGGCTCGCACCGCAGAAGGACTGGGCCGTCAACCAGCCCGCTGAGCTCGCGAAGGTGCTGAAGGTGCTCGAAGGCATCCAGAGCGAGTTCAACGGTGCGCAGTCCGGCGGCAAGAAGATTTCGCTTGCCGACCTGATCGTGCTGGCGGGTGGCGCCGGTATCGAGCAGGCTGCGAAGAACGCCGGGCAGCAGGTGACGGTGCCGTTCTCGCCGGGTCGCATGGATGCGTCGCAGGAGCAGACCGACGTCCAGGCGATCGCGGTGCTGGAGCCGGTCCACGACGGCTTCCGCAACTATCTGGGCGGCAAGTTCCCGGTGGCGGCGGAGAAGCTGCTGATCGACAAGGCGCAACTGCTGACGTTGACGGCGCCCGAGATGACGGTGCTGATCGGCGGCCTGCGCGTGCTGAAGGTGGGGGCTGGCAAAGAAGGTGTGCTGACGAGCAAGCCGGAAACGCTGTCCAACGACTTCTTCCGTAACCTGCTCGACATGGGCACGGAATGGACGCCGGTGTCGGAAGCCGCGGAAACGTTCGAAGGTGCCGACACGAAGAGCGGCGAGGTCAAGTGGACCGGTACGCGCGTCGATCTGGTGTTCGGCTCGAACTCGGTGCTGCGCGCCTTGGGCGAGGTCTACGCGAGCGAGGACGGCAAGGAGAAATTCGTGCGCGACTTCGTTGCCGCGTGGGTCAAAGTGATGAATCTGGATCGTTTCGATCTGGCTTGATCCAGCCGGTGCTGGCGAGTGGTTCTTTGCCACGTCGACGCAGTTTTTGTAGGTGGATTTGCGAAGTCATCGAGCGCGCTTGCCGGGATGCCGGCAAGCGCGCTTTTTCTTCGCCTCGTCACTGCTTCTGCGCCGCAGCCTTTCAGATATTCGAGCATCGGGTGCCGATGACACCCGTGCTGCCCGTAACCAGAATGGTCATGCAATCTCCGTTGCCTCCACCGGAGGCAGCCACTCAGACCATCTTCAACACCACCCTGAAACGCGCGTGACCGCTCATCATCCGGTCGAAGGCCTGCGCCGCCTCGGCGAGCGGATACTCTTCGATCATCGGCTTGACACCGGTGAGCGCGCTGAACGCGAGCGTGTCCTGCGAATCGGCCGAGGTGCCGGAGGGCCAGCCTTGCACCGAGTTGCGTCCCATGATGAACTGCACGATCGGCACTTCGACCGGCTCTTCGGACACGCCGACCATCACGAGCTTGCCGTTCAGGCCGAGACCGCCGAGCGTCGCGGTCATCGCCTTGCCGCTCGTCACCGTGGCGAGTATCAGCTTCGCGCCGCCCAGTGCCTGCAGCTTCTCGGCGACGTTTTCCGTTTTGCTGTCGATGTAGTGATGCGCACCCAGTTGCTGCGCGAGCGCGGCCTTGTCCTGACCGCGCGCGATCGCCACCGTGCGAAAGCCCATCTTGCGCGCGAACTGCACGCCGAGATGACCGAGGCCGCCGATCCCGAGAATCGCGACCACCTCACCGGCGCGCGCGCCGCTATTGCGTATCGCGTTGAACGTCGTGATGCCCGCGCAGAGCAGCGGCGCGGCATCGACATCGGACAGATCGTCGGGAATGCGCGCCAGGGCTTCGACCGGGGCCACCATGTATTCGGCGTAGCCGCCGTCGTAGCTGATGCCGGGGATGAGGGCGAACTTGCACAGCACGAAGTCGCCCTGGCGGCAGTGGTCGCATTTGCCGCAATGCCCGCCGTGCCAGCCGACCCCGACACGCTGCCCGAGCTGCCAGCCCTCGACACCCGCACCGACCGAATCGATCACGCCCGCGATCTCGTGACCTGGCACACGCGGATAGGCCAGGCCCGGCCACAGGCCTTCCTTGGTCATCGCATCGCTATGGCAGATGCCGCAAGCCTGAATCCTGATACGCACGTGACCCGCGCCCGCCTCGGGCACTTCGCGTTCGACCAGTTCGAGCGGGCCGCCGGCCTGCTTCACTTCGACTGCTTTCATCGTGGGCATGATGTTCTTCCTTTCCAGTGACGAACGGGACAAGAGGGGAACAAACTCCAACATGATAGGCCGCGTCCAGGCGGCTCGCCGGAAAGAAGCCGCCGCCGCATGGCCGGTGGCGATGACATCCGATGTAATTGGCGCGCCGCGCGGCTGCCTCTACTCTTCGACTACCGCGCCGTCGCTCCGATGGCGCACACGTCAAGGAGATACCATGTCCAGCTATCCCGTTCACACGATCGAGTCCGCTCCAGAGCAATCGAAACCCGTGCTGCGCAAACTGCAGCAGGCGTTCGGCGTGATTCCGAACATCGCGGCCAAGATGGCGGCTTCACCGGTGCTGATCAACGGCTTCATCGGCCTGTTCGAGCGCGTGCATGCGAGCAGTCTGACCGAACCGGAGATCCAGACGCTGCTGCTCACTAACGCCGTGACGAACGCGAGCGAATGGGCCGTTGCGTTTCATACCGCGCTCGGCTTGAACGCGGGCCTGCGCCGCGCCGATGTCGAGGCAATCCGGCACGGCGGCGTGCCCGACGACACGAGGCTCGCGGCGCTGTCGACGCTCGCGCGCACGCTGATCGAAAAACGCGGCCGCCTCGCCGATGAGGACCGGCAACGCTTTCTCGCGGCAGGTTTCAGCGCGGAGCAGATTCTCGAGGTGGTTGCGGTGGTCGCCGCGTCGACGATCACGAACTACACCGGCAGCGTGACCGAGCCGCCGCTCGAAACGCAGTTCGCAGAATTCGCGTGGCACGCGCCCGCGCGCTGAAGCGATCCCGTTCAGGCATCAACAGGAGGGCAACACCATGAACGTCACGAGTCACGATCCGAAAGTGCAGCCGGGCGATCTCGGCAGTCTGTTGCGCTACTGGCGTGACGTGCGTGGCGTGAGTCAGCTCGATCTGTCGCTCGAGGCCGGCATCTCGCAGCGGCAGATCAGCTTCATCGAAAGCGGGCGCAGCGTGCCGGGCCGCGACACGCTGCTGACGCTTGCGCAGACCCTCGACGTGCCGCTGCGCGAGCGCAATGCGCTGCTGCTTGCCGCGGGTTATGCACCGATCTATTCGGAAGCACCGTGGAATGCGCAGGAAATGCACGGCGTGGTTCGCGCGCTCGAACGGGTCGTGCGTCAGCATGAGCCGTTTCCGGCGCTCGTGATGGACCGCGACTGGAACGTGCTGATGACCAACGACGCGGCCCCGCGCTTCTTCAACTGCTTCATCGACATGACCACGCGCGAAGGCCCGCGCAACATGCTGCATCTGATCTTCGATCCACATGGCATGCGTCCGTTCGTCGCCGATTGGCAGGAGGTCGCGCGAAGTCTGCTGCAACGCGTGTATCGCGAGTCGGTCGGTCATGTAATCGGCGCCACCACGAAGCGTCTACTCGATGAACTGCTTGCGTATCCCGACGTGCCGCGCGACTGGAAGACGCATCATGGCTCGTCCACGACACCCGCGACGCTGCCGATGGTTCCGCTCGGCTTCATCAGCGAAGGCGTGGTGCTGCGCTATTTCTCGATGGTCACGACCGTGGGCACACCGCAAAACGTGGCCGCGCAGGAGTTGCGCATCGAATGCATGTTCCCCGCCGACGACGCCACCGAAGCACGCCATCAGCAGCTTCTCGCGGCGCATGCGTCCCCGCAACCTCCAATATCGGCAAACCGTATGCCGTGATATAGCGATGTCTTCGATTTTTTGTGGGCGATCATCCGAGCCGACCAGGTCGAGCAATCCGACGCCACTCTGGTTCCGGCGCGCGCCCAATTCGCACGCGGCCCTCATCTCCGACTTCGGCGACGTGACCGAGGTGCTCGCGCGCGCAGCTTCTTCGCGGCCGATGTGCAGGCAGGCGCGGGGCCCTTTCCCGGCCTCTATCTGCAAGAACTCGAGAAAATGGCCGACATCGACGCGTCGGCGTTGTTTTCGTGGTGCTTGACCCAGATCAAGCCGCCCGCCACGCTGGGGCTGATGATGTAAGCGCGTGACGCATTACGTTCCCGCCGGCGCTAGCCGACGCATGACACGACCAGGTTCAGGCACGCACACGATTGCCACCACGCATCGTGTTTCATTCCGGCCATAGGAGAAGTCCGTCATGAAAGCACTCGTTTATCACGGTCCCGGCAAAAAGTCGCTCGACGAACGGCCGTTACCCGAACTCACGGCGCCCACCGATGCAATCGTCAAAGTCGCCCGCACGACGATCTGCGGCACCGATCTGCACATTCTCAAAGGCGACGTGCCGACCTGCGAGCCGGGCCGCATTCTCGGCCATGAAGGCGTCGGTGTCGTGCATCAGGTCGGCGAGGCGGTGAGCGGGCTCGCGGCCGGCGATCACGTGCTGATCTCGTGCATCACCTCGTGCGGCCGCTGCGACTACTGCCGGCGCGGCATGTATTCGCATTGCACGACGGGCGGCTGGATTCTCGGTAACCGGATCGACGGCACGCAGGCCGAATATGTGCGCATTCCGCATGCGCAGAGCAGTCTGTACCGCATTCCGGCTGGCCTCGACGAAGAGGCGCTCGTGATGCTGTCCGACATTCTGCCGACCGGCTTCGAGTGCGGCGTGCTCAACGGCAAGGTTCAGCCGGGCTGCACCGTGGCGATCGTCGGCGCCGGGCCGATCGGTCTCGCTGCGCTGTTGACCGCGCAGTTCTACTCGCCGGCGCAGATCATCATGATCGATCCCGACGCGAACCGGCTCGAGGTCGCGCAACGCTTCGGCGCGACCGCTTGCATCGACAACGCGCGTGCCGATGCGCTCGCGCAAGTGCTGAAGCTGACCGAATCGGTAGGCGCCGACTGCGTGATCGAGGCGGTCGGCATTGCGCCGACGTTCGAGCTTTGCCAGCAACTGGTCGCGCCGGGTGGAACGATCGCGAACATCGGCGTGCACGGCGTCAAGTGCGATCTGCATCTGGAAAAACTGTGGGATCGCAACATCGCGATCACGACGCGTCTCGTCGATACCGTCAGTACACCGATGCTGATGAAGACGGTCAAGGCGGGGCGGATCGATCCCACGCGTCTGATCACGCATCGCTTCCGGCTCGACGATATTCTTTCGGCTTACGAAACGTTCTCCCGCGCGTCGAGCACGCGCGCGCTGAAGGTGTTGATCGAAGCGTCATAGACGGTCCCGATTTGATGCTGGACGTTTCGTCAGCGTGAAGGGGTTTGCAACTGATCGTTGGAGCACCACGTGCCAATTGCAGAGAGCGCAGGCCGTCAAAACACCGCGCCGCCGACGACTACGGTTGCCGCAAGCGGGCGCGTGAGCACCGTGCGCGGCGCGGTCGTCGATGTCCAGTTCGACACGCACGAACTGCCGCCAGTCGATACCGCGCTGTGGATTACGCGGCCGGACGGGACCTCGATCCTCGCGGAAGCGCAGGCGCACACCAGCGAGCGCACGGTGCGCGCGCTGGCGTTGCAGGCCACCGCGGGCCTCGCGCGCGGCGCCGCCGTGCGGGTCGGCGCGGGCCCCATCGAGGTGCCGGTCGGCGACGCGGTGCTCGGCAGACTGCTCGACGTCGCCGGTGTGATGCGCGACGGCGGCGCGCCCGCGCCCGAGACCGTGGAACGCAGGCCGATCCATCGCGCCCCGCCGCCGCTCGCGGCGCAGCGCGGCGCCACGCGGCTGTTCGAGACCGGCATCAAGATCGTCGATCTGCTGACGCCGCTCGCGCATGGCGGCAAGGCCGCGATGTTCGGCGGTGCGGGCGTCGGCAAGACGGTGCTCGTGATGGAGCTGATTCACGCGATGGCCGCGCGCTACGGCGGCATGTCGGTGTTCGCCGGCGTCGGCGAGCGTTCCCGCGAGGGGCACGAAATGCTGTCCGACATGCGCGGCTCGGGCGTGTTGCCGCGCGCCGTGCTCGTCTACGGACAGATGAACGAACCGCCTGGCGCACGCTGGCGGGTGCCGCTCACCGCGCTGACGATCGCCGAGTACTTTCGCGACGAGCGCGGCCAGAACGTGCTGCTGCTGATGGACAACGTGTTTCGCTTCGTGCAGGCGGGGGCGGAAGTGTCGGGGCTGCTCGGGCGCATGCCGTCGCGGGTCGGCTATCAGCCGACGCTCGCGAGCGAGGTAGCAGCGTTGCAGGAGCGGATCGTGTCGGTGGGCAACGCTGCGGTCACGGCGATCGAGGCCGTCTACGTACCCGCCGACGACTTCACCGACCCCGCCGTGACGACGATCGCCTCGCATGTCGACAGCATGATCGTGCTGTCGCGCGCGCTCGCCGCCGAGGGCATGTATCCGGCGATCGATCCGCTCGCCTCGTCGTCGATCCTGCTCGATCCGCTCGTCGTCGGCGCGGAGCACGCGGCGCTCGCCAACGAGGTGCGACGCCTGCTCGAACATCAGCGTGAGCTGCAGGACGTGATCGCGTTGCTCGGTATCGAGGAACTCGGCATCGACGACCGCCGCGCCGTGCAGCGCGCGCGCCGTCTGCAGCGCTTTCTGACGCAGCCGTTCGCCGTCACCGAGGCGTTCTCCGGACAGCCCGGCAGAACGGTCGCGCTCGCCGAGACGATCGTCGGCTGCAAGGCGATTCTCGCCGGGGAGTGCGACGACTGGCAGGAGCGATCGCTGTACATGGTCGGCGCGCTGGACGAGGCGCGCGACAACGAAGCCCGCGGCAGGTCGACGGCCGCGAGCGCCGTCGCGGCGTGACGAGGAGTGTGCGATGCCCCAGCATGGCCTGTCTCTGACGATCGCGACACCGGCGCGCGTCGTGGTCGACGGCTTGCCGGTCGTGTCGTTGCGCGCCGAGGATGAAAGCGGTGCTTTTGGCGTGCGCGTGGGGCATGCGGACATGGTCACGCTGTTGAGCGCATCGGTGGTGCGCTGGCGCACGGCGGATGGCGGCGAGCATTACTGTGCCGTCGATGGTGGCGTGCTGATCGTCTCGCACGGCACGGCCGTCTCGCTTGCGTGCCGCGAAGCGGTGCCGGGCGACTCGCTCGAAGCGCTCGAAGCGGACGTGCGCCGCGCGCGTGCCGCGCAGCTCGACGCGATGCGGCGCGCGCGCGTGGAGCAAACGCGTCTGCACGCCCAGGCCGTGCGCCAGATGCTGCGCTATCTGCGCCCGCAAGCCACACGTGGAGAACCGGGATGACGATGCGGCCTGCTGCCGGCAAGGCAAACGGGAAAACGGATGGCAAACGCGACGAACCAGGCGAACCCGCTGATCGCGTCGCGCAAGCCGCGCAGCGCGCGGCGAGCCGCGAGCGGACCGGGCGCGCGAATCCGGAGCCGTCGCTGGGCGCGCGACTCGGCCAGATCGGCATTCTCGGCTGGACGATCGTGCTGCCGATCCTGCTTTGCCTCGCGCTCGGGCGCTGGCTCGACCGCATCGCCGGTACGCGGGTGTTTTTTGCGGCGCCGCTTCTGATGATCGGCGCGGGCATCGGCCTATGGTCCGCATGGCGCTGGATGCATCGACAGCAAAGGAGAGATCGTGATTGACGCCACCACGTTTCATTTCACCGACACGCTCGCGCTTGCCGCCACGGGAATGGCGGTCGGCTTGCTGAGCGGTGCGCTGCACTTCGCTACGCTGCGCTGGAACGTCGCGTACTTCGCACGAGGACGCGTGCTGCGCGCCTTCGCGCTGCAACTGGCGCGGCTCGCGCTGACGGCCGCTTTATTCGTCCTGCTGGCGAAAGCGGGCGCGTTCGCGTTGCTCGGCGGCATCGGCGGTTTCCTGTGGGCGCGCGGTGTGGCGCTCGGCATGCGGCGAGCGACGTCGTGATTCATTCGCCGCTCGTCACCGAGCCGCTCGTACGCCTCGGTCCGCTCGTGATCACCACGCCCGTGGTCCTCACGTGGGTGATCATGGCGGTCATGACGCTCGTCTCGCTGTGGCTCACGCGCAAGCTGTCCATCATGCCGTCGCGCACGCAGACCGCGCTCGAACTGCTGGTCGGCACGCTCGATACGCAAATCCGCGACACGATGCAGACCGAGCCCGCGCCGTATCGCGCGCTGATCGGCACGTTGTTCCTGTTCGTGCTGATCGCGAACTGGTCGTCGCTGATTCCGGGCGTCGAGCCGCCCACCGCGCACCTGGAAACGGATGCCGCGCTCGCGCTCGTCGTGCTCGCCGCGACGCTCGTGTGCGGCGTGCGCTCGCGCGGCTGGCGCGGCTATCTCGCGACGTTCGCCGAACCGGCCTGGGTGATGATTCCGCTGAACATCGTCGAGCAGATCACGCGCACGTTTTCGCTGGTGGTGCGCCTGTTCGGCAACGTGATGAGCGGCGTCTTCGTGGTCGGCATCGTGCTGTCGCTGGCCGGGCTGCTCGTGCCGATTCCGTTGATGGCGCTCGATCTGCTGACCGGCGCGGTGCAGGCCTACATTTTCGCGGTGCTCGCGATGGTATTCATCGGCGCCGCCGTCGGCGAGTCGCGCGCCGCCGTTCACGACAATCAGAAAGGACCGGCATGAACCTCATCGAAATCGTCAGCATCGCCGCCGCCGCGCTCGCCGTGGCGTTCGGCGCGATCGGGCCCGCGCTCGCCGAGGGCCGCGCGGTCGCCGCCGCGATGGACGCGATCGCGCGGCAGCCCGATGCGGCGGGCACGCTGTCGCGCACGCTGTTCGTCGGGCTCGCGATGATCGAGACGATGGCGATCTATTGCCTCGTGGTCGCGCTGCTGTTGCTGTTCGCCAACCCGTTCGTCAAGTAGGGCATGCGATGAAAATCGACTGGTCGACGCTCGCGCTGCAGACGCTCAACGCGCTGATTCTGGTCTGGCTGCTCGCGCGCTTTCTGTTCCGTCCGGTCGCGAAGATCATCGCGGAGCGACAGGCGAGCGCGAATGCGCTGACCGGCGACGCGAACGCCGCGAAGCTCGCGGCGCAGGCCGAACGCGAGGCGCTGCGGGCCGAACGAGAGCAACTCGCCACGCAGCGCGCGCAGGCGTTCGCGACGGTCGAGGCCGACGCACGCACACAGCACGCGGCGCTGCTCGACGCCGCGCGCGACGAGGCCGAGCGGCTGCGCGCCCAGGCGGCCGCGGACCGGCAGCGCGAGCGCGCGGGCGAGGCCGAAGCCGCGTCGGCGGCGGCCGCGCAGCTCGCCGTCGACATCGCGGGCAAGCTGCTCGACCAGTTGCTCGACCGGTCGCCCGAGGACCTGCGCGTTGCCGGGTTCATCGACGGACTCGCGGACGGCGTGCGCCGGCTGTCGCCCGGCGCGCGCGCCGCGCTTGCCGGGGACGTGCCGCTGCGTGTTAGCGCGCCGCGCGCGTTGACGCCGGACGAGCACGCCGCGTGCGAAACGGCGCTCGCGGCCGCCTTCGCACAGCGCCTCGAATTCGATACCGACATCGACCGCACGCTGCTCGCGGGGCTCGAACTGTCGGGGGCGCACGCCGTGGTGCGCAATAGCTGGCGCGATCAGCTCGACCAGATTCACGGTGAACTGCTTCGCGACGATGGCCACGCGCGCTGACACCGCCGACGCGTGGCTCGCGCGCAAACGCGCCGCGCTCGCGCGCGTCGCGCTCGAACCGCGGGCGGCGAGCATCGGCCGCGTCGAACAGATCGCCGATGGCATCGCGTTCGTGTCGGGTCTGCCCGACGCCGCGCTCGACGAGGTCGTCGAACTCGAATGCGGCGTGCGCGGCTTCATTCATTCGCTCGACGTGGCGAGCGCGAGCGTCGTGCTGCTCGATAGCGGCGACGCGGTGCGGGCCGGCATGCGCGTCGTGGGGACCGGCAGCGTGCTCGACGTGCCGGTCGGCGACGCGCTGCTCGGCCGCGTCGTCGATCCGCTCGGCCGGCCGCTCGATGACGGCGAGGCGGTGGGGACCACCACGCGTTTGCCTGTCGAGCGCGCGGCGCCCGCGATCATCGATCGCGACTTCGTCAGTGAACCGCTGCAGACGGGCGTGCTGGTCGTCGATGCGCTGTTCGCGATCGGGCGAGGGCAGCGCGAACTGATCATCGGCGATCGCGCGACGGGCAAGACCTCGCTCGCCGTCGAGGCGATCGTCAATCAGAAGCACAGCGACGTGATTTGCGTGTACGTCGCCGTCGGGCAGCGCGCGACGGCGGTACAGCGGGTGATCGATGCCGTGCGCGAGCATGGCGCGTTCGAGCGCTGCATCTTCGTCGTCGCGTCGGCGGCCGCGCCGTCGGGACTGCAATGGATCGCGCCGTTCGCGGGTGTGTCGATCGCCGAGTTCTTTCGCGATCGCGGCCAGCACGCGTTGATCGTGATCGACGACCTGACCAAACACGCGGCGACGCATCGCGAACTCGCGCTGCTCACGCGCGAGCCGCCCGGACGCGAAGCGTATCCCGGTGATATTTTCTATCTGCACGCCAGACTGTTGGAACGCGCGGCGAAACTGTCGCCCGCGCTCGGCGGCGGTTCGCTGACCGCGCTGCCGATCGCCGAGACCGACGCCGGCAATCTGTCGGCCTACATTCCGACCAACCTGATCTCGATCACGGACGGACAGATCGTGCTCGACGCCGCGCTGTTCGCCGCGAACCAGCGTCCCGCCGTGGATGTCGGCCTGAGCGTGAGCCGGGTCGGCGGCAAGGCGCAGCATGCGGCGCTGCGCGACGTCGCGGGCCGCTTGCGGCTCGACTACGCGCAGTTTCTCGAACTGGAGATGTTCAGCCGCTTCGGCGGTCTCGCGGACGCACGCGTCAACGCGCAGATCGAGCGGGGCAAGCGGATTCGCGCGCTGCTCACGCAGCCGCGTTTCAACGCGTTGCGCGTCGCCGATCAGATCGCGCTGCTCGCGGCGCTCGCCGCCGGCGTGTTCGACGGCGTCGCGCCGGAGGTGACGACGTGGGTGCGCGACAAGCTCGGCTCGGCGGACGACGCGCACACTGACGCGGCCCCCGCGGCGTGGCTGCGCAACGCGCTCGACGACACGCTGCGCGACAGTCTGAGCGGGCGCATTCGCGCGCTCGTCGAACGGGCGACGCACGAACGCGCGGGCGCGACGCAAGCGGCAGGGAACCCCGATGACCAGCAAGCTCGGTGAGAACGAAAGCCGTACCGCTTAGGCGAGGCAGATCGAAACGGTGATCGGCATCGTGCCGGGACGTGCGCGCGCCACAAGTGGTATCCGTCCTGGGGACGTGGCAAAGCCAGGGGGCATGGGATGGCGCCCCGTTGCACGATCGAGGGCGAATTGCGCGCCTGAATGAGCACGGCCAGACGCCAAAACCCGCCGCGCATGTCGGATTCGCGACGGGCTTGGTGAAGCGCCGAATGCGCGCGATCAGTCACTCCGCAAAACGCGTCACCACCGCGGCACCGACCGTTTCCATTTTGACGAGCCCGGGCTTCGCGCCGACTGGCAGCACGGTGCGGCCCAACGACTCGTTGATGATCTCCGCCGCCGACAGATAGAACGCCAGCAGCGCGGTCAGCAGTCCGCCATAGCCTCCCGCGTGCCGCAGTGTCGCCGAACCGAGCCATTCGCCGGCCGCGAGCAGAAAGAAGGTTGCCCACAGCGCGACGAACACGCACTGCAGCGCGCGCGATGAGCGGAACGTCGCGATCCACATATAGAACGTGAAGACGCCCCACAACAGCAGATACCAGCCGACGAACGCGGCCGGCACCTGCTCGTGCAGGAACAACGCAAACAGCCCGAACGACCACCAGAACGCGCCATAGCTCAGAAACGCGGTGGCGCCGAACGTGTTGCCGCGCGGAATCTCCAGCAGTCCGGCAACGATCTGCATGCTGCCGCCGAACGCGAACGCGACGGCGAGCACGAGACCGAGCGAGCCGCCGCTGAACCAGCCTGCGTTGATCATGCTGAGCAGCCAGGTGGTCATCGCGAAAGCCGCAAGGCCGAGCGATGCTGGGTTGGGTGCGGTGGGTTTCATCGTGAAGTCTCCTGAATCGATCCGGGGGGGCTTACTCGTGGTGGCCGAACTGCCGCAGCACGGCGGGGTTTTCGACGGTCGACATGTCCTGCGCGAGCGTTTCTCCCTTCGCGACCGAACGCAGCAGACGCCGCACGACCTTGCCGGAGCGCGTCTTCGGCATGCTGTCGCCGAAGCGGATTTCCTTCGGTTTGGCGATCGGCCCGATTTCCTTGCCGACCCACGCGCGCAACTGGTCGGCGAGTTGCCTTGCTTCGGTGCCTTGCGGGCGTGGGCCCTTGAGCACGACGAACGCGACGATGGCTTCGCCGATGGTCTCGTCGGGCCTGCCGACGACCGCGGCCTCCGCGACCAGCGGATGCGCGGCGAGCGCCGATTCGATTTCCATCGTGCCCATGCGGTGGCCGGACACGTTCAGCACGTCGTCGATGCGGCCGGTGATCGTGAAGTAGCCGGTCTGCGGATCGCGGATCGCGCCGTCGCCGGCCAGGTAGAGCTTGCCGCCCAGGTCCGCGGGGTAGTAGCCGCTGCGGAACCGCTGGGGATTGCGCCAGATCGTGCGCAGCATCGACGGCCACGGCTCCTTGACGACCAGCAGCCCGCCCTGGCCGTTCGGCAGTTCGCAGCCGGTTTCGTCGACGATCGCCACCTCGATGCCAGGCAGCGGCAACGTGCACGATCCCGCGACGAGCGGTGTTGCGCCCGGCAGCGGCGTGATCATGTGGCCGCCCGTTTCGGTTTGCCAGAACGTGTCGAGCACCGGACAGCGCCCGCCGCCGACTTCGCGCGCAAACCACTCCCACGCGCTCGGATTGATCGGCTCGCCGACGGTGCCGAGCAAACGCAACGAGTCGAGGTCGAAGCGGCGCGGATGCACGCCGCTGTCCGTCTCGGCGGCCTTGATCAGCGAGCGGATCGCGGTGGGCGCCGTATAGAAGATGCTGACCTTGTGCCGCGCGATCATCTCCCAGAACCGTCCCGCGTCCGGCCACGTCGGCACGCCCTCGAAAATCACCTGGGTCGCGCCGACCGCGGTCGGGCCATAGCAGATGTAGCTGTGTCCCGTGATCCAGCCGATGTCGGCCGTGCACCAGTACACGTCGTCCGCGCGCAGATCAAACGTCCACTTCATCGTGACGGCGGCCCACAGCAGATAGCCCGCCGTACTGTGCTGCACGCCCTTCGGCGTGCCGGTCGAACCGGACGTGTACAGCACGAACAGCGGATGCTCGGCACCGACCCATTCGGGCTCGCAGGTGTCGGGTTGGGCCGCTTCGAGTTCGTGCAGCCAGCAGTCGCGCGGTTCGTCCCACAGGATCGAGCCGCCCGTGCGCCGATAGACGATCACGGTATGGATGCCGTCGGTGCCTGCCATTTTCAGCGCTTCGTCGACGACGGATTTCAACGGCAGGTTCTTGCCGCCGCGCATCTGCTCGTCGGCGGTAATGACGGCGACGGCGCCGACATCGACCATCCGTTCATGCAGCGACTTCGCCGAGAAGCCGCCGAACACGACCGAATGCAACGCGCCGATGCGCGCGCAGGCCTGCATCGCGACGACGCCTTCGATCGACATCGGCAGATAGATCATCACGCGGTCCCCACACGCGATGCCGCGCGCGCGCAGCGCGTTCGCGAGGCGGCACACGCGCGCATGCAGTTGCCGGTAGGTGACGGTCGTCACGCTGCCGTCGTCGGCCTCGAAAATGATCGCGGTCTTGTTGGCATTGCCGTCGAGCAGATGACGATCGAGGCAGTTGTACGACGCGTTCAACAGACCGTCGTCGAACCATTTGAAGAACGGTGCGTTCGATTCGTCGAGTACCTTGGTGAAGGGCCGGCGCCAGCTCAGATGCTCGCGCGCGAGCCGCGCCCAGAAGCCGGTCCGGTCGCTGCGCGCTTCGTTGACGAGCGCTTCGTAGGCGGCCATGCCGTCGATGGCCGTGTCCGTCAGAAGCGGCGGGGCGGCCGTTTCCGGCGCTTGATGGTTGATGGCGACAGTGGACATAGTCTCCTCGCTGGCTTGAATGAGTGATATGGGACGGGCACACCGCGACTGCCGATATCCAACGATCGGCGGCGCGGCTGCGTGCATGACTCGAGCGGTGCTCTGGATGTCGCGACCAGTGTGTTGCGGGAAGCAAGGGGCCCGATTGACCCAGATCAAGCGCGGGTGCGGCGCGTGGTCGCGCCGTAGGCCTCTATACTGTGCGTCGTCAAACACGAAGCCCGTCGACGGCGCCTTGCCCGCCGGCTCTCGAAATCGGCAGCGCTCGAACCCGCACATCCATGGATACTGATTTGTCGTCGCCGCGCCGCTCACGGCTCACGCGCGTGATCGAGGTTCTCATCGTCTTTCTGAAACTCGGGCTGACCAGTTTCGGCGGTCCGATCGCTCACATCGGCTACTTCCGGCGCGAGTTCGTCGAGCGGCGCCGCTGGCTCGACGATGAAGCCTTCACCGACCTGATCGGCCTGTGCCAATTTCTGCCGGGACCCGCGAGCAGCCAGGCGGGGTTTTCGATCGGGCTGCTGCGGGCCGGGTGGGGTGGGGGGCTAGCGGCCTGCTGCGGCTTCACGCTGCCGTCGGTACTCGTGATGCTGGCCTTTGCCGCGATCGCGCCGGACCTGGGCGGCGCGCTCGGCACGGGCGTGATTCACGGCCTGAAGCTCGTCGCGGTGGCCGTCGTCGCGCAGGCTGTCTGGGACATGGCGCGGCGTCTGTGTCTGGATCGCCGCCGCGCGGCGATCGCGCTCGCATCGCTCGGATTGCTCAGTGTGCCCGGCACCGTCTACGCCCAACTGATCGTGATCGGCGCCGGCGCCGTGCTCGGTGTCGCGCTGTGCCGGACCACGGCGGTGCAAGCGCCACGCGCCATTGCTCAGCGGGCCGGCGATTTTCAGGTGTCGCGCCCGGCAGGCATCGTCGCGCTAGTGGTCTTTTGCGCATTGCTGTTCGCGTTGCCGCTATGGGCGGCAAGCGGGACCTCGCAAGGCATCCGCGTATTCGATGCGTTCTATCGCTCCGGCGCGCTCGTGTTCGGAGGCGGCCACGTGGTGCTGCCGTTGTTGCAGCGGGCAACCGTCGCGACCGGATGGGTTGCGCCCAACGACTTCCTGGCCGGCTATGGCGCGGCCCAGGCCGTACCCGGACCGCTGTTCACGTTCGCGGCGTTTCTCGGCTGGATGATGGCGCTGCCACCCAGACACTGGATCCATGGACAACGGGCTTCTACTGTTTCCGGTCGCGGCGCTTCACGTCGAAGCAGCCGACGAGCCACTCTGGTTCCGCCGCGCGCCCAGTTCGCGCGCGGCCATCATCTCCGACTTCGGCGAAGTGACCGAGGTGCTCGCGCGTGTGCCGGAATCCTGGTGCGTCGCGTATATCGTCGCGTCAGTTGAATACGTGATCGGCATGCCCGTCCAACCGGCATGCCGATCAAGGTCGCCATCACTGCCGACGAACTCAATGCGTTTCTCGCGATACGCGAGGCGTACGATTCGCTTCAACGCGAGCACGAAGAGGTCTGCACCTTGATGCGAGCGCCAATCTCTATTCGTTGGTCGAGACCTGCAAGGTCAACGGCATCGATCCCTATCGCTATCTCACCTGGCTATTTCAGCGTCTGCCTTCGGCGAAAAGCGTCGACGACTACGACGCGTTGCTACCCATGGAAGAAGCCCGATGAGCATCGCTGATCTTTATCGTCACCACACCTACCGGAGGAAAATATGACCGAACCGAAACAGATCAAAGCGTATATCCAGGATGCGTCAGGTCAGTTGCTGCCTCTTGCTGCGGATTCACTCATTCTCGAATTCCCGTCCGGCGAATCCCTGGAGATCGCTTGGGACACACCGCATCCTGACGACCCCCGGCCAGTTTGCGCGCAAGTATGGGGTGGGCGTCGCGTGCCGGTCGTTCAGACAGACGCCGATCTCGATGAAGTAAAACGCCGAACAACTCCGGTCGCGATCTTACCGTCAGCCGGGAACCTTGTGCTGGTTCATCCTTACTCGTTTAGCAAACACAAGCACGATTAGAATCCTCTGTCGTTCGAGCACGGCGCTTCTCAAATGAATGCCCTCTGAGAGACGCCAATGATGGATCGCATACGGATCAATCGCGGGTGCGGCGCATGGTCGCGCCGTAGGCCTCTATACTGGGCGTCGTCAAACACGAAGCCCGGCTCTCGAAATCGGCAGCGCTCGAACCCGCACATCCATGGATACTGATTTGTCGTCGCCGCGCCGCTCACGGCTCACGCGCGTGATCGAGGTTTTCATCGTCTTTCTGAAACTCGGGCTGACCAGTTTCGGCGGTCCGATCGCTCACATCGGCTACTTCCGGCGCGAGTTCGTCGAGCGGCGCCGCTGGCTCGACGATGAAGCCTTCACCGACCTGATCGGCCTGTGCCAATTTCTGCCGGGACCCGCGAGCAGCCAGGCGGGGTTTTCGATCGGGCTGCTGCGGGCCGGGTGGGGTGGGGGGCTAGCGGCCTGGTGCGGCTTCACGCTGCCGTCGGTACTCGTGATGCTGGCCTTTGCCGCGATCGCGCCGGATCTGGGCGGCGCGCTCGGCACGGGCGTGATTCACGGCCTGAAGCTCGTCGCGGTGGCCGTCGTCGCGCAGGCTGTCTGGGACATGGCGCGGCGTCTGTGTCCGGATCGCCGCCGCGCGGCGATCGCGCTCGCATCGCTCGGATTGCTCAGTGTGCCTGGCACCGTCTACGCCCAACTGATCGTGATCGGCGCCGGCGCCGTGCTCGGTGTCGCGCTGTGCCGGACCACGGCGGTGCTAGCGCCACGCGCCATTCCTCAGCGGGCCGGCGATTTTCAGGTGTCGCGCACGGCAGGCATCGTCGCGCTAATGGTCTTTTGCGCATTGCTGTTCGTGTTGCCGCTATGGGCGGCAAGCGGGACCTCGCAGGGCATCCGCGTATTCGATGCGTTCTATCGCTCCGGCGCGCTCGTGTTCGGAGGTGGCCACGTGGTGCTGCCGTTGTTGCAGCGGGCAACCGTCGCGACCGGATGGGTCGCGCCCAACGACTTCCTGGCCGGCTATGGCGCGGCCCAGGCCGTACCCGGACCGCTGTTCACGTTCGCGGCGTTTCTCGGCTGGATGATGGCGCTGCCACCCAGACACTGGAGCGGCGCACTGCTGGCGACAGTGGGCATCTTTCTGCCGGGTCTGCTGCTCGTTCTCGCCGCATTGCCGTGGTGGCAGGCGCTGCGCGCGCGTGCGGCGATGGCGGCGGCGCTTGCCGGCGTCAATGCCGCGGTGGTCGGCCTTTTGGCCGCCGCGCTTTATTCGCCGGTGTGGACGAGCGCGGTCCTGTCGGCGACGGATTTCGCCGTGGCGTGCATCGGCTTTTTGCTGTTGCTGCGCTGGAAGGTGCCCCCGCTTGCGGTCGTCGTGCTGTGTGTGGCGGCCGGCGTCGCGCAAACGGTGCTGCACCCGCTCTGACAGGCTGATCGCGCACGCCTTGCACCAGCACTGATCTGCATCAAGGCTGACAGCCGCGGGTCGGTTAGCCTGCAACGATGATCGCGCGGCCTCGGTGCGTTTGCGGCACCACGACGGTATCGCGCGAAACCCGACAGGCCGGAAGCCATTCGCGCGATGACGGACCACATGATCGACCACGGCCTCGGCGGCTACGGATTGGGCGGTGCCAGCGCGCACGACGGTCCGCGCGCCGTGCGGGCATGGCGCCACCTGCGCTGGGGGCTGTGCGCGCTGAGCTTTTGCGCGATCCCCGCGTTCTACGTCGAACTGACGGTGCCCACCCCGCTGGCGCTGAGCCTGTCGCGGACACTATACGTCGGCATGTTCGCCGGCTTCGCGTTGTCGTTCACCTGGCTGGCCCATCTGAGCAGACGGCCGAAGACGCTGCTCGCGAACAACTGGCTCGACCTGCTCATCGCGTTGGGCGCGGCGCTCAGCACCGGTTTCGGAACGCCGCCGTGGCAGCCCGTCGAATGGCTGCTGCGGCTGTCGTTCATGGGTGTCGTCGCGTTGCGCATCGTGCTGTCGCTGCGCGAATTCGTCACGCCGAACCGATTGATGTGGCTGCTGCTCGCCGGCGCGCTCGTGCTCGCGATGGCCGGCGCCGGATTTTACTGGCTCGATCCACACGTGCACTCGTACTCCGAAGGGCTGTGGCTTGCGTTCGAAAGCAGCGCGACCGTGGGCTATGGCGACATCGCGCCGACGACGCCCGCCTCGCGTGTGTTCGCGGCATTTGTCGTGCTGCTCGGCTACGGCATGTTGTCGCTGGTCTTCGCGAGCATCGCCGCGGCATTCATCGGCAAGGAAGAGAGGGCGTTGCGACGCGAGATGCATCGGGATATCAAGCATCTGAACGATGAAATCGTGCGCCTGCACGCTGAGCTGAAGGCGTTGCGGCAAACGCTCGACGCCGCCGCGCGACGCGGCGACGCCGCTGCGGGTTCCGTGACGCGCACGGGCGAATGACCCGTTCGCGCTGACAGGGCCGCGGCAAACGGGGCCAGCGCGGACCGCGCGGAACCCCGCCTTGACGCACGTCAAATCCGCCGTGGATTGCGTGATTAAGCTGGAGACGTCGCGGCGGGTCCGCTACCTCGCATCCGCCGATGCGGCACTTCATGCCCGTGGGGGGCGTCACCATGCACATTTCCTTTCCATCCTGCATGCCCGAATACTGCGCCCGCGATCTGGTGCTGGCGTTTCCGGCGCTCGTCGACGATCGGCCCGTGCAGTGCGCGATCACGGTCGAGGCGTTCGAAGACCATTTCGGCGCGCGCTCGCTGCGGGAAGACGATCTGCTCCAGGCGTTCCTCGCGCACCGTTCCCAGATCGAACAGGCCGCCCGGCGTCTGCTCGACGAGCTCGGCGCCAGGCCCGTGCTGCTGCATAGCGGGTTTTTCAGGTTTTGCGCGTGACGGGTCGGGCGGGCACGCTTGACGTGGATCGACGACTCGTCGTCGCGGCGGGTGATCCGCCGCGAGCGCTACGCCGGCACCTTCAGCCGCTCGTTCGCGCTCGGCGGCGAGGTCGACGAGGCGAACGCGAAGCCGAGTACAGGGATGGCGTGCTGTCGCTCAGCTTGCCGAAAAAGGCGTCGGGCGATCGCAAGCGGCTGACCATCGACTGACACGCGAGGATGGCGCGCTGTCACGGGCGCGCCTTTTTGTTGCGGCGAAGGTCCGGCTGAAGCGCGCGCCAGTCTGCCGGAAAGCGCTCGCGCACCTTCGCACCCGAATGGGTGTGCTTCAGCGCGAGCAAGCCGATTGTTTCGTTATCGGTCGAGCGCCGGGCGGGCAAGTGAGCGGCTTACGCGTCGCCCGCTTTGCCCGGCAGCATGCGCTTGAGCACGTCGTCGCGCAGCACATAGTGATGAAACAGCGCGGCGGCGGCATGTCCCGCCGCGATGACGATGATGGCCCAGCCGACGAAATCATGAGCCTCACCAATGGCGTGATGCGTCGCCTTACTGGTCGGCGCGAACGGAGAGGGCATCAGCAGCCCGAAAAAGCTCATCGATTCGTCGCCGGACCATCGCAGTACGAAACCCAGTACCGCTTCGCCGACCAGCAGCGCGTACAGAACATAGTGGACGCCTTTCGCGGCCCGCTCGACCCATCCCGCGGCAGACACGGGAGTTTGATGTCCGGGTATCAGACGCCACCCAATGCGCACGATCAACACGGCCGAAAGCAATATTCCAAACGACATGTGGGAAACGATCATCAGGTGCCGCGCGGGTTTAGGCGCAAACCCCCAGGTTTGGGCGAGTCCAAATTGGGCCAACACCAGAATCACCGTGATCCAATGCAACAGGATCGAGAAAGAGTCGTATTGCGTGCGGTCATCGCCGGCTGCGATTCGCGTCGCCGTCGCGGTCGCGGATGAATGTTTGAGGTTGGTCATCGGGTCGAGCGAACGGGATGGAAAGGTTGAGGCTGAGACGCCACAAAAAACGCTGGCTGAGCTTGCACGCGGAGTGCCATCACCACGGGCGCAGCAAGCTCGCGGTGCTCGCGACATTTGACGTACCCAGCCCGCTAGCGGCAGCGGAGCGTACCAGGACCTGCTGAACAACTTCTTCAGGGTATGCCAAGCGCCGCACTAGCGCCACATTCAGTCTTACGATTGTGCAGCCGTGCATGCCACGCTGTCGCTTCTCGTATTCCGCTAAGATCGTGCCGGAACTCACCGCCCTAAAAGACTGCGGCGCCACCTAGGCCCAATCTCAAGCTCAAACACGCAATGGACCGTATCGACGCCATGAAGGTATTCGTCGCCACGCTCGACGAGGGCAGTCTGGCGGGCGCAGGCCGTCGGCTGGGCCGCTCGCCCGCGGCTGTGAGCCGGGCCATCGCGTTTCTGGAGACGCACACGGGCACGCCGCTGCTACACCGCACCACGCGCACGATCCGGCTCAGCGAGGCGGGCGAGCGCTATGCGCTGGCGTGCCGGCGCATCCTCGCGGATCTGGAGGAGGCGGACCTGCTCGCAGCCGACGAGCGCTCCGCGCCGCGCGGACTGCTAGGCGTGACGGCGGCGGTGGCGGTGGGCGAGGAGGTGCTGCGCCCGATTGTCGATTCGTTTCTCGATCGCCATCCCCAAGCGTCGATCCGCCTGCACCTGCTCGACCGGCCCGTGAGCCTCGTCGACGAGGGCATCGACGTGGCGTTGCGCATCGCTCATCTACAGGACTCCACGCTCGTCGCCATTCCGGTGGGCGAGGTGAGGCGGGTGGTGGTCGCTTCGCCCGACTATCTCGCCACGCACCCGGCCATCGATGTCCCCGCCGATCTGGCCAGCCATCCGATCATCTCGATGACGCATTTCGGGCTCGATTCGTGGAGCTTTCCGGCGGCCCGTCTAACGGCGCTGCCGCAGGTCGTCCGGTTCACGCCGCGCTTCATCGTCAACACGATTCGCGCTGCGCTGTCTTCGGCCGTGGCCGGGCATGGCGTCACGCGGCTTTTCTCCTATCACGTGGCCGAGCAGGTCAAGGCCGGCGCGCTGAAAATCGTGCTGCGCGACAGCGAGCATGCGCCGTTACCCGTCAACCTGGTGACGCCGCACGGGCGCCTTGCGGTGCCGAAGGTGCGCGGTTTCGTCGATTTCGCCACGCCGCTGCTGCGCGAGTATTTCGAGCGGGCTCAGCAAATCACCGACGCCGATCGACGCTGATTCGATCGCCGCGCGGAAGAATGACTTACGCAGTGCGGTGATTCTCCCGAGATGCGAGTCGTTCTAGACTGGCTCCCATATTCATCGGGTGCTTAACAGCACCGGTCCATGGGAGTCGTCATGCAGCAAGCCATCTCGAATCCGGCCGCTCCGGCCGGCTACAACGTCTGGCGGGGCACGCTCGCCGGGGCCAGCGCGAGCCTGATCGGCATCGGTCTCGCGCGCTTTGCCTATACGCCGCTTTTGCCGGCTATCATCGGCGCGCACTGGTTTCCCGCCTCGACCGCGGCCTATCTCGGCGCGGCGAACCTCGGCGGCTATCTGGCCGGCGCACTGCTGGCGGGCGCGATGGTACGCGTGGCGAAACCCGCCACCGTGCTGCGCGCGATGATGCTGCTCGCGACCATCGCCTTCGTGGCCTGCGCGGTGCCCGTGTCGTTCCTGTGGTTTTTCATCTGGCGCCTGGCCTCGGGGCTCTCGGGCGGCGCGTTGATGGTGCTCGCCGCACCCACGATCCTCGCGCACGTGCCGGCGGCGCGCCGGGGCTTCGCGAGCGGTGGCATCTTCACGGGGATCGGGCTCGGCATCGCGGCCTCGGGCACGATCGTGCCGATTCTGTTGCGTCAGGGGCTCACGTGGACCTGGCTCGGGCTCGCGGCCGTTTCGCTCGCGCTGACCGCCGTCGCGTGGAACGGCTGGCCCGAGCACACCGCACCCGCGCACGCCGCTGCACGTTCGCGCTTCGAAACAGCGCCGGCCTATCCTCGTGCCGGCCTGCGCGCGCTCTATGCCGAGTATGGTCTGAACGCGGTGGGGCTCGTGCCGCACATGCTGTTCCTCGTCGATTTCGTCGCGCGCGGGCTTGGCCGCGGCGTCGATGCGGGCGCCGAATTCTGGGTGCTGTACGGCCTCGGCGCGATCGTCGGGCCGCTCGCGGCGGGGCATCTCGCCGATCGCGCGGGTTTCGGCCGCGCGCTGCGCGTCGCGTATCTGGTGCAGGCCGTTGCGGTCGCGATTCCCGCCGCGGGCTTGTTCGGGTCGGCGGGGCTGATGGTCTCCGCCTTTGTCGTGGGCGCATTCACGCCGGGTATCGTGCCGCTGGCGCTCGGCCGCGTGAACGAGTTGCTCGCGCACCATCCGTCCGCCGTCAAGGGCGCATGGAGCCGCGCAACGACGAGCTTCGCCGTGATGCAGGCGCTGGCGGCCTACGGTCTTTCGTTCGTGTTCTCTTCAAGCGGCGGCAATTATCTGGTGCTCTACGCGATTGGCGCGGTGGCGCTTCTGCTCGCACTCGCCGTCGATCTGTTTTCCGCACGGAGCGTGAAATGAATGCCACGGTTTCCTCTTCACCGGCGGCGCTCGTGCCGACGCACCTGCAGCGCGACGCGCGGCCACGCGGCTACGCCGAGCGCAACCTCCAGTACTGGCGGCGCAATCTGGTCGTCTGCGTGATCGGCTCGTTCACGACGCTCGTGAGCCTCAGCATGCTGCTGCCGTTCCTGCCGCTTTACGTGCGGCAACTCGGCGTCAGCTCGCCGTCCGCGGTGATCCAGTGGTCGGGCATCGCCTTCGGCGCGACCTTCCTCGGCACCGCTCTTACCGCGCCACTGTGGGGGCGTCTGGCCGACCGTTTCGGCCGCAAACCCATGCTCGTTCGCGCGGCGATCGGTATGGCCCTGGTGATGTCGTTGATCGGCGTGGCGCACAATGTCTACGAACTGGTCGCGCTGCGTCTGATCGCAGGTCTGGTGGGCGGCTATGCATCGGCTTCCACGGTGATGGTGGGCACCCAGGCGCCGCGCGAGCGCGCGGGTTGGGCGCTCGGCATACTTTCGACGGGCGCGCTCGCGGGCAATCTGGTCGGGCCGCTCATCGGCGGCGTGCTGCCAGACTGGATCGGCATTCGCGGCACGTTCTTCGCGGGCGGCGCGATGATCGCGGCGGCGGCGCTGCTCACCATCTTCGTGGTGAAGGAAGAGTTTCACCCGGATAGCGACGCGAAAGCTCATGCGCGCCGCACCGCCGACGCGCCCGCCCGACGCACCAATTACGCGGTGGTGGCCGCGCTCCTCGTGACCGCGATGATGGTGCTGCTCGCCAACATGTCGATCGAGCCGATCATCACCATGTATATCGGCGGCCTTGGCGTGAATGCCACGCATCTTGCGCGCGTGGCCGGCGTGGTTATGGCATGCTCGGCGCTCGGAAGCATGCTGACGGCCGCGCGCCTCGGCGCGCTGGCCGACCGGTTCGGGAGCTGGCGCGTGATCGTTGTCTGCCTCGTGCTCACGGGGCTGGCGATGGTGCCGCAAGCCTTCGTCACGCACTGGTGGCAGCTCGCGGCTTTGCGCGTGCTGATGGGTATGACGCTCGCGGGCCTGTTGCCCTCGATCGGCAAGCTGGCGCGGCAATCGGTGGATGAAAGCAGGACCGGCCGCATGCTTGGTTATCTGCAATCGGCGCAATTCAGCGGCCAGGTGGTGGGACCGGTGATCGGCGGCGTGATCGGCGTTCATCTCGGGCTGCACGCGGTGTTCTTCGTGACCGGCGCGCTGCTGATCGCTTGCGGCGGCATCGCGGGCTGGGCGCACCGCCGCGCTGGGGCCTGACATGCTGGCACGCTGGCAGGCACATCGAATCGTTTAACGCATCCGGTGGGAAGGGAACATGAGCACACAAGCGGATAATCGCGCGTTACTGCGCACGCTCGGCATCGACAAGCCGATCATTCAGGCGCCCATGGCCGGCGTCACCACGCCGGCGCTGGCCGCCGCGGTGTCGAACGCGGGCGGTCTCGGCTCGCTCGGCGTTGCCGCGATGAACGCGGAGAACGCGCGCCGCGCGATCCATCAGACTCGCGAGCTAACGACGAAGCCTTTCAACATCAACGTGTTCTGCCATCGCCCGGCGACACCCGATGCGGCCGTCGAGCGTGCATGGCTCGACTGGCTCGAACCGGTGTTCCGGCAATACGGCGCGACGCCGCCGCAAGCGCTCTGCGAGATCTACACGAGCTTCGTCGTCGACACCGCGATGCAGGCGATGCTGCTCGCGGAGAAGCCGGCCGTCGTGAGCTTCCATTTCGGCTTGCCGCCCGATGCGGTGATCGCGCAACTGAAGCACGCGGGCATCCGTTTGCTGGCGAGCGCGACGAATCTCGACGAAGCGGCGGCGGCCGTCGAGGCGGGTGTCGATGCGATCGTCGCGCAGGGCATCGAAGCGGGCGGTCATCGCGGCGTGTTCGACACGACCGGGCGCGACGAACGCCTCGGCACGTTCGCGTTGACGCGCCTGCTCGCGAGCGAGTTCGACCTGCCCGTGATCGCGGCGGGCGGCATCATGGACGGCGCCGGCATCGCGGCCGCGCTAGCGCTGGGCGCGCAGGCTGCGCAATTGGGCACGGCGTTCGTCGCGTGCCCGGAAACCTCGATCGACGACGGCTATCGCCGCGCGCTGCTCAGCGATGCGGCGCGCTCGACGACGTTCACGTCGGCCATTTCGGGGCGGCTCGCGCGCAGCATCGTCAATCGCTTCACCGCGCTCGGCGAGGACCCGCAAGCCCCGCGCACGCCGTCCTATCCGATCACCTATGACGCGGGCAAGGCGCTCAATGCAGCCGCCAAGGCCAAGGGTGAATTCGGCTACGGCGCGCAATGGGCGGGCCAGGCCGCGCCGCTTGCGCGTTCGCTGCCTGCCGGCGAACTGATGGCGCAACTGGAACGCGAAACGCGAGAAAGTATCGAGCGGCTCCAATCGGCGTGGAACTAGCAGTCCAGCTTCAATACCATCGCAGAGACGGAACTCATCGGCACGCGTGGTGCATGCGCGGGCCGATGTCCGATTAGCTTCCAGCCTCGGTTCCGCACCCATGCATTCGGTCCAGCGTGGCCGCGATCGACGGGTTCTCAAGCCAATAAAACAAAGGCGGACAGGCATGCAACGCAAATTCGACGATCTCCTGCTGGGCAGCATCGAGCTCTTCTGTCTCGCGGCGGAGCTGGACAGCTTCACGCTGGCGGCCAACTCCGCGAGTGTCACACCGGCGGCGGTGAGCCGCTCGGTGGCGCGGCTCGAGGAACGGCTCGGCGTGCGCCTGTTCGTGCGCACTACGCGCCAGATCCGTCTGACCGACGCGGGGCGGCGCTACTTCGAGCAGTGCCGTCAGGCCCTGTCGCAACTGATGGACGCCGAGCGCGAAGTGACGGGCGAGCAGACCACGCCGGCCGGCGTGCTGCGCATCAGCATGCCGACGCCGTATGGGCACTATCGCGTGTTGCCGCTGCTGCCGGCGTTTCGCGAGCGCTATCCGCAAGTCCGGGTCGAGACGCATCTGAGCAACCGCAACATCGATTTCGCGGACGAAGGTTTCGATCTCGCGATACGCGGACGCGCGCCGGCCGATTCAAACCTCGTCGCGCGCAAGCTCGAAGACGCGGAAATGGTCGTGGTGGCGACGCCCGCCTATCTGAAGCGCGCGGGCATGCCGAAAACCGTCGAGGACCTGCGGGCGCACGAGTGCATCCAGTTCGAACTGCCGAGCAGCGGCCGTCATCTCGCCTGGACCTTCGAGGGTTCGCCTGAAGATGGC
Source organism: Paraburkholderia sp. MM5384-R2 (assembly GCF_014201025.1). Classification (NCBI taxonomy): domain Bacteria; kingdom Pseudomonadati; phylum Pseudomonadota; class Betaproteobacteria; order Burkholderiales; family Burkholderiaceae; genus Paraburkholderia; species Paraburkholderia sp. MM5384-R2. The sequence continues at coordinate 83,920 of NZ_JACHDI010000001.1, forward strand.
GACGTGCTGACGACGGGAAACTATGGAACGTCGGGCGATGCGCTCGCCGGCGTGACGCTCGCGCGTGCCGGCGCGGGCCTGTTTCAGACGTATCGCTTCGTCGTGGAGGACGACCTGCGCGAAGGTCGGCTCGTGGAAGTGTTGCGCGAAGCGGGCGGACGCACGCGGCCATTCATCCTGCTTTATCCGCACGCGCGCTACCTGACCTCGCGCGTGCGAGCTTTCGTCGAATTTCTCGTCGAGCAGTTGGCCAAACCCGCGACGCCCGCGCCGAGCACGCGCGCGCATTGAGCGGCGCGCGCCGCGTCATCGCATGGCCCGCTCAGTGGCCTGCGCTCTGGCCGCCGTCCACATGCAGAATCTCGCCGGTCACGAACGGTGCCGAGTCGAGATAGAGGATCGCATTCACGATGTCGCTCATCTCGCCCATATGACCCACTGGATGCAATGCGCCAAGCGCCGCATGCGTTTCGGGCGCGTGCATCGGTGACTTGATGATGCCGGGCGAAACCGCGTTGGCGCGAATTCCGCGCTTCGCATACTCGATCGCGAGCGAGCGGGTCGCGGCGGCGAGGCCCCCCTTGGTCAGCGAGGCCAGCACCGACGGCACGCCGTCAATCGCGTGATCCACGAGGCTCGTCGTGATGCTGACCACGTGCCCGCGTTCATGCTTCTCCATCTCGGCGATCGCGAGCTGCGTGATGTGGAAGAAGCCCGCGAGATTGATGCCGGTGATCGTCGCGTAATCTTCCGCGGTGTATTGGGTGAACGGCTTGGCGACAAAAATGCCGGCATTGTTGACGAGCGTGTCGACACGACCGAAGCGCGCCACGGCCGTCTCTATCACCCGTCGAGCCGTGGCCGGATCGGCGATGTCACCGGCCACGGTGACGAGGTTGGGATCGTCGGACGGCTTGATGCCGCGCGACGTCGCAACCACGTTATGGCCGAGCTTGCGAAATGCCTTGACGGTTTCGGCGCCGATGCCTTGCGATGCACCGGTGACCACGATGACTTTGGGAGACTGACTCATAGTGAACCTCGAAGTAGGTTGGATCAGCAATCTGTGATCGGACTGATGGCTCCGATAGCTACTAATTTATGAGGTCGTGCTCCTCTTTTGCACACAAGGCGCGGACAAACAGTTGTGCGCCGCAGGAACAAGCGGTGAGTGATGGCGCGTAGCGGCAGTGGTCCTGTTGGTGTCGGCCGGTCCGTCGCGCGCATCCGCGTTCACGATGCCTGGGTTCGCGGGTCGTGGTCGAACTCGAGTCTGATGCCGCCCGGCTCGTACACCATCGTGTGGCGTTTGGGCCCGCTGCCGAGGTCTTCGGGCGCGAATTCGACTTTGACGCCCGGCCAGGCGGACACGCGCGCGAAGATGTCCTGCAGTGCTTCTTCGCTGCCCACGCGCAGCGCAAGATGATGCAGTCCGACATGGACCTTGCGATCGAATTCGACGAGGCGGCTTGAATCGGTGACCTGCCAGAGCGTCACCATGACGTGTCCGTCCGACACGAACGCAGCCGGATAGGCAGGCCTTTCTCCCACCTGCTGCCAGCCCAGACACTTCACGAAGAAGTCGCGTGTGAGGTTCAGATCGCGGACGGTGAGTCCGACGTGATCGATACCCAGCGTAAGCGGTTTGTCAGTCATCCTTCTGTCACTCCTGAAGTGAGAGCGGGCAGCGCCCGAATCCGCGCCGGAAAGATTTTCGCCCCAAGGAATCGCGACAATAGTCGCCGGCAGTTCAATTCAGTTTTTACACCATGTAGCGCATACGGCGAGGAAATCCGCTTGCATCAATCTGCATAGTCAAATATATTAAAGTCAGATATTGAGGAGGCGACCGATGGATGATTCGATCAACGAAGACTTTGAGCGCACGCAGAAGCTGGTGTCCGTGCTGGGTCAGGCGCGTCAGCTGATTGCAAGCGAACTCGAGGCGGGGCTCGCGGATGCAGGACTGAATCTGCAGGAGCGCGGCGTTCTGCTTACGTTAGCGCGCGGGAGAGTGAAAACACCGGCCGCACTGTCGAAATTGGCGGGCGTCCACCCGGCCCGGATGACCCGAGTGCTGGACAAGCTCGAAAACAGCGGACTGATCGAGCGCGCCCGCAACGGGAGGGATCGTCGTCTCGTGGATGTGTCGTTGACGCAGGAAGGGCAGACCGTCGCCGCCCGGAACACACGGGTTATCCAGGGAGCATGGAGCGAGCGGCTTTCGCATTTCTCGAAGTCCGATTTCGACGCGTTGAGCCTGCTGCTTTCAAGACTGCTCGACCGCTGAGGCGGCATTTTTTTAACCATTTATCTGACATTGCAGATAATCGCCCGCGACTGACGGGCGCTTCGAACCGAGACGAGGACGTGACATGAATCCATCGGCCAACCCGGGCGCGCCGGCCCAACTGACTGGCGCAAAGTTTGCACTCGGCACGTTTGCGGTGGCGCTCGCCACCTTCATGAACGTGCTGGATTCGTCGATCGCCAACGTCGCGATTCCTACGCTGTCCGGCAACCTCGGAGTGTCGATCGACGAAGGCACATGGGTCATCACGCTGTTTGCCGCGGCCAACGCAGTGTCGATTCCGTTGACAGGGTGGCTCACGCAGCGCATCGGCCAGGTCAGGCTGTTCGTCTGGGCGATCCTGCTGTTCGTGCTGTCATCGGCGGCGTGCGGGCTCGCTCCGAACCTGATGGTGCTGCTCGCCGCCCGTGTCGTGCAGGGCGCGGTGGCGGGGCCGCTGGTGCCGTTGTCGCAGGCCATGCTGCTCGCGTCGTTTCCGAAGGAAAAAAGTTCGAACGCGCTGGCGCTGTGGGCCATGACGGCGACGGTCGGACCGATCGCGGGCCCGGCGCTCGGCGGCTGGATCACCGACAGCTACAGCTGGTCGTGGATTTTCTACATCAACGTGCCGGTCGGCCTGTTTGCCGCCGGCGCGATCTGGGCGATCTACCGCGACCGCGAGACGCCGGCCCGCAAACTTCCGATCGACAAGGTCGGACTGATCTCGCTGATCGCATGGGTCGCGCCGCTGCAGATCATGCTCGACAAGGGCCGCGACCTCGACTGGTTCAGCTCGCCGGTGATCTGGGTACTGACGATCGTCGCCGTGGTCAGCTTCCTGTTCTTCCTGATCTGGGAATTGACCGAAGAAAAACCGATCGTCAACCTGCGGCTATTCGCCAGACGTAACTTTCTCGGCGGCACGATTGCGATTTCGGTCGCCTATGCCATCTTCTTCGCCAATCTCGTGATCCTGCCGCAGTGGATTCAGGGCTTTCTCGGCTACCGGGCGGTGGACGCGGGGCTCGTGACCGCGCCGCTCGGCATTTTCGCCGTGATCCTCGCCCCGGTGATGGGCAAGATCATGCCTCGTTCGGACATGCGGGTGCTTGCCACGCTTGCGTTCGTCGGATTCGCCGGCGTGTTCTTCATGCGCTCGAACTACACGACCGGCGTCGACGCCTGGACACTGGTGTTGCCAACGCTGCTGCAAGGCATTCCAACCGCGCTGTTCTTCACGCCGCTCACCGCGATCATCCTGTCGGGTCTGAAGCCGGAGGAGATTCCGGCGGCGGCGGGTCTGTCCAACTTCGTGCGCATTTTCGCGGGAGCGGTGGGCACGTCGTTGATGAGCACCGCGTGGAACGACCGTACGATCCTGCACCATGCGCGCCTTGCCGAGCAAACGAGCGTGGACGATCCTGGCTTTACCGGCGCGATCGCGCACTTGCAGGCGGCGCTGGACGCGGGCGTTCCCAAGGCCACGGCGTTTTACGAAGCCTCGCTGAACGCGCAGGCGACGATGCTCGGCCTGAACGACATCTTCTGGATCTCGGCGGTGATCTTTGTGGTCATCATCCCGCTGATCTGGGTGACGAAGCCGGCCAAGGGTGGTGCCGCGGGCGCGGCAGCCGCCGGCGGGCATTGAATCCAATTTGGCAACCCAGTTCGGGCGGAAAACGAAACACACAATCCTCTCCTTGCCATTATCTGATAATACAGATATTGTTCAAATCAACGAGGAGGACACCGCCATGGACCATTACACGACGAAGAACTTCATGCTTACCGAGAGTATCGGCTTCAGGCTCGTCAAGGCCCGCAACGTCGTCGTGGCGGAGATGGACGCGGCACTCAAGGACCTCGACATCAACGGCCAGCAAATGGGCATCCTGCTTTCGCTGAAGCAGGGTGTGGCAAGCACGCCTTTCGAGCTGTCGAAGCTGCTCGGAATCGACACCGGCCTGATGACACGAATGCTGGACAAGCTGGAATCCAAGGGGCTGCTGAAACGATCCCGCGACCCGCAAGATCGCCGCGTGGTCAATTTGACGTTGACCGCCGAGGGGCAGAAAACCGCCGCACGGATTCCGGAAGTCGCACCGCATGTGTTGAACGCCCGCTTGCGCAAATTCACGAAAGGCGAGTTTGCCGAGCTGGACCGCCTGCTTCGCAAGTTCACAGGCGATTGAGCGGCGCGGCCGTGTGCCGCGCTTTTTTTCACCCATTAATCTGATTTGTCAGAAAATGAAAACGCAGACTTCTAGGGCAAACACCGTCGCCCGTTCGCTGAAGCTCGGTGTTTCGGTGATCTCCTTCGCCGTGCTGGCGGCCTGTGCAAACTATGCGGGCATCCACAGCGACAAGCAGATCGATCAACCACGGCAGCTGGAAACGTCCCAGAGCCTCCCGCAAGAGCAGGGGCACTGGCCATCCGCCGACTGGGTCGACCAGTTCGGCGACGCGCAACTGAAAGCATTGATCGTCGAGGCACTGCAAGGTAGCCCGACGCTCGACCAGGCGCGCGCGCGAGTCGAGCAGGCGCAAGCCTATAGCGAAACGGCGAGGGCGAACACGCTGCCGCGCGTCGATGCGTCGTACGCGCTGACGCGCCAGCAGTACAGCAGCACCGCGTTGATTCCGCCGCCGTACGCCGGCTCCTGGCAGACCGAGAACAAGGGGCTGCTGAGCGCTTCTTACGATCTCGACCTGTGGGGCAAGAACCGCGAGGCGCTGCGCGCGGCTGTCTCGGAGGCGTCCGCGAGCGAGGCCGACGTGGAAGTCGTCAGGCTCACGCTCGACACCTCGATCGCCCGCACTTACAACGAGCTGGCGCGGCTCTACGCATTGCGCGACATCGCGCAGCAGGAAGTCGCGCGGCGCGAGCAGATCGACCGCATCACCGCGAGCCGCATCGCAAGCGGCCTCGATACCGAAGTGGAGCGCAAGACGGCCGAGGCGAATCTGTCCACGAGCCGTGCCCGCGTCAGCGCGCTCGACGGCAGCATCCTGACCACCCGGTATCAACTGGCGGCGCTGCTTGGCAAGGGTCCCGACCGTGGACTCGCGATCACGCGGCCTACGCTCGGCGTCGGCGACGACGTGCGTCTGCCGGACAACCTGCCGGCCGATCTGCTGGGCCGCCGGCCCGACATCGTCGCGGCGCGCTGGCGCGTCGATGCGATCACGCACGAGGTGAAGGAAGCGAAGGCCGAGTTCTATCCCGACATCAACCTGAGCGCCGCGATCGGTTTCGACGCGTTCGGCTTCGGCCGCCTTTTGAGCGCCGCGAGTCGCACGGCCTCGGTGGGCTCGGCGATCCATCTGCCGATCTTCGATGGGGGTGAGTTGCGCGCGCAGTTGAAGGGCCGCTACGCCGAGTTCGACTATGCGGTGGCGACCTACAACCAGACGCTGATCGGCGCGCTGAGCGGCGTGGCCACGCAGATCGCGCAGATCCGCTCGAGCGACGCGCAACTCGGCGATGCGCAGGCCGCGCAGCGGGCCGCGAGCGATGCCGATCGACTGGCGACCACGCAATACAAGGCCGGCCTCACCAACCAGCTGACCGTACTCAATGCCGACGTCACCGCGCTGAATGCCGACGAGGCGATCGCCAATCTGAAGATGAACCGCCGCGACCAGCAGATCGAGCTCGCGTCGGCGTTAGGCGGCGGCTACGTCGATACGTCGGCCAGCACCGGCCATCACGCGGACGTCGCCGCCGTCCCGACCCGTCAAGCCAATGCCGCGGTTGCCGCACGTTGAACGGCAGGTCGGAAAACCTATCAGGAGAACTGCAATGAGCGATTCGATCACGACCGACCGCGAACTGGCGGATCGGGAAGACGAACAGAAGACCGGCGGGCAAGCGCCTGCCACGCCCCAAGACGACAACAAGGCCACGCCGCCGGCACGCCGCAAACGCCTGATCGCGCTGCTCGGCGCTGCGGTCGTGCTCGCGGGCGCGGCCTACGGCGGGTACTACCTGACCGAGGGCCGATATCACGAAGTGACCGATGACGCGTACGTCAGCGGCAATCTCGTGCAACTGACGCCGCAGGTCACCGGCACCGTGATCGCCGTCAACACCGACGACACGCAGATCGTGAAGCAGGGCGACCCTGTGGTCACGCTCGATCCGGCCGATGCAAAACTGGCGCTTGCCGATGCCGAAGCGCAACTCGGCCAGACCGTGCGCCGCGTGAGCGGCCTGTATGTCAACAACGACTTCTACGCGGCGAACGTCGCTCAGCGCGAAGCCGATCTGGGCCGCGCCCGCGACGACCTGCGCCGCCGCGCGGCCGTCGCGGACACGGGCGCCGTGTCCGCCGAGGACATCGCACACGCCCGCGACGCGGTCAGCGTCGCACAGGCCGCGCTCGAAGCCGCGCGCCAGCAGGGTGAAGCCAACCATGCGCTGACCGATCGCACCACGGTCGAGCAGCATCCGGACGTGCAGGCCGCCGCCGCGAAAGTGCGGACCGCGTGGCTCGCCTATGCGCGCGATACCTTGCCGGCGCCGGTGACCGGCTACGTCGCGCAGCGCCGGGTGCAGGTCGGCCAGCGGGTCGCGCCCGGCACGCCGCTGATGGCGATCGTGCCGCTCGACGGCGTATGGGTCGACGCGAACTTCAAGGAAGTGCAGCTCAAGCACATGCGGATCGGCCAGCCGGTCACGCTGACATCGGACGTGTACGGTAGAGGCGTGCGATATCACGGGCGTATCGAGGGCTTTTCGGCCGGCACCGGCAGCGCGTTCGCGACGCTGCCGGCGCAGAACGCCACCGGCAACTGGATCAAGATCGTGCAGCGGCTGCCGGTTCGCATCGCGCTCGACCCGGCCGAGCTGGCAGCGCATCCGCTGCGTATCGGCCTGTCGATGGCGGTCGACGCCGACACGCGCGACGAATCCGGTTCGCAGTTGGGCGCGGCGCAGAACACGCGCTATCGCACCGATGTTTTCGCGCACTACGATGCGCAGGCCGACGCCGAGATCGACAAGATCATCCGGCAAAACGAAATGGTTTCACGTGCGATGGCCGCGCAACCGCAATCGCAACCCCAATCGCAACGCGTGGCGTCGCACGAGCACAAGGCAAATGCGGGTTGAAGCGCGTCAAGCGCAGCCTGTCGCGACACAGCGTGAAGCGGCAGGTCACCGAGGCGGGGCTCAACGGCCGAGCGCCGCCTCGTCCTCGGCCAACGCCGTCGGTACGGCCTCGCGCAGGAAATCCACGAAAGTTCTGATTTTGGCGTCCAGATACTGGCGCGACGCGTGGACCGTGAAGGCCGTCAGTTTCTGCAGCCGATACTGCGGCAGCACGCGCACCAGTGCGCCGGTGTCGAGCAAGGGCAGAGCGCTCGGCATCGGCAGCGCACCGATACCCACCCCTTCGCGCAGCGCGACATCGAGCGCGTCAGGAAGGTTGATTTCGACCGCCGCCTTCGGAAGCTCGACCGTTTCACGGCCGTTGGGTCCGTCCAGATGCGAGCGATCGCGCGGGAAAACCGACATGACGAGTTGTAGGCACGTGTGACCCCGAATGTCCTGTACCGTGCGTGACGTACCGCGCGCGTGCAGATAAGCTGCCGTGAAGCTTCCTTCTTCGGCGATGCGGACGAATATCCGCATCATGTTGAGCTTGTCCATTACAAATGCACGCGAATCTGATCCGTAAATGCCCGTATCAGTTCTTCATTGCGCGACAGGAAAATCCATTGGCCGACTCGCTTCGGAACCAGCAGTCCCGCTTCGACGAGCACGGCGATATGCATTGATACCGTCGACTGGGCCAGACCGCTGCGCGCCTGAATGGCGTGCACGGGTACGCCGCGGCCATGGTTGACATAGGCGTTCGGAAAGGTCTCGGCGGGGGCTCTCAACCACGCGAGGATGTCACGCCGCAGCGGATTCGCGAGCGCTTTGTGAATCAGGTTCGTGTCGATCATCAATTGTTCCGTGCGCGCTTGGCGCTTCGTGCCGGCGGCATCAACAACGCCGTGGCGATCGTTCCCGCAGCATGTTCGCCGAGGTCTTCCCGCACCAGCGACAGGGCGAGATGCATGCCCGCACTCGCGCCACCCGAGGAGTACAGGTTGCCATCCTTCAGGCAGCCAGGATTCGACATCACATGGACCAGCGGATATTCGGCCGCGAGGCGATCAGCGTCGCGCCAATGCGTGGTCAGCCAGCGGCGATCGGCGAGACCGGCTCTTGCAAGCAGAAACGCGCCGTTCGAAATGCAGGCGAGCCTTCGGGTCCTTGGCGCCGCATCGCTCAACCAGTCCACGAGTTCGCGATGCTCACGGACAGAACTGACCACCGGGGAGCCAGGCACCACGACGATATCGAATGGCGGGCGCGTATCGAACAGGCACTCGGTCGTACCCACGGCCGTCCCGTTCGACGAAAACACCGGCCCCCGCGACGGCCCGATCAGATGCGATTCATAGAGGACGCCGCCATACAGGCGGTTTGCCTGATGAAACACATCCATCGGACCGCTTACCTCGAGCAGTTGAAATCCCGCATAGAGCATCATCGCGACACGCATGCGCACTCAGCCGGTGAACGCTCGCGACACGAGCGCAGATTGTCTCGCCACATGCGCCGCATGCGATCCCGGCGCAGTCGATGCGCAAGCATCAGGTCCCGCGTACAGCAACGTCGTGCCGGCAGGCAGAATCTCGCGTAGCAGCGGCTCGACGAAACTCCATGCGCCCTGGTTGCGTGCTTGCTCCTGGCACCAGGCCACGCTCTTCAGGTTCGGGTAGCGGGCGAGCTCGGCGGCCAGTTGTTGCGCCGGAAACGGATAGAGCTGCTCGACGCGGATGATCGGGGTGTCGGTCATACCGGCGCTGCGGCGATGCTCGAGCAATTCGAAGTAGACCTTGCCGCTCGTCACGATCACACGCTCCACATCAGTCGCGCGCGACGCGTCGATCTGGGTGTCCGGCAGAACCTCCCGGAATTCGCCGTGACTCAACTCGTCGAACGTGCTGGTCGCTTCCGGGTGGCGCAGCAGCGACTTGGGCGTCATCACGACGAGCGGGCGCCGTTCAGAGGCGCGGGCCTGCATCAGCAGCAAATGGAACAGTTGCGCGGGCGTGGTCGGTTCCGCAACCCGCATATTGTTTTGGGCACTCAATTGCAGGTAGCGCTCGAGCCTCGCCGACGCGTGCTCGGGACCCTGGCCTTCCTGCCCGTGAGGCAGGAATAGCGTCAGGCCGCTGTGTTGTCCCCACTTGGCCGCGCCCGCCGCGATGAACTGGTCGATCACGACCTGCGCGCCATTGGCGAAATCACCGAATTGCGCTTCCCAGATCACCAGCGCATTGCGATTCACCGTCGAATAGCCATACTCGAATGCCAGCACGGCGGCCTCGGAGAGAATCGAGTTCGTCACGGTGAACCGGCCTTGGGTTGCGCCGATATGATCGAGTGGAACATAGACCCCATCGGGACGATTTATCCGTGTCTGATCGTGCAGAACTGCGTGCCGGTGATTGAACGTCCCGCGTGCGCTGTCCTGCCCGCTCAGTCGGATACTGATCCCGGCCACGAGCAACGATGCGAATGCCAGATGTTCGCCCATGCCCCAGTCGAGCTTGCGTTTTCCGGACGCCATCGCCTGACGCCCGTTCATCATCTTCCTGACGAGCGGATGCAGCGTCAGGTCCGCGGGGACGGTCGAGATCCGCTGCGCGAGGCCGCGCAGATCGTCGGCCGACGGGACGAGGTGGCGAGCCGGGCCTGTTTGCGCGGCTGAGCGCGAGCGCCTGCCGGCTTCCTCGTGCAGCGGCGAAGCATAGGAACCCACGGTTTCATGCGCGCGCTCGAAAAGTTCACGACGCGTGCTGACGTAGCGTTGCGCCTCGTCGGCCGTCAGCACGCCTTGCTGGATCAGCCGGTTCGCGTAGCGTGTCCTCACGCCTGGATGACTCGCGATCGAGCGATACATCAGCGGTTGAGTGATGGCGGGCGTGTCCTGTTCCTGATGCCCGTACTTGCGAAAGCAAACGAGATCGATGACGACGCTGCGTTTGAACGTGCTGCGATAGTCGAGGGCGAGCCGCGCCGCCATCGCGACCGCTTCGGGGTCGTCGCCATTGACGTGCAGGATCGGCGCCTCGATCATCTTCGCGACGTCCGTCGTATAGAACGACGAACGCGTGTCGCGCGGATCGGAAGTCGTGAAACCGATCTGGTTGTTGACGACGACGTGGACGGTGCCACCCGTGCCGTGTCCGCGCGTATAGGAAAGGCTCAGCGTTTCCATGACCACGCCCTGTCCGGTCATCGCCGCGTCGCCGTGAATTTCGACCGGCAGCACGTCGTCGCCGTCGGCGCTGCCGGTGAGATCCGCCTTCGCGCGCGCCATACCTTGCACGACCGGGTTCACGATTTCCAGATGCGACGGGTTGAACGCGAGCGTTACCTCAACCGGTCCGGCGTCGGTCACGACCGAACTGGTAAAGCCCTTGTGATACTTGACATCGCCGGCCGTCAGTTTTTCGGCGTCCTTGCCGTCGAATTCGTCGAACAGCGCGCGCAGCGGCTTGCCGACGACATTCACGAGCACATTCAAGCGGCCGCGGTGCGCCATGCCCATCACGAGCGCGCGCAGCTTCTTCGACGCGCCATACCGGACCAGTTCGTCGAGCAGCACGATCAACGACTCGCCGCCTTCGAGCGAGAAGCGCGTTTGTCCGACATAGCGCGCGTGCAGGTGTTTTTCGAGCCCCTCGGCTGCCCTCAAACGCTCCAGCAGCCGCAGTTTCTCAGCGACATGCAGCGACGGCGTGGCGCGCGTGGATTCGAGCCGTATCTGCCACCAGCGCCGCTGCTGCGCGTCGGCGAGGTGCATGAACTCGGCGCCGAGTGTGCCGGTGTACGTTTGCGCGAGCGCGGCAACGATATCCTTCAGCTTCGCGTCGTCTTCGAAGAGAAACGTGTCGGCGGTGCTGAACGTGGTCGACATATCGGCGGCCGACAGGCCGTAGTAGGCCGGCGTCAATTCGGCGTAGGAGCGTGGCGGCGTCCACGCCAGCGGGTCGAGATCGGCCACGCGCGCGCCGATCATCCGGAACGCGGCGATCAGCGTTTGCACCGCCACCTGCTTTCTCGCGAGGCCCAGAGCGTCGGCGGCCTCCTTGTTGGCCTGCTTATTGGCCTGCTTATCGGGCTCGCTACCGGCTTCGTTGCTGGCCGCGACGACGGCACGCGGCGTTCGTTTAGCCAGATCGACGAAGCTGGAGATCCCCGGTGCGTGCGGCTGGTCGTCACGATCGCTGCCATCGATGGCGGGGGTGTCGCGCAACGCGTCGAACCACGTCCGCCACTCGGCTGTGACCGCATTCGGGTCAGCCAGGTAAAGCTCATATTGCTCTTCGACGTAGGGGGCGTTGCCCCCGAACAGGAAAGAGCTCTGACGTTGCTTCAACATGATGAATCTGCCCTTGCTCGCTGTGCGGCCGTGAGCCGGCCGCAACATATGGAGTGACGACTATCGTTGCTTGTAGTCGCCCGCCGAACAGCCAGGCATCGACGCGCGTCACAAGCGCCGTCCTTGGCGGGAGAGCTCCCGGCACGCCCGGGTGATATGCCCTGGCCGCGGTCGTGTAGACAGTCTAGTTAATCGATGCTGTGGCGGAAATGCGAGGATGGTTAGTTCTTCTGCCAACTAGTCGAAGTTTTGGGCCACGCCCGCGGTCCTGGCTTACCTCGTGTCGGGCATCGTTGTGGCGAGAGATTTGTTCCGCCCAGACACAATAGTTTTTCCGGCCGCTGACGGCATCAGCGGCCGATGATGCGGTAAGCTGCCGCCACCGCATCGCAAACATAGTTCCCACCATGAAGGTCACGGCATGAAAGTCGCCATTGTTGTATTCGATGGTGTGCAGGCGCTGGATGTAGCGGGCCCACTCGATGTGTTCGCCGAGGCGAATACGTTTCTTCCCGAGCATCAGCGCTACGAGGTCACGCTGGTCGGACGCGAAGCGGGCACCGTGACCTGTTCGAATGGCATGCAACTGGCTGTTTCGTTTGGCTATGCCGACCGTGACATTCAATGGGACCTGCTGCTTGTCGCGGGCGGACCTCAGTTTCCCGATGCGCAGCCGTCGAATGAATTCCTGACGTGGTTGCAGAATCAGGCGCGCAGCGCGAGCCGCTTCGGCTCCGTATGCAATGGTGCATTCGTGCTCGCGCATGCGGGGCTGCTCGATGGCAAGGAGGTCACGACGCACTGGTCGGACGCGAATCGGCTGTCCAATGAATTTCCGCAAGCTAACGTGCAGCCGGATAGGATCTTCGTTCGCGACGGACGGCTTTTCACGTCAGCCGGCGTGACCGCAGGCATCGATCTGTGTCTGGCGCTCGTCGCCGAGGACTGGGGGCACGAACTCGCGGTGCGGGTCGCGAAGCGTCTGGTCGTGTATATCCAGCGCGAAGGCGGGCAGTCGCAGTACAGCCCCTATATCGGCGCGGGCAAGGACGAAGATCCGATCCTCCACAAGGTCTATCGATATGTGAGCGAGCATATTACCGAGACGCTGTCGATCGAGGAGCTTGCGAGCGCGGCGTCGGTGAGCCGCCGCACGTTGTCGCGGGTATTCGCGAAGCACGCGAAGATGACGCCCTCGGTATTCGTCGAGCAGGTGCGCGTCGATACGGCGAGAAAACTGCTCGAGGATACCGATGCTCCGCTGAAGACGGTCGCGTTCAATTGTGGCTTTCACAACGCCACGCACATGCGCACGACATTCTCGCGGCGGCTCAACGTCACGCCGAAGCAATATCGGATGCGATTCCGAGGGGAGGCGAGTGCGCAACAGTGAATTCACCGCGGAGCTGGCGGACGTGTCGTCGTTGACGAACGACGATTCGGCGCAATTCCTTCCCGACATTATTCAGCCCGGCTTGTCGATCCTCTTCTGCGGCATCAACCCGGGATTACGCGCGGCGTCGAAGGGGCACCACTTTGAAGGCAGGGGCAACCGGTTCTGGAGAGTTCTCCATCTCGCCGATTTCACGGACGAGGTGTTTCGCCCCGAGAACGACCGGCAGCTGTTGAATTGTGGATATGGTCTGACCACGGCGGTCTTACGTCCCACGGCTCGTGCGGACCAACTGTCGAAGGTGGAGATTCAAGCCGCCGCGGCGCAGTTCGAACTGAAGATTCGACACTACGCGCCGCGCTTCATCGCGTTTCTTGGCAAGGTGGCGCTCGCCCAAATGTCCGGCCAGCGTGATATCAAATGGGGCTTGCAAGCCCGCGATTTCGCCGGTGCGCGCGCATGGGTCCTGCCAAACCCAAGCGGCCTGAACCGAACGTTCAGCCTCGATGCACTCGTGAGCGCCTATCGTGAGCTCCGGTTTGCGGCGGAGCCGGCGCTTCCCGACTAGACGGCGGTTGTCGCCATACGCGCGCGTTGCCGCCGTTGCAGCGCGCTAAGCCTCGTCTCACGCTTTTGCCCGAGCCCATGCGGGTCGGTTCCACGCAGCCTGTAACGGCTGGTCGCGCATCAGCGTTCCGCTTGACTCAAACCAGCGCCTGAATCGCATGGCCCGTGACGAACCACGATGGTTCGTCACGATGCACGCTTTTCCGCCCATGCCGCGCGCGCGGCGCACAGCCGGTCGACACCGCACGGCCTGGCCAATTTTCCGTACTGGATGGCCCAAAACCCGCCTAGCCGAAGCTTTAAGAAATCGCCCTGATCTCTGACAATTAAGCAATCGGTGAACAGCAACGAAGAGCGGTGAGCCGACAGCTGACTATCCACGTCGGGCAGTAGAGCTAACTAAACCAGAGCGGGTGAAACCTATGACGACTGAAACGGAAGCGCCGAGTATCCCGCGATCGCTGGAACGCAATCCTGTACGCGTGGTAGCGGCGCCGCCCCGGACGGCTCCTGCGCAGGTGACTTTTACGGCGCGTATTGCGCTCGGGCTCGTCGGCATGCTGTTCGCATCGTTGCTGGCGATCCTGAACGAGCAGGTCACCGCGGCCGCGATGGCCGATCTCCAGGGCGCGTTCCTGATCGGACATGACGACGGCACCTGGCTCACTTCGCTGTTCGAAGCAGCGAACGTCGCGACGATGGTGTTTGCGCCGTGGTTCGGCATCACGTTCACGCTGAAGCGGTTCACGATCGGCGCCGTACTCGCGACGATGTTCTTCGGCTTGCTGTGCCCGTTCGCCCCGAACCTGCCGACGCTGTACGTGTTGCGCATCCTGCAGGGAATCGCGGGCGGAAGTCTTCCGCCGATGCTGATCATCGTGGCGCTGCGCTATCTGCCGCCCAATCTCAAGCTGTATGGCCTCGCCGGCTATGCGCTGACAGCGACCTTCGGGCCGGCCCTCGGCACGCCGCTCGCCGCGTTGTGGACGGAGTTCGTCAGCTGGCGCATGGCGTTCTGGCAGATCGTTCCGCTCGGCGTGCTGTGCTGCATCGCGATTCAGCGGGGGCTTCCCGCGGACCCGATGAAGCTCGAGCGGTTTCGCTCATTCGACTGGATCGGCTTCGTGACCGGATTTCCCGCCATCGCGATGCTGGTGATCGGTCTTTTGCAGGGCGATCGTCTCGACTGGTTCGATTCGGGGTTCATTCGCGTGATGTTCGGCGCGGGGGCGCCGCTGCTCGTTGCATTTCTCGTCAACGAATGGTGTCAGCCGGTGCCGTTTTTCAAGCTTCAACTGCTTGCGCGCAGGAATTTCGCGCATGGACTTTCGACCTTGCTCGGCACTGTGATCCTGCTGGTGGGTATGGCGGCAATACCGGGCCAGTATCTCGCGAAAGTCCATACGTACCGCCCGCTGCAGACCGCGCCGCTGTCGTTGTTTCTGGCCATCCCGCTGTTGATCACGCTGCCGCTGACGGCCGCTTTGCTGAATACGCGCCGCGCCGATCACCGCTGGGTGATCGCAACAGGTCTCGCGCTGATGCTCGTGACCTGCGCGATGGGAAGCTTCATGACTTCCGAGTGGATTCGTGACAACTTCTACCTGCTGCAATCGTTGCAGATCGTCGCGCAGCCGATGGTGATCCTGTCGATCCTGATGGGCGTGACGACGGGGCTGCCGCCCACCGAGGGTCCGTTCGCTTCGGCGATGTTCAATACCCTGAAGACGTTTTCCGCGGCGGTGGCAAGCGGGCTCATCGAAGGTGTGGGGACGGCGCGCGAGCATTTCCATTCGAGCATGCTGGTCGACCAACTGGGCAACCGCCCACTGATAGCGAATCAGGGCGTCGACGCGAACTACGGTCTGGGTCAGCTCGCGCACCGGATCCACGAACAGGCGGTCGTTCTGACTTCCGCCGATCTGTACCGCCTGATGGCGTGTGTCGCCGTTGCGCTTCTTCTGCTGGTTCCAGTGCTGCCGGTGCGTATCTATCCGCCGTGGAGCACGACGCCGCCTTCTTCGCATTGAGGAACGATTCCCATGTCATCGACTATGCCATCCCCATTGAAGATCTTTCGTGCTGCCGCGGTCATCGGCGTCGTCGGCCTCGCTGCATGGGGCTGTACGAGGCTGCTCGCGAGCCCGAATACCGAGTCCACCAACGACGCCTACGTCACCGCAGACTTCACGCTCGTCGCGCCGCGCGTCCCGGGCCAGATCACGGACGTACTGGTCAACGACAACGAGGACGTGAAAGCGGGCCAACTGCTCGTGCGCATCGATGACCGCGACTTTCGCGCGGCGTTGATGAGCGCCGAGGCGGAAGTGGTCGCGGCGAAGGCGTCGGTGGCGAACTTCGATGCGGAGATTGCGCGGCAGCCGTCACTGGTCGAGCAGGCGCGCGCGACGCTGCGCGCCGACGACGCATCGACCGGTTTTGCGCGGGCCAACGCGTCGCGCTACCAGAATCTGTCCGACGCCGGCGCGGGGACGGCGCAGGAACAACAACGCGCTTCGAGCACGCTCGCTCAGCAGCTTGCGCAGCAGTCGCACGACCAGGCGGCTTTGCTGGCCACCGAGCAGGATCTGGACGTGCTGCGCACGCAGCGCGACAAGGCCGCGGGCGCGCTGGAACACGCCGAGGCGGTGCTCGAGCAGGCGAAGCTCAACCTCTCGTACACGGAGATCCGCGCGCCCGTCGACGGCAAAGTCGGCCGCCGTTCGGCGCGGGTCGGCGCATTCGTGACGCCGGGCGCGCCGGTCCTGGCGATCGTGCCGCTGTCGGACGCGTACGTGGTCGCCAACTTCCAGGAGAGCCAGATCAGCAATATGCGACCGGGCGAAAGCGTACGCGTGACGGTGGATAGCCTGGCCGGTGTAGTGATCCGCGGCCGTGTCGATAGCCTCGCGCCGGCGACCGGCGTCAGCTTTGCGCCGATCGCGCCCGACAACGCCACCGGCAACTTCACGAAGGTCGTGCAGCGGGTGCCCGTCAAGATCACGATCGATCGCGGCCAGGCGAGTGCATCGGCATTGAGCGTGGGCCTCTCGGTCGAAGCGGACGTCGTGGTGGGTCACAGTGGCGAAGCGACGGCCGAGGGAGCGGAAAAAGAATGAACACGAGCCAATACTCTGCGCGCGCGATCGTCGCGGCGCTTCTGACCTGTGTCGCGCTGACGGCGTGCACGGTGGGTCCGGATTTCGTACGTCCACAGACGGCCACGCCGCAGGTCTTCGAGCGCACGCAAACCGCGCAGTCGCCGAGCCGGGCGATGGAAGCCCAGTTCGGTCCGGATTGGTGGACGCTGTTCAACGATCCGGTACTGAACCAGTTGGAAAAGCAGCTGGCCGACGCCAACCTCGACGTGGCCGCGGCCTCCGCGCGTTTGCTGCAAAGCCGGGCCGAGCGGCGCGTTGCCGGCGCCGCCGAATACCCGACGCTCGACGGCGCCGCCTCGTACAACCGCGAACGCGGCAGCGAAAACGGCATCCTGTCGCTGCTCGGCGTCACGCCGACGCAAAGTCAGCCGCAATCGGCTTCCGGCAGCGCGCCGCTCGGCGTGGCCCCGTTGCCGGGCTCGGCGGGCTCGCCCGCCTATAACCTGTATCAGACCGGGTTCGATGCGTCGTGGGAGATCGATCTGTGGGGGCACGTGCGACGCAGCGTCGAAGCGGCGAGCGCGCTGTCCCAGGCTTCGTACGAGGACCGCAACGCGGTGCTGTTGAGCGCGCGCGCGGAACTGGCGCGCGACTATATCGAGCTGCGCAACACGCAGGATCTGCTGCAGATCGCGACACAGAACCTCGACCTCGCCAACGATGTGCTGAAGCTCACGCGGGTTCGCGCGCATGAAGGCGTCACGACCGATCTCGACGTGTCGAACGCTGCCGCGCAGGTGGAAAACATCGAAAGCCTGATTCCGACGCTGGAGTCGCACTGCGAGACCACCATCAACGCGATCGGGCTGCTGCTCGGGCAGGAACCCGGTGCGCTGCGGCAGACGCTTGCCGAACCGCGCGAGGTGCCGGTGCTGCCCGCGCAGGTGCCGATCGGCTTTCCGTCCGAGCTCGTGCAGCGCCGGCCCGATATCCGCAAGGCGGAGGCGGAGCTGCATGCTGCAACCGCGACCGTCGGCGTCGCGAAGGCCGATTTCTATCCACGCATCACGCTGAACGGCAGCGCGGGGTTTCAGAGTCTTCAATTGTCGAATCTCGCCAGCTGGGCGTCCGGGCAGTTCGTCGTTGGGCCTTCGATTTCGTTGCCGATATTCGAGGGAGGCCGTCTGAAGGGCACGCTTGAACTGCGTGAAGCACAACAACAGGAAGCTGCAATCGTCTACCGGCAGACGGTGCTACGCGCGTGGCGGGAAGTCGACGATTCGCTCGTCACCTACGACGCCGAACAACGCCGCCGCGATCGGCTCGCCACGGCCGTCAGCATGAACGAGCGCGCGCTAGCCGTTGCGCGGGAACGCTACAAGGCGGGCGCGCTCGACTATCTCGACGTGCTGAACGTGCAGCGGCAATTGCTCGAAGCGCAGAGCAATCTGCAGAAGAGCAAAGCCACCGCCGCGACCAATCTGATCACGCTCTGTAAAGCGCTCGGAGGGGGATGGGAGTCGACCTACGGCGGATAACGGGCAACGGGCCGCTCGCCGTTCAAAACTGGAACCCGGATCGCGGCATGTCGCTGCGAATACCGGAGCGAACGAACAACAAGGAGCTGGTCATGCGCGACTCAACCCACTTAGCCGATAGTGCCGCCACGCCCGCATTCGCATCGCGCGGCAAGATCGTCATGATGGCGATCATCGCCGGCGCGGTGATCACCAACATTTACTGCACGCAGCCGATCCTGCCGCTGATCGCCGCGGGTCTGCGCGTCGACGTGACGACCGTCGATCTCGTCGCCGCCGCGGCACTGCTCGGTTTTTCGAGCGGGCTCGCGTTGCTGTTGCCGCTCGGCGACCGGTTCGATCGCCGCAAGCTCGTGCTGATCCAGATCGCGCTCGCCTGCGTGTTCGGCGTCGCCGCGGCCGTCGCGCCCGGCATCTGGGCGCTCGTCGCGGCGTCGTTCGGCCTCGGCATCGTGAGCTGCGTTCCGCAGCAGCTGGTGCCGTTCGCCGCCGTGATGTCGTTGCCAAGCGAGCGCGGGCGTAACGTCGGCACCGTCGTGAGCGGGATCATGGTCGGCATCCTGACCGGCCGTACCATCGCCGGCGTGATCGGTACGGCGTATGGATGGCGCGCGGTGTACGTCGCCGAAGCGGCCTTCATGGTGCCGGTCTGGATCGCGGCCGCGGCCCTGCTGCCGCGCGGCGTGCCGTCGACGAATCTCTCCTATGGGCGCCTGCTCGCTTCGCTGTGGCCGCTCGCGAGGGACAATCGGCCGATCCGGGAATCGATGCTGATCCAGGCCTTGCTGTGGGCCTGCTTCAATGCGTTCTGGGTCAATCTCGCCGCGCTTCTCGCGAGCGGACCGTGGCATCTCGGCAGCGCATGGGCAGGCGGCTTCGGCGTGATCGGCGCGGCCGGCGCGTTCGCCGCTTCACTCGGCGGCAATGCGACCGATCGCGTCGGATTCCGCAAGGTGATCGGCGCTAGTATCGGCATCGTCACGCTCGCGTATCTGCTGCTGTCGGGCGCGGCGAACTCGCTGACGCTGTTGATCGTGGGCGTGATCGTGCTCGATATCGGCGTGCAGTCCGGTCTCGTATCGAACCAGACGCGCGCGTTCGCGGTCGATCCGAAAGCGCAGGGCCGCATCAATAGTCTTTATATGACGGCCACCTTTTTCGGCGGTGCGCTCGGTGCGACGGTCAGCGGTTGGTTGATGACACGCTATTGCTGGACGGGCATCGTCGCGTTCGGTATCGCGCTCGGCATTCTCGCCGCCGCGATTCACTGGATCGGCACGCCTCGCGGGACGGTGGTCGAGGTTCAGGCGAGCCCGGATTGATCGCGAGCCGCCGCCTGGTTCGAACGTTGCTGACTGGGGAGGTGAAACATGAAGTTCTCGATGAAAACTGAAATCCGTGCAGATGATGTGACCAAGCTCGAGCTTGCGATGAAGTCGGTCGATCCCGACGCGAAAGTCGAGGTCGACGTTGGCACGCAAAGCGTGAGCGTCGACTCGTGGCTGATGCCCGAGGAGTTTCTCGTCGCGTTCTACGACGACAACTACGAAGTGGCCGTCAAGGAGTGGTGACTCCAACGACGCCCGCGCGCGTATCGCGGCGGGCGGATCGCTGACGCCAGGCATGGGCCGCGGCGCGATTGCCGCCGCCATCCGAAGCCGCTTCGTCGTAACCGAGCGCCGCGCCGACGAATCGCTCGCTGAACTGGAACAGAAACTCAGGGCGTTCATCGAATTCGCCGGACCGGCGTTCCTCGAAGTCATGATCGACCAGAACGCCGATGTGTTTCCCATGGTCGGGCCGGGACAAAGCTATGCGGAGATGATCATCGGGCCTTTCATCCCGTCTCGCGATCAGCGGGAGGCTGGCGGCAAGCACGTTCGGAAGCGTTTGGAGGCGTTTCGAGGCCCGCGCCGCCAAGCGGGAAGGGCGTGCGTCACGCCTGGCGCGCGTCGATCAGGCGGGCAGGATTTCGGCGATGACGACGATCACGACAGCGGCGTCGGCGGGACCCTGGCTATGCGAGAACGCTGAACGCGCATGTCCCGCTTTGTCGCCGAGCACGGCGGCGAACAGATCCGAAGCGCCGTCGACCACGGCAGGCTGCCCGTAGAAACCATCGGCGGAACTGACGTGCCCGTCGACGCGAACGATGTGATGCAGGCGCTCGAAACCGCCGAGATGACGCGAGATCTGCGCGAGTACGTTGAGCGCCGCGAGTTGGGCAGCCTTGCGGCCCTCTTCGAGCGTCAGGTTCTCGCCGACACGCCCCGAATAGACCATTTTGCCGTCGGACAGCGGCACCTGTCCCGAGATGAAAAGCAGGTTTCCGGCTTCGCTGACAGCCGTATAGCTGCCCAGCGGCTGCGGAGGCGAGGGCAGTTCGAGACCGAGTTCTGCGAGTTTCTGTTGGACGGACATGGTGGGGCTCCTTGAGTGTGGCGTCGAGCGCGCGAATCAGATCATGCGCGCAATGTGCGGACACCCGCACTGACGATCAATCGCGTCATGGGTGCGGGTGTGGGTCGGCTTGCCGGGCGAGTGCGGGTGACGCCAGACCATTTACTGGCCTGCGCTCTGGCCGCCGTCCACATGCAGGATCTCGCCGGTCACGAACGGTGCGGAGTCGAGATAGAGGATCGCATTGACGATGTCGCTCATGTCGCCCATGCGCCCGACCGGGTGCATCCCGGCGAGCGTCGCGTGTGATTCGGCGGGATGCATCGGCGACTTGATGATGCCGGGCGACACCGCGTTGGCGCGGATACCGGCGCGCGCATATTCGATGGCGAGCGAACGCGTCGCGGCATTCAGGCCGCCCTTCGTCAACGACGCGAGCACCGACGGAACCTTGCTGTTCGCCTTTTCGGCGAGCGTCGTGGTAATGCTGACCACGTGACCGCTGCCGTGCTTCTGCATCGCGTCGATCGCGTACTGGGTAATGTAAAAGAAGCCGTTCAGGTTGACGTTCAGGATCGCCGCGTAGTCTTCGGCGGTGTACTGCGTGAACGGCTTCGCGATGAAGATTCCCGCGTTGTTGACGAGCGTATCGACACGTCCGAAGTGCTCGATGGCAGCGTCGACGACACGGCGGGCGCTAGCGGCGTCGCCGATGTCGCCGGCCACGGCGACATAGTCGGCCTCGACGGCCGGTGCGATGGAACGAGCCGTGGCGACGACACGATGCCCCTGCGCGCGGAAGGCTTTGACGGTTTCAGCGCCGATGCCTTGCGATGCGCCGGTGACGATGACGACTTTGGAAGTGCTCATGGTTTGTCTCACAGTGTGATTGATCCGGCCTGCTGGCCATTCGAATCGATGGACCCGATGGAGGGCACTGTAGGCGCATCCGCCGCGAATTCGAACACACACCGTGGACAAAGAGTCTTGCGCCACGAGAACAAATCTCGTGGAATCTGCCGGCTAGAGCCAGCGCCAGATGCCCGCGGGCCAACCGGAGAGCGGGATATGCGCCCAGGTCGCGACGAGCCAGAAAACGACGCCGCCCACCAGCGCGTGCATGCCGAACCCGCCCAGCCGCGCGCGGCCGGCGGCGATCGCCGCGAACGGCAGATAGCTCGTCTTCGATTCCCATGCGGGCCACAGATCGGGTTGCAGACGCCGTTTCTTGCGGTCCTGTAACGCGGCACCGACCAGCGCGAGGATGATGATCGCCCCGGCAAGCACGATGTTCCGGGTGACCGGGAACACGGCGATATGGCACAGTCCCCAAAGCGCGAACGACCACATCATCGGGTGACGGGTCACTGCGTACACGCCGCGCGCCGCGTCGGGAAACGCGGTGGGCCGGCCGCCGGTGGGCAACGCCGGGTTGCGGATCAGGGAGCCCATCAGAAGGATCGACGCGATCAGCATGAGCACGGTCACAACTGCCCACAGCGCGTTGCCTGCCGGCCATAGCGGCGCGGAGACGGGCGTCCTGTCGTAAGCCACGACCATCCAGCCGAACGTCAGTATCGCAATCAGCGAATAGACGCCCATGGCACCCCGTTCGCCGATTGCCCGGACCATACCCGCCCGCAGCGGATGGGACAGGAGAAAGTGGCTGGCGACAAAAGCGAATGCCGCCACGACGAGTGTGTCGATGCTTTCCATTGGCCCGGCTCCTCAAGTCAGATGATCGGTCGACCGCGTGCATTGCGAGAATACTACTTCGCGCGCCACAACGAATGCAGCGATCGCTTCGCGAGTTTCGATGGCCGCGCGCCGCAAAACCTTGATTGGCAGTGTCGTCGCAATGGCCGGGACACTCGCCATCGCATCGACTGCGCAAGCGGGGCAATGGGCCGCCAACCATCCCCGGCGCGTCGAAGTGAACAACCGTCTTGCCAACCAGAACAATCGCATCCGTCGAGAGGTTCAGGATCGGCAAATGTCGAGAGGCGAGGGCGGGCGCGCGTGGTGCGGTCTTCCGCAAGCGGCGAAGAGCGGCCCCTTGGCGGCGGAGTTAAGGTCTGCGTTGAAATTTGACTCGCACAACAACTCGTCGCAAGGCGTAGAGCCGTTAGGCGGCAACGGTCCTGGAAGGCATTGTCGACCGGTTCTGGTGCGCCGTCGTTGGCTACAGAGCGGTATCCTGCCTCGACGACAGCGATCGCATGCTCGGCCTCGCGCAACCCTGCAACGGGAGGACAACCACTCGCCAGATCGGCCCAGCTGCGCCTTAAGAACACCGAATAAAACTCGTCCGTGTTGTACTCCACCTTCGTGGCGCGCCCCTGCTGTTGGCCCCGCGCTTTGATGTAAAGCTGGTCGGCATAACCCCGGACGTAGGAGGAGGTATGCGAGATGGAAAACGCGAAGTCTCGCTGATCCTCCGCTGTTGATGGATACAGGTAACCCGTTTCAATCACGCCGATTTGTCCCGCAGCGTTTCGGCACGTGAACACGGCTTGCTCCTCGACGGTCACATCAGGTCGATACGTTCGCATCTGCGCCGAGACGTGGGTGATGGGGCTGTTTGTGAGGGACGAGATCAGGTCGATGAAATGAACCCCGACATTCAACGTGGACCCTCCACCTGCGTGCCGTTTATCCAGCATCCAGCTGCACCCGCCGCGCTCGTACCGAGCTATCGGGCCAACGATGAACCTGAACGCGAGATGCTGGAATCCCTCCGGCGTAAATCCATTCGCGGGCAAAAGACGGGCAGCCAGATCGCTCACGCGCATGATGAAGGGAACACTGACGTACACGCCGTGCTTCTCCGAGAGTTGCCGGACCCGACGGACCTCCTGGAGATTAAGCCCGCAAGGCTTCTCGATGAGAAACGGAATGCCGCGGGTAATCAGCCGCTCGGCGAGTTCCGCCATCTCCGAGTGGCGCTTGCCGTGGGGCTCAAGCGGGGTGTTCAGTGTTCATCACTCGTCTCCGTTTTGATTGACTTTCCGGTGTTGGTTGTCTAGTGTGGTAACACCGTTCCATTAAGAATCATGTTGCGTCAATTATGAGAGTTGTCAAGGGTGCAGTTGACCGGTCGCTACAGGCGATCGAGTTGCTCGCACGTGAGGCGCGCTGGATGCGCATCTCCGATATCGCCGCCGAACTCGGGCTGGAGAAGGGCCCCGCGCATCGCGTACTCGCGCAACTGTGCGAGCAGGGCTGGGCGGAACAGGATGAACAGACCTCCCAGTACCGTCTGACCTTGAAGCTGTCCCTGCTCGGTCAGCGGTACCTGCATGGGCTTGGTCTACCGGGTCTGGTGCAGCCGATCCTCGATGAGGTCGCGGGTCAGTGCCGCGAGCTGGTCCGGCTGACGGTGGTCAACGAAGGAACACTCGCGTGGCTGGCAGCGTCCCAGGGCGCGGCACCGGGCCTGATGTATTCGCCGTCCATGCATAGTCCCATCGTCTTGCATGCCACATCGGTTGGCAAGGCGTGGCTGGCTGGAATGCCGAACGACCAGGCAATCGAATACGCCCTGCGTGGTGGACTCGGAAAAGCGTCCGCCGCGGGCGCATGGACGCCGAAGGCCATTACCAGCGTCGAGCAGCTGATTCCGGAGTTGGAGCGGACCAGGCAGCGTGGCTATGGCCTTGTCGTCGAAGAGGCCGAGCCGGGTGTCGTCGCATTGGCGGTGCTGGTGCGTGCGCTGCCTGACGGTGCGGTGGTCGGCACCATGAGCATTGCCGGGCCGGTCACACGGGTTCAGCCGGAGCGTTACGAGGCCTTTTACGCGCTATTGCAGCAAGCGTCCGCGAAGCTGGGTGCCGTATGGCCGCGCCAGAGCGTCGGTGCGGATGTGAGTGAGGCGGCATGAGCACGCCGGATGCAGATCAGGCTGTCGGGCGACTCGCCGCGCTGGATGAGCAGGCAGCACGCCTTCTCGTCACGGCGCGCCAGCGAGGCAAGCGTCGCTCAGCTTATGCAATGGGGCAATACTCGTGACCGACAACGCCAAAAGGGTCAGCCATATTCGCAGACTTACAACCGGGAATCGGCTGGAACGATAGTTTGGGGCCCCAAGGCCGCCGACATTCAATGATCGCACCGGAGTTCATTTCGGACTGCGGAGCGGACGCTTCCATTCGTCCCGCTGCGCCTCTGTGGCGCAACGGGCCTTGGCGCCAGTTCGCTTGATCCACGAGCGGCAGAAACGAGCACCGCAGCGACAACACCATCGGGCGGACGCTCAAGGCGGACGCGAGGGCAGCGTATGCGTCACATCCCGCTGCCGCACGGCGACAGCAACAGCCCATCGCCGAACGGAACATGGTCGTTGCTCGAAAGACATGTTGTGTAGGTCCAGCTCAATAGCGAGGCGCCGGACGAAGGGGCGCCGTATTGTCCGGTCAGCATCACCTGGAGGCGCGGCGTGGGGCTGATTGCAGCAGTTCCTGCAACTCGGCTTTGTAGAAACGCGCCAGGCCGTTGGTACCGTGACCGCACGTATCCTCGCTGGCAGGGATCAAAAGCAGCCGGCCGTGGCGCACATGCTGCATCGCGTGCTCCATCAGACCGGTCTCGGGCGGATAGCGTTCGTCATCGGCCGCGTTGATGGCGAGCACCATAGCCCGGATCTGCTCCAGGCCGGGCGCCGGGTTATAGCCGCGCGAGGCACCCCATTGATATAAGAAGTCGTTGGCATCCAACGTGAAAGGCTGGGCCAACAGGGTGTCCAGGAAGTTGTCGGCCAACTCCATTGTCGGAGCCGCTTTCTGGTAGGCCAGCGTGCCGCCGTTGGTGGCCAGCGCGAAGAACGCGCTGGCAATGCGCAAGGAGCGGGGCGGGCTGGCGTAATTGCCATCCAGGTACTCCGGGTCGTCGCGGACCATCTCGGTGAGCATGCGGCGCAGCATCCAGTTGCGGCCCGACATCTCGGTCGGTTGCGACGCCATTGGCACCAGCGCGTCCATGAAGTCCGGATATCGCACCGCCCAGATCCATGCGTGCATGCCGCCCATCGAGTTGCCGATCAGCAGGCGCAAGTGTCTGATGCCCAGCCCCTCGGTCAGGAGCCTGTACTGCGCGAGCACCATGTCGTCGTAGTTGTAAGCCGGGAACCGCGTGCGCAGCCCGTCCGACGGCCTGGACGATCCGCCGGCTCCAATTCCGTCCGGGAGGACGATGAAATAATTGTGGGCATCAAGCGGCTGTCCGGGCCCGAACAGCTCTCCCGCGAACGCGGGCGTCAGCATACTGGCGCCTGTGCCCGTCGTGCCGTGCAGGACCAGGACCGGCTCGCCGGACGGGTCGCCGATGGTTCGGTAGTGTAGCCGCACCTCCGGCATCACCTCCCCGGTGTGGAAACGGAAGTCTCGCGCGATCCAGTCGCCTTCCTTCGGTGCAGGATAATCGGCCAAATTGCAATATCTCGTTAGCGGCATAGGCGTGCGACGCAATCCGATGGCCTGGATTACCCGGAAATCGGTTCAAGAGTCTGAAGCGCACCCCCCTGCCGAGCAGAAGCGTAGGCCGCATCCATGACCTGCATCATCGCCTCGGCGTCGCGCAAGGACGCGATCGGCCTTGCACCTGTGCGGCATTCACCAAGCACTCGCTTGACGAATAGTGGGTAGTAAATGTCGGTCTCTAACTGGAGACGGCGACTGCGAGTGCCGGCGGCAAGATTGTTCCGGTCCCGAATCTCGATCCGGTCGGGGCCCGATTTTGCGTACATGCGATCGGATGAAAGGGTGAAGGAGAATTCGCGCTGCTCGTCCTGAGTACTGGGAAAGCTGTATCCGGTCTCCACGAGCCCGATCACGCCGTCTTCGGTTTGCATTGTCAGCAACGAGTAGTCCTCGACGGCGCCTCGATGCGTTCGGGAGTTCATGGTAGCGGAGACTCGCGCGACTTCTTTGCCGGTCAGTAATCTGAAGAGATCGATGAAGTGGGTTGCGACATTGATCGTGGATCCGCCTCCGGAAAACACAGGATCGAGTGCCCAACCTGCGCCTGCAGCTTCATAACGACCAGGCGGACCTACAATGAAACGGAACGACATGTAGTTAAAGTCCGACGGTATGCAGTCCTCCGCATCTTCCAGTGCGCCGAGCAACTCGCTCATCCGGAAGATCAACGGTACGGCGCAATAAAGATTGGCTTCCTCGGTCAGTTTGCGCAGCCGCGTGACCTGCGACATGTTTACGCCGCAGGGTTTCTCCAGCGCGAACGGAATTTTTCGTTCGATCACCGCCTCCGCGAGCGTCGGCATTTCGGAATGCCGCCCAAACACAAACGCGAAATCGACATCCTCGCGCTCGAGCAACTCATACGCCGACGAGTACAACGTGCTCCCAAAGCGCGCGGCAATTGCCTGTCCTTTTACTTGCTCCGCATCTGAAACGGCTACCACCTGGATACCGGGCGCCTCAAGCGCATCGAGATAGAGCGGGACATGCCAATGGCTGGCCTCCAGCAATGCGACTTTCATGCGTGTTCTCCCTTCGCACCGTCGACGAATCGACTCCGTGCTTGCGCGATGCGCGCATTAAAGCTGGCCGCACATACCAATGTGGAAACGTTGAAACTGTTCATCGCATCTTCCCTCCATTCAAACTGGTAAAACTGTCGATTCCGGGCGCTTTCCCAGAGGCGTTAGGGCATTAACGACTTGCGTTCGTTGCAGGCGCGAAAAGCACGCCGTCGTCTGGTGCTGACCTGCCAGCAGGGTGGTAATCGAACCCAAGGAAGCGTAGGGCATGCACTGCCTGCCCTTCATGCATCGGCCCCCCGTCCTGGGTACGACAGCCGCGCGCATACGCGGCGCGGCGAAGCTGCGTCGGCTCTGGCGCATTGATGATGTCTACGACGATGGTGCCGGGTGCGAGCCGCTCGGGATTTACCGGCATGGCGTCATTCGCGTTCATGCCGAGCGGTGTGGCATTGATCACGACTTCGAAACCGTGCGGGTCGGGAGGTCCGGAATGCGTGATGCAAGCGGTTTCGGCAGCAACGGATTCCGCGAGCTCGCCAGCCCGCTGCTCGTCGACGTCGGATATGGTTAACGTTCGGGCGCCCGCCGCCGCGACTGCAAATGCGATAGCCCTGCCCGCGCCTCCGGCACCAACGAGAAGAACGGACTTATTCGCCGGATGATTGCCTTCCCATTGCATGCCAAGCACACAGCCCACGCCATCGAATATGGCGCCGACCCAGCGTCCATCTTCGTTGCAACGTATCACGTTGAGTGCGCCGACCCTGGAAGCAGTGGGATGGAGTTCGTCGACAAAATCCAGCATCCGTTGCTTATGAGGCATTGTGACCAGCAGGCCGGAAAGATTGCGTAACGCTCGTGCGCCGGCGACGAATGCGGACAGGTCTTCCGCCTTGACCCAAAACGGAACGCAGACCGCGTCCGCGCGCTGTTCGATAAAAAGCTGGTTCAGCAGTTGCGGCGACTTGGCTGCCGTCAGCGGATCGCCCACTAACCCGTAAAGTCGCGTTCTTCCCGTGATATGTGGATGCATTGCGGCCTCATGTCCGATGTTGACGGAAGGTGCAGTCATAGCTTACTGCTCACTTCCAGGGTGCCGGGGCTTCGGCGAGATCCCATGTTCCGTAGACAGCGGGCTCGTTAATCTCGATGACTTCAAGGTCATCGGAGCGCCAGATCACATTGTGCGGAACGCCGGCGGGTTGCGAGAGGTCGTCCCCGGCGTTGAGAGTCACATCGCCCTCGACGCCGGCGAAACGGAACGTCACCGATCCGCGCAGCACATACAGATAGTGCGCAGTCATGTCGTGCCAATGCCAGCCCGTGGCATCGGTGAACGGGGTCAGTGCGCGAATGTGCTTGGCGCCGATGCGACCGTTGGTCACCGCGGCGAGTCCGAGGTCGCGATACTCGGAGTCCGCGCGCAGCCCTTCCTTGTTCCAGACCGCTGCGGATGCGCTCACACGTGCGAACGGAGTCAGGGATTGCGCGAGTTCGCGCGGGCCATCGTAACGTGGCGTACCTTCGTTGTGCATGTGTCTTTCTCCTGTGTGGCATCAGATATTGGCGAGTGCCGCAGCCGCGTGTTCCTGCCCGGCTCGTCCGAACAGCGTAAGTTGCGCCGGGCGGTCGCTGCCGATATGGCCCTTGCTTTCGGCTACGAGCGCAGTTGGTTCGTCAGATCCTGTGAGTCGGCTGTTCCGGTCGCATCACGCAACATCTCGGCGCGCAGACGATCGTATTCGCCTTTGGGTACAGGGACCGCGTTGCGGTCGCCGAGATCGTGGAGCCGGACCCGGTACGTCTCGCGCGTGGTAAAGGCGGCAATCGCGGCCACGACACAGATGCCGAATGTCAGGGCTCCGATCTTCAGTGGAATATTGGCGGAGCCGGGGGGCGCGACCGCGACGAAGAATGCCGGGAGCAGCGCGGAAAGCGTCGTCCCGACGTTCTGTCCAATGGCCATCCCGGACACGCGCACGCGTGTGTGGAACAGTTCGGAGAACAGGCTCGGGAATACGCCGTTGAAGCCCTGATAGGCGATGCCCCACATGAGCACCGAGAGAACCATCGCCAGCCATACGTTATGGATGCTGATCGCGTACAGATACACGAACGAGAGCAGTCCAGCGCTGAGGGTGCCGACAAGGACTGGCGGCCTGCGACCAATCCTGTCTGAGAGGTTGCCGACGAAGGGAATCAGGATCACTGCGCAGATATTGCCCAGAACAGGGATCCACAGATACATGCCGGGAGGGAAGCCGATGCCGTACGCCGGCTGAACCGCGTAGGCGGTGCCGAAGACCGCGGCGACCAGGGCGATTACGGCGGTAAGCGCCATGCAAACCACGCGCACGACATCGTCCCAGCTCTGCCGGAGCACTTCGACGACTGGCGAGGCGGGAATTTCGCCGTGCACGCGCTCCTCGGCGAACGCCGGGGTCTCATCGACTTTGCGGCGAATGACGTAGCCCGCGATGAGAACGACGATGCTGAGCAGGAACGGAATCCGCCAGCCCCAGGAGGTGAACTGGTCCCTGGGCATGAAATGCGCGAGAGGCAGGAAGATCGCTGCCGCCATGAGCTGTCCGGCCTGCACCCCCTGGAGGGTAAAGCTCGCGAAGTAGCCGCGCCGGCCGAACGGTGCGTGCTCGAGAATCATTGAACTGGCGCCGGAGAGCTCCCCGGCGACCGCGAAGCCCTGGATGAGGCGCAGAACCACGAGCAGCACCGGCGCCCAGATGCCGACCTGCTTATAGGTTGGCAGGACCCCGACGGCCATCGTTGAAAAGCCCATGAGGAACATGCAGAGGAGCAGCACCGTCTTGCGGCCGTGGCGGTCGCCCCAGTGGCCGAGGACGACGGCGCCCACCGGGCGGGCGATATAGCCGACACCGAAGGTTGCCAGTGAGGCGATGATGGCGACCGTTGGATTATCAGACGGAAAGAAGAGCTGCGGGAACACCAGCGACGCCGCAGTCGCGTAAATGAAGAAGTCGTAGTACTCCAGCGCCGAGCCGATCCAGCCGCTGGCCGCGGCGATCTTCGACTGGCGCTTGCCGTGAGGCTTAACCCGGGTGTTCCGATTCATGCTTGTCTCCATCGTGATTGACTTTCCGGTGCTGTTTGTCTATTGTTGTAACACCGTTCCATTAAGAATCATGTTACGTCAATTATGAGAGTTGTCAAGGGAGCAGTTGACCGGTCGCTGCAGGCAATCGAGTTGCTCGCACGTGAGGCGCGCTGGATGCGCATCTCCGATATCGCCGCCGAACTCGGGCTGGAGAAGGGCCCCGCGCATCGCGTACTCGCGCAACTGTGCGAGCAGGGCTGGGCGGAACAGGATGAACAGACCTCCCAGTACCGTCTGACCTTGAAGCTGTCCCTGCTCGGTCAGCGGTACCTGCATGGGCTTGGTCTGCCGGGTCTGGTGCAGCCGATCCTCGATGAGGTCGCGGGTCAGTGCCGCGAGCTGGTCCGGCTGACGGTGGTCAACGAAGGAACACTCGCGTGGCTGGCAGCGTCCCAGGGCGCGGCACCGGGCCTGATGTATTCGCCGTCCATGCATAGTCCCATCGTCTTGCATGCCACATCGGTTGGCAAGGCGTGGCTGGCTGGAATGCCGAACGACCAGGCGATCGAATACGCCCTGCGTGGTGGACTCGGAAAAGCGTCCGCCGCGGGCGCATGGACGCCGAAGGCCATTACCAGCGTCGAGCAGCTGATTCCGGAGTTGGAGCGGACCAGGCAGCGTGGCTATGGCCTTGTCGTCGAAGAGGCCGAGCCGGGTGTCGTCGCATTGGCGGTGCTGGTGCGTGCGCTGCCTGACGGTGCGGTGCTCGGCACCATGAGCATTGCCGGGCCGGTCACACGGGTTCAGCCGGAGCGTTACGAGGCCTTTTACGCGCTATTGCAGCAAGCGTCCGCGAAGCTGGGTGCCGTATGGCCGCGCCAGAGCGTCGGTGCGGATGTGAGTGAGGCGGCATGAGCACGCCGGATGCAGATCAGGCTGTCGTCGGGCGACTCGCCGCGCTGGATGAGCAGGCAGCACGCCTTCTCGTCACGGCGCGCCAGCGAGGCACGTTCGCGGAGCGCCTTCCCGTCGAACTGCGTCCCCAAAATCTGGATGAGGGTTTCGCGATCCAGCAACAGGTGGGCGATCAGCTCGGTTGGCAGGCCGGCGCCTGGAAATGCGCGCTGCCGACGGCGGGCAAACTCATCGCTGCGCCAATCTATGACGCCGTTATCCATCGAGCCGCCCAATGCTGCACTCGCGCCGGGCTTGCGCAGTCTTCTGTAAGGGCAGAGCCTGAACTCGCCTGTTTGCTGGCTCGCGATCTGCCGCCACGGCGTGAAGCGTATGGCGAAGCCGAGGTGCTCGACGCTCTCGGGAATGTTCACCTCGCGCTCGAACTGCTGGGCAGTCGCTATGCGCATCCGGAATCGCTGACGTTTCCTGAATTGCTGGCAGACGGTCTGTTCAATGCCGGTCTTGTCATTGGGCCACGTGTTGAGTTGCGCGATGGCGCGACGCCGGCCGATCTCCCGGTCCAATTCACCGTCAGTGTGACTCGCGCCGGACACGACACGGTCAGTTTTGCTGGCCGCCACCCTGATCGCAGCGTGCTCGCGCCGATCGTGTGGCTCGTCAATTTTCTCCGCGTCCGCGGCCTTGGATTGCATGCCGGCCAGGCAGTGGTCACGGGCTCTTACGCGGGCGTGCTCGAGTTACCGATTGGTTGTGAGTTGCATATCGGCTTCGGTGATCTCGGCACGTTGCCCATACTTTTTTTGTCTTGATAGGAGTCTTCAAATGCGTCTCGTCCGTTTCGGCCAGCCTGGTCAGGAGCATCCCGGTGTCATCGATTCGAGCGGCGCGATCCGCGATCTGACCGGCGTCGTCGACGACATCGACGGAACGACTGTTTCGCCTGCCGCCCTTGCGAAGCTGAGCGAACTCGATCTGAATCGCCTGCCCGTCGTGGAAGCGGGCACGCGCCTGGGCGCCTGTATCGGCAATGTCCGTAACCTCGTGTGCATTGGTCTGAACTACACCGACCATGCCGCCGAAACCGATACGCCGATTCCGCGGGAACCCGTCGTGTTCAACAAGCATACGGGTTCGATCAGCGGCCCGAACGATCCGGTCATCTTGCCGGCAGACGCGCAAAAGCTGGATTGGGAGGTCGAACTGGGCGTGGTGATCGGCAAACCCGCCTGGCAGATCGACGAAGCTACCGCGCTCGATCATGTGGCGGGTTACTGCCTTGCCAATGACGTTTCCGAACGCGCGTATCAGCTCGAACGCGAAGGCCAGTGGACCAAGGGCAAAAGCGGCTTCTCTTTTGCGCCGCTCGGCCCGTGGCTCGTAACGCGTGATGAAGTGCCCGACCCGCAGGTGCTCGACCTGTGGCTCGACGTCAACGGCACACGTCGTCAGACGGGCAACACACGCACGATGATCTTTAACGTCGCGCATATCGTGGCGTATCTCAGCCGCTTCATGCCACTGATGGCTGGCGACGTCATTATTACCGGGACGCCTCCCGGTGTCGGCCTCGGTCAGAAGCCGCCCGTCTTTCTGAAAGCGGGCGACACCATGACCCTCGGCGGCAGCGGACTCGGCGAGCAGAGCCAGAAGGTCGTGCGGTATGCGGATTCGCTTGGCACGGCATGGGGCCGTGGCGAATATCCGTTGGCACGATAAAACGATTCGATCTGTAGAAGGAGGAGATATGAGCCTTGCTGGAACGGGCGTCGTCGCAATCTGGCATGACCTGCTGCCGGAAGCGAAGGATGAATTCTACGAGTGGCACAACCGCGAGCACATGCCGGAACGCGCCGGAATTCCCGGGTTCAGGCGCGGCCGGCGCTACATTGCGCTGGATGCGGGCCCCGAGTACTTCAATCTGTATGAAGCCGACACCGTGGAGGTGCTCGGCGCGCAGGACTATCTGCTTCGGCTCAATTCGCCGACGCCGTGGACGAAGCAGGTCGTCGCCTCGTTTCGCAGCGTGGCCCGCTCGATCTGCCATGTGGCGTATTCGGAAGGCGTCGGCCAGGGCGCCAGTCTCATGACGGTGCGCTTCGACGTGCCTTCCGCGGCGCGGGCCGATGTCGTGAAGGGATTGCGTCAACGGGTCTTGCCGCCGCTCGCCGACCGGCCCGGGATCACGGGCGTGCACCTGTGTCTGGCCGATGAGGCCGTCAGCAAGGTCGAAACTGCTGAGAAGAAGGCGCGTTCGGAAGGCACCCAGGTGCCGACATGGATCGTGATGATCGAAGGATGCCGTGCCGACTACGTCCGCACAACAGTGGACGCTTTCCTTGCCGGGCTCACTGCTTTGCCAGGGGCCGCTGCGGTTGCGCCGGACGCCACGCTCTATCAACTCGAGTACACGCGCTGCAAGACACCGTGGAGCGCTGGCTGAAACGTCGTTTGAACACGGCGGCACCGCGCGTAATGCGACGTCGTGCAGCCGATCCTGAAACCGTCGTTACGTATTGAGAAACGAAGGAGTAGTTCCATGTCGTCCCCTGTTGCGAGCAAGTCCGTCGCATCGACCGCGGCCAGACCGGTTCGCGTCATTCGACTCAATCCCGCTGACGATGTCGTCATCGCCCTCGATCAGCTCATGTCCGGCACGGTGCTGGATGAGGAAGCGGTGACGGTCTCGGGATTGATCCCGCCCGGTCACAAAGTGGCGACACGCGACATCGGTGAAGGTGAAGCGGTGCACCGTTATGGCCAGATCATCGGCTTTGCGAGTCAGCCGATCCGCGCGGGGCAGCACGTTCACACTCATAATCTCGCGATGGGCGAATTCGCCCGTGACTACGCATTCAGTCAGGGCGTACGTGCCACCGTCCCGTCAACCGAGCCCGCGACATTCCAGGGCATTGTGCGCGAAGACGGGCGCGTGGCGACGCGCAACTACATCGGCATTCTCACCTCGGTGAATTGCTCGGCCACGGTCGCGCGAGCCATTTCCGACTATTTCCGCCGTGACATTCGTCCCGAAGCGCTGGCCGCGTTTCCGAACGTCGATGGCGTCGTCGCGCTCACCCATGGTTCGGGTTGCGCTATCGACTCCGAAGGCGACGGCCTCGCGATCCTCCAGCGCACACTTGGCGGCTATGCGTGCCATCCCAACTTCGCGAGCGTGCTGGTTATCGGCCTGGGCTGTGAAACGAATCAGATTTCGCGGCTGCTCGAAACCCAGGGGCTCAGGGAACACGACCGCTTGCGAACCTTCACGATTCAGGACACCGGTGGCACGACCCTGACAATTGCAAAAGGTATCGAACTGGTTCGGCAGATGTTGCCCGACGCGAATGACGTGAAGCGGGAAACGGTTTCGGCAAGTCATCTCACCATTGGCCTTCAATGCGGTGGGTCGGACGGATATTCGGGCGTCACGGCCAATCCTGTGCTGGGTGCAGCCGTCGATTTGCTCGTGCGGCACGGCGGTACCGCGATTCTCTCGGAGACGCCGGAGATTTATGGCGCCGAGCACTTATTGACCCGCCGCGCGGTAACGCCCCAAGTGGGACAGAAACTGGTCGATCGCATCAGGTGGTGGGAAGCATACGCGCAGCGGCAAGGGGCGCAGATCAACAACAATCCGTCGGCGGGCAATAAGGCCGGCGGTTTGACGACCGTCCTCGAGAAATCGTTGGGCGGCATCGCAAAGGCAGGCTCCACGAATCTGGTCGAGGTGTACGAATACGCCCAGCCGGTTAAGGCGCGCGGTCTCGTGTTCATGGACACGCCTGGCTACGATCCGGTGTCGGCGACCGGCCAGGTTGCCGGCGGTGCGAACCTGATCTGCTTTACGACGGGACGCGGTTCGGCTTACGGCTGCGCGCCCTCGCCATCGGTAAAGCTCGCGACAAACACCGCACTGTGGCAACGTCAGTCCGACGATATGGACCTGAACTGCGGAGAAGTGCTGGAAGGCAGCACAACGATCGAGCAACTTGGCGCAGTGCTGTTCCAACTGCTGCTCGACGTGGCCTCCGGGAAACGCTCTCGTAGCGAGCAGCACGGTTACGGGCAAAACGAATTCGTGCCTTGGCAAATCAGCGCAATCATGTGAGCCGCTGTTGTCCGGCACAAGTAGAGCGTGCACCGCACTGATGCTCAGCAATAACCCAAACCAGGTTGGAAAAAGATTAGATGCCATTGAATGACCAATCCGCGTTGCCTGACGATCTGGAGCAGGCGGTGCTCGTGGGGCGCGCGTGGTGCCCCGATATCGGCGCGCCGTGTCCCGTTGCCGTTATCGGTGGCGAACTGGTGGATGTGTCGTCGTTCGCGCTGACGACCAGCACGCTGCTTGAGCAACCAGGAATCGGCCTTCGGCTGAAGGAGGCCGCTGCGAACCTGCCGAGACTTGCGACACTGGACCTGGTTCTTGCCAATTCCGCCTTCGATCGGCGCGATCCGTCGACTCCTTGGCTCATCGCGCCATGTGACCTTCAGGCGGTCAAGGCGAGCGGTGTGACGTTCGTCGAAAGCCTTCTGGAGCGGGTGATCGAGGAGCGCTCGGGAGGCGACGCGAGCCGGGCCGACGAAGTGCGCGCGCGTGTCATGTCAGTACTGGGCGATCGGCTCGCAAGCGTTCGCCCGGGGTCTGCCGAAGCCGAAGCGGTGCGCCACGTACTTGTTCAGGAAGGAATGTGGTCGCAGTATCTGGAAGTCGGCATCGGTCCCGATGCGGAAATTTTCACGAAAGCGCAGCCCATGTCCGCCGTCGGTACCGGCAGCGAAATCGGAATTCATGAAAATTCGCAGTGGAATAACCCGGAGCCCGAAATCGTGCTGGCGGTGACCAGCCGCGCGGAAATCGTCGGCGCCGCGCTTGGGAACGACGTCAATCTCCGGGATTTCGAAGGCCGCAGTGCGCTGCTGCTCGGTAAGGCGAAGGACAACAACGCGTCGGCCTCGATTGGCCCGTTCATTCGCCTCTTCGACAGTAGATTCGGTCTCGATGATGTTCGGGCTGCGGAGCTTTCGCTACGCGTAGAAGGAACAGATGGATATGTTCTGACAGGGGCGAGCTCCATGAAACGCATCAGCCGGGACCCGACAGAACTCGTTGCGCAAGCGATGGGCTCTCACCATCAATACCCAGACGGAATGATGCTCTATCTCGGGACGTTGTTTGCACCGACCGCGGATCGTAGCGTGCCAGGGCAAGGATTCACGCATCAGATCGGCGATACGGTGACGATATCGAGCCCGCGATTCGGTGCGCTCATCAACACGGTCAACCATTCGCATCGCATTGCGCCCTGGGAGTTCGGGGTCGGCGCACTGCTCGCCAGCATTGTTCGTGGGCATACCGGGAAAGCGGAGTAGTAGTCGCTCCATTGCCCGTGGGTCCGCTGATATTTCATTGACTATCAGCGGACCGGCGGCTGTCAACGCAGTTGTCGAGTCACTTCAAGCAACCTGCTTTAAACGCATCCTCAAACTGGACCGTTTGCGGCTGCGTGGTCCAAGCGGTGCCCATATCGGATCTTGCCCGCGCGCGATGCGGCCAAGGATCTATATGAAGCTTGCGCCTCCGTTGACGGGGATCGTTTGGCCCGTGATGAATGCGTTGCCGACGACCATCAGCACGACCTCCGCGACCTCGCTCGCTTCGCCCAAGCGCCCGACGGGCAGCCTTTCTGCGACGTTGGACGCCTTGAGCGGTCCAGCCATTTCGGTGTCGATCGGTCCCGGTGCAACGGCGTTGACGGTGATCCCTTCGCGGGCGAGCCGTGCCGCATAGCCGCGCGTCAAGCCTTCGAGGCCGGCTTTCGATGCGTTGTAGTGAACGCCGACCAAGCCGGGGCCGCGGGCGGCGGCCGACGAGACGTTGACGATGCGGCCCCAGCGCCTCGCGCGCATGCCGGGCAGCACTGCCTGCGTGCAGAGAAACGCCGATTTCAGATTGACGGCGAGCGTTCGATCGAACTCCGCTTCCGCGAGATCGTCGATGTCGACGATCGTCGCGGTGCCCGCGTTGTTCACGAGCACGTCGATCAGGCCGAGGCGGTTTTCCACCTCGGCGATCATCGCTTCGACGTCGTCTGCGACCGATACGTCGGCGCATACCGCGATCGCGCGGCCTCCGGCGCGTTCGATTTCCGCGACGACGTCGGCCGCGTCGTTCTCGCGTTGCCGATAGTTGACGGCGACTGCTGCGCCGGCTGAGGCAAGCGCGATCGAAATGGCGCGTCCGATTCCGCGCGAGCCGCCGGTCACCAAGGCGACACGATCGTTTAAGTTGAGCGAATGAGCTGGCATCGTGGAACTCCTCAGTTGCGGGGGGCAGAACCGGCTGTGGCCTCGTCTGCGAGGCGTGGTGTCGCCGAGCGAGGCGTTGCCGGAAAGCATCCTGGTTTGCCCCCTTCAAAGCGTCTTCGCCGGAGAGTCGCCCTGCTGCTTTCATCGATCTTTCGGCCGTTCTGGCGTGCGGATTCAACCGGTCGATGCAACAGTTTGATGAAATCGCTCAGCTGGTGTGTCGAAGTTTAGTGTTTTCCGAGGGCGTTCATTGAGCCGCCTTGCTGCTGCATTAAGCCGGGCCTGTGAGTAGACGCAGAGAGCGGCAAGAAGCATTGGTCGCCGGCAAAAGCGATAGAATGCCCGCTGCAAAAGACAATATTGACGGGGTACACGGCATGGAGCGGCCGGGCGCGCAGCGTTGGCATGAGCAAACGTTTCTAGGTGTCTTTCGCGGACAACCTGAGAAGGAGCAGGCGCTCCTCCGGATATGCTTGGGCACGGTCGTGTTGATCGGCTATATCGCCGTCGCCGCGCTCCAGCGCACGGCCGCCGCGTATGACACTCTGGGCGTGGTTTTCGCATACGTGGTATTCGGCGTGGCGACATACGTAGCCGCGGCCGCCGCGACGGTTCGGCCGCGCCTTCGATTGACGGTCACCACCATTGCAGACCAGGCGCTTGTCATGACTGCCTTGGCGCTCGGCGGGCGCGTGGCGCTGCCCTTGCTCTGGGTCGTGTTCTGGTTCCTTGTGGGTGCCGGTTGCCGCCACGGCAAGCGGCCGTTGCTACTTTCATGTGCGGTTGCGCTTGCAGGCGTCGTGATTCTGATGCACGTCGAGCCGTGGTGGAGAGAAAACCTCGCGGTGGGATTGGGCATCATGCTCAGCATCGCGGCGACTTCCGTTTACTTGATGGCCCTCGTGCATCGGCTCGAACGGCAGGCTGCGACGGACCCTCTGACAGGACTCAGCAACCGCACTCGCCTCGAGCAGGCGATCGCTAAAGCGACTGCGGCGCGAGACGACGATAAAGGACAGTCTGTCTTGCTGTTCATCGATCTCGACGGCTTCAAGTACGTCAATGACGCTTATGGGCACGCGGTGGGTGATGAACTGTTGCAGTGCTTCGCCAACGGTCTGCAGACACGCATTCGCCGCGGCGATACGGTTGCCCGCCTGGGAGGCGACGAGTTCGCGGTGCTCGCCCGCCACGTGCATGGCGACGCCGGCGCGCGCGCGATTGCCGACGGTATTCACGACATCCTTCATGGGCTTCGAGAGATCGGCGGTCATCCCGTCGCCGTATCCGCCAGCATTGGCGTGCGCATGCTCGGTGCCAATAGCGCGGACGGACGTCTTGATGCACACGCCCTGATGCGCCAGGCCGATAGCGCGATGTATCGCGCCAAAGCGAACGGGACGGACAAAACCTCATTCTTCGATGAGACGGGTGACGGCGTGTAAGCGGATAGGGTTCCCGGCGGTGCCCTGCTCGTGTTGGCGAGCGCATTTGATGCAGGCGCAGGGCCGCGGACGCGGCCGGGCGCGCGTTGCACGACGAAGTGCGCGAAGCGGCCAGCGGGACCGTCGCGCGCTTCGCGGTCGGCTTGACGGATGGCATTTCGAAGCAGGCCGTCCATGCCATTCTTGCGGGCGTGCTGGACACGCCTTCGCTACGGCTGCTCTGCCACGAAGGCGAAGCGGAAGACCTGCTGGCGGAACTGGCGCATCACCATCTGGATCTCGTGCTGTCCAGCCGGCCCGCGCCGCACAACTCGAATCTGCGTCTATCCAGCGAGCGCCTGTTGTCGAATGACAACGGGTCGATGGGCGACCTTTGCACGGTTCCATTTCTCGGCTCGCAAGGCGCGATCGGCCCAATGGAACTATCGCATTGCGATCATCGTCAGCGCAGCTGTATCGTGGACGACGCCGGCGCCTTAGTCGGGTTCCTCCTGCTGGCCGGGTGCGGCCATCGCCACCCGCCGGCACGCGCTCTCACGAGGACATTCGAACGTCGCGTTCACATCGGAAACGGCCCCGCTAAACGTTGAACAGTTCGCTACGCGCCGCGTCCATGATCATCGCGACAGCC
Source organism: Paraburkholderia sp. MM5384-R2 (assembly GCF_014201025.1). Classification (NCBI taxonomy): domain Bacteria; kingdom Pseudomonadati; phylum Pseudomonadota; class Betaproteobacteria; order Burkholderiales; family Burkholderiaceae; genus Paraburkholderia; species Paraburkholderia sp. MM5384-R2. The sequence continues at coordinate 123,533 of NZ_JACHDI010000001.1, forward strand.
GGGTGGCTGATGTGGCGCTCGATAGAGATTGCAAAAAATTCCTCGACGATCGAATTGATCTGCCCGACTATTGTCAGGTTGTGCTCTGTCTGCAACTGGTTTTCGAGCACGGTTGGCGCGAACAGCAGGCCGCGGCCTTCGCGGCCGAATGCCATAGTCATCGCTCCGTCGTCGAACTCGCCGACGATGCGCGGCGAAATGGCGTGCGAGGCGAGCCAGTGATCCAGCTTGCGCCGCACGGCGGATTCCGTGCCGGGCAGTAGCACAGGCAGCTTGTCGAGCGACATCGGGAAGCGTTTTTTGCTGCTTTGAATCAGCGCCTGGGTTCCGAAGCAGCTTAGCGTCGAACGTCCGAGGCGGTGATTGAACGCCTTGATGTTGACGTCGACGGGAATGGGGGCGTCCGCGATGATCAGATCGAGGCGGTGCACGGCCAGTTGCGCGAGCAGCGCGTGCAGTTTGCCTTCGTGACAGATCATGCGCAGCGACGCCGACGCGCTCAGCGCGGGTTCCAGCAGCCGGTACGCAATCGCCTTGGGGACCGAATCCGCGATCCCGACGCGAAACCGCGTTTGCGCACCGGATTCGCTTTCGCGCCGCACAGCGCTTTCGAGTTCCGAACCTAACGAAAATATCTCGTCGGCGTAATCGAGCGCGAGGCGCCCCGCATCGGTCAGTTCGAGCGTGCGGCCGGTTTTCCTGAACAGCTTCTTATCCAGCGCCTCTTCGAGAAGCTTGATCTGGCCACTGAGCGTTTGCGGCGTGATGTGCAACTGTCCGCCCGCGCGCACGATGCCGCCCGCGCGAGCCGCGACCCAGAAGTAATAGAGATGCTTGAAATTCACGTGCCCTCCGTCGATTACGGAAAGATACGATTTTCTCGAGGTATCGACAATAAAAATACGAATTTTATGTTGGTATGGGTTCAGTTAGATTGAAACCTCGCCCCGAGGTGTCGGCGGCGTTTCATGACAGCTGACAGAGGTGACATATGGCATCGGTTGCAGAATTGCTGCGTGCGAAAGCTTCCCGGACAGTGTGGTCGATCGAGGCATCCGCTTCGGTTTACAACGCGATATCGATCATGGCTCACAGGGAGGTTGGAGCGCTCATCGCCGCGCACGACGGGCGCATAGCCGGCATCGTGACGGAGCGCGATTACGCCCGGAAGATCGTTCTGATGGAACGCTCGTCAACGAATACGCCTGTGCGCGACATCATGTCGACGGCGGTGCGTTATGTCAGTCCGGAGCAGACGACGGACGAGTGCATGGCGATCATGACAGAACATCAGATTCGCCATCTGCCTGTGCTCAGCGCAGGGCACGTGACAGGAATGGTGTCGATCGGCGACCTGATCAAGAACCTGATTTCCGAGCAGGAACACACCATCCGGCAACTGGAGCACTACATCCACGGCAACGGTTTTCACGCCGCTTTTGATGGATCGAAGGCACAACCAGCGGCGAGCTTGCGTAGCTAAAAATATTACTGTTCGTAATGCATTTGCGCGCGCAAATGGAGCGCGTTGCGGGTAGTTTCGCGACTCATCGAAAGAGGTTTTTATGTACACGCAAATCATCAACAAATTACGACGTGCTGCCGGTGCAGTCACGCGCGGGACGGCCGCGCTCGGTCTGGCGGGACTGCTGGCGCTGGGCGCCGTGGCGTCGAACGACGCCGAGGCGAAGCGCGTAGGCGGGAGTCAAAGCATCGGGCGGCAGTCGCAGACGGCGTCGCCGTCTGGACAAGCGCAGCGAAGCCAACAGGCACAGCCGGCACAACAGGCCGCGCAGGCGCCTGCTGCGGCAGCGGGTAACCGCTGGATGGGCCCGCTGGCTGGTCTCGCTGCGGGCCTTGGGATTGCAGCATTACTGTCGTCGTTTGGCCTGGGCGAAGGGCTGGCGCAGATGCTGTCGAATGCGTTGCTGATCGGGGCGGTGATTTTCGCCGGCGTGATGCTGTTCCGCTTTATCGCCAACCGGCGTCGTCCGGATCTTGCCTATGGACACGGTCCCGTGAACCGCCAGCAAACGAACGGCTCACGGTTTCTGAATCAGTTCCCGCAGGCGCGGCCTGAAGCGAACTTGCGGGGCTGGCCGAACGCGGCGATGGGTTCGACGGGAGCAGCGGACGCGGGGAGGACAACGGGACTACCACTCGAGCAAGATCAGGCGGCGTTTCTTGTATCGGCAAAGACCTTGTTCATGCGCCTTCAAGGCGCATGGGACCGGAACGAGCAGGGTGACCTGTTCGAATTGACGACGCCGGAGATGTTCGCGCAAATTAAGCGGGACCTCGAAGCTCGGGGTCGCCAGGTGAGTCATACGGAAGTCACGCAACTTGACGCGGAAGTGCTTGGCACAGAACGCAATGCGGATGAAACGCTGGTTAGCGTTCGCTTTTACGGTCAAATGCGGGAAGACGATGCGCCGACTGCCCAGCCGTTCCAGGAAGTGTGGAACATGGTCAGCGACGCACGTGGCAACCAGGCGTGGCGACTGGCCGGCATTCAGCAAATTGACGGATGAGAGCGTAGTTGAAACCGGCAGCGGCCTGCTGCCGGTTACTCGTGCGGGTGGCGCGCGCCGCGGAACTACCTGAGACCAACCTTTCGCCAGCGACCGTGCGTGAGGAAGTCGAGCGCCACTTGCGGAGTGACAAACGCTGGGCGCATCAGGCGATAGTCGGCCAAAGTGAGCCATGCCGGACGCGCCTGCGAACGACCGTTCCAACTGCGGTGAAGGCCGGTCACCACCGGCGCTCCAGACCCGTAACCCATCGGATCGTGGAGCGTCGGTGGGAGCGCCCCATCCAACCATAGTTGAACGCGTCTGCGGCAATCGTCATCCAATCCGGCTCGCTTGACTATGACCCACATCGGAAAGTTTAGCGGGTCGAGAACACTGAGATGCCCCCGTTGGGAAATCCTGCCGCGCCGGGCTGGAACGGCACGTACACTTGCCCAAGCGCGCTGTCGATGGCGACAGAATGCGCCCCGGTGCCCACCGGAACCTTAAAGAGCAATTGCCGTGAAGCGCCATCGATTACGCCCATCTGCGGGCTAAATCCTGAAGCTGCAGCGGTACCGCTCGTGACGTAGTGCCGAGCCGGCAGGAAATAGCGGTTGGAAGTCGGATCATAATTGACCTGATCCACCCCGCCAAATGGCAGGCTGGCGTGGATTGCGCCACTCGCACGATCGAGGATCAGCGTGACGAGCGGGTCGCCGGCCGGCGGATCGCATCCAACGAGCACGTCGTTATTCGGGCCAAGCACGATCCCCGCCGGTCCGCATTTCCCTAGTGGAAACGATTTGCTGACAGAAGGACTGCCCGCCACTGCAGAACTGGCGGTGATGACATCGAGCTCGCCATCGGGATTGGCAGAGGTCCCGTCATTGTTGATCAAAAAGCTTTTCGAGGCAGGATCGTATGTGCACGCTTCGAGCCCCGACGAACCGTTGAAAGGAAGCTTTACCACCGCCTTTTGTGTCAGCGTGGAAATGAACGTGACAAACGGGGGCGAGTCTGCGGGACTCGCATACATCACGAGATGATCGTCAGGATCGTAGCAGCCCTCATCGACGCGCGATCCGGAATTACTGATGGCGATCGTGTTGACCGTCTTTTGCGCAGCCGTATCGATCACCTTAACTGAGTCGACGTCGCCGACGTAGATCGTGTTCGTGCCGGTGATACCTACAATTCCGTCGGGACCGGACTCATTTGTTGTGGCGCCAGCACCGATGAACGGCCCCGGAATCTGTGCGATCAACGTGTTCGATTTAGTGTCCACGACGTCGACTGCCTTGTTATTGCGGTCGGCAAGAAAGTACTTACCGGTCTCGACGTAGCCAATATCGAAACTGAATGGTGGGCTCGAAGCATTGGGCACGGCGATGTTCGTCAATAGCTTTGGCGGTGTCGGTGCGCTGACGTTATCTCCACCTCCGCAGCCGGCCAGTGCGGCCGCAGCGAGCAAAACCAAGGTCGTTATGCGCTTTCCCATCGATTCGTCTCCTTTCCGTTTATTGGCTCGACCGTCGGTCTAGGGATCGGCTAGAGCACTGAAACTTATATGCACCCCTGAACGAGGAGGATCAGTGAGCAATTCTTAAGAAAGCTTAAGAAATTGTCATCTCAAGAGATAGCCACGTCTCCCACGGATGCGGCCGCGCAGCGCATGAGTTGTGGCTATAGACTGGGTGTCTGGCTCACACAATGGCGGCACGACGAAAAATCGGAAAGTAAAACTTATTTATGGTCTGCATTACGTGGACGCTATACCGGTAATGAATCTGAAGCTTTCCATAGCCGTGGTAGTGACATGCCGGCCGCAATTTTGTGCTGGAGACTTTGCCGGCTCTGCGCGACACGGCCGGAGTTCAGTGAGCCACACATGTTGGGTCACACAGGCGATCGGACCAGCATGATTGCTGCGACTGACTGCTGCTTGTCGCTGTACGGACCTTCGTAAGCGGCGGTCGAATGACGGCAACGGGTCGATGCCGGCCTCTCGTTGCCACGCACGCCGCTCGCTCAACATACGCAATCACCGATCCACGCACGACGCCGACAGCCACGTCGGTCCCGCCGATGCCCCACCTTTCTGGCCTAAAATATTTCAAAAGAGCATCCGCCCGGGGGCATCATGAAAGCACTTATCGTTGCTGCGACGTTGACGGCTGGCTGTTCCCTCGCCTACGCGCAGACTTACCCGCAGGGAGCGCTGGCTGACCAAAGCACGGGGGCCTATAGAGCGCAATTGGAAGAGCAGAAGCAACAGATCGAACTCCAGAACGAACAACTCCAATTACTGAAACAACAGCGCGATTTGGATTTGCTGAGGCAGCAGCGCGAACTGAATTCGCTGAGACAACAGCGCCAATTCGACTTGCTGAGACAGCGGCGCTAGATCGCTGTGAGGCGCGGCACCCGCCTCAAGATCCGGCTTGGCAACGGCCATTGCAGCGCCGAACGCTCAGTCTGTGTGGCGCCACTGGAGGGCATCAGGCGTTGAAGTCCTATACGCAAGTAAAGCATTCCTGCTCGCACCAGCCGAACGTCGCGACCGAGATCGTGTTCGAAGCGGGGAAGAACTGCTTGCAATATCGATCGAGGGCAGCGGGGCGGATCAGCGCAAATGTCCCCGCCGAAGGTCGCTCTCGCGCGCGGCGACCGCTCACATGACGTGGACGAGATTAATGTAACAGCTTCTTCAGATCGCTCAGTTCGGCGGGGGATGGGCAAAAATAGCCTTCCACCTCGCCCCGACGGCCATAGCCATAAGTAAAGCGGACCCATCATCGGCTTTTTTATTGCTTTACCCGCTCCTCGTTCTAACCGACAGTAACCTCAGCGTGCCGCCACGGCAGCTTGCAGCCAAAACGCGATTGATCAGTGCTGACGGCTACCGACGACAATGATGACCTGCATTGCAGCAAATCTGCGGGTCCGAGAGACGAGACGATGAGTCATGTGGAAGCTTAATCAACTATCGGCTTACGAAGTCAGGGCCATTCACTTCGGGCAACGCACGGCCGGTCCGGCCATGGGCATATCACTTTGCCGCTATCTCTGTTAATGACGCTGGATTTATTGCGTCATCGCGATGCACGCCTGCAGGGACCTCTCGAACAGGTGATGCCTAACTGGGAATTAACGAACATCGAAAACTATACCGCTCCGGGCAAGTTTCACCATTCCCAATAGCAAAGATATCGATGTCTGGTTATCTAAATTATCAGAAAGACAAGGCATCGTGATGAAGACTTCAATTAATGATTAGATCCCGGATTGCTTTTTATATTTAACCGACATTAATACTGGATTCGATATGTCTAACCATGTGATTTTGCCGCGCATCCTCCAGGTCGGCGCAAACGCCAGCGAGACAGTTCCCACGGTTCTGGCGACTCTCGGTTGCAGTCGACCTCTGATCATCACCGACAAGATGATGGTGCAGCTGGGCTATGCCGGGCGCATTCAGGAAAATCTCGCCGCCAATGGCATGACAGCCGAAATTTTCGCTGATACGGTCCCCGAGCCCACGGTTGACTCGATTCGAGCTGGCGTGGAGAAGGCTCGCGCAGGAGACTACGACAGTATCATTGCACTGGGCGGCGGCAGTCCGATCGACAGCGCCAAGGCGATTGGCATTCTTGCCAAGCATGGTGGAGAAATGCGCGACTATAAGTTTCCGCGCGTTGTTACCGAGGTTGGGTTGCCCATTATCGCGGTGCCCACCACTGCGGGAACCGGCTCGGAAGTGACCCGTTTCACGATCATCACTGACCAGCAGAACGACGAAAAAATGCTCTGTGTGGGCATCGGCTTCATGCCCGTGGCAGCCTTGGTCGACTATAACCTGACCCTCAGCCTGCCGCCGCGCGTCACCGCCGATACGGGTATTGATGCGCTGACCCACGCGATCGAAGCCTACGTCAGCCAGAAAGCCAACCTGTACAGCGACAGTCAGGCCCTGGCGGCCATGCGCCTGATTGGCCCCAATCTGCGTAAAGCCTATCGATCCGGCCAGGATACAGCCGCCCGCGAAGCCCTGATGCTTGGTTCGACGCTCGCCGGTGTGGCGTTTTCCGCTGCGTCCGTGGCGCTGGTACACGGCATGAGTCGACCGATCGGCGCCTTTTTCCACGTTCCCCATGGGCTGTCCAACGCCATGCTGCTGCCCAGTGTGACCGCGTTCTCGATCCCGGCGGCGGAAGAACGCTACGCTGATTGCGCTCGTGCCATGGGCGTGGCCGACAGGCAGGACAGTACGCAGGCCGCCAACGCCAGGTTGCTCGCTGAATTGCGGTCGATCAACGATGACCTTCAGGTGCCGACGCCCGAACAATTTGGTATCGACCGCGAGCGCTTCTTCAGCTTAATGCCGACCATGGCACGGCAGGCTCTGGCCTCCGGCTCGCCTGGCAATAACCCACGCGTGCCCTCGGTCGAGGAAATGGTCGAGCTCTACCGCGGTCTCTGGTAAGCAAATTCCCCCCTCAAAAAAACCGCATCTGAGCTATCGAAGTGAAGGTCATTCAGATGCGACAACAACTCTTGGCATCGGGAGGCAAAACCCTATTCCCATCGCCCATTTTTGCGGCCCTTAGAGCCTGTTCCGATCCCAGCAAGGAGTATGAAATGCAGCCCTTCAACGACGACGCAGACGTGGTTCACTTCATCAACGGTCGCCGCGTGCCTGGCTCAGGCACTCGAAAGCAGCCGATATTCAACCCCGCGACCGGTTCTCCGGCACGCACGCTGCACCTTGGCGACGCGTCCGACGTAAGCGCCGCCGTAGCGTCGGGGAAACAGGCGTTCCAGGGATGGAGTAATACGCCACCCATCCGTCGCGCGCGCGTCATGCGCCGCTTTCTCGAACTGATGAACCAGCACAAGGACGAACTGGCAGCGATCATGACCGCCGAGCACGGAAAAGTGTTCAGCGATGCGCAAGGCGAAGTGGCACGGGGCATCGATGTGATCGAGTTTGCCTGCGGCATTCCGCAATTGCTGAAGGGCGACCATACGGAACAGGTGTCGACCGACATCGACAACTGGACGACCCGGCAACCACTCGGCGTTGTCGCGGGAATCACGCCTTTCAACTTTCCGTGCATGGTTCCTTGCTGGATGTTTCCGATCGCGATTGCCGCAGGCAATGCGTTCATTCTGAAGCCCAGCGAGCGTGATCCCTCAGCGTCGCTCTACATGGCCCGCTTGCTGCAGGAAGCCGGGTTGCCTGACGGAGTGTTCAACGTCGTGCAAGGGGACAAGATAGTCGTGGATGCTCTGCTCGAGCATCCTGACGTAAAAGCGATCAGTTTCGTCGGTTCGACGCCGATTGCCAACTACATCTACGAGACGGGGGCAAAGTACGGAAAACGGATCCAGGCGCTTGGCGGAGCGAAGAATCACATGGTTGTGATGCCCGACGCTGACATTGATCAAGCCGTCGACGCTTTGGTCGGCGCAGGCTACGGCTCCGCGGGTGAACGGTGCATGGCGATCTCGGTCGCAGTCCTCGTAGGCGACGTTGCGGACAAACTGATTCCGCGGCTCGCTGATCGAGCACGCTCCGTAATAGTAAAGAACGGCACGGAGCCCGACGCCGAGATGGGGCCGATCGTCACACGTCAGGCGCTGGAACGCATTGAAAACTACATTGCGATTGGCGTCGAAGAAGGCGCGTCGCTGGTTGTCGATGGACGTGGCCTCAAAGTTCCGGGGCACGAGGAAGGCTTTTTTACCGGTGCCACGTTGTTCGACCACGTCACGCCCGAGATGCGAATCTATCAAGAGGAAATCTTCGGACCGGTGCTGTCCTGCGTCCGTGCGAAGGACTTTACAGAGGCCGTCGACCTGGTCAACGCGCACGAATTCGGCAATGGCGTCGCCTGTTACACTCGCGATGGACACATCGCGCGCGAGTTTGGCCGGAGAATTGAGGTTGGAATGGTTGGCATCAACGTACCGATTCCGGTGCCGATGGCGTGGCACGGATTTGGCGGCTGGAAGCGTAGCTTGTTCGGTGACACGCACGCGTATGGCGAAGAAGGCGTCCGGTTCTATACGCGTCAGAAGTCAATCATGCAACGCTGGCCGGAGAGTATCGAGCAAGGTGCCGAATTCGCGATGCCGACGGCGAGGTAGTCTTTCCACTGCATAACCCGCTACAGCTCCCGTGCTGCCACATCCCGGCACGGGAGAGCACACCACCGATCCTGAAGTCGCAGACCTTCAAATCCGAACGGAAGCGCCCGACATCATGCGCTGCGGCAAATGTCGACAACCGTGCGACCGCTCAGCTTTCCATCCATCATTTGCACGGCTGCCTCCGGCACGTCGTGCAACGCTATTCGGTGCGTGAGTTCGGCGAGCTTTGCTCGATCCAGATCCGCAGCGAGCCGATTCCACGCTATCTGACGATGAGCGATCGGACACATAACCGAGTCGATGCCCAACAGTTTTATACCGCGCAGAATGAAAGGCGCAACGTTCGCCGGGAACTCCATGCCTTGCGCGAGACCGCATGCCGTTACGGCGCCGCCATATTTCGTCTGTGCGCATGCGTTGGCAAGCGTATGCGAGCCGACAGAATCCACCACCGCCGCCCAGCGCTCTTTCTGCAACGGCTTGCCGGCTGCCGACAGCGAGTCCCGATCGACCACATCGGCGGCGCCGATACGCTTCAGAAAATGCGCCTGCTCCGGCTTGCCCGTCGATGCCACGACCGTAAATCCCCAACTGCTCAATAGCGAGATTGCCACGCTGCCCACACCGCCGCTCGCGCCGGTCACGAGGACTTCACCGTCGGCCGGCTTGACACCGGCCTGTTCCAGCGCAAGGCAGGATAGCATCGCCGTGTAACCGGCCGTCCCGATTGCCATGCTTTCGGCCGTTGATAGTCCCTGCGGTACCGCAATCAGCCAGTCGGCCTTCAGGCGGGCTTTCTCTGCGAGGCACCCCCAGTGTGTTTCGCCGAGGCCCCATCCGTTGACGAGGACAATATCGCCCGCTTTCCAGCGAGAATCTGTCGATGTCACCACCTCGCCGGCGCCATCGATACCCGCGACCATTGGCCAGGCGCGTACGACCGGACCGCGGTTCGTGACCGCTAGCGCGTCCTTGTAGTTAAGCGTCGAGTGCGCGATACGAATGAGCACTTCGCCGGCTGCGAGGGGATGCTCGTCGAGGGTTCGGTCATCGAGTCTGGTAACCCCGGCCGAAAAACCGTTGTCATTCTGCTGCAGATAAAGGGCTGAAAAAGCCATGCTTGTCCTCTCTGACGGTAAACGCAGGCGGTCAGGCGAGGCGAAATGGTACATCCGGACAACATAAACCATGCAAGGATGTACCACTTCGCCCCATGCCTGACGGCTTCCACGGGCATAAGGCGACAGGTGCCGCGGCAAGCAATGTCACGTCGCTATCTGCCGCGCCGCGCTTCTGGACCTCAGCCACTCCATCGTCACCAGAAGCAGGCTCGAAAATACAATCAGAATTGTCGCAAGGGCAGCAATCGTCGGCGTAATGTTTTCCCGGAGGCCGATGAACATCTGCAACGGCAATGTACCTTGTGTCGGACCCGCGATGAACATCGTGATGACGACATCATCGAGCGACGTGGCGAATGCAAACAGGGCTCCAGAAATAACGCCCGGCGCAATGATCGGCAGGGTGACGGAGAAGAACGTCCTGACGGGCGACGCACCGAGGCTCAGGCTCGCGCGCACGTAATTCTGGTTGAACCCGGCAAGGGTGGCGTTGACAGTGACCACCACGAATGGAGCAGCGATAGCGGTATGACCCAAAATCAGACCGAGGTACGACCCGGCTAAGCCCCACTTCGCAAAGAACAGATACATCCCGACGGCAGTGACGATCACCGGCACGATCATCGGCGAGATCAAAATGCCGATCAGCGCGCCCTTGCCTTTGAACGTCGCCTTGTTGAGGCCCAACGCGGCCAACGTCCCGAGGACAGTGGCCAGGATCGTGGCAAGCGGGGTTACGATGAAGCTGTTTTTTCCGGCACGAAGCCAGTCAATGGACGTAAACAGATTGTGGTACCACTTGAACGAGAACTTGTGTATCGGATAGACCAGGAATGTATTGTCCGTGAAAGAAAGCGGGATGATCACCAGTATCGGCAAGACCAGAAAAAGCAGGATCATGACATTGGTCGATCGCAAAAAGTAGTGCCACGCGATCTCGGGAGCCGATGTATAAGGTGCAAAACGCAATACGGTCGTTTTCATGGTCCTAACCTACCTTCAGTTCGTTGCCAACGATCTTTCGATAAACACCGAAGAGTATCAACGTCACGAGAAGCAGAACCGCTCCCAGTGCGCACGCCATGCCCCAGTTCAAGGCCACATTCGTGAAATAGGCGATGTAGTAGCTCACCATCTGGTCGCCGGCTCCGCCCAGCAATGCCGGAGTAATGTAGTAGCCCAAAGCCGTGATGAATACCAGCAGTCCGCCGGCGCCGACTCCTGGCAGCGTTTGCGGAAAGTAGACCTTCCAGAACGCGCCGAACGGGTGACTACCCAGCGAGATCGCTGCCTTCGTATAGCTGGCTGGCACTGATTTCATGACGCTGTACAGCGGCAGAATCATGAACGGCAGGAGGATATGAGTCATCGAGATCAGCACCCCCGTCCGGTTGAACAGCAGTGTCAATGGAGACGATATCAGGTCCAGCGACAGCAACGCCTTGTTGACGAGGCCCGATCCTTGAAGGATGACGATCCAGGCGGAGATCCGCACGAGGATCGAAGTCCAGAAGGGAAGGAGCACCAGGATCATCAGCAGATTTGCTTTACCCGCCGGCAGACTGGAGATCCAGTATGCCAAGGGGTAGCCGAGGAGCAGCGCGGCGAGCGTTACCAGGCCGCTAATCACGAACGTTCGCATGAATACCTCCCGATATGCCGAGGCGCCTGGATCAACCGGAACGATGTCACCAGCAGAATTGCGACGGTAGTCCATCGTCGCGAGGAGATACTGGCTTGTGTATCGGGATGAATCTTTAGCGATTACCTGCCAGTAACCGGGATCTTCCCAACGCCTGTCGATTTCGATCAGCTTTTGTCGCACCTCGTGCGCAGGCAGCGCTGAATCATCGTCGCCGAACGGAAGTGCGCTGGAAGTCTTGTAAAACAGCGAACGGAAACCCTCCTTCTGCCCGTTCAGTCGACCGGCAGCGGTACCCGAACTGTTGTTCCCGCCGTTGCGCTCGATATCCAGCATCAGCCCGCGAAAAGCGTCATCCGGAACTGCCGATTTCCGATCCCAGTTTCGCAGCGCCGCCGTCGTGTCTGGCAACGCGTCAACGACTTCCGGACTCTGAATCGACCGCGAAATCATGGATGCAACGGGCATCACGAATACCAGAAAAATGAAAATAGCAAGAGGAGCGACCAGCGCCAGCGCCGCCATCTGTTTACGTAAATTCACGTTCCTAAGCGATCGCTTGAGCTCACGCAAATGCCAATCCTGCTGCTGAGTAGTTACCGCGCTCATGTCTCTCTCCTTCGCGTACCCTTGCGTTCGAGCGATGGGTACGCGATTCGCGTTATTGCGCTGCCCACGCGGTGAAACGCTGTTCTAGCGCATCACCATGGTCGGTCCAGAACCCTACGTCGTTGGGGATAGCATCTTTGCCATTCTTCGGCGAGTTAGGCAGGTTTGCAAGAGTGGTTGCATCAAGCAACTTTAAGGCGCCCTTGTTGGTTGGCCCGTACGGAATGTGCTGCGCGAACGCAGCTTGGGACTGCGGTTCGAGCACGTAGGCAAGGTACTTCTCGGCTGCGTCCTTATTTTTCGAGCCCTTCGGAATTACGAAATAGTCCAGCTCATAGATGCTTTGGTACCACGAAATACCCAGGTTCTTGTTCCCCGCCCGCATTGCGGCATCGATGCGGCCGTTATACGCGGTGGACATCGAAACATCACCGGCGACCAGGAACTGGGGCGGCTGCGCGCCAGCCTCCCACCACTGAATGTATGGCTTGAGCTCGGCCATCTTCTTGAACGCCCGATTGACGCCAGCCTCCGTGCCGAGCACGGTGTACACGTCTTTCGCCGGAACGCCATCTGCCATCAGTGCGAATTCGAGGTTATAACGCGCCTCCTTTTTCATGCCACGCTTGCCAGGAAATTTCTTGACGTCCCAAAAATCCTTCCAGCCCTGTGGCGTGCCCTTCGTCAGCGTCGGGTTGTATGCCAGCACGGTCGACCACACGAATGTGCCAGCAGCGCAGGGAGTCACCGATCCAGGCACCAGATCACCCTTTTTCGCGATCTTCGACCAGTCGAGCTTCTCGAAGAGTCCGTCCTGACAGCCGCGTCCGATGTCTGCCGACTCGACTTCAACGACATCCCACGTGACATCTTTGGCGTCGACCATCGCTTTGACTTTGGCCATTTCGCCCGTGTACTCAATCGCATTCGTCGGAATACCGCTCGCTTTCGAGAACGGTTCAACCCAGGCAGCCTTCTCGGCGTTCCCCACGGCGCCGCCGTAATTGACCGTCGTAAGGCCGTCGGCCAATGCGAAAGCGGAACAACACATCATGGCAGCCACGCCGATCGTATTTCTAAAGAACCTCATTTCGTTCTCCTTGGCACAAGGTGATTTCGCTACGCGTGGTCAATTGAAAACTCTTAGATGATCTTCATGAAACGACAACGCGATTCGATTTCCCGGTTGGACATGGTCCGCCCCGTCCTGCCCGAGCGGAACCTTCACGAAACACTCTGTTTCTCCGGGGCAGCGGCAGCGTAGCCGGACGTGATCGCCGAAGTAGATCATCCCAAGCGTTTCGCTGTTGATGACATTGCGCTGCTGTTCGGATTGCCGTCCAATCGAGAGCCGCTCGGGACGGATCACCCCTGTGGCGTGGCTGCCGACATTGAGCCCGGCAACATTCAGCGCACGTACGGTCGTACCGTCTGCAATGCGCAACTCGCAATAATTACCATCCCGGCTTACGACGGTGCCTTCCACCCGGTTACTGTCACCAATGAAGTTGGCTACAAACAGATTCCTCGGCGATTCGTAGAGCGAGTCGACCTGGTCGAGCTGTTGGATCACTCCCTGATCAAAGACCGCTACTCGATCAGACATCGTGAGCGCCTCACCTTGATCGTGTGTGACGTACACAAAGGTCAGGCCAAGAGATTCGTGCAATGCCTTGAGCTCTATCTGCATGTGCTCGCGCAGCTGTTTGTCCAGCGCGCCAAGCGGTTCGTCCATCAGCACAAGCTTTGGGTTGAACACCAATGCACGCGCAAGCGCCACTCGCTGTTGCTGACCGCCTGAGAGCTGACCTGGCATTCGCTTACCCAGCTTTTCCATGTGGACCATCTCGAGCGCCCGCTTGACGCGCGCGGCCCGCTCGTCTGGCGGCATCTTGCGAACCTTGAGGGGATACTCGAGGTTCTGTCCGACGGTCAGGTGTGGGAAGAGTGCATAGTTCTGAAATACCATTCCAATGTCGCGTTTATGCGGCGGAATACGATTAAGTAACTGACCATCCAGCCAGATTTCTCCATCGGTTGGGTATTCAAACCCGGCGAGCATCATGAGACAGGTGGTCTTTCCCGAGCCGGACGGACCAAGCAAAGTGAGAAACTCCCCCTTCTGGATGTCGAGATTCAGGTCTTTGACGACGAGTGTTTCTCCGTCGTATGTCTTCCGAACATTGCGGAAGCTCACAAATGTGTTGCCCTGGTCTTGCATGATCGTTACCCTCAATGTCTTTCGGTGCGGAAGGCACCTGGCAGCGCAGGCGGTAGCGCTGTGTCTGCAGATCGGCTGCGGCAACAGGGAGGCGCGCAGGGTACTTCCTTCCCCGTGCCTCGCCATGGGCGTTTTCGCGCCATGTGCTGCGTAGCTCGATTGAGGTTCTCGATAACGATTTCTGCGCCTCGCCGGGTGTTTTCGGTACCCGGGAGCTTGCGGTGTCGTACGTGCATCTTCGTCTCCAATCTTATAAATATTCGAACACCCCTTCGCTACAGCCTTTTTTCTTCCAGGGTGCTTGCTGCTATCGGTCGCGATTTGTTCCGGCTTGCCCGCAACGGTGACGTGTTCAGCTGGGCAAGTACTCCTCGCTCCAGCTCTCGCCGACCGCCCCTCGCGCAATCAACGTCGCAATCTGGGTATCGCTGTAGCCCATCTTGCGCAGAACCCCTCGGGTCGAGGCACCAAACTTTTCTGCTGGCGCCAGTGCGCGGATCGGAGCAACGTGAGGGCGAATCGCAAAAGGATCGAGTTGGATGACGCGTCGTCCACTCGGATGCTCGGCATACACACTGAATGAATAGCTGGCGTTATCGATACCCGGACGATTGTCTGCAGGGCGGCTGTAGCGTTGGCGCAAGTTGTCGATATTGTCCGGAATGGCTGCCGCCACATTGGCCGCTTGCAACCGCGTCTGCCAGGTTTCGGCGGAGGCCGTGGCGAACGCGGAGCTGAGAAACGCTGCGGGATCTGCCGCGTCACGGATGCCCGTCAGCCCCTCTACGGCGTTTAGCTTGTCCAGTTCGTTTTCGCTGGCGTCCACATACAACCAGTCATCCGCGGCCCGAAAGAAGCGTGACAGGTTGCCAAAGCCCTGGGCGCTACGGCCGGAAGGCTCATCGAACGGGGCCCGCCGTGGGTAGTCGTAGCAGAAGGGAATCTGCACCAGGTTGCCGAGCGATGCCAGGGAGGTCCGGGCACGGCTGATCTGGCCGGTTCTGGCTTTGCGATATAACGCGGCGGCAATGCCGAGCGCTGCAGCGAACCCGCAATTCACGTCAATGGTTCCGACGTGAGCGTGTTCCTCTGGCGTAGCCATGCCGCCGCCGAAGCGCAGCATGATGCCGGTGCTGGCCTGGATCAAGTCGTCGTAACCGAGATAATCGGTCCGCGGGCCGCGACGCGGTCCCCCAAAGCAATCCAGTTGACAGAAGATCACGCCAGGGTTGACGGCCTGGAGACTGGCTTCGTCAAGACCCAAAGGTGCCAGTTGACGATCCGGTGCATTCATCACGATCACATCGACCGAACGAACCAATTGGTTAAACACCTCGCGTCCGTCAGGGTGGTTCAGGTCGACCAGGACGCTTTGCTTGCCGCGGCCCGAAGACATGCCAAAGACCACCGTGTTCCAGGGATCATAGTTGGGCGTTACGGGGTCGAGCTTGATAACCTCGGCGCCGAACCGGCCGAGGTAGGAGGTCGAATGCGGACCCGCGATGACATTGGTCAGATCGAGGACACGCACACCGTCAAGCCAGCCGCCAACATGCTGTTCAGATGGGGGCGGCAGTGCCGTGGGCGCGCACTTATCCAGGATGGCCAGGGCTTCTTTGACACTCACCGTGCGGCGCGAGTCGGGCGAGAGCATCAAGTCGGCACTGTCTTCCAGCCAGGCGATCGCGCCGGGCTGTTTCATGTTGCCGTACTGGTGGTCGTCGACATCGACCACCAGACCCGCGGCGTTGGCGTGCTCGTCATGCAACCATTCTTGAGTCGATCGGTGGGGCGCACCGGGAAACCGGCC
Organism: Paraburkholderia sp. MM5384-R2; assembly: GCF_014201025.1. NCBI lineage: Bacteria > Pseudomonadati > Pseudomonadota > Betaproteobacteria > Burkholderiales > Burkholderiaceae > Paraburkholderia > Paraburkholderia sp. MM5384-R2. The sequence continues at coordinate 139,602 of NZ_JACHDI010000001.1, forward strand.
TTCGCCGAAAATTTTTTCCCACTCGGTCGCTGTCTTGGTCAGGAACACCTCCTTCATGCGTGCCGAAATGCGCCGGGCCCAATGGTCAGTCAACGGGTAGACACCGAGTGAGGCGTCCCCCTCCCACTGAGAGATAGGAAGGTATGGGTCGCTCACTGTCGGCAGCCCGGCAGATAGCATTTCCTCGTACAACCCCATCGCCTGAAGGCAACGCCTGGCGTGCGAGCGGTGTGACGGGCATACCGCATAGAACTTGCGACCGTCCGCGCACTCGTATGTGCGGTAAAAGGGGTCGAGATATTCTTGCAGTTCTTCGTAGCCGAGGTTCATCGGAAGATTTTCCGACCGCCGCCGCTCAATTTCCTTTTCACGCAAGGTCTTGTAGCGTTCGGGATAACCGTCGATCTTGATCGAGTTGTAAGACAGCCCCTCCATCACCGCCGCGGCCAGAGGCACCTCGATTTGATCACCCACTCCCGTGCGCTCCCGCGCTTGCAGAGCGAGTGCCACCGCGGAGACAGCCAGCATGGTGCCGTAGGACGAGGCTAATGGCAGCGGCGAAAAGCTCGGGTTTATCCCCATCAGTACGCGGTTCTGACCCATATCGGTGAATACCCCGGAGGCCGACGCAATAATCGGCTCGAGGGCGCGCCAGTGACGACGCAACTGGTCGTTGCTGGCGAAGCCAGGGATGGACAGCGTAATGAGCTCGGGCCTTTGACGACGCAGCTCGGCGAAGTCCAGGCCCAACCGGGTGATGACGCCCGGCCGGAAGTTCTCGATCACGATATCGGCACGCGCGATGAATGCCATGGCCGCCTCGAGCCCCTGCGCGGACTTCAGGTCAAGCTGCAAGCAATACTTGTTGCGGTTCAGTACGGCATTGGCCGGGCTGTCCCAAAGCGGCCCAGCAGGGGGGGCGATGTGAATGACGGTGGCGCCGAGATCCGCCAGGATCATCGCCACGGCCGGGCCGGCGATGTACTGGCCAAAGTCGATGACTTTCACGCCGCTAAAAGGCAGTTGATCATGCTTTCCCATGGCTCACCGACTCATCTCCAGGACCTGCAGATCTTCCGAAACGCAGGTCATCATTGTGGTGGGTCGCCGCCAGCACCAATCAACCGCATTTCGAATGCGAGGCGAGGGGCCTTGGCGACGAACTGGGGATCACTGTCGGATACAACGGGGAGCCGGTAAAGCAATAAAAAAAACGAGGATGGGGCTATTTTATTTATGGCTGAGGCCGGCGGAGTGAACGCGCAGGAAAATGACCAGTCGATCACTGGCAGCCCGGCGAAATGGACGTGCGATGTCAACCTGCCTGATCAGTTCCGCGCACGCCCCTCCTGAGCCTTCGCACTCAACCAAGCCACGAACGCCGCGGCATCAGGGTTGACGATGCTGTGAGGAGAATAGACCAGGTGGAAAGCTTCACTGGTCGTAAGCCGGGATTTGAAAGGCGCTATCAGTTGCCCGGTGTCCAGCATCGACTGGACCAGCGACGAGCGCGCCAAGGCCACCCCTTGACCAAGTTCGGCCATTCTCAAAGCAGAGATCAAGGTATCGAACTGCATTCCCTTCGAAGAGTCGACCTGTCCCGCGCCTGCTTTCTTCAACCAGTATCCCCAGCCCTCCTCGTAGCCCAGGACGTGGAGTAGTTCGTGGTAACGGAGATCCTTCGGCGTAGCCAGTGGCGCCTGTTCGGAGGGCAAGAATGGGGCGCAGACCGGCAGCAACGTATCCCAGGTCAGCCGCTCGGCCTTGAGTCCCGTCCATTCTCCATGTCCATAGCGGATTTCCATATCGGCTTCGACGTCGGTCACGCTCGAATCGCCCCCCCATATGTTGCTGGTGATACGCAGATTGACCTCGGGGTGGCGTTCACGAAAGTCGGGTAAGCGCATTGCCAGCCAATGGGTAAAAAACACCAGGCTGACCCGAACGGTAAGGACTCTGCCGTGACCTTGCCCGAAGATCTCTTCAGTTGCGGCCGCCAGTCGCTCTACGGCCTCGTGGACAACCGGCATATAGGCTAGCCCGGCCTCCGTGAGCTCGAGTCCTCTTGGCAAGCGCTTAAAGAGGACTGCCCCCAACTGCGACTCGAGTCCCTTCACCTGTTGGCTTACCGCCGCCTGGGTCAGGCTCAACTCGGTCGCCGCATGGGTGAAACTGAGATGCCGGGCAGAGGATTCAAATGCGCGCAACCAGTTAAGCGGAGGTAATCGTTTTCTCATTCTGCAGACCGTTTGACTAAAGCTGTCCGACTTCGTGGATTAGTTGCGTGTTGCGGCAACTCAGGATCCGCCAGACCCGCGGACGCGGCGGCGTTCCCAAGCGTCGACGAGTGCGTACGCACTCCAATTGGGCAATCGAACATATGTTAGCGCGGAATTTCGAACACTCTGAAATGACAAGCCTGGTGGGGCGGTTTCAAGAACGCTGCTTTCGAGAAAGCGATGCGCAGGCGAACGATTGCGCCTACGCTTTCGACGAAATCGGCTCCATATGACGACCGCGTAAGGGGTGGATTGAGGCCTGATCCAGTGTGTTAGCGCAAAACCTGGCTAGGATCGTGGGTACAGGACAGGCGGTAATGGCGGCCCTCGCACGCCCGCGAGCATAAAAAAACCTTGAGCTTGCAACAAGAATCTTTGGCTTTGACGGGCGGCGCGCGCCCCTTAGACTGGCTTCGCAATCATTCGAACCTCAACGGTCACGATGCGAACCACTCCCCCGCAACTCAAGGTCGACGTCTGGCGCGGTAACGACGAAGGCAGCTTTCAGCGCTTCGACGTGCCGCGCATGGAAAGTCAGACCGTGCTCGACGTCGTGATCCACATCCAGCGCCATCTGGATGCGACGCTGTCCTATCGCTTTGCGTGCCGGGTCGGCATGTGCGGTTCATGCGCAATGACCGTCAACGGCCGCGCGCGATGGACCTGCCGCACGCACGTCACCAAAGTCATGAAGCACGCCGGTGACGTGCTCGAAATCGCGCCTCTCAATCACCTGCCCGTCATCAAGGATCTGGCGACGGATATGACCGCCTTCTTCGACAAATGGCGCGACGCGAAGGGCTATTTCAAGGGCGAGCACACGCGTAACGAACCTGCCGCTTGCGTCGATCCCGCTTCCGCCGAACGCAAGGCGGCCGACGCGGGGATTGAATGCATTGGCTGCGGCGTCTGTTATGCGAGCTGCGACGTCGTCGCATGGAACCCCGACTATCTTGGACCCGCCGCGCTCAATCGTGCGTGGACGCTCGTCAACGACGTACGCGACATCCAGCAGCAAACCCGCGTCGCAGCCGTCTCCAACGACGCAGGCTGTCATTCGTGCCATACGCTCGGCTCGTGCACCGAACGGTGTCCCAAGTCGCTGCAGCCGACGGCCAGCATTGCTGGCCTGAAGCGGCTTCGCGGCCATGCGCCGAAAGGAGACCCGCGATGATGAGCGGCTGGCGGTTGCAGCGCCTGTCGGCGATGGTGCTGACCTTATGCGTGGCCGTCCATCTTGCCACCATGATTGTCGTCGTGCATGGCGGGCTGAGCGCGGCGAACGTGATCGCGCGTCTGCACGGCAATACGGCGTGGGCGGTGTTCTATTCAGTGTTCGTGCTTGCGTCGTCCGCGCATGTGCCTGTCGGCTTGAGAAGGATCGCCGAGGAGTGGCTCGGCTGGCGCGGGCGCAGCGTCGGGGTGGCGAGCGTGATCGTCGGCATTGCGCTGGCGATTGCCGGTCTGCGCGCGGTCTTCGCGCTGGTAGGAGGGCCGCAATGAGCGACATGGCACGCGCAGCGAAACCAGCAACAGATACGAACCACGCCCGACACCGCACCCCTGGCCGGCGCGCCGACTCGCGCGCGCGCAACCATCCCGCGTGGTGGGCCTTTCTTGTGCACCGTCTGTCCGGACTCGCGCTCGCCTTCTTTTTGCCGCTGCACTTCTGGGCGCTCGGCACCGCTTTGCACGGCGCAGCATCGTTCGAGTCGTTTCTCGCCGTGACGAGGCAACCCGCCTTCGTATTCGCCGAGTGGGGCCTCGTCACGTTGCTGGCCGCGCATCTGTTCGGCGGCGTGCGCATTCTGCTCATCGAATACCGGCCATGGAGCGGTTTGCGCAAGAACCTGATCGCGGCGACAGCGGGCGGCGCATTGGTCATCGGGCTGGCGTTTGCGCTGTCGCTCACGTTGTGAACGCACGGTCCCCCGAGGGAGATTCATCAATGGACATGCAGCAGATCGAAGAGGTCGCGAAGCAGTTGTACATACGCGCGCTGAAGCATTTGCCGCCCGACATCAAGGACGGTATCGCGCGCCTCGAACGCGCTGAAACCGACGACACCGCGCGCCGCGTGCTGGGCACAATGCGCACCAATATCGCGATTGCCGAAGATCAGGACAACCTGCTGTGCCAGGACACCGGGCTGCCGATCTACAACGTGACGATCGGCACGGGCCTCGCGCTCGACGGCGTCGCGTTGAAAGCAGCGATCCGGCGCGGCTGCGAACGGGCCACGCGCGAGCATCCATTGCGCTCGTCGGTCGTGCATCCGTTGACGCGGAACAACGAACATTCGTCTTGCGGCGTGCTGATGCCCGCGATCCATATCGACTTCGACTCGACAGCCGACACGCTCGTGATCGAAATGATTCCGAAGGGCAGCGGTTCGGAAAACAACTCGTTTCTGAAAATGGCGATTCCGGCGGAAGGTGTCGACGCGATCAAACGCTTCGTGATCGACTGCGTGGTCGATGCGGGCGGCAAGACGTGTCCGCCGACGATCGTAGGCGTGGGCATCGGCGGTACCTCGGATCTGTGCATGTGGCTCGCCAAGCGTGCCGCGACGCGCGCGCTCGGTACGCATTGCGACGATCCGGCGGCGGCCGCGCTGGAGGAGGAACTGTCGGCCGCGGTGAACCGCCTGGGCGTCGGCCCGCAGGGGCTCGGCGGCGACGCGACATCGTTCGCGGTCCACCTCGAACTGGCGGCGACGCATATCACGATGAATCCGGTTGCCGTGAACATGCAGTGTCATTCGGCCCGCCGCGCGCGCGCCATGCTGACGCCGGCGGGCGTCGAGTACGGCTACTGACGCGCGGGCTGTCCGCATCGGCACGCACACCGTCAAGGAACGATCGATGACTCATCACACGCTGTCCATGCCCGCTAGCGAAGCGCAGATTCGCGCGTTGCGCACGGGCGATACCGTTACGTTGACAGGCACGCTGTTCGGCATCCGCGACGCCACGCAGATCCACATGTTCGACCGTGGCCGCACGACTCGCTTCGATCTGCGCGGCCATGCGGTGATTCACACCGCGCCGAACGTGCGCAAGGTGCCACGCTCGGACGCGCATCCGGCGGGCTACGAGCCCGTCTGCGTCGGCACGACGACGTCCGCACGCATGGAGCGCTTCACCGCGGCGCTGATGGCGCAGTACGGCGTGCGCATCGTGATCGGCAAGGGCGGGCTCGGGCAGGCGTCGAGCGATGCGTTCGCAAAATACGGCGGCGTGTATCTCGCGATCGTAGGCGGCACGGCGGCGCTGGAGACGACATGGATCGAACAGATCGAAGACGTTGATCTCGACGACCTGAACCCCGAATCGCTATGGCGCTTCAGGATCGGCGAATTCGGCCCGCTGCTCGTCGCGATGGATAGTCACGGCGGCAGCGTCTACACGAAGGTCCAGCAGAGCACGCGTGAGCGGCGCGAAGCGGTGCTCGCGTCGCTGGGCATCAGAAGCTGAACGAACGCAGCGTCGTTCATCACGGGAACCGACCATGAAACACGTGGATACCGACATCCTGATTCTCGGCAGCGGCGGCGCGGGCCTGTTTGCCGCGCTGCATGCGCAGGCCGACGCGCCGCAGTTGCGCATCACGATCGCCGTGAAAGGACTGCTCGGCAAATGCGGCTGTACGCGCATGGTGCAGGGCGGCTATAACGTCGCGCTGGCACAGGGCGATTCGATCGAACGTCACTTCATGGACACGATCGAAGGCGGCAAATGGCTGTCGAACCAGGAACTCGCGTGGACGCTGGTGACACGCGCGGTCGAGCGGATCAACGAACTCGAAAACGAACTGGGCTGCTTCTTCGACCGCAACCCGGACGGCACGCTGAAGCAGAAGGCATTCGCCGGGCAAACCTTCGACCGCACGGTGCACAAGGGCGATCAGACTGGCATCGAGATCATCAACCGGCTTGCCGAACAGGTGTGGGCGCGCGGGATCGAGCGGCTCGAAGAACATCGCGCGGTGGAATTCATCGAGTCCGAAGACGGCAGCGCACTGGCCGGCGTGCTGATGATCGACATTCGCAGCGGCGAATTCGTCTTCGTGCGCGCGAAGGCCGTGCTGCTCGCGACGGGCGGCGGCCCCACGATGTACAAGTACCACACGCCGAGCGCAGACAAGAGTTGCGACGGCATGGCGATGGCGCTGCGTGCCGGCCTCACGTTGCGCGACATGGAGATGGTGCAGTTCCACCCGACGGGCTTGCTGGCGGGCACTCATACGCGCATGACGGGCACCGTGCTCGAAGAAGGGCTGCGCGGCGCGGGCGGCTATCTGCTGACGGGCGACGGCGAGCGCTTCATGCACCGCTACGATCCGCGCGGCGAGCGCGCGACGCGCGACATCGTCTCGCGCAGCATTTACCGTGAACTGCGCGCGGGCAACACGACGCCGAACGGCGGCGTCTATCTGCGCATGGATCATCTCGGGCCCGACAGCGTGCGCCAGCGTTTCAAGGGCATGGTCGAACGCTGCGCGGATTGCGGCTTCGATCTGGCGGGCGGGCAGGTCGAAGTGGTGCCGACCGCGCACTACATGATGGGCGGCGTGCTGTTCGAGACCGACTGTTCGACGACGCTGCCGGGCCTCTTCGTCGCGGGCGAGGATGCGGGCGGCGTGCACGGCGCGAACCGGCTGGGCGGCAACGGCGTCGCGAATTCGACGGTGTTCGGCGGCATTGCGGGTGAGACGCTCGCGCGCTGGGTGCCGCGCCATGGGCGCCTCGCCACCGCCGATGCCAGTCGGATCGAGCGCGCCATCGAACGTTGCACGCGGCCGCTCGGCCAGCCTGCGGGCGATCTCGAATCGATACGCGACGACCTGTACGAGTTGATGTGGCGCGACGTCGGCATCCTGCGCGACGAGCAGGGCTTGCTGCGCGCGAGAAGCGCATTGATCGACATCGGCGAACGGCTGGACCGCACGGGTGTCGATGGAGGCGATCTGCGCTTCAACCTGTCGTGGCACGACTGGATGAACCTGCACAACCTGACGCTCGTTAGCCGCGCGATCACCGAGTCGGCCTTGCTGCGCGAGAATTCGCGCGGCGCGCATTTCCGCGAAGACTTTCCCGACGCCGGAGATCTGGACACATCCGAGTATGTATGCCTGCGGCTTGAGCAGAACGCCTTCGAAACCAGCCGCCGGCGCGTGCAGTTCACGCGCGTGAAGCCTGGTCAGTCGCTGCTCGACGAATCATTGCCACTGGCGGAAACGTCTGCCGCCGTCGTGAAGTGACGCTTCACGGCGGCCGTGAACGCTTCGCGTCCGTGTTCGCGCCGTTCCAGCAGGCCGACGCGGCGCGGCGCGATCCGCTCGGGCAACTCGGTCACGCGCAGCCCTGATTCGTGATTCCAGTTCGCATTCGCGAGGCGCGGCACTACCGAAACGCCGAAACCGCGCTTCACCATTTCACAGATCGATTCGAGCGAGTTCAGCTCCATGATGTCGTGCACGCAAGCGTCGAGGCCGCGCAGCGCGTCGTCGATCAGCATGCCTGTCCACGTCTGCCGGTCGAAACGGATGAACGGCTCACGAAGCAGCGTGTCGACGTGCGCGTGCGGATTGTCAGCCGACGAGATCAGCACCATCGGCTCGTGATACAGCACCGTCCACTTCAACGCGGCGGGAAAGCCGGTGGGCGACTGCGTGACGATGGCGGCGTCGAGTTCTCCGTTCTCCACGCGTAGCGTGAAGTCACTCGACAGGCCCGTGAAAAGCTTCAGTTCGAGGCGCGGGTAGCGGCGTTTCAGATTCAGCATCGCATCGGCGAACGCGCCCATCAGCGAGGACACCAGCGCGCCGACCCGCACGACGCCCGCCAGTTCGTCGCGGCCCGCCGTGGCCAGAATCCGCCGATAGTTGGCGACCAGCGTTTCGGCGAGCGGCACGATCGTGCGTCCCTGTTCGCTCAATGCGACCGAGCGCGCGCTCCGTTCGAACAGCACCATGTCGAGATCGCGTTCCAGTGAACGCATCTGCAGGCTCACGGCGGCCTGCGTGAGACACACTTCGTCGGCGGCTGCGGCGAACGAGCCGTGGCGCGCGACCGACAGAAACGTGACGAAATAGCGAATCGCACTCATGACGCTCACTCCGCTTGAGGTTGCCGCATCGGCATTACTTTATCGCGTGAACAAGCGATGAGCCCAGCAGCGCCACGCCCGAAGCGAACAGCAGCGCAAGCAGCACCCGCCGAAACGCGGTGTCCGACAGACGCCGATAAAGCCGTGAGCCGAGCCACGCAAACAGCAGCGACGACGGCAGCATCCAGCCGAAGAGTACTAGCGTCTGCTTGCCGATCAGGCCCGTCAGTGCATACGTGACGAGCGTCAGCGATTGCATCGCGATGAAAAAGCTTTGGCAGATCGCGCGCTGCGTATCTTTGTTGTGACCGCGCAGCATGCACCATATGGTCGGTGCCGGACCGACGAGCCCCGCAATGCCGCCCAGAATGCCGCCGACCACACCGACGCCGCCGTCCGCCCAGGCACCGCCTGCCGTCACCGTCGGCAGATCCTTCGCGGCGAGCATCACGCCGCAATAGACGATCATCAGCAGACCGGCGCCGATCCGAAAGCCGACGGGATCGATGAACGGCAGCAGCGTCGCGCCGATCGGCACGCCGACGATGCCTCCTGCGATGAACGGACCGATGATCTTCGGCCGTATCTGCGAGCGCACCGTATGCACGGTTAGCATCTGTCCGACCAGCGAGCCGACCACCAGCATCGGCCCGATCGCTTGCGGCGGCAGCGCCCATGCCCAGAACACCATCGCGACGAGACCGAACGCAAATCCCGCCAGCCCCGACACGAAGCCCGCGACCGCGCTGCCTCCAATCACCAGCAGCGCGATGTCGGCGCCTAGCAACGAGCCTCCCGTGCGTGCACGCCATGCTTCACGACTGCATGCCCCAGCGTTGCACGGTATGGCGTTCGAGTACGCGGAAGATCAGGTTTTCGACGGCGAGGCCAATCAGAATCACCGTGAACAGACCCGCGAACACGTTCGCGATGTCGAGCAGGTTCTTGTTTTCGTAGATGAACCAGCCGAGGCCGCCGGAACCCGAACTCACGCCGAACACGAGTTCCGCCGCAATCAGCGTGCGCCACGCGAAGGCCCAGCCGATCTTCAGGCCGGTCAGAATGCTTGGGAACGCAGCGGGCACCAGAATCGCGGCGACGTAGCGCCCGCCGCGCAAGCCATAGTTGCGCCCGACCATTTTCAGCGTGTTGCTCACCGACAGAAAGCCCGAGTGCGTATTCAACGCGACCGACCATGTCACCGAATGCACGAGCACGAAGATCAGGCTGCCGTTGCCGAGCCCGAACCAGATCAGCGCGAGCGGCAGCAGCGCGATGGCGGGCAGCGGGTTGAGCATCGACGTCATCGTTTCGAGAAAATCGGTGCCGATGCGCGAGGTGATCGCGGCGGCCGTCAGCAACGCGGCCAGCAGCAGACCGCAGCCGTAGCCGAGCAGCAATACGTGGATCGACGCCCATGCCTTGCCGGGCAGTTCGCCGTTTGCGATGCTCGTGCAGAACGCGTCGACGGTCGCGCTGAAAGTGGGAAACAGCAACGGATTGTTGAGCCAGCGTCCGTAGCCTTCCCAGACCAGCGCGAGCAGCGCGAGGATCAGGAACTTGCGCAGCCAGCTCTGGTTGTACAGGCGCTCGAACGGTGACAGCGGCTTTTCGACGACGCTGAAATGCTGGGCATCGCTGGGTTCGCGAATGATCTCGCCGCGCGGCGCGCGCGTGATCATGTCGTCACGGGGCGGATGGACGGATGCGGAGCCGTGTGCGGTAGCGTCAGACATTCTCTGCCTCGTGGATTTCGTCTTCGAACAGCATGTGCTGGATGCGTTTTTCGAGCGTGGCAGCGGATTCACCTGCCGCCGCCGTATCGAGTTCTGCCTTGACCTGCCCCGGGTGCGGCGACAGCAACAGAATCCGGCTGCCGACCTTGATCGCTTCCGGAATCGAATGCGTGACGAATAGCACGGTGAAGCGCGTTTCCTGCCATAGCGTCAGCAGTTCGTCCTGCATCTTGCGGCGCGTGAGCGCATCGAGTGCGGCGAACGGCTCGTCCATCAGCAGGATGTCCGGTTCCATCGCCATGCCGCGCGCAATCGCCACGCGCTGCTTCATGCCGCCCGATAACGTATGCGGATGGCTGTCCGAGAATTTCGTGAGGTTGACCTTGTCGATGTAATGCATCGCGCGCTGTTCCGCTTCGCGCGCCGACAGCCGGTGCGAAGCGAGCAGCGGAAACATCACGTTCTGCTTGACCGTCTTCCACGGCAGCAACTGGTCGAATTCCTGAAAGACCATCATCCGGTCGGGGCCCGGCTTCGTCACCGTCTTGCCCTTCAGCGTGATCGAACCTTCCGTCGGCAGCAGATAGCCGCCGACGCTCTTGAGCAACGTCGACTTCCCGCAACCCGATGGCCCAAGCAAAACGAAACGGTCGCCTTCGAAGACCTGAAAGTCGACGCGATACGTTGCCATCACGAGATGCCGCGGCGTCTTGTATTGCAGCGTTACGCCGGCGACATCCAGTAACGGCATGCCGCTCGGCGAGGATGTGGCGCGGGTGGCTCCAGCACGCGTGCGATGCATGATCAACTCCCTTGAAGCGATTGGGCGGTCGGAAAGAACATGTCCTTCCACGAGGCGGGTTTGGTCTTGATCAGGCCCGTGCGTGCCATGAAATCCGCGTATTTGAGCGTGTTTTCTGGCGTGGTCGTGAAGGCGACATCGGGCGACGAAATCATCTTTTCGATGTCGGCGACATTGCTCTTGTCCTTGCTGATGCGCAGGTAGGCGAGTGCGGCCGCGTGCTTGTCCCTGGTGATCTGCGCTTCGGCATCGTCGAGCGCGGCCATGAAGGCTTGCACGAGTTTCGGATTCTGTTGATAGAACTTCGTCATGCACCAGACCAGATTGAAGGTCGACTTGCCGCCCAGAACGTCATACGAATTCACAACGGTGCGCACGCCAGGGTGGGCCAATTCCTGTTCCTGAAACGGCGGCGAGCCGAAATGCGCGGTCACTTCGCTATTGCCCGACAGCAGCGCCTGCTGCGCATCGGGATGAGCCAGCGAGACAGTGTATTTATCGAGCTGCCCCTGGTTGCCGGCGCCGAAGGCCTTTTCCGCGGCCATTTGCAACGTGATTGCCTGGATCGACACCTTCGCTGCGGGCAGCGCGATCTTGTCCTTGCCGGTGAAGTCTTTCAACGTTTTCACCGTCGGATTGTTGGTGTTCAACAGCAGCGGCATCGAATTGATCGCCGACAGCGCCTTGACCTCGACGGGCGTGCCGCGCGTACGCGCCCACAGCAGCACGAGCGGCGCAACGCCGCCTGAGGCGATCTGCAACGAATCGGACAGCAGCGCGTCGTTCATCACGTTGCCGCCCGCGAATTCGACCCATGACACTTTCAGATTCGGCATGCCCAGTTGCGCGGCGTGCTTTTCGAGCAGCTTCTGATCCTGCATCAGCATCAGCGGCAAATAGCTGACGCCGTATTGGCGCGCGATCCGGATCTCCGACAGTTCGGCGCGGGCGGGCGCACTGGTGAGAGCTGCGCCGAGAGCGAGCAGCGTTGAGAGAAATACGGCAACTTTACGAAGGCTCATTGCTGGACACTCCTTGCGACAGGAACGGCACGGCCAATCTGTTGAAATGCGACACCGGATAAACCGGATGGGTGGGGGCTGCGTGTGCTTATTCGGTCTCGCGTGGCTGCGGCCGGCGCAACGCATGCGTCACGCGGCAAGGCGCGACATGAAGGACATGAGCGGGATGACGATGAGGCGGGGTACGCATCGTGAGTGTCTCCTTGTTGCCGGCCTGCTCGCGACAAAACGGTTTGCGCGACGCGGCCGGAATCAGGTTCACAGATGGTGTGTTGTGAGCAACCGGATCGCGCGTGAAATGCCTTGCTTCGGTGACTGTGGCATTCAGCGAATTCAGCGCCGTGTGATTTAACTCATCTGTATGAGTAGCGAGTGTAGGTGATCGTGCTGTCGATTGCAAATGCGGGAAAACGTGACATGTGCGGCGCGCGGCCGGCGGCTTTTGGCGCTGCGCACCGCGCTTGGCTTCTGGCCTTGTCAAAGCGGCTCTTCGTGCGATGCCGAAGCACCGACGTATTCGTAGCGTGCGGTGTTTGCATGCGAGATCCGCACTTCGACGGGCGCCTGATGATACGAATACGCGACGCGCCGCACTTCAAGAAGCGGCGTGCCGTGCGGCACTTCCAGCAGCTTGCTTTCGAGTTCATTGGCTAGCGCGACGCGCACGCGTTCCTCGGTGCCGAGCACGTTGATGTTGAACGCATCCTGATAGAAGTTGTACAGCGTGCTCGGCCGGCTGCGCAGCGCGGCTTCCGTCAGCCCCGGAAAACGCGCCTCGGGCACGGTGATGTTGTCGATCATCACCGTTTCGCCATGCAGCGCCAGACGGTTGATGAACGTGAACACGCGCGCGCCCGTTTCGACTTTCAGCAGCGTCGCGATATCGCGCGTAGCCTTGGCCTTCCTGAACTGCACGAGCGTTACGCTCGGGTAGGTCTTGTCGCCGTCCTGGCGGACGATGCGGAAGAAGCGGAAGAAATGACGATCACGCTGGTGTTGCGCGACGAAAGTACCGAGCCCCTGATGCCGCACCAGAATGTTGTCGGCCACCAGTTCGTCGATTGCCTTGCGCAGCGTGCCGATCGATACGCCGAAGCGTTCGGCCAGCCGCCTTTCCGAAGGAATCGTTTCGCCGCCCTTCCATTCGTGCGCGGCCAGTGCGGCCAGCATCGCATTCTTCACTTCCTTGTAGCGCGTGCCGCCGATTGCCGGCGTGGTGGCCGCACCGTTCGGTAGATTGATACCCGTCGTCAACGTATTCATCGATCTCATCCTGTCGTTGCATCTTCATTGCGGCTGTCTTTCAATTGATTCTACTTCATACGGTTCATCAAACACATATAGATGATATGGTTGACATATGCAAATGTGCCGCCTAAGATGGGTTCACGCAGGCGAACCAAACCGTACCAACAGACTGGAGACAACTGATGAGCCACACCGCAGCAGGTGCACCGCAACAATCCGGTGAAGGATCTTCCGCCAGCCCTTCGTCAGACCGCAAAACGATTCATATCGTGCTGCACGAAGCGAAAGACACCGTCGGTGTGGCGGTTGTCGAAGGCATCAAGGCGGGGACCCAGTTGAACGCGTGGATCATGGACGACGACGAGGTCGTGACGATCTCGGCGAAACAGGACATTCCGATCGGTCACAAGGTGGCGCTGAAAGACATGGCGGTCGGCGACACGGTGTTCAAGTACGGCGTGGACATCGGCAAGGTCGTTGCGCCGATCCGCGCCGGTGAACATGCGCATGTTCACAACATCAAGACGAAGCGCTGGTAGCCGGCGCGAGCATCGACCAGCTCGCGCCTCGACATTGCGAGCGAGCTTCCCCACTCAACAGAGCCAGACCGAAGAGAGCCACCATGAGCGTGATTGACCAGAACACCACTTTCCGCGGGTTTCGCCGTTCCAATGGACGCGTCGGCGTGCGTAACCATGTGATCATCCTGCCCGTCGACGATTTGTCGAACGCCGCCGCGCTGGCCGTCGAAACGGCCATCAAAGGCACGATGGCGCTACCGCATCCATACGGCCGCCTGCAATTCGGCGCCGACCTCGATCTGCATTTCCGCACGCTGATCGGCGCCGGCTGCAACCCGAATGTCGCGGCGGTCGTCGTGATCGGGATCGAGGAAGGCTGGACCAAACGCGTCGTAGACGGCATTGCGAAGTCAGGCAAGCCGGTGATGGGCTTCGGCATCGAACTGCATGGCGATCACGATACGATCATGCGTGCGTCGAAAGCCGCGAAAGAGATGGTGCAGTACGCCACGTCTCTCGATCGCGAAGAATGCCCGATTTCGGACCTGTGGGTATCCACGAAGTGCGGCGAATCCGATACCACCTCCGGCTGCGGCGCGAACCCGACTGTCGGCAATGCGTTCGACAAGCTCTACGGGTTGGGCACGACGCTCGTCTTCGGCGAGACGTCCGAACTCACGGGCGGCGAGCAGATCGTTGCCGCGCGTTGCGCGAACGACCAGGTGCGCGAGCGCTTCCAGTTCATGTTCGACCGCTATCAGGACATGATCAACCGCTGGAAGACCGACGATCTGTCGGAGTCGCAACCGACCAAAGGCAACATCGCGGGCGGCCTGACGACCATCGAAGAAAAAGCGCTGGGCAATATCCAGAAGATCGGCAAGAAGTGCAGAGTCGACGGCGTGCTCGACAAGGCCGAGGAACCGACGGGGCCGGGCTTGTGGTTCATGGATTCGTCGTCAGCCGCGGCCGAGATGGTTACGCTGTGCGCCGCGTCGGGCTTTGCCGTGCATTTCTTCCCGACCGGGCAGGGCAACGTGATCGGCAATCCGATCGTGCCTGTCATCAAGATTTGCGCGAACCCGCGTACGGTGCGCACGATGAGCGAGCATATCGACGTGGATGTGTCGGGACTGTTGCAGCGCGAACAGAATCTCGATCAGGCTGGCGACAAACTGCTGGAATCGATGCTGCAAACCGCGAACGGGCGCTTTACGTCGGCGGAAGCGCTGGGCCACCGCGAGTTCGTGTTGACGCGCCTGTTCGAAAGCGCGTAATTTCTCCGGGCCCGTCCTCGCGACGGGCCGCGCTGCATAGCGCGTGAATCCTGATCGCGCAGGCGGCTGCGATGACAGTTAGCTTCGCGTCAGCTTCGGATCCCCTGTATTCAATGGAGTTTTCGCAGCAGCGCGCGCACGCGTGACGTCTCGGGCCCGAGAAGCCCGGCACGCGCCGCACGGCGCTGTTCCATTTTCCAGCAGCAGCGAGTGGAGGAGACACCATCTTGCGCGTGCTAAAACATCTTTACGTGCAGGTTCTGATCGGACTTGCGGCAGGCATTCTCGTCGGTTATTTCTGGCCGGATCTCGGCGTCCAGATGAAGCCGTTCGGTGATACCTTTATCCGGCTCATCAAGATGCTGATCACGCTGGTGATCTTCTGTACCGTCTCCGTCGGCATCGCGCGGATGGAGAATCTCAAGCAGGTCGGGCGCGTCGGCCTCAAAACCATCGTGTACTTCGAAGCGGTGACGACGGTGGCGCTCGTCATCGGCCTTGTCGTCGCCAATCTGCTGCACCCCGGCTCCGGGCTGAACATCGATCCGAAGACGCTCGATACGCATGCAGTCAGCCATTACGTGACGGAAGTTCACGCGCAGTCGAACACCAGCTTCCTCGAAGAGATCGTGCCGAATTCGGTCGTGGGCGCGTTCGCGCGGGGCGATCTGTTGCAGGTGTTGCTGTTCTCCGTGTTGTTCGGCATCGCGCTATCGATCATGTCGCGGCGCAGCCGCTTCCTGTCGCGCGTGATCGAACAGAGCGGCGAAGCGCTGATGCGGATCGTCGAAATGATCATGCGCCTGGCTCCCCTTGGCGCGTTCGGCGCGATGGCGTTCACAGTCGGAAAATATGGCATTTCGACGTTGCAGCAACTCGGTCTGTTGATCGTGTGCTTCTATCTGACGAGCATTCTCTTCATCGCCCTGGTGCTGGGCACGATCTGCCGCTGGGCGGGCGTGGGGTTGTGGCCGCTGCTCAAGTATCTGCGTGAGGAACTGCTGATCGTATTGGGCACGTCTACAACGGAATCGGTGTTGCCTCGCTTGATGGAAAAGCTCGAACGGCTTGGGTGTCCGAAGCCGGTAGTCGGGCTCGTGCTGCCGACGGGCTATTCTTTCAACCTCGACGGCGCCGCGATCTATCTGACGATGACCTCGCTCTTCATCGCGCAGGCCACCAATACCCATCTCACGCTACTGCAACAGATCGGGCTGCTGGCGATATTGATGGTGACGTCAAAGGGCGGCGCGGGTGTGGCGGGTGCGGCGCTGGTCGCACTGACGGCGACACTGTCGACGCACAACATCATTCCGGTTGCGGGCATTACGCTGATACTCGGTATCGATCGCGTGCTCAACGAGATTCGCGCGATCGTGAACATGATCGGCAATGCGGTGGCGACGATTGTCGTCGCTCGCTGGGAAGGCGCATTCGATGTGCAGGCCGCGCGCAAACTGCTGGCTGCGCCGCCGGAAGTTCAACGCGGCGAGCCGCAAGCGAACGCAAGCGATGTCAACGACATGGCGCCGCCCGCATATGTACAGGAGCGCTCGAATTGAGCACGAACCTGAATACGAATCCGCGCGCGACGCGCAAGAAGATCGTCATCAGCGAATTCATCGACGCTTGCGCAGTCGCAGCGCTCAGCGAGCGCTTCGACGTGCATGCCGATGCGTCGCTCGTCGATCAACCCGTTGCGTTGAACGCGTTGCTGGCCGATGCCGACGCGCTGATCGTGCGTAATCGCACGCAGGTAAGGGCCGCGCTGCTCGATGCCGCGCCGCGTCTGAGCGTAGTCGGGCGTCTGGGCGTCGGGCTCGACAACATCGATCTGGACGCATGCGCGCAACGCAACGTATCGGTGTTCCCGGCGACGGGTGCGAATGCACGCGCGGTGGCCGAGTACGTGCTCGCCACGGCACTGATGCTGCTGCGCGGTGCATACCGTTCGAGCATGGAGGTCGCGGCGGGCAAATGGCCGCGCGCGGCGCTTTCGAATGGCCGCGAAGCGGCGGGTAGCACGCTTGCCGTCATCGGCTTCGGCGGCATCGGGCAACTCGTTGCGCAGCTCGCGCGCGCGCTGGGCATGCAGGTGCTCGCCTACGATCCGCTGCAGCCGGCCGACGCGGCGTGCTGGGCCGCGACCGGCGCACGCCGCGTGAGCATCGACGAAGCGTTGCGTGCCGCCGATGTGATCACGCTGCATGTGCCGCTCGTCGACAGCACGCGCAATCTGCTCGGCGCATCGCAACTCGCGGCGCTGAAGCGCCACGCGATCATCGTCAACACGTCGCGCGGCGGGATCGTCGATGAAGCGGCGCTTGCCTTGGCGTTGCGCGAAGGCCGCATCGGCGGCGCGGCGCTCGACGTTTTCAACGATGAGCCGCTCGCCGCCCGTTCCCCGCTGGCCGACGCACCAAACCTCATTCTCACGCCGCACATTGCGGGGCTGACCATGCAGTCGAACGAACGTGTCAGCACGCTCGTTGCGGCGCGCGTGACGGAGGCCCTGCTTGCGCAGCGTGATTCACACGTGACCGAAGGAATTTCACGATGACGCGAGTCTCAGCCGACGAACTGCTCGAACTCGCGACGCGCGCCGTCCGCAACGCGGGCGCAACGCCGGAGACCGCGACGGCCACGGCCCGCGCGTTGGTGTATGCGGACTCGTGCGGGTTGTCGTCGCACGGTGTTTCGCGTTTGCCGATGTACGTCGCGCAGTTGCGCAACGGGCGCGTCGATCCGCAGGCGAAGCCCTCCATTGTTGCGACGCGCAACGCCGCCGTGCTCGTCGATGCCGCCGATGGCATGGCGTTTCCCGCCTGCGCGCTTGCTGTCGAGACCTTGATCGGCCGTGCGCGCGAACACGGCAGCGCAGTGGCGAGCGTGACCCGCAGCCATCATTTCGGCGTCGGCGCATATCACCTGGAGGCGATCGGCGCGGCGGGCATGGTGGGCCTTGCGTTCAGCAATTCCCCGGCGGCGATGCCCGCGTGGGGCGGGCGTCATGCGCTATTCGGCACCAATCCCATTGCTGCCGTGTTTCCGCGCCGCAATGGCGACGCATTGATGGTCGACCTGTCGCTGTCGCAAGTGGCGCGCGGCAAGATCATGGTTGCGGCGCGCGATGGCAAGCCCATACCGTCCGGCTGGGCGACCGACCGTGACGGTACGCCGACCACCGACGCCAAGGCGGCGCTCGACGGCATGATGCTGCCGTTCGGCGGCGCGAAAGGCGCGATGCTCGCGCTGATGGTCGAACTGCTGGCGGCGGCGCTGGCGGGCGCGAACTTCGGCTATGAAGCGGGATCGTTCCTGACCGAGGAGGGGGCACGCTCGCGGATCGGCCATCTGTTCTGGGCCATCGATCCGGGCGCGCTGGCGGGCAATGAGATGTACGTAGAACGGGTCGAGGCGCTTGTCGCGGCGATGTTGCAGGATGCGGATGTCCGTTTGCCAGGGCAACGGCGGCATGCGTTGGCCGACGCGGCAAGCCGCGATGGAATCGAGATTCCCGATGCGTTGCTCACCCAGTTGCAGACCTTGGCCGCGTGATGCGCGAATGCGCCGAATGGAAGCAGGCGCACTTCACGCGGGCGCCGGGCCGCTCGTGCCACGCACGATCAGTTCGATCGGCAGACACTCGCGCTGCGGCGGCACGCCGTCCGAGAGCCAGCGCAGCAGTGCGCGCGCGACGCGTTCGCCGAGTTCGTAAGTGGGCAACAGCACGGTAGTGAGACCTGGTGTGATCTGCGAGACGATGGGCAGATTGTCGCAACCGACAATCGATAACTGCTGCGGCACGGCGATACCGGCCGATTGCGCTTCGAACAGGCAACCCAGCGCGAGCACGTCATTGCCGCAGAAAATGGCGGTTGGAGCAGGGCGCAATTGCGTCAGTAGCTTGAGCCCGGCGCGACCGCCTTCGAAGCCGAACGGCTGTTCGATGATGTTCGCATCAGGCAGACGGATATCGTGCTGTGCAAGGATTCGCCGGAAGCCTTCGATCCGCTGACGCGCGCGGTCGTTATGGCGCGTGAAGCCCGAGATCACGCCGAAGCGGCGATGACCGAGTTCGAGCAGATGTTCAGCGGCCAGTTGCCCGATCAACTGGTTGTCGAAGCCAATCGACGGCGGTGTATCTGCGTCGCCGCTGCCGGCTGCGCCGGGGCGCTCGGCGTGCGACCAGGTCAGCAGCAGCGCGACGTGGCTCGCGCGAATCAGTTCATAGGTTTGCGGCGCATGGTCGGTGCCGACCAGAACGATTGCGTCGACAGCACGTTCCAGCAGCGCGCGCACGACTTCGATTTCCGCGGACAGGTTGTACTCGTGCGCGGAGATCAGCAACTGATAGCCGGAATTCGACAGTGTGGTTTGCAAGCCTTGCACCGCACGCGCGAAGATCGCGTTGTCGAGCGTCGGCACGATTGCGCCGACCATTCGCGCACGGCCCAGCGCAAGCGCGCGCGCCGCGCCGTCGGGCACATATCCCAGCGTGGCGATCGCATCACGGATGCGCGCGCGCGTGTCCGCTTTCACCATGTCGGGGTTGGAGAGAGCGCGCGACACAGTTGCCGTCGAGACGCCGGCGAGTGTGGCGACATCGCTGATACGGGCGCGTGGCAAGGTATTCATTGCGGCAGATCAGACCGGTGGATAGGCTCAATTGATTGTAGTGCCCGATTGCAAGCGAGCGACAGTACAACATCATTCGAATCGGTATAAATCCCGATGTGACCCGTGATCATAGCGTCTATATTCGAATGCAAGCGGTTACATTTCATTGCGCGGCGCGTTGCATTTCACGCCGCTGAACAGGCAGGAGACAATGTGTTCCCCGCATTCCGTTCACCGCGCTTCCTGTGCAGCATCGGCACGCTCGCAGCAACGCTCGCCGCGTGGTACGTGCTGACGGCTCTCACAGGCATCGTCGCAGCATCGAGATTCCCCACTCCGTTCGATACCTGGCAGGCGCTTGCCCAGGTGGTGACGGACGGTTATGCCGACGGCCGTCTCGACCAGCACATCGTGCAGAGCGTGAAGCTCGTTCTATGCGGCTTCGCGACGGCGGCGGTGACGGGCGTGCCGCTCGGCCTATGGATGGGCTACTCGCCGCGTGCGCAAGCGTTCTTCAACCCGATCTTTCTGCTGTTGCGACCCATTCCGCCGCTCGCGTGGATTCCGCTCGCGATCGTCTGGCTTGGACTCGGCGACTCCGCGAAGGTGATGGTGATCTGGTTCGCGGCGTTCGTGCCATGTGTGATCAACAGTTTCGCGGGCGTGCGCAATCTCGACGTGCCGATGCTCGAAGCCGCCGAGATGCTGGGTTTGCGGCGTTCGCGCTTCGTGCTGGAAGTGATGATTCCCGGCGCGCTGCCGATGATTTTCACAGGCTTGCGCCTCTCATTGCAGGCTTCATGGACGACGCTCGTGGCGGGCGAACTGATCGGTGCGGTCAAAGGTCTCGGGCATCTGCTGACGCAAGGCTCGCTCGACATCTATCCGGCGATGATCGTCGTTGCGATGCTGACGGTCGCGCTGTGTGGATGGTTGATGACGGTCGCGCTCGGGCAAATCGAACGGCAACTCATGCCTTGGAGAGCGAACAGATGAAACCGGGTCATCTGCGCGGTGTCGCGCATCCTGACATCGAGCCCGTCGGCGTCGATCGCGAGTCCGGCAGTGCGGCACGCACGTTGCGCCAGCGCAAGATGGTCAGCGAGCCTGGGCGTGCTGTGGCTCGACGCAACGTGCCGCTCTGGACGCTGAATGCCGCGGGGCTGATCGCATTCTTCGGCATCTGGTGGCTGGCATCGGCAGCAGAACTCGTCCCCGCGATCTTTCTACCGACGCCGCTTGCAGTCGTTCACAAGTTTGCCCATCTGCTCACGCATCCGTTTGTCGGTTACACGCTCGAAGTGCATCTGTGGTCGAGCTTGCAGCGCTATCTGATGGGCTTTTTGCTGGCCGTCGCGCTGGGCGTGCCGCTCGGTCTGATGATGGGCTGGTTCCGCTGGCTCGACTACTGCGTGACGCCGCTGTTCGAAACCGTGCGTTTCATCGCGCCGATTGCATGGGTGCCGTTTGCCGCATTGTGGTTCGGCACGGGCATCGGTGGCCCGGTGCTGATCATTTTTGCGGGTGCGTTTCCGCCGTGCGTCGTCAATGCTTATCGCGGTGCGCAGCAGGTCGACGCCAGGCTGCTCGAAGCGGCGCGCATGCTCGGCGCGTCGAACCGGATGATCGTCTGCGAAGTGCTGCTGCCAGGCGCGTTGCCGTCGGTGATCGCAGGTGTGCGCGTCGCGGCGGGACTGGGCTGGATGTCGCTGGTCGGCGCCGAACTGATCGTCGCGTCGAGCGGCATTGGCTACATGATGGTCAAGGGACAAGCGGCAATCGACACTGCGACGGTGATGAGCGCGATGATCGCAATCGGTATGGTGGGCGCGGCAATCGACCTGCTGCTTGGACGCATCGAAGCGTACGCGATGCGCAACCGGCGCGTCGCCCGGCACTAGGGTCTGTTTACATATGGAACGCACGTGCGAATGCCCGCTATCGGCCGCAGGGCAAGGAGTAAGGAGCGCTGCGTGGCCGCGCCACGTGAGCGACGCACGACGCCGCCATGCGGCCGATAGCGGGCATTCCCCTGGAATGAAATTCAGAACTGGGGTTGCCGCGAGAAGGGCCGCTCGCTGCGTCATGCTCCTTGCGAATACGTCGAGTATTCGCGGCGTCGCAATCCTTGCGAGCGGCCCTTCTCGCGGCAACGCACGTGCGTTCCATATGTAAACAGACCCTAACACCGTGGCTTCACTCTCTCAACCGTGACGGAGCGCACGATGAGCATGATTCGTTTCAATGATGTGTCCCGCATGTTCAGGCGCGACAAGGCGAGCGTCGTCGCGCTGGAACACGTCGAACTGGAAATCGCCGACAAGGAATTCGTTGCGATCGTCGGGCCGTCGGGCTGTGGCAAGACGACGTGTCTGCGGATGGTCGCGGGTCTCGAGTTTCCGACTTCGGGCAGCGTGACGGTGGCGGGCCGCAAGGTGACACGGCCAGGACCCGATCGCGCGGTCGTCTTTCAGCAGTTCGCGCTGTTCCCGTGGAAGACAGTGTGGGACAACATCGATCTCGGCTTGCGCGCGAAGGGCATGGCCGCCGACGCAAGACGCGAAACGATCGAACGCTATCTGTCGCTGATGAATCTGCGCGGCTACGAGCAGGCGTATCCCCATCAACTATCGGGCGGCATGCAGCAGCGCGTCGCGATCGCGCGCGCGTATGCGCTCGACCCCGGCGTGCTGCTGATGGACGAGCCGTTCGGCGCGCTCGATGCCCAAACCCGGGTCGTCATGCAGGAAGAACTGGTGCGGCTCACCCGCGTGAATCCGCGCACGGTGCTGTTCATCACGCACGCGGTCGAAGAGTCGGTGTATCTCGCGGATCGCGTCGTCGTGATGACGGGCCGGCCGGGGCGCGTGAAAGAAGTGATCGATGTGAAGTCCGTGCGCGAGCAGCATGGCTGGGACGCGTGCAAGCGGATCGAAGACGTGATGGATCTCGAATCGTTCGTCCGGTTGCGCACGCATATCTGGAAGTCGTTGCGCGACGAACACGGCGCTGTCGAACGTGTCGCTGCATGAAGCTGCATAAAACTGCCACCGGTTCCAACGGCTGAGCGCAATACCCCATAAAACAGGAGACCAACATGAAACGTCTGCGTGCGATCCCTTTCATTGCGTTGCTCTGCGCGGGCAGTGCGGCGTTGCCGGGCACCGTGTGGTCCGCCGATCTCACTCCGATCAGGGTCAGCTATCAGCCCGCGCTGTATTGGGCGTTGCCGTTCTATGTCGCAACCGAAAAAGGGTGGTGGGCAGAGGTCGGATTGAAGCCCGAGTTTTCGGTGTTTCCCGCAGGCGTGCCGCAGATTGCGGCGGCGGCGTCGAAATCCTGGGATGTGGGCGGCACGGGTTCCGTGCCGGCGGTGCTCGGCTACAAGCGCTTCGGCATTCAGGTGATCGGCCTGACAAACGACGAATCGCAGGGCAACGTTCTGATGGCGAGCAAGGCGCGTTATGACGCGGTGCGCCGCAATCCGGCGTCGCTGAAAGGCCAAACCATCGTGTTGACGTCCAACTCGACGGGTGATTACGCGGTACAGGCATGCCTGAAAAAGTATGGGCTGACGAAGGCTGATGTGACGCTCAAGAACATGGGCCAGGCCGAGATCATTTCCGCTGTGTCGTCGGGTAATGCTGATTACGCGGGCGTGTGGGCGCCGTATGACTATACGCTCGAAGAGAAGGCGGGCGCGCGCGTGTTGTGCTCCGGTAAGGACGGCGGCGCATCGGTGCCCGGCGCGCTCGTCACGCGTGGCGAATTCGAGAAGCAGCATCCCGATCAGGTGGCAAAGTTTCTCGCCGTCTATCTGCATGCATGGGCGTGGATGAAGGCGCACCCTGACCAGGCCGTCGCGATGATGAAGAAGTTTTACCAGGAGGGCGGCGTCAACATCAGCGACGATTCGATGCGCAAGGAATTCGCGACGCGCCCGACCTTCGACCTGAAGCAGCAACTCGCCGCGATGGACCGCACGAAAGGCGTATCGCAGGCCGACGATTCGTTCACCAAGATCGCGCAGTTCATGCATGCATCGGGCGCGCTCGCGTCGGTCCCCGAAGCAAAAGACTATATCGACGACAGCGCGATGAAGCGTGTGTTGGGCGACCCTAAACTCGCGGCGTTCGCAATGGACGGCAGCAAATAACGCGCGGTCGCGATCGCGCAAAAAGGCCACGGTGTGGCCTTTTAAAAGCCCCTCGCTGCAAGCGCTTGCATTATTTTTAACATCGATGAAGGAGAAGGCGATGAGCGTGACTTACCTGAAAAAAGCAGCCAAGACGCCGGAAACCGAGACCGCGACGGCGCAACAGGTCGTCGGTGAAATGCTTGCGCAGATTCAGGCGCATGGCGAAGACGCCGCGCGTGCGTATGCGAAGAAACTCGATAACTGGGACGGTCCGATCATCGTCTGCGCCGATGAGATCGAACGGCGTGCGCTCGAAGTGCCCGCGCACGTGAAGGCCGATATCGATTTCGCCGCGCAACAGGTATTCGACTTCGCGCTCGCACAGCGGCGCTCGATTGGGGATTTCTCGGTCGAACTGTATCCAGGCGTGACGGCAGGGCAAAAAGTGGTGCCCGTCAACGTGGTCGGCTGTTATGCGCCTGCTGGCAGGTACGCGCATATCGCGTCGGCATACATGGGCGTTGCGACTGCCAAGGCAGCGGGCGTGAAGACGGTGATTGCCTGTTCGAGCCCGTTTCGCGGAGGCGGCATCCATCCGTATGTGCTGTATGCGTTCAAGGCGGCAGGCGCCGATGTCGTGATGACGCTGGGAGGCGTGCAGGCGATTGCGTCGATGGCGTATGGGCTTTTTACCGGCAAGCAGGCGGACGTTGTGGTGGGGCCGGGCAACAAGTTCGTCGCGGAGGCGAAGCGCGCGCTCTTCGGCAAGGTTGGGATCGACGTCTTCGCGGGGCCGTCGGAAGTTGCGGTGATCGCCGACGCCAGTGCCGACCCGGCGATGGTCGCAAGCGATCTGGTCGGCCAGGCCGAGCATGGCCACGAGTCGCCGGCATGGTTGTTCACGACGTCGAAGGCGCTCGCCGACGAGGTCATTGAGCGGGTTCCGCAACTCATCGATGCGTTGCCGCCGACCGCACACGATGCCGCAGGCGCCGCGTGGCGCGACTACGGCGAAGTGATCCTGTGCGACACGCGAGAGGAAGTGGTGGACGTGTCTGACCGCTATGCATCGGAACACCTCGAAGTGCAGGCTGCCGATCTGGACTGGTGGCTCGAACATCTGACGTGCTACGGCTCGCTCTTTCTCGGCGAAGAAACGACGGTCGCATTCGGCGACAAGGCGAGCGGTCCGAATCACGTTCTGCCCACCAAGGGCGCGGCGCGCTATTCAGGGGGGCTCTCGGTGCACAAGTTCGTGAAGACGTTGACGTGGCAGCGCATGACGCGCGATGCGGCGAAGCGCATTGGCGAAGTGACGGCGCGTATCTCGCGGCTCGAAGGCATGGAAGCCCACGCCCGTACCGCTGACGACCGCCTGCAGAAGTACTTTCCCGACGAAGCATTCGTGCGTGGCGAACCGGTACAGGTATGAACGCCATCGGCATGTGCAATCGGTACGACGAAGGAGGACACCGTTGAATATCGCTCGACTATTCGACCTGACTGGCAGAACCGCGCTCGTGACCGGCGGCAACTCGGGCGTCGGCGAAGCGATGGCGCGCGCGTTGGGCGGGGCGGGTGCGCGCGTCGTGCTGGTGGCGCGGCGAAGTGATGCGCTCGACGAAGCGGCAATGCGGCTGCGCGATGACGGTATCGATGTGCACATGCACGCATGCGATCTGAGCGACGCGCATGCGGCGCGCGCCTGCGCGCTCGATGCAGCGGCACAGCACGGCCAGATTGACATTCTCGTCAACGCGGCGGGCGTCAATCTGCGTCAACCATTCGATGAAGTGACGCCGCAAGCGTGGCAACAGCAGCTCGCACTGCATCTTGGCGCGCCGTTCTTCATGACGCAGGCGCTCGCACCCTCGATGAAGGCGCGCGGACATGGTCGCATCATCAACATCGCGTCGCTGCAGTCATACCGTGCATTCAACGATAGCGCGCCATACGGTGCGGCGAAGGGCGGTGTCGTGCAATTGACGCGTGCTATCGCGCAGGCATGGTCACGCTACGGCATCACGTGCAACGCGATTGGGCCGGGCTTTTTCCCCACTGCGCTGACGGCTCCCGTTTTCAACGACGCGCGCGTCGCGGACATGCACGCGCAGAACACGTGCATCGGACGCAATGGACAACTCGACGATCTGTATGGCATCACGGTATTTCTTGCGAGTGACGCGTCCGCGTACGTCACGGGCCAGACCATCATGGTCGACGGCGGGTACACCGCGCGGTAGGCGGTAACGCAATTGCACGACGGAGAACGCTTGTGAAAGCACTTGTCTACACGCAGCCCAATGAGCTCCAGTTGCTGGATCGGCCCGAACCGCTGGCAGCCGACGGCGAGGTGATACTCAGGATCGATGCGGTCGGTATTTGCGGCTCCGATATGCATGCATTCCACGGCCACGATCCGCGACGCAAACCCGGCCTCATTCTCGGTCATGAGTTCGCCGGCACGATCGTGGAGACGCGCGCACCGCATCTGATGAAAGGCTTGCGCGTCACGGGCAATCCGTTGATCACCTGCGGGCACTGTGAATATTGTGTGCAGGGGCGCGACAATCTGTGCGCGAACCGGACGATGGTCGGCATGACGCGTCCGGGTGCATTCGCACAATATATGTCGTTGCCTGCGGGATGCGTTGTCGAAATTCCGCAGGAGATGCCCGCAACGCACGCCGCGTTGACCGAGCCGGCTGCTACGGCGCTGCATGCGCTGAATCTGTCGATGCGCGCGCTGCAAAGACCGTTGCCGGAAACCCGCGCGCTGGTCATTGGCGGCGGGGCGATTGGATTGCTGTCGGCGTTGTTACTGAAATCGTACGGCTGCCGGTCGGTGGAAATGGCGGAGGTCAATCCGCTGCGTCGACGATCGGCGGAGCAGCATGCGCAGTGCGAGACATGGGATCCGTTGGACGCGCCGGCGCCTGAAAGCCGATTTGAGTTCGTGATCGATGCCGTGGGCGCAAAGCCGACACGCGCGCTCGCGTTATCGTCGGTGAAGCCTGGCGGCGTCGTGATGCACATCGGCCTCCAGGACTGGGCAAGCGAAATCGATATGCGCAAGCTGACGCTCGCTGAAATCACGCTGCTGGGTACGTACACCTATACGATGGCGGATCTTCGCGCGACGGTTTCGGCGTTGCACGAAGGCGCGTTCGGTTCGCTTGATTGGCTCGACGTGCGGCCGCTCGATGCCGCAAGCCAGGCGTTCGACGATTTGCAGAACGGCAGGACGGCGTCAGGGAAAGTCGTCTTGACGCCGGGTTTCTAAATTTAGTATCCCGTTCCGCTGATTCGCGAACAAAGTCTTTGTAGCTTGGCGAGGCTGGAATCAGCGGAGGCGGTCCGCGTGAATGGTACCTACGCCATGGCGCGGGTAAGCGCCTGCCGTTTTGCAAGGGTCTCGTAAAGAGCGGAGTACGCGAACGACGAAAGATGTTGAACAGCCAGATCGCTAGACTTGTTCAGGTGCTCGGCCATCAGCCACTTGGCCAACGCATAGTCGCCAGTGCTGATCGCATTGAATATTGACGCGGGCGATCCCTATCACGGTCGAGCACGGCGTGGCGACGCTGGGCAGCACGATGTGGTTGCTGCGCGACCGGCGTGCGGCGCGTGGTCGGCAGGCTGGTTGTCGAATGAGCCGGGGCGCTGGGCACGTTCAGGGCAATCCCCACATTGTTGACGTGTGTCAATCGGGTGGCTGCCGGGACGCGCACGATGATCCCGTCCGTGCGCAACAGCGCCGCGCGGCGCGTTTTTGAAAGGAGCCCCTGCCATGCAGAAACACCTGATCGTGGTCACGCATCCGGTGGAAGACAGCTTCACCATGAGCGTGACGCGCGCCTACCTTGGGGAACTGGTCCGCATAGGCCATGACGTGCGCGTTCACGACCTGTACCGGATGGGGTTCGATCCCGTGCTTTCCGCGCAGGAATTGACCGAGGGAAGCGACGCGCACCTTCGCATGGCCGACGTCTTGATCGCGCAGAAAGACATGCTCGCGGCGGATGTCATGACTGTCGTCTATCCCCTCTGGTGGATGGCGATGCCTGCGATGATGAAAGGCTACATCGACCGCGTGTTCAGCCGAGGTTTCGCGTATGAGACGCAACCGGGCGGCGTGCACGGCCTGCTGTCCGGACGCCGCGCCGTCGTGGTGACCGTCTCCGCCGCACCGTTGGCCTCTTTTGTGGCGGACGGCCGATGGCAAGCGCTGCAGCTGCTGCAGGATACACACGTTTTCCGCGCATCCGGTTTCGACCTGATCGGGCACCTGCATTTCGACGAAGTCGGTCCGGCCATGCCTCCTGCCATGGCCGCCACTCATTTCGCGCAAGTGCGTGAATTCGTTCGCGGGCATTTTGCTTCGGTGCCGGCGGCGTGAATTACAAATGAAACGAACCCGCGGTGGGGCGCTTCAAGTGTTCACCAGCGCGCCAGATCGACGACGGCACGGCCACGTTGACCTGCAATGTTGCCTCGCACGGCGAGCGCCGGCTCGTCTACGGAGCGGCCAAAGCGGCGCCGGGTGTGCGCACGACGGCGTTCTTCTGCACGCCACGATCGTAGCTGCAGCACGGAAGTCGCCCGTTCACGGTGGCCCGTTCTAACGGATAGCGGTTCCGAACGGCCGGGGAAACTGGTTTCGATTGCTTTCACCGTGAAGCGACGAACCGGAGATGCCGCTGCGCTTTTGACGTTCTCGGGCAGCTTACCTTTGTCCTTTGCCCTCGACCATCGCAAGCGGCAATGACAGGGATAGGGCAAAGCCCTGCTCAGGGGCAGTCCGAATCCGTAATTCGCCGCCGAGCGCTACGGCACGCTCGCGCATGCCCAACAAGCCGAACGAATTCCTTGCAGGTCGCCTATCGCTCAAGCACCCTCGACCATTGTCGATGATGCTGACGATACAGTTCGGCCCGTCTCGCACGATTTTGAGCGTCACTTCGGTCGCGCCTGAATGGCGTGCGACGTTGGTCATCGCTTCCTGGACGACTCGGAACACCGCAGACGCGCTCTCGCCATTGAAATCGATGTCGTCCGCGCCGATGTGACGGATGACGCGTACACCATGCCGCGCCGAGAACTGGTCGCTGAACCACTCGATGGCCGGGATCAGGCCGAGATCGTCCAGCATCGCGGGACGCAGGTCCGCAGCAATTCGCCTCACGGACCCAACCAGCTGATCGATCAACGCGTATATGGTGCGCAGATCCGCATCGGCCAATGCCGTCATGGCGGCCTCGGCGCGGTTTTCGATTCTCGCGACCTCAATTTTCAATGCAGCCAGTTGCTGGCCGAGATCGTCGTGCAGCTCGCGCGCGATACGGGTTTTTTCCTCCTCGCGAACGTGCTGGATATTGGCCGAGAGGTGCTGCAATTCTTCGCGCGACTCTCGCAGCGCTTCATCCGAGCGTTTCCGATCCGTCACGTCCATGATCCAGCCAACCATCCGATAGGGCTCACCGGCGCGGTTCCACAACGCCTGGCCGCGAGAGTGTATCCACTGGAACTCGCCAGATCGGGTGCGTACTCGATATTCGACGTCGTAGGCACGCTTGCGTTCGAGATGCGCCGCGAGGCTGGTTTTGACCCGATCGATGTCGTCTGGGTGAATCGACTCAAGTAAAAGCTGCGTTCGACTCGGCAGTTCATCGCCGGCATACCCCAGGATTTCCTTGAAGTGAGGCGAAAGATATATTGCATCGGTTTGCAGATTCCAGTCCCACAAGCCTGCAGTTGCGCCACTTATCGCAAGCTGAAACCGCTCCTCGCTTTCTTTGAGCGCCATGGCTGCGCGATGACGTTCAATCGCGTATCGGATGACCCGGCTCAACTCCGACGGGCGCATCTCCCGCTTGGAGAGGTAATCCTGAGCGCCGTCCTGGATCGCCAGCAGGCCGACCGACAGGTCATCAAGGCCGGTGAGAACCAACACTGGCAACTCGGGCGCCTGCCGGTGGAAGGTTCTAAATGTGTCAAGGCCCTGTGCGTCCGGCAAGCCCAGGTCGAGCAGCACCACGTCGAAATGGCTAGTCTGGGTGCGCGAAAGCGCGTCCGACAAGCACTCTGTGTGTGCCAGCCGGTGCTGAAAATCCAGCACATCCGTGAGCGTCTCGCTGATCAGCAGAGCGTCGGTTGGGCTGTCCTCGACCAGGAGGATCTCGATTTCGGCAAGCGCATTCATGACTTGACGGGAGGTAGGGTGACGACGCTAAACCAGAAGTCCTTGATGCTGCGCACGACATCGGCAAACTTGGCGAAATCAACGGGCTTGGTGATGTAGCAGTTGGCATGGAGGCCGTAGGTTCTGGCCACATCCTCCTCCGACTTGGACGTGGTCAGCACGACCACTGGGATGGTCATGAGTTCTGGGTCTGCCTTCAGTTCCTTGAGCACTTCCCGCCCGCTCTTTTTGGGGAGATTGAGATCGAGGATGATCAGACCGGGGCGAGGCGCAGCGCTATGCTTGCCCTCGCGCCGCACATATTCCATCGCTGCGACGCCGTCTTCCGCGACGTGCAGGGGATTCAGCACTTCGTAGTATTCGAGGGCCTCACGCGTCATCATGACGTCCGTGGGACTGTCCTCGACGAGGAGGATGTGAACCAGATCGTCCGTTGCGTCGGAAAGCATTGGCTACTCCTGCGGAGTGGACTGAGCTTGAACTCTACCGTCCGTCTTGGCATTCAGTGTGAAAAAGAACGTCGTTCCGCTGCCGGGAGCAGACTCGACCCAGATGCGGCCACCATGCTGCCCGACGATTCGCTTGCACAGCGCAAGTCCTATCCCAGTGCCCGGATATTCGACGCGCGAATGCAGGCGCTGAAAGATCAGAAAAATGCGCTCGAAGTATTGGGGATCGATTCCAATCCCGTTGTCTTTCACCGAGATTACCCAATCGTCGCCCTGACGCACGGCATCGATATCGATCTGCGCAGGGCGGTCGCTATGCCGGAACTTGAGAGCATTTCCCACCAGATTCTGAAAGAGCAACGTGAGCTGCGTGGGATTTGCGATCACGGTGGGCAGGTCTGCGCGACTAATCATCGCGCCAGACTCCTGGAGGCCGACGCTCAGGCTTTTCAGGGCCCGATCGAGTGCCTTCCCGCATTCGGTCAGTTGGCGCGCGGCTTCGGATCGGCCTACACGGGAATAGGCGAGCAGGTCGTCGATGAGCGTCTGCATTCGGATCGCGCCGTCCACCGCGTGCGCAATGAACTCGTCGGCACGCGCATCCAGTTGCCCCTGATATCGGCGTTGCAGCAGTTGCAGAGGGCCTGCGACGGCGCGCAACGGTTCCTGCAAGTCATGGGAAGCCACATACGCAAACTGCTCCAGGTCCTGATTGGAACGGGCCAGTTCCTCGGTCCTTCTCACGAGCTCCTGCTCCGCACGCTTGCGCTCCGTAATGTCGACGATCGCAGCGAGCACAAAGACTTCCTCCGAGGTTCGGACCGGGTTGAGTCCGATTTCAACCGGGAATTCCGAACCGTCCTTGCGCAGCCCGTAGAGATCGCGGCCGGTGCCCATCGAACGAGGTTTCAGGTCGTCGAAGTACGCGGCCCGATAGCCATGATGGCCAGCACGGAAGCGCGCAGGTACGAGTGTTTCGATGGTCCGTCCAAAGAGCTCCTCGCGTGCATAGCCAAACAGCTTTTCGGTCTGCGCGTTCACGAGAACAATCCGGCCCTCGCGCTCCACCATCACCATCGCATTGGGTGCCGCTTCCACCACCTGCCGGAAACGCTCCTCCAGCCGTCTGCGCTCGGTAATGTCGACAACGGCCGCCAAAACGAATACGCCCTCATTGGTCGTGACAGGATTGAGTCCAATCTCGACCGGGAATTCGGAGCCATCCTTGCGCAGAGCGAAGAGGTCGCGGCCGATGCCCATCGGGCGACTCTTCAGGTCGTCATAGAACGTACGACGGTATCCCGAATGGGCGGAACGGAAGCGCTCCGGTACGAGTTTATCGACGCCATTCCCGAGTAGTTCGTCACGCGAATAGCCGAAGAGTTTTTCCGTCTGTGCATTCACCAGGACGATGCGGCCGTCGCGGTCGGCCATCACCATGGCGTTGGGCGCAGCCTCCACCACCTGCCGGAAGAGTTCATGGGTCAGGCCGCTCAGTTGCTTGTACGGTTCCAATTCGATCTCCGGATTCGTTTTCGAATTGACTGTCGGAATACAGTCGGCCATTGACTGCTCAGCAAAGGCGCCTGCCTGTCAGCCGAATCATTTACCGCGCAGGATTGCTCCGCCGAACTTGATTTCTGCTTCCACGCAGCGTTCGGCCCGCGCATTCCATTTTATAACCGCGACGCCGGCTCGGGTCTACGGGGGGACGACAGCGGCAACGTACCAGGTCGTCCTCAGGGGGCGACTAGTCGAAGTGAGCGCCAAGAGATCTGTCCAAAGTTCCATCGAATCCGGTCAGTCAAAGCCGCGGGATGGATGACCCAAACTGGCCGCTGTGAGAGGCATCTCTCATACGCACCACAACTCGCCAACTCTGCGAGACGCCAGAGTTTCAGTGGCTGACTTCCCGAATGATGTTCACGATCATGTGGAACAGCTTGTCGAGATCCTCTTCCAGTTCGACACCCTTGAAGGGATCGCGATTCGAGCCGAACGCCGCATCGATTTCCGCCCAGTCGTCTGCGGTTAGGACGTGCAGGGCGACGGGTAAGACTACCTCTTCTTCGATCCGACGGTGATTTGCGCAAAAGCTTGCGTATTGTTCGACCTGGCTGCGAAGGTCAGCGAGCGCGGAGTTCCCTGCCAATTCATAACGGGTTAATGCGTGCTCGAGATTCCGAACCCTCGTCTCGCCTTCGGCATGTTGACGAGTCAGTTCGTCCAAAACGTCATTGAGTTCATTGGTCCGCTCTCGTATCCGCATGAACAGGTGCTGTTCCTCTTTCGGATGATGAACACGTTCTGGATACTCCCGGACGTAGTAAAGCATTGACCGAAAGACCACGAAAGCAGGTGCAGCGCCATCTTGCTCGCGAAGCCGACCAAACTGGAGCATCCCGCCGATCACCGTCGTCAGTTGCTGATGCTCCTTGAGGATGATACTGGGCCCATCCCTGCGTCCCCAGGCGTTCATGGGACATCTCCGTCAAAATTGTATTCAGCGTAACAGCCCAGCACTGCAGAACTGCGGATGCCGCAACTTAGCCAGCTAGCGCCGCTGGTTACAGACTGAACCCGCCAGGACGGAGCGCATTGATCGCGATCAAATCAGCATGCTTGCGGCCCTCAGTCGGTCCTCCGTTCGCGTGGCGTATGCATCCAGTGCAGTAACAGCGTCGCCGCCCCGAGCATGCCGCCAACATGCGCAAAGTGGGCGACGCCGCTTTGTGCGCCGGAAATGCCAAGAACGAGTTCCAGCACGCCATAGCCGGTAGCGAATAGCCACGCGGGCATCGGCACGGGCGGGAAGAGCAGGATCACACGGCGGTGCGGGAACAGCAGTGCGTAGGCGATCAGCAGGCCGAACACGCCGGCCGAGGCGCCGATGGCCGGTACACGCACCGTCGCATCAGCGAGGCTTGCCAGCAACTGCAGCAGCGCCCCGCTCATCACGCTGGTGCCATACAGCAATGCCAGGTGCGTGCGACCTATCGCGGCCTCCACGTCGCGGCCAAACATATACAGTCCGAACATGTTGACGGCGAGGTGCATGAAGTTGCCATGCAGGAAACTGTAGGTCAGCAGCTGCCACACCTGAAATGCCGGCGTACTACTACTGCGCGCCGGCCAGAGCGCGAAGAGTCCGATCAGCCGCTCAGGAGCGAGTTGCTCAACCAGAAAAGCGGCGGCGTTCAGGGCGATTAATAGACCGATCACGATACGGTGCTCGCGAAGTCGTGTTCGTTGTCATGCTCTTGCGCCGTCTTATCGATAGGATGTGCGATCAGAGAAGGTTCGCCGCAACGCGCGAGGATTGCGTTCCGGGCGGCTTCGCGGAGTCGGGCCATTGCGCCGAGGTCGGAGCCGTCGGGAACGATGGGCGGCAAGATGGCGACCTTGATGGACCCCAATCGCGGCAACCAAACGCCGTCCGGCAACACCGCGCGCACTCCGGCCAGTGCCACCGGCACGACGGCGCGGCCGGCGGCGCAAGCCACCCGGAACGCGCCCAGGTGAAATGGCCTTAAGCCCGCGCCGCGACCGAACGTGCCCTCCGGAAAGAAGAGCAAAGGCGAGTCGCCGTCCGCCTGCTGTACGAGCCGCCGCTCGTCGTCGACACTGCCCCGGTATTCCCGTCGCTCCACAAACGAGGTGCCGATCGCGCGCAGAAAACGGCCGGCCAACCAGTGGCGGTCCAGGCCCCGCTTGGCGACGAACCGGACAGGCTGCGGCAATACGGCAAGCAGGATCAAGCCGTCCAGATAGCTGCTATGGTTCGCCACCATGACGAGCTCGCGCATCGCCGCTGACCGCGCATCGATCTCCACGTCGACGCGCAACCCGGTCAGCCGCAAAAACAGACGGCCGACGGCGGCTGCCCGACGCCAGTTGCGCGGCGTGTCGACCGACAGGAAGACCGTGCCTATGAGTGGCGAGAGCATGCCAAGAACCGTCCAGCAGTAGAACCCGTATGCCGCGTGCGAGGCCTGCCGCGCGATCCGTCGCAGAAACGGCAAGAGGGCGCCCACGAGGACGCTCGCGAATTGGCGCCATACAGGACTCGCTGGTGACGGCCTGCCGCCGCGTTCGAACTGGTCGAGGGTGGCGGCGTGTCTGATCTTGCCGCTCGGTGTCTTGAGAATGGTGTCCGGTGTGACGAGGCACACGTGCTCGGCAGGCGCGCCCAGTATTTCGACTGCCGTGGCGCGGACGCGCGCAAGCAGTTGCTCGCGCGCGGCGGCTTGCGTCAATGCCGTTTCCGCGAGGATCACGACGCGCTCGGTGCCGCTCGCGCGATCCGTGCTGCCGCATACGGCCACGCCGCCGGCAGGGATGCCCGGCAGCCTGCCGATCGCCTCCTCGAGTTCGTACGGGAAGATGTGGTGACCGCCGCGAATGATCAGATCTTTGGCTCGACCCGTGATGAAGAGTTCGCCGTCGGCGAGATAGCCGAGATCGCCGGTGTCGAGCCAGCCGTCGTGGATCAGCCGCGCGGTCTGTGCGGGGTTATGAAAATAGCCCATCGTCGCCGACGGGCCACGAAATTCAATGCGACCCACCTGGCGTTGCGGCTGTTCTCTGCCGTCCTCGTCGACTATTCGGATCTCGACGCTGTCCAGCGCTTCGCCGCAGCCCACGACTTCAATCGCGTCTGCGTCAGAGCGGGCCGGCAATGCCTGTCCTGTGGCGCCGAGCGCGTCGCGTTGCACGCGGTCCACATGCAGCCCGCGGCCGGGACGCGGAAAGCTCAAGCCCAACGTGTTTTCCGCGAGCCCGTAGACGGGCGTCACCGCGCGCGCGTCGAAGCCATAGTGGCCGAAACGCGCCGCGAACGCGCGGACAGTAGCGGCGCTGACCGGTTCGGCGCCGCAGAAGGCAAAGCGCAACGACGACAGATCGAGACCCGCCAGGATGGCTTCGTCAAGATGTTGGGCGCAATGCGCATAGGCGAAATTCGGCGCAGCGGTGAGCGTGCCGCGATAGCGCTGGATCAGTCGCAACCACCGCTCCGGGCGCGCCAGAAAAACGGTGGGCGGCATCACGACTAGCGGCATGCCGAAATACATGGGCCCGAACCACGCGCCGATCAGCCCCATATCGTGGTAAAGCGGGAGCCAGCTGACCAGCACGTCGGCGGACGTCACCTGCATGCGCGCGCCCATGGCGCGGATATTGGCAAGCAGGTTGGCATGCGTGAGCATTACGCCTTTCGGGTCGCCGGTGCTGCCTGACGTGTATTGCAGGAGCGCAATGTCACTGGCCGCCAGTGGCACGGACGTTTCATTGCGGTCGACACCGATTTGCGCCGCCGTCAGGACCTGTTGCAAAGCGGGCACATGCAGCTTCAGAAGACGGCCCACGCCGGCAACTTCAGGCGAGGCAATCAGCGCTTTGGCGCCGGCATTCGACAGCACGGCTGCGTGGCGCCGGACGTGCTCTTCTATCTGCGAGACGCGAGCGGGCGGGTAGATCGGAACGGGAACGGCGCCGCTCATCAATATCGCGACAAACGAGACGAAGTAATCCCAACCGGTCGCCAGCATCAGTGCAACCGTATCGCCGGGGCCGATTCCGTGGCGGCGCAGACCCGACGCAGCCGCGGCGGCGCGGCGATCCAGATCGCCGTAGGACAGTTCTGCAGGCGTCATGCCATCTTCGAGAAAAACGATGTGCGAGCGCTGCGGATGCCGGTCGACGTGCCACTGCAATACCTCGATCAGCGTCGTCGCCTCACGCGGTTCTTCGGTCAAAACCGACGCCGGCGCCTGGGCGCGCTGCGCAATCGACGGCTGTTCGCCGCCGGAGGCCGCCGGCGCCTCTGAGCGTTTGATGGCCTGTACGAGCTCGGCGGGCGTTAGTGCGGTGGAAAAGGCATCGAGCGGCGCGCGAACATGAAGCGTCTGCTCAATCCGGTTAAACAGTTCAGCGCGCGCAAGACTGTCGAAACCAAGATCCCGTTCTAACTGCGAGTCGAGATTGACGGATCCTGGGGGGGCCGCGTCGGCGTGGGTTTCCGCGTAGAGCGTTGTGACCACGCCGAGAACTCCTTCGGCCAGGTGCGTGCTGTCGAATAGCTGATCGGTTCCCATCGCGGCTCCCCCGTCGCAGGCACTACCTTGACTTGTCCAGTACGTCCAGGTTGACGAGCGGCACGTACTTCCATGTCCCCGCCGCCTTCGACGTGCCGTCCATGGTTGAGCGCCCGCCCGCGCCATCGAACATGGGAGCGAACGGCGCCATGAAGCGGTGTTCCGCAGAGCGCGCGAGCGGGTGGACGACGTCAGCGCTACGGCAAACGCGAGTTACGCCTGCTATTCGACAGCAGACGGCCGGCGCCCAGTTGATCTGAGTCAAGCGACACAGCGCCGCCGCTACACATCGAGAGAGAACTTCACGCGTCGGTCCCCGGGATGATCCATGTCAAATGAAGCGCTGCCGTGCCGGCTTAATCTCGAACCATACGAGCGCTCGCGGGCAGCGTGGTGCCCACGACCGAGGACGGCCTTTTCCGCCCATTAAACAACCCATCTGTTCAGGAGCGTTGCCATGCGTGCATCCGATGTCATGACCGGTACGGTCATATCGGTCACACCCGACATGACCGTGCGAGAGGTCGCGAAAATATTTGTCGACAACGGCATTAGCGGTGCGCCGGTGCTGGATCCCGACGGCACGGTCGCCGGCATGATCAGCGAGGGCGATCTGCTTCGCCGCGCCGAAATCGGCACCGACGAGCGCCCGCGAACCTCGTGGCTCCATCTCTGGTCCGCCAGTCATGAAGCACGGGACTACATCAAGACCCATGCGCCAAAAGTGCGCGACGTGATGACAAAGGACGTGGTGACCGTTCAGCCCGACACGTCCCTGGCCGAAGTGGCCGCTATTCTGGAGACGCGGCGCATCAAACGTGTGCCCGTGACCAAGGCGGGGCAGCTTGTGGGCATTCTGAGCCGCGCCAATCTTGTGCAGGCGCTGGCGAGCGTCCCGGATGAGCCGACATCGGATGTGACGCTCGCGGATGGCGAAATTCGCGCAATCTTGATGGACGAGCTCGCGGGCCGTAACTGGGCATTCGCCGGACGCAATATCGTGGTCACCAACGGAGTCGTGCATCTGTGGGGCATATTCCATTCGATGGAAGCCGTCGATGCGGTTCGTGTGGCGGCGCAGGCCATACCTGGCGTCAAGGGCGTCGAGGATCATACGGAGCCGTATCCAGCGATGCCCGGCATCTAGCAGGTGGTGGCCGAAACGGCGCGGCATTCAAGACTCGGAGGTATGAAAGCAGGATCGTCGGCGTCGGCGTCGGCGTCGGCTTCGACTTCGACGACGCGCGAGCCAGAGCCAATATGGCAATCTGCCGCTGATGCGGCCATGAATGAGTTCGCCCCCGGTTGTTTTGCTCCGATACCAGAGCTCCGATACCAGATCATGCGTTCCGATCCAGCGTCGAGCACATCGAGCGGTGTTGACTCGCCTGTTGCGCCTGTTGCGCCGGTCGTGGCCGGTGAGGCTGGCGTGCCAACCTCAGGGCCGTTGCCGCGGACAACGGATCAACGGTTGCCGTTTGCCAGCCAGGCTGGTGTGACAAAGGCGCGTCACGGAGAGGGCACCTTCCTCTCTTCTGCGCATTCAGCGCGATGCTATGACGTGAGCCTTACACCATCGGACGGGAGAGGCAGGTGCTATCAAGTAAAGCAATAAACCGGGATGTCGAGCCGACAGTCCATGGAGGGCGCGCGGCATCGACTGCAACTTATCGGCGCATTTTCATTGGTGCGCGGGGTGGTCGTTTCCCGGGCGCTCTGATCGACTATGCATCCGCGTGGGCGGGCCGCGAGACGGTACTGCAAGTCGCCGCGGCGGTAGCGCGGCCCGCCGGTGAGGGCACGCGGTTACGCGACTCGGGCGATGCGCGCCGTACGGCCGAGGAAATGTTGCGGACTGCCCAAGCCCTGCTTGCGATGCGCGGGCTCAACGCAAGCACGGCGCTTCTTGCGTTGTCGCACCCCGACGCGAACAGCGTGCATGCACTGGCCGAGGCGGCTCGCCGTTGGGGCGCCGACTTGCTGCTGACTGACTGCGCCGGACCGGCCAGTCTTGCGCGTGAGGTCGCGAGCGGCAGTCTCCGAAACCATGCGAATCGCCGCCGATCGCGCAGCAGTGCGAGTTGGCTATGTGGCATGTTCGCCGCAGGATCGATGGGACAGGTTATGCCACGAGGCTGTGATTCTTCAGCCGGCGCACGAGGGAGATGACATCGCGCAGGCGATCGGACTGGCCGCTCGGGAATGGCGCGCTGACCTGCTCGTGATCGGCACCCGCGGCGCACGGCTGACGGGCAAATGGCGCTTCGCCAGTGTCGCCGAACAGGTGGCCGCGCTGGCGGTGCTGCCAATGTTGCTGATGTCGTATTCGCCCGCAGACCGATGGAAAGAGAGAGGGACCGGCAGGCTGTGGAGAAGAACCGACAAAGCCGATCTCATGATTCGCGGTAGCTTCATATCGCTGAGGGTGATTCACAGGGTGACCGTCGCGAACGGGAGCGTGGGAGAGCCCCGTAGTGACTAACGTGACTAACACGCCTTGTCGTTGCTGCGCAGTGCGGATATCGACATCGGCGGGGCTGAATGCAAACGAATCCTCATTGCGGTCGACAGTTCGCCGGAGTCGGCGCGTGCAGCACGGCCAGCCCCGGGGGCTTGACGCGACCCGTGGAGGGGAACACCGGGCGCAGCGTCCGACGCGCGGGCCAGCGGTGCGCTCCATGATTGACCTCGGTCAATTGAATCGTGCGGAGGCGCATTAGTCTGAGTGCGTGACGTATCCGCGGCGCGACGCCGTGTCGCGTTGCGACAATTGCTGAGGAGAATTTTCCATGAAGCCGGACAGTCAACTGAAACAGGAAGTCGAGGACGAACTGATGAACAATTCAGCCGTCGACGCAAACGGAATAGGCGTTGCCGTGGTCGACGGCATCGTGACGCTCAGTGGGCACGTTCCGGACTATGCGAAGAAAGTCGCGGCTGAAAAATGCGCACTCAGAATAGCCGGAGTCGTCGCGGTGGTGGTCGGCATCGACGTGAAACTTCACGAGTCCGAGCAGCGCACCGACGAGGACGTTGCCTTGAGCGTGCGCGCCGTTCTCGACTGGATCGCGGGCCTCGAAGAGCAGGCGATCAAGATCAAGGTCGAAAAGGGTTGGGTGAGCTTGAGCGGTGAAGTCGAGGACGGTTACCGCAGCCACATCGCCGAGAAAAACATTGTCCACATGCGTGGTGTGACGGGCGTGACGAACGACATCCGGATTCGTGGCTCTGCTTCCCCGATCGAGATCGAGTACAACATCCGCAAAGCCATTCAGCGCCATACCGATCGTGAGTTGAAGCACGTGGGCGTCGAAGTCGACGACGGCAGGGTGATCCTGTCGGGGCGTCTCAGTTCGTCCATCGAGCGCTCCATCGTATCGGGGGCTGCGCGTTCCACGCCTGGCGTGAAGGCTGTCGTGGACCGTGTGGTGATCGGCTGACGCGGCGAAGCCGGCCGCTGGCGCGTTCATTGCCGTGCATGGCTGACTCTGGCGTGGCGGACAGTGCTACCCCCGAGTCCGGCCATGCCGACCGTCGCGCCGGGACAGCAGGCAGGAGCGGCACCGCCGCCGTGGCTCGGCTCTCCGGTCCTGTCCAGCGACTCATTGAAAACCGGGCTGGCCGATTTGCTCCGTGCTTTGCGGAACCCGCCGTACCCGGTTCAGGTTGACGCCCATGCGGGCAAGACGCGCGCGCATCTTCGCATAGGTGGCTTCATCCATCGCTGGACTACGCGAGAGCAGCCACATCATGTCGCCGTCGGCGACGCAGCGGATCGTGTAATGGTAGTCGGGATCCACATACGCTGTGACGACCACCACTTCGAACGGCCAGATCAGTCCCACGCGCCATTTCGTGTTACCAGTTCCGGGCATCACCTTCGCCACAAAATGGCTTCCCGTGACCGGCGCGTCGAAGTTGTGACGCCGGCCGAGATATTTATCGTCGATCCTTCCATCGCCGCGCAGCGTCCACTCGTCGTAATTGCCGACGTAATCGTGCTCACTGAGAACCGGCGTTTCCGCGATCACGTACCACCGGCCCATGTACCGGTCGAGGTCGATCGGCGGGCCCGACCTACATGCCGACGGGGGCGCTGGCGGGTGCGGCGGGACTGCCGGATCGTACGCGCAACCGGCAACGCAGATGACGAACGAGGCGACGCACG
The DNA here is from genome assembly GCF_014201025.1 of Paraburkholderia sp. MM5384-R2. Classification (NCBI taxonomy): domain Bacteria; kingdom Pseudomonadati; phylum Pseudomonadota; class Betaproteobacteria; order Burkholderiales; family Burkholderiaceae; genus Paraburkholderia; species Paraburkholderia sp. MM5384-R2. The sequence goes on from NZ_JACHDI010000001.1 coordinate 180,269, forward strand.
CAAATGATTTGTGCATAGGGGTGTTGGACATCTCTCTGGACGTCAATTGGACGGCGCTGCTGGCGTTGCTTCGGCACGGAGGCGAAGTTGAATACTTCGATCACCACTTTTCTGGAGCGATTCCTGAACATCCCAATCTGAGGGCGCACATCGATACCGCGCCCGAAATTTGCACGAGCGAGCCCGTGGACTGGAATGTAGGAGGAGAACATCGTCTCTGGGCGATCGAGTCTTCATTCATATTCAGACGCAATCGGGGCGCGCACCCAGCCTGAACCTGAAATGGCCGCTGTGCAGCAGCAGTTGCTTTGTGTCCACCAGGTGCAGAAGGTCGCGGGCGATATTCTGTATTTCGGACCGGTGGCGGGTGAACGCGTTTAGCAGATCTGCCGAAGAGGGCGATTTTGCGCCAAAGTGATCTTCCAGCGCTTCGGCTGAAATCGCGCAATCAATGCTTTTTCCGTCGACGCATGCATCGAATCCAATGGTCAGATTCGAGCCGCGATACTCCGGTGCGGTGGGGGGAAAGGTGATGCGCATCGCTATACTCCTTCCGGATCACGAAGTGCCGTCCTGCGTTCATCATCGGCGCGATCTCGCATCAGTTGCTGATCCATATCAAAGGGGGGTGAGGCATGCCCTACTACGCCAACTCAGATCTACCTACGTCCGTGCAAGCTCACTTGCCCCCGCATGCGCAGGACATCTATCGTGCCGCCTTCAATCACTCTTATGCAGCGCATGCCGGGGATGCGCGACAGGAGCAGATTGCTCATCGAATTGCGTGGGCAGCGGTGAAGCGCTCCTACATCAAGGAGGGCGATACCTGGGTGCTGCGGGAGTAGCCAAGGCGTATCAGTTGATACACATCAATTCAGCCTATGTAAGAGCGCCTACCGTTGAGTTTCGTCGACGATGTGAAATCAGTGCAGCAATTCATCACGTCGACGGGTAGTTCGCTCGCACGTCTGCACGGTGCAGCGCGCTGGCCATTCGATATGACATCCATGACGACAATGGATAATGTTAGGAGTATGCAACATGAGCGATTTAAAACGTTATGAACCGTTCTCGATCGACCCTATGTCTGAACTGTTTCATGGGCTGTTTCGCCCGCTCCGAGGTCTTGCGAGTGACGGGACTGCGCTGAGCGACATGAAAATCGACGTAACGGAAAGCGATAACGCTTATACGGTCAAGGCGGAGCTGCCTGGTGTCGAAAAGAAGGACATCGACGTCAAGATCGACGGCAACGTCGTCTCGATCAACGCCAAAGTGGAGCGAGACAAGGAATTGAAGGAGGGTGACAGGGTTATTCGCCGTGAGCGTTATACGGGAGTCGTCAGTCGATCGTTCTCGCTGGCGAGCGACGTGAACGAAGCCACCGCCACCGCACAGTATCAGGACGGCGTGCTATCGCTGACGTTGCCGAAAAAATCATCTTCCGCGCAAAAAAGTCTGCCGATCGGCTAACGGGCGTGGTGACGCAGTGCTCACGGCACTGCGTCACCACGCGTAGCCGGGAAGGCAATCGTGGAGAAGACGGTCGTTGATGCCGCCGCTGGAATGGCTATTTGACGGTCCAAACCGGCTGGCGGCCGCCGGCTCCGAAAATACAGGCATTGCGGCGCCGATGCGCGCGGACGCGCTGTTCATCCACTCGAAGCGTGCGGCGGCAGATAAATCGAGAACCAGGCCGCCGCGAGCCGTGCGACCTCTTCCAGCGTACCTGGCTCTTCAAACAGATGCGTGGCGCGCGGCACGAGGACCATCCGGTGCTCACACGCCAGCCGGCGCGCAGCCCTCTCGTTCAGCTCGATCACCGGTGTATCCAGTGCACCGACGATCAGTAGCGTTGGCGCGCGGCGCCCGCACCGGTGCTGGCACCGAACAGGCCAACGTCGAAGGCCGCGGTTGCCGGGAGCGCCTTGAGCCAGTCGATCGCGTCGGTCAGGCGTCGCGCGAGCAGGGGAATGTCAAAGCGGTAGAGACCCGTTTCAATGTCCTGATCATTTTCATCGGCTGTCAGCAGGTCGAACAGCAGTGTCGCGAGCCCTGCCTGCTGCAGTACCGCGGCAACATCCCGATTGCGGCGGCTGAAGCGGCTGCTGCCGCTGCCATGCGCAAACGCGACCACCCCGCTCGGCTCTTGGGGCACAGCGAGAATGCCGTCCAGCGTGACTCCACCGGACGGTATCGATACATCGCTCATCCGGATCTCATGCATAGGGCGCCTCCGCGTCGCATGGTGTGCTCAGGCCTCCTGCCCGGGCTTTTCGCGCCGATGCCACTGATGCGGCGCATCGAGCGGCTCCACGGCGCTCGTCTCGTCGAGATGGAGCAGTGCGTCGAACTGGTTTGCGAGGGACGTCCAGAAATAGTGACTTTCGCGTTCAGTCTGGGGCAGGTAGATCACGCCGATCGCCCGTTCGAGCATGGCTTCGCGCAGCGGTTCCGACGCGGGCCCGTGCAGCGGCAGGAAAAAGCGGTCCAGTCCGGTGCTGTGAAACAGATATTCATAGCTGTCGCGCAGCGCCGGGCGTACCCACTTGTGCTCGACGTCGCCGCCCCATTCGGACGCGGCCGATACGTGTCCGGTGTAAGTGCTGAAACCGACAAGCAGCGCGCTTGCACCGACTGCTTCACGTACCAGTTGTCCAAGATTCCACTCGCCGCGCAGACGCGATTCTGTCGCGCGCGCATCACCGACGTGGGAATTGTGCGCCCAGACGACGCGTCCCGTTCCGCCGCGCCGGATCCGGTAGGGGGCGAGAGCTGACAAGGTGCGGTACATGTGCGCGTCGCGCAGATTCCAGGTGTTCAGGCGACGCCCGAACATCGATCGATAGTAGTGTTCCGCGTCGACGACGATTTCAGCATTCTGCTGCGCGAAGAACTGCGCATCGATGGCCCCGAGGCCGTCCTGGGATAGATGCAGGAGTGCGTCGGCGCGCATCTGCAGCAACTGTGCGACCGCGCCTTCCCGCGCATCAGGCCGGGCCCCGATAGCGGTCGCGTAGCCGTAGCCCTGCGGTTCGCGCACATGATCGAGCGCGGCATAGCGCTCGCGCGCCATCGCGGCCTGCCGCGGGTCCACCTGTTCGAGATAGTGGATCACCGCGTCGGCTGACTGGTACATGCTGTACAGATCGAGTCCGTAGACACCGACGCGCTCTTGCGGCGGAAGTCCGGCGTTGTGCGCACGCAGCCATACGACGAAGTCGCGCATTTCACGATTGCGCCACATCCAGGTAGGAAAACGCCGGAAATCGTCAAGCGCGGCGTCGGCGCCGACGTCTGTATCGCCTTCGCCTTCGTCTTCGCCTTCGCCTTGCACGAAGCGGTTCACGCGCCACGTATCGGGCCAATCGCCTTCGATCGCGACGGCGTCGAAGCCGCCTTCGGCGATCAGACGCCGGGTAATCTGTGCCCGCATCCGGTAGAAATCCTGCGTGCCATGCGTGGCTTCGCCGAGCAGTACCAGTTGCCGGCCGCGTGTCATCTCCAGCAACGCGTCAAAGTCGGCGTCGTTGTCGTTGAGTCGTTGTGCGAGCTCGCGCACGGCGAGAAATGGGGCGGCGGCGGGGTGCATCACGACACGTCCTGACGCGAGCGTGCAAGGAGGGCACGCACTTCCGCATCGCTTGTCTGCCCGAAGTCCTGATAGTACTGGCTGACACCGCCGAACCGGCGCATGCAGTGGGTACAGACGAAGTCGTCCGCGAGACCGGCCAGACTTTCTGCGCTGCTCTGTGACGCAACCGGCACTGCAACGACAATTCGCGCCGGTTTGCCGGTGGCGCGCATCGCCGCGATTGCGGCACGCATTGTTGAGCCCGTCGCGATGCCATCGTCGACAAGGATGACCGTTCGGCCTTCGACGTTCAGCGGTGGCCGCTGTGCGCGATACAAGGCTTCTCGCCGTGCCAATTCACGGCGCTCGTTATTGAGCACGGTGGCGATTTCGGGTTGGGTAACGCCTGCCATGCGGATCGTCTGCTCGTCGAGATAGAGTGCACTGCCGGAAGCAATTGCGCCCATTGCCAGTTCCGGATAGTGCGGCACGCCCAGCTTGCGCACGACCAGCACGTCCAGCTCGACGCATAGCGCTTGCGCGACTTCATAGGCAACCGGAACGCCGCCACGCGGCAGTGCCAGTACGATCACATCGCGACGTCCCGCATAGCTGCCCAGTTGCCGTGCAAGCATGCGGCCTGCCTCGGCGCGATCGCGAAACGGCGGTTCCACCTCCATCCAGGCCGGACTCATGGCATCACCGCTTTGCCTGGCAGTCCACCTGTCCTGCAATGATAGATGCGCATTTGACGTCTCCCTCCGGATGCTCGGTTCGATATGACGGGCCATAGCGCAACTACCCGATTCCAGATTCTCGACGTCCAGTCGACGCAGGACTTGAGATCGATCAAGAAATTGGTGTGAGGCGAATGTCCGTCGGAAGGTGCAGGCATCCTGGCCCGATCGCTCTGTGTGCAAGCGACACCCTCAGCGCTCCGGCCGAGCGAACATGCGGCTGGACGCGGCCTCGATCTATCGCAAAGCACGACGTCACCGCACCTGACTGAAGTCCGTGACTCGGCCTGAAAAAAAGTCATGGCCGACGCACCGGATAGCGGCGCCGCGGGCGGGCGAGCCGCGCTGAAGTGCGGGACAGCGCGAGCGCGAGCGGTTCCGCGTGAGCAGGCATGCCAGCCGTGCGCTCATGCGCCTGGCGCATCGGCTTCACCTGCACGGCCGGCCATACTTCACGACGGCCACGAACCTTGCTCCGCTTCGGCATGACTTGCTGGCGCCGAGGACGGCGCCGATTCTGCAGATGAGCGATGCTGACGAGCGAGCCGGGTACGTTTGCGCTCCTGTCGTGGCGGGTCATGCGTTCGATCAGCCCCAGCAGGCCCACCACCTTGCGCAGACGCGCCGCGCTAAGCTGTCCGCTGGACAGCGGGGGCAGGTCGTCGACGATCGGCGAGGCATGGCGGATCTCGATCCGGCACATGGGCGCTTTGTCGTCGAGCACGATCAACACTTCATACAGTCTGGGGTCGTGCCGGGCACCCCGGTAATGGAAACTGAAGCGGGTGGGGCCGGACCGGTGGTCCGAAGCCGATGCTGGCGGCGCGGGCATTATGCGCCGCCGTAGAAATCCGACGAGACGCCAAACGGCGAGGTAGCCTCCGCCGCTGGCTGGCTCGCAACCATGCAATCGGTCGTCAGCAGCAACGACGCGACGGAGATCGCGTTCTGCAACGCCGTGCGCGCGACCTTGGAGCCGCTGTCGCCACTGTTCCAGTTCGCGGCGGTAAAGCAATTCCTTCAGGCTCTCTTCGGTCTTCCAGTAGTCGAGCTGCAGCCGCACGCCGCACATCTCGGGGCGTTGCAGGAACGACGCGTCTTCGTCGGCCTGCAGGTATGTCGGGCTTTCGAGAAGATGGCGCACGCGTGGTGACAGCTTTCGAGCGGCTGCGCGCGTGGGTGCAAGCTTACCGGGCATCGTCACGCGCGGCCATGCGGGCCGTGACGGCTTGCCTGTCGCACGCTTGACGGCGCGGCAGCGCGCGAGGTTTTGCGCAGGGCGTGACATCAGCTCTGCGCTGGGCCGGAGATCGAACATGCCGCAGCGGCGGCCGCGGACCGGCCGTCGAGCGCAGACCTTTCCGCCAGCTCGACGCTTTGCTGATACACCGGCACCGTGCAAGGCCAACCAAGCGTGTCGGTAATTCGACGACGCAACGCATCGGCGGCGGCGGGCTCACCGTGCGTAATGAACGTTTGCGCGGGCGCCGGCGATATCGCTGCGAGCCAGTTCAGCGTTTCGCTGTAGTCCGCATGCGCGGACAGCGACGAAATCGTCTCGACATGTGCGCGAATTCGCACGTACTCGCCGTGAATCTTTACCGCTGGCTCGTGTGCGGCAATGGCGGCGCCGCGCGTGCCCGCGGCCTGATAGCCGACCAGCGCGATCGTATTCCTGGGGTCCGGCGCATACAGGCGCAAATGATGGAGCACGCGACCGCCGGTGGCCATGCCGCTGCCAGCGATAATGACCATCGGACCATGATGCGCGGCGATCGCTTTGGACTGCTCGACCGAGCGCACCATGACTGCCGCCTTGTCGATCATGGCCGCCTGCGAAGCCGTCAGGCGGTGCTCGCTCAGATGGTGCCGGTACACCTCCGTGACGCCGGTGGCCATCGGGCTGTCCAGATAGACCGGCACGTTTGCCATGCGCCCGGTCTGCTTCAGATGCGCGATGTAATAAAGGATTTCCTGAGCTCGTCCGACCGCAAAGCAGGGCATGACCACGATGCCGCCGCGCGCGAACGTCCGCTCGAATAGCGCGGCCAACTCCTGCTCGGGATCGGTCGTGGCATGCAGGCGGTCGCCGTAGGTCGACTCGACGACCAGATAGTCCGCGTGCGCGAGCTTCATGGGGGCGCGCATGATCGGATCGTTCGGCCGGCCGAGATCGCCTGAAAAAGCCAGCACCGTATGGCGCCAGCAGAGCACGACGCTGGCCGCGCCCAGGATATGTCCGGCAGGCAGAAAGCGGAAGCACAACTCGTCGTTCAGTGGGGTGGGGACATCGAATTCGCGTGGCACGATGAGCCGCAGCGCGCGCTGTGCGTCGTCGAGCGTGTAAAGCGGCAGAGCCGGCTTGTGCTTCGAGAAGCCATGACGGTTCGCGTAGTCGGCTTCCTCCTCCTGTAGACGCGCACTGTCGCGCAGCATGATGTCGCACAGGTCGGCCGTGCCGGGCGTGCAGTAGACGGGGCCGCGATAGCCGCTGCGCGCGAGCACGGGCAGGTAGCCGCTGTGATCGATATGCGCGTGCGTGAGGATCACGGCGTCGAGCGTGTCGACGGGCATGGGCAGCGGGCTCCAGTTGCGCAGGCGCAGGTTTTTCGTACCCTGAAACAGACCGCAATCGATCAGAATCCGCAAGCCGGCCGCTTCGAGCAGATATTTCGAGCCGGTGACGGTTTCCGCGCCACCCAGAAAAGTCAGTTTCATCATGCCCTCGCGCGGAACCCGCCCATGGCGGCGATAAATACCATTGCACTGCATTGGTCCGGCGCAGCTTTGACATGGATCATCGAATGCGGCCGGGCGGTTCGGCTTTCGCTTCACTATCGCATTCGATCGCGCGCCAGAATTCGCATAACTGGGGATGAACAGCGTCGTGCCAGCGTGGGCCCGTGAAAAGATCGTAATGGTCGCACTGGCCGATGGTCGCGCGCCGATGCCATGGCGCGTCCGGCGCATGACCTAGCACGTGCGCGCAATGAGTCTGATCCGCGCCGGTGATGTCGTCGCGGTCTGCCTCGATCGTGCAAAGCGGGACTTGCCCAAGCGCGCCGGTATTCCAGGCCGACCTGACGCGCGGGATGCGCGGCCAGGACGGCAGCCTGCTGGATGAAGCCCGGATAGACCCGGGGTCCGGACGCAGACGTTGAGCGCGCTATCGGCGAACGCCCTGGCGAGGCGCCGTTGTGTATCGAGCAGGCCGTACCACATGGGTTGCCTCTTCGGATCAGGCATGCTGCCAACGGAACCCTGCCGGCCGCCCGATAACCGCATCGCGCGCGAGGCCCGGGTTGCCGGCCACCGCTGCGCGCCACGCCGCTTCAATCCGCGAGCGAATTCAGTGTCGTTGCCAGCGCGCCTACGGTTTGAGCCAGGATCGGCAATTCGTCCTCGTTCAATTTCAGTGCGTCGCTCAGCGAGCGATGATTGATCCAACCCCGTACGACGCATCCGAGTCCGGCTGAAGCGCAATACAGCGACACGTTCTGTGCCATCGCGCCCGCCGCGACGGCGGAAAAAATATCGCGCTGCTGAGGCGGCATCGTCAGCAGGCGCGACATGTTGACGACATACACGAGATCGAGCGGTGCGTCGCCGACAAAATCCTGGTATCCCGTCATATTGCGCGCGTCGCTCTCGTGTTTGAGTACGAGCCGATGGTTTGGCGCGTCATAGCGATAGACTCCGTTCGGCAGCACCGCATAAAGGTCGATTTCATTGAAGGCATGGGCCGACGGCGCCGTGCGGCCCCCTGTCGCCGGACGGTTGACGCCGTCCGCCGCCCATAGCAGCGCACCAAGCGTCGCGGGCATCAAGGGTGTGTCGGAAAATTCGCGGGTGCTGGCGCGCAGCGCGAGCGCTTTCATCAGCGGCATGCCGCCGGCCATGTCAGGCCTGGGCAGCGTGATCACGGCAGGCGTTTCGCCGCGGGTACGAGCGGGGGCGCGTCCGGGCGCCGGTTCATAGGACAGCAGTTGCATATCGGTCATGATCGACTCCGTTCAAGGTCAGCGCCGCTGCATGCGCAGGTGAACCGGGCGCACGCGTTTTCACCATAACCGCGCTGAACGCCTGTGCTTTGATGCGTGTCAACCGATCCTTCTCGCCGCGTATGAATCGTACGGCGCTCGTGGTTGTCCGGCTCTCGTTGATGCAAATCAACCCGCATCGCAGCCGCGTACGTAGTCTCACTGCTGGTATCAGGGATGCCCGACAGTTGTTCACCGTGCGTCCGCGGTGCCCGGCACGCCGACCAGACGCAGTCGCGACCGGTTGAGCGCTGCTGCGCTTCGATGGCGAAGGGACGTGCCCCGCGCCCGCTCTGGCTCGCATGGCGGCTAGCGCCATTGAGCGCGGATTCGGCCATCAGGCGCGGCATTCATTCACGATGACCTCGACAAGGATGAACCTGAACGTGAGCGATACGGTCGCGTTATATGCGGCGCTGGGTGGGGGATGGGAGAGCGGGCAATGACCGGGCAAGTTTTTGAGTGAGAGTTCGCGGGCATCGCGCCGGGAGGGCGATGCGTGGAGGGCGCGGGATCGAGGCCCGCGCAGCGTGCGCCTCAGACGTTGCGCGCCTTAGGTGCGGAAGCCGTCGACGCCGGCGCGTCACCCGGCTGGTCCCGCTCACAACGTTCGAGCCGCAACGCGCCCCAGCCGAGCGGAGCGAACACGCGGCCGCCAGCAAGCTCGACCTGCTCGACAAACGATTCGAGCGTCACGCCAGCCATGATGTGAATCGGCGCGTTGCTGATGAGATCCTGCGTGCGCAGCCACGGAGCGTCGCCCCGATTGATCTCGATGACGCTGCGCTTCTTGCCGTCGTAGCCCGCATCGGGCGGATACAAGGGACCGTCGAAGGCGACCGTCAGAATCTGCTGCGGCATGTCATCGTAGGGGACGCCGGCATGTTGTTCATACGGCACCTGTTCCCAGCCGTCGCCCCATTGCTGATCGAGTGGCACACGCGTGAAATAGGCCCACGGGGCGCGCACGAAACAGAGTCCATACGCGTGCCGTACGCCGTCCAGATCCGCGGTCAATCCCATGAGCGCACCTCGTTGTCGCGACGGTTCAAATAAGGTTCAGGCAGTGTCGTCATCCGCGAAAATGCCATTTTCAGGCTCCGCGCCCTCGTGGTCGACACATTGAATGTGCCAGTGGCCGCTCATCAGCGTCCTGCCTGCATTGGCGCACCATTGCGCACGCCCGGTCTCACCTTCGAACGGGCCGCCGGACACGTTCAGATCAAGCCCCTCAAGCACACAGCAGGGCACCGAATCGTGCGGGCCGCACACGAGTGTATTGTCGCAGTCGACTTGCAGCGTGCCCCATTCGGGCAGTTCGAGGCCCAGGTGCCCCTCGCGCGACCATTGACGCGTTTCGTTGTCGAGCCACAGGATGGCGAATGCCATCGGATTGACACGGTCGAATGTGTCGAGGTGGATGGTCAGGCGCATGATTTTCTCCATCTGTACCAAGTGCGTCCGCAGTAAGCGGCTAGTCGGTTCGTTGCTGTTCATTGACTCAGGACCCACTGGATCAGCGTGTGGGCGTCTTCGGGCGTAAGCGGTCCGCCGCGGTCAGGTGGCAGCGGCATGGCCATGTCGCCCCAATGCGCCTTGCCGCCGACCCGCAGTTTGTGTTCGAGCATCACCTGCGCATTCGGCTCGTTGCGATAACGTTCCGCGATCTGCTGGAACGAAGGGGCGAGAAACGGCGCGTCGCGGGTATGGCAGAACATGCAATGCTGTTGATCGACGAGGGCGGTCGGCTCGGACTGCGCGAACGCCGCGCCGCTTGCTGTCAGCAGGAGCCCGACTACATGCGCGGCCAGGTACGGCGGAAACATGGCTTTCACGAGACACACTCCACGAAAGGTTGCAGGCTCAGTCTACGTTCGACGACGCGGTTGCAATTGACTCACGTCAAGCCGACGTTTGCCCGCGCTCCATCGACCGTTTGCGTGAGTCATCGGGCGTCGCCGGCGCCAGCGGATAAATCAAAGTGGCCCACCGTTTGAGCGAGCACCGGAACGCTGTCGCGCGGCAGGCGCATTTCGACACTCAGCGCGCTGCGGTTGAGCCAGCCGCGCGCCGCGACAGCGAGTCCTGCGGCCGCGCAGAAGAGATAGACGTTCTGCACGATCGCGCCGGCGCTCGCCGACGCAAAAGGTTCGCGCTGCGACGGTGTGATGTCGTGCATGCGTGCAAGATCGGCGACGTACACCAGATCGAGCGGCGCATCGCCCACGAAGTCCTGGCAGCCCGTCAGCCCGCGCAGATCGCTTGCGACGGCCAGGTCGAGGCGATGTCGGCGTGGATCGTAGCGATACAGTCCGCGCGCGAGCACCGCATAGATGTCGATTTCATGCAGGGCCAGCACCGAGGGCGCGGTTCGCCCGCCGTCCGGCCCGCGATTGATGCCGTTGGCCGCCCACAGCAAATTGCTGAGTATCGTGTCGTCCAGCAAGTCGGCAGCGAAGCGGCGCGTTAGATGTTTCATGAACACGTCGTCCTCGTGCAAGCCGGAACTGCAAACGGCACACCGTCATCGTCTACCACCGCGGCATTTAATGATTGACTCAAATCAACCGGCTTTCGCGAACGTGGGACTGTTCGAGGCCTGCCGTCAGGTGATGTCACTCGTTCGATCCGAGTCAGCCGGGATCGCCACCAAAAAATTGGCGACGTTTCAAGCGGGTCTATTCTGAACACATCGGAGCGCCGAGCGTGGCCGCACTCTGGTTATCCGCGCCGCTTCCGTCGGCTTTGTTCAAGCCACGTACTTTCACTCTCACAGGTACCGGCCATGCATATCCATTTCCCGCAGGAACGTCCCGAGTACTGCGCGCGCGATCTCGTCGTCGCCTTTCCGGCGGAGGTCGACGGTGAGCGCGTGCAGTGCGCCATTACCGCGGAGGCGCTGGAAGACCACTTCGGCGCGCCGTCGTTGCGCGAAGACGATCTGATCGAAGCGTTCGATACACACCGGCAGCCTATCGAGGCCGCCGCGCGAAATTTGCTGAAAGAAGTGGGCGCGAAGCCGGTCATGATGCACAGCGGCTACTTCCGCTTCCGCGATTGAAGCCGCGCGGCCGGGCCGCTGATCGGCGCTTTGACTGCGCCGCGCTACGAGACACCACGTCGGCAAGTGGGCGCCGCGGCGAATGCGGCACGGCGCCGCCGCGGCCAACCCGGATCAGCAGTTGCGGGACGGCGTCCAGATTGAGCGCGGCGCGCAGGCGCTCGCGCAGCGAAGCCACTTCGATCGGTTGATTCAGGTAGGAAGCCGTCATGCCTTCGGAGGCGGCGGTGAGCAGCACCCGTTCGAGCGCCTGCCCGGCCGCGAGCCATGCGGCCGCGTCGTCCGTGCCGGTGCCGATGCACAGCAGCAATGGCGAGCCGGCGACGAGCGTCTGATGCGCTGCGGCGGGCTTGACTCCGATCAAACGGCGGCGAGCGCGCGCGGCTAGACGCGGGCGAGAGCTTCTCTGTCGAGAATCCTGATCTGCTTGCCGTGGGTGTCGAGCAGGCCGTCCTTCTGAAACTTCGATAGCATGCGGCTGACGGTTTCGAGTTTCATCCCGAGGTAGCTGCCGATCTCTTCCCGCGTCATGCGCAGATGAAATTCCGCCTGCGAATAACCGCGCGACTTGAGCTTGCCCGACAGGTTCAGCAGGAACGTCGCGACCCGCTGGTCCGCGGACATCGTGCCGAGCAGCATCATCAGCGTCGCCTCGCGCACGATCTCGCCGCCCATCAGCCTGTGCACATGCTGCTGCAATGCCTTGACGTCGCGGCACATGGCTTCGAGCAAATGGAACGGGATGATGCAGACCTTGCTGTCCTCGATGGCGAGCCCATCGCAGCTATGCTTGCCTGAACCGATGCCGTCGAGACCCAGCACATCGCCCGCTAGATGAAACCCGGTGACCTGTTCACGGCCGTCGCGATGCATCACGACAGTCTTGAACGAGCCCGCGCGAACTGCGTAGATGCTCTGGAACGAATCGCCTGCGCGAAACAGGGATTCGCCATTTTTGATCGTGCGCGAAGGGCAGATCAGCGCGTCGACCCGTTCGGTCTCCGTCGCTGTCAGACCTTCCGGCAAGCAGGAAGCACGCATCGCGCAACTCGGGCAGTTGGCGCCGCCGTGCTTCGGCCGGGCCGGTGCGAATCCGGGATCTTTCAGCGCGTGCAGCGGAATCTGCGCGATGGTCCGGGTCTGGGAATATTCGGCAACGTCAGACATGATGGGCTCCGAGATGGTAGAGACCGCGCGCGCAATGCTCGTGGGCAATTCGCTCGATGGTGTTGCATGCAAGATCGAATTCACTGGTCTTGTCGAAGAAGTACTGCGCGCCGTTGGCGACGCACGCCTGCCTGAACCACGTGCCCGAATGATTCGTGAGCACGATCGTGATCACGGTGGACATGCTCCGCGCGAGGTAGCGCAGCAGGTCGATGCCGCTGCCGTCGCTCAGATGTAAATCCATCACCACGACATCGGCTGCCGTCGCGCCGATGCCGTCCAGTGCCGCACCGGGTTCCTCCGCTTCACCGACGATCTCGACGCCTTCGATCGCACCGAAACGCGCGGCGATGCGTTTCCTGATCGAAATCGCGTCGTCCACGAGGAACACGCGTACGGCTGGGTGTGACGGGCTTGAGTTCATGGCTCGAAGTATCGGCCGCGTCGTCTCAAAATAAAATCAGCGGGGAACGAGCTTCGGGTAGGCGAGCGCGAAGTGTTGTAGGGAATTTCCTACATACACTCTGTGACGGCGAAGCAGCCGCGCGAGGAGCCACGGCTGTGACGGGGGTAACGGCGGAGCGGACCCGGTGGCAGCGGCGCCGTGACGGCGCTAGATTTCGTCGTCTTCCCCGAGCAGCTTGTGGCGCAGCGCGTAGCGCACCAGCGCGGCTTCGTGCGGCATCTGCATTTTCTCGAGAATGCGGGTTTTATAGGTGCTTACCGTCTTGCTGCTGACACATAATTCGGTGGCGATTTCCGTGAGGGTTTGTCCTGCGGCGATGCGCCGGAATACGTCGAATTCGCGATCCGACAGGCGCTGGTGGGGCAGTGTGTCGGCGGACTCGTTGAGGCTTTGCGCGAAGCGTTCGGCCATCGCGAGACTGACATAGACGCCGCCGGAGGCGACTTTGCTCACCGCCGAGACCAGTTCCGCGCTCGCGCTCTCCTTGGTGAGATAGCCCGATGCGCCGGCTTTGAACGCACGCACGGCGTACTGCTGCTCCGCATGCATGGTGAGTACGAGGATGCGCAGCGCCGGCATCTCGTCCTTGATCTGCTTGATCAGCTCGACACCGTTGCGCCCCGGCATCGACAGATCCAGCACCAGCACATCGGCCGGGTGCGAGCGAACCAGAGCAATCGTACCGACGCCGTCGCTGGCTTCTCCGACCACTTCGAAGCCGTTTGTGTTTTGCAAAATATGTCGCAGGCCATCGCGCACGAGCGCGTGATCGTCGGCTATCAGCACGCGAATCATGTTAGCGTCTCCTGCTGTTGCACGGCCGCGGCCGGGAACGTGACGGACAGTGAAAAGCCCTTGCCGCTGGACGTATGTATTTCGACGGTGCCGCCTAGCATATGCGCACGTTCGCGGATCCCGAGCAGCCCGAACGATTTTTCGGCGCGCGCGTCCGAACGGCCCGCGCCATGACCGTTGTCCGCCACTCGCACAATGCAGGCGTCCTCTTCGCGGCGCACCGTCAGCATGACGACCGTGGCCTGCGCGTGGCGGGCGACGTTGGTGAGCGCCTCCTGCACGATGCGGAATAGTGTGGTTGCGCCTGCCGGCGTAAAGGGTGTGTCGCCGACTTCGATGTCACGTTTCACCTCGATGCCGTAGCGGTTCGTAAAGTCGTTGGCGAGCCATTCGATGGCCGGGATCAGGCCGAGATCGTCGAGCATGACCGGGCGCAGGTCGGCCGCGATCCGGCGCACCGACGCGACCGTCGCGTCGATCAGCCGTCGCATGTCGCTGAGTTGTCGCAGAATCCCGGACTCGGCGGTGGCTTCGAGCGCCTGTTCGACCGATGAAAGGTCCATTTTCAGTGCGGTCAACTGCTGGCCGAGGTCGTCGTGCAATTCGCGGGCAATACGGGTTTTTTCGTCCTCGCGAACCATCTGCAGATTGGCCGACAGTTCGCGCAATTCCTCGCGCGATTTGCGCTGCGCGTTCTCCGCTTTGACCCGTTCCGTGATGTCGCGCAGCATGACGGTGTACAGCTTGCTGTCACCGTCGGCCACCTGGGAAATCGACGCTTCGATCGGAAATTCTTCGCCGTTGCTGCGCAGCCCGAATAGCACGCGCTGCTGTTTGCCCATCTGGCGGTCGGACACGCCCGTGACGCCGAACTGGTCGACATGCCGCTCGTGCGCCGCGCGAAAACGTTCCGGAATGAAGCGCGACAGCGAAGCGCCGAGCGCGTCCGCCGCGCTGAAGCCGAATACCTGTTCGGCCATCGGGTTGAAGATGACAATCTTCTGTCGTTCATCGACGGTGATGATGGCTTCCATCGACGAGCGGATGATCGCCATCATGCGTGCCTCGTTGACGCTCGACTGGCTTCGCGCCTCGCTGGTCAAGGTCGAGACGCCGCGTGCGCGGGCAAGCAGAAAGGCCACGGCGGCGAACAGACAGGCAGCGGCGATGCATGCCGTCAGCAAGCTGTTGTCCCGGAGCGGGGCTTCGCGCAGCGACCATTGCGCCAGCCAGCGCCAGATGCCGAGCGCCAGTGTGAGCCCGACCACGAAGGCCAGCGCGCCGACCAACACAGGGTGTCGTACATAGGTCGCGACTCGCGACCGTGAGGACGGCCCGGGCGCGAAGGGCGTTTTATCGCGAAGGGGCATGCGCGCCTCGATGGATAACGGATAACTCACGACGCCGGCCGACGGCAGCCTTTGCGACGGGCGACAGACCATGCTGCGCTGTTTATTTTGCGCGATCCGCACGGATCATGCCAGTAGCTGCGGTTGATGACGCGAAGCGCAGTGTCTGAAAGAGGGTGGTCGGAGCCAGACGCCCGGCGCTTGATCCGCATCACGCGTATTTCGGGTTTGAAACCGCAGAATCCGTTTCGAATCAGTGCGACATCAGCACCGGCACGGTCATCGACTGCAGCATGGTTCGCGTGACGCCGCCGAGCAACCTTTCCTGAACGCGCGCATGCCCGTACGCGCCCATCACCAGTAGATCGATATGACGGTCGGCAAGCATGTTCAACAGCAGCGCGCCGGTCGATACACCGTCCACTCCGGGCGTCCCGGCGAATCCCGCCTCGATGCCGTGCCGCGCGAGCCAGGCGGCGACGTCGATGCCGGCCGGTTCACCGATCTGCGAATGGCGCTGCACCGTCATCACGGTGACGAATTTCGCTTTCTTTAACACCGGCAGTGCATCGGCCACGGATCGCGCGCTTTCGCGGCTGCCGTCCCACGCAATCAACACGTTTTGCCCGAACGACCGGACGGCTCCGGCGTAAGGCAGTACGATGGCCGGGCGGCCCGCACTCATGACCACGTCCTCCACAAAATGGCGGGCGATATAGGACGAAGGCTCCTTCGGATCGGACTGACCGAGAATCAGAAGGTCCGCGTGGCGAGCGTGCAAAGCCGCTGTTTCGACCGCATCACCGGCTGGCGCGCGCCATTCAACGCTCAGGCCGGCGCGCTCGCCGGCCGCCAGGAAGCGTGCCTGGGCGTCCTTCAGATTGGCGTCGCGTTGCGCTTCCTGCGCAGCCACCCAGGCGCCTTCTCCATCCAAAAAGATCGGTCGCGCGAGTTCCTGGCACACCACGTACAAGCCGATCAGATGCGCTTCGTACCGGCGGGCCAGGTCGAGCGCGAATTCGGTGCGCGCGGCGCTATACGGACTGTCGTCCAGATGCACGAGCAGGGTTTTGCAGTTCATGATTGCTCCTTGGCAGCTTCGGCCGTTGGCGATTGTTCGCCTGTAGCCGGGTTCATGCAGTGCGCGGAGATCAGAAGCACAGGGCACTGCGCGATGCGCAGAAAGCGTTCGGCGACGCTGCCGAGCACCATCCGCCGGAAACCTCGGCGCCCATGGAGGCGGCTTAGGGCCGCGCCTGCAAAGCGCATGCGATTGTCAGTGCGACATCAGCACCGGCACGGTCATCGACCGCAGCACCGTGCGGGTTGCGCCGCCCATCACCAGTTCCTGCCAGCGGGCATGGCCGTAGGCTCCCATCACGAGGAGGTCCGCACCGAGCCCGGCTGCTTCCGATAACAGGGTGTCGCCAACCGAGGCGGCCGGACCGGCTTCGACGTCCTTGACTTCGACTTTGATGCCGTGCCGCGCGATCACCGCTGCGATGTCGGCGCCCGGAATACGGGAGCCCGTGTCCCTGCGAGCGCCGTTGACCGCGACGATCGTGGTGAGCCGCGCTGTGCGCATGAACGGCAGTGCGTCATGCACGGCACGGGTGGCTTCACGGCTGCCGTCCCAGCCGACCATCACATGGCCGCCGGGGGATGTGACGCTGCTGGCGTTCGGCACCAGCAGCACCGGCCGGCCCGCGGACATGACCAGGTTTTCAGGGAAATAGTTGCCGACGTACGACTCCGGATCATCCGGATCGTCCTGGCCGGCGATGATCAGATCCGCGCAGCGTCCCCGGTGCGGCACCGCGAGACTGGCTGACTGATCGACGGCGATCCACTCGCCCGCCACCCCGGCCCGGCTCAGCTCCGCATGGAAGAGGCGTTCGAGCGCGCCGCGCCGCTCGGCGCGCAACTGCTCATGCGTCGCGTAGTAGCTGGCGGTGCCGGCCATTACGTCCAGCGAGCGCGGATCGGGACTGAACAGGGCGAACACGCCGGTCAGATGGGCACCGAAGTGCTTCGCGAGGCGCAGCGCGATTTCGAGCCGCGGATGCGCGCGCCGGCTCGTATCCAGATGAACGACGATGGTTTTGTAGCTCATTGCAAAGCTCCCGGAAAGTGAATGCGCGGCGCCCGACCATGTGAACTGAGTCTATGAGCCGATGGCGCTGCGGCGTTGATTCAGATCAACCGTGCGACTGCTGGGGCGAGGACAGTGGAACCTGAAGACGACGGGGCGCGCCGGTCCCCAAACGCCCCGTTCACGGGCGCCCCGAGCCTGCCAGCGCACGTTCCGCCGTCAGCTTGGCGAGTGCGGCGGATGCGAGCCTTACGCGCACGCTGTCGGCACGGCTCGTGACGATGATCGGCAGCCGTGCGCCGAGCACGAGACCAGCCGCGTCGGCGCCGGCGAAGTACATGAGCTGTTTGGCGAGCAGGTTGCCGGCTTCCAGATCTGGCGCCAGCAGGATGTCCGCCTGACCGGCCACGGGCGAATCGATCTGCTTGATTTTCGCGGCCGCCAGGCTGATTGCATTGTCGAAGGCGAGCGGGCCGTCCACCAGCGCGCCCGTGATCTGACCGCGCGCGGCCATGACGGTCAGCGCGGCGGCGTCGAGCGTGGTCGGCATGCGCGAGTTGACCGTTTCGATCGCGCCGAGGACCGCGACCCGCGGGAGTTCGACACCCAGCAGGTGCAACAGGTCGATGGCGTTCTGGCAGATATCGCGCTTATGGTCGAGCGATGGCGTGATATTGACCACGGCGTCGGTGACCACCAGCGGCTTCGAATAGGCCGGCACGTCCATCGCATAGACATGGCTGATGCGCCGCGAAGTGCGTAAGCCGGATGTCCGCGCGACGACCGCGCCGAGCAGTTCGTCCGTGTGCAGACTGCCTTTCATCAACGCGGCGACCCGACCGGCCGCGCCCATTTCCACGCCACGCGCAGCCGCCGCATGACTGTGCTCGACCGCTTCGATCGGCACACCCGCGAGGCTGAGATTGGCGGCCTCGGCAGCCGCGCGGATTCTGGCTTCGGGGCCGATCAGCACCGGTTCGATCAGGCCTTCGTCGCGCGCTTCGATCGCTGCCAGGATGGCTTCTTCCGAGCAGGGATGAACGATCGCCGTGCGCAATGCGGGACGCACGCGCGCCTGCCGCATAAACGCGTCGTAGCGGTCGTGACGTCGCAAGGCGACTTCGGCATTCGCGGTGCACGGCCACACTACCGGCATCGACGGTGCAACGACCGTTGCCGTGCCGAGCAGCACGCTGTCGCCCCTCTGGTTCGTGCAGCAGATGTCGAGCAGGACGATGCGTCCGTCACTGCGCTTTTCCTTCACCTTGACCATCGCGGTGATGCTGTCCCCCGCTGAGACAGGATGACGGAACTGCAGGGTCTGGACGAGGCAGATCGTGCCGGGGCCAGGCAGCCGCTTGCCGAGCAGCGCGGAAATCAGCGCGGCGGTCCACATGCCGTGTACGACTCCATGGCCGGACAGCGCGCCCGCGGCGATCGCCGCATCTTCATGCGCGGGATCGAGATCGCCCGATACGGCCGCAAACAGATCGATATCGTTCTGCAGGGCCACGCGTACGAGCGACGCCGACTCGCCGATTTCGATTTCGTCGAAAGTGCGGTTGCGCAAAAGGTTGTCGTTCACGATGGCTCCGACACGACACGATGCCGTGTGAGTTTCAGGTACGTCGATTAAGTCATGCCGAGGCTCCGGTGAGTTGATCTGCATCATCTGTTTCGGAGACGCGGCTGCTGGCGTCCTGCATTCCGTCAGACCGGCGCACGCTGACCGACGGTGTCGCACAGCGCTTCGGCGAAGCGTTTGAACGCATGCAGCGAGCCCGCGATGCTCTGGTATTGTTCGCGGCCGATCTGTCCGTCGAGCGTAATCAGCAGCCCCGACTCGCGCGCGAGCGCGAGGATGGCATCGAATTCAGGGATCGCGTTGCGCGCGTCCTGTGATGGTTCCGCCGATGTCGCGGCGCGGGCGAAAAAGGCTGTGTTCGACATGGCCGGTCTCCTTACGGGTCTACCTCGGCACGCGCACCGGGCGCATCGCGAGGGCAATCGATTCGGGCTGTCACGAATCCAGTATGGGTCGGCACCCGGCCGGTGCAAATCAGGTGGCACCGAGCTTCAGGTAGGACGTTCTGCATGCTTGTCAGGTTTTTCCTACGCAACAATCCGCCGGTCATGACGGCCAGGTTCGTCGCTTGATATGGATCATGAGAATTCGCTCAAGCGCGCCTATGCTCGTGGCATGCGCTGCGAATCCAGCATGTGAATGCACATCCGCGAGTGATATGGAGGCTGAAATGTCCGAAGCGAAAGTCCTTGTCGTCTATTTCTCACGCACCGGGACCACGCGTCTACTCGCGTCGGCGATTGCCGGAATGCTGGCCGCCGATCTCGAAGAGATCTGCGACTACAGCGATCGCGCAGGGCCGGGCGGCTATCTGCGCTCGCTGATCGATGCGATCCGCAAGCGGCCCACGGAAATCGTTCCGGCCGGCTTGAGCGTGTCGGCCTATGACCTCGTCGTGATCGGTTCGCCGGTATGGGCCGGTTCCGTGTCGGCCCCGGTGCGTTCGTATCTCATCGAGAACCGGGCGCGACTGCCTCAGGTTGCATTCTTCTGCAGCTTCGGCGGACACGGTGCCGACGCGGCGCTTCGCGAGATGGGCGAACTGGCCGGGAAGCCGGCCGTTGCCGAATGCAAGATCACAGCTGCCGCGGCGCGCCAGGGCGCGCAGGCCGCGCTGGCTGCGTTCGTCGGTGGGCTCAAACGGCACCTGGCGCGGGCCGGCGAATTCGAATGGATTTGTTGAGTCGCATGGGGAGCGGGCGAACATGAACTGGCGGCTCTTTCCGATACTCGCCGTCGCGGGACTTGCGGCGTGCAGTTCCGAGGCACGCATTGCCGCATTGCGCGACAGTGAGATTCAACTGCAGCAGGCCCGCACACAGGCGTGGGTGAACTGCTCCGCTGGCGCCGACTGCGATCGCCTTTGGACATTGACGAAAAAATACGTCGCGCAGCGCTCGGTGACGCCGATACGCCGTGCCGACGACACAGCGATCGAAACCACCGAGCCGCATATGTTCGGCGCCGTCTATGTCTGGGCAACCAGGACCACCGATGACGCGGGCGCCTCGACCATCAGGCTCAAAGGCATGTGCCGTGGCATGTATCGCGCCGACGGTAACCCCGGTTGGCTGTACACGAGCTGCGCCCGGCAGATTCGCGCGGTCGAAACCGATTTTCGCGCGTACCTCGGCGCCGCGTCGTAATTCTTCAACTGATCGCACGTTCACTGTGACCGTGTCGCGGCGTGCTTTTTCCTGCTTTTCTCTTATCCGGGAATAAACATCAGCAGCGCGGCCACGCCCATCACCAAGGTGGCGATCGAGCCGAGCACGATCAGCGGTTTGCTGGCCGTGAACGCGCCCATCACCGATTTCCTCGACACGAGGATCATGACGACCACCAACAACGGCACCGCCACCACGCCGTTGATGACCGCGCTCCAGAACAGCGCCTTCATCGGACTGATCGGCGAATACTGGATCGCGAGCGCGGCCAGCACGCTGACGCCGATGATCGCGTAGAAGCCGCGCGCGTCGCGCACCTTGCGCTCGAGCCCCTCATGCCAGCCCATCGCTTCGGATAGCGCATACGCGCCTGAACCCGCCAGCACCGGCACGCCGATCAGGCCGACGCCGAGAATGCCCGCCGCGAACAGGAGGTAAGCGAAGTCGCCGGCGAGCGGTCGCAACGCGCTCGCCGCCTGCGCCGCTGTGGTGATATCGGTCACGCCGGCCGCGTGCAGCGTGACGGCAGTCGCCAGCATGATGAAAAAGGCGGTGAGGTCGGAGTAGAACATGCCGGACCAAGTGTCCCAGCGAATCCGCTCAAGCTCCCGGGGCGCAGCGCCGGCATCCAGGATGAGCGCGACACCGCCGCGATGAGCGTGCATGTCTTCCACTTCTTCAGATGCCTGCCAGAAAAAGAGGTAGGGGCTGATGGTGGTGCCGAACACGCCGACGACCATCGCCGCCGCGTTGCCGTTCAGCGTCAGATGCGGCCACAGCATGCGCCAGGCCACTTCGCGCCAGGGCACCTGAACGGTCAACAGCACGACGGCATAGGCGAGCAGCGAGACCGTCAGCCACTTCAGAAAGAACACGTACCGATGGTACGGAACGAAAACCTGCAGCAGCAGCGTGCCGAACACGAAGCAGGCCGTCATCAGGTGCCGGTCGACGCCGCTCACCAGTTCCGCGACTTCGCCCATCGCGGCGACATCGGCGGCGATGTTCAGCACGTTCGCGACCAGCAGCAACGACACGACGCCCGTCAGCACGACAGGCGGGAACGCGCTCTTGATGTTGGCGGCGAGCCCTTTGCCGGTCACCCGGCCGAGGTTCGCGCACATTGACTGGACCGCGGCCATCAACGGAAAGGCGAGCGACATCGTCCACAGCATGTTCAGGCCGAACTGCGCGCCAGCCTGCGAATAGGTGGCGATGCCGCTCGGATCGTCATCGGCGACGCCCGTGATGAGGCCCGGACCGACATGGGCCAGCGGATGCTCCTTCAGACGCGCGAGCAGCGTCCGCAGGCTTTTGGTATGCCGCAAACTGTCGACTTCCACCCGATCACCTCGCTAATGGCCCCGCAGCGTCGCTAATGCCTTGTAGACGATCCGCGGGTCATGCTGCCCCTTGTAGACAGCCGGTGCCGCCCGATCGAGCCCGAGCAGTGCATACACCGCGTTCTGCGCCGAGCGCACCGAGTATTCGACGGTGAACACGACGTCGTCGGGCAACTCGCAGAATTGCCCGATGAAGGCGAGATTGCGCCATTCGTCAGGTACCACGGCAGGCCGGTCGCCGCGACGGCGCGGCAGAAACTGGCTCGTGATGAACGGCATCATGCAGGGGATGCAAACTGCGTGCTCGATGATTCGGGCCGACTCCGACTGCACCTTCAGGTGACCTACGATCTCCGTCAGGATCTCGCGACCGGTGCAGGCCTGCATCGGCTTATCGACGAAATCGCCTGGCTGATCGACACGCAAGCCGTACCCCCAGAACACCTGCACGTCCGCCGGCTGACCGATGAAATGCGGCTGATGCGGCAGCACGATCGACACGAGCCAGTTCGACTCCGGAAAAGTAATCAGGCCGCCTTCGCCGGGCACATTGCCGGTCAGATCGCGGATCAGCCGGAACAGCGTCGGGTCACGCAGCGTCACCGTGAAGGAGAGCCACTTCGACGCGTCGACATGATCGGCGAAGATGGACGGCTGACCGAATTCCGGCCGGCCCGCGGCGATGTTTTTCCACAGGCTCCAGGCCCCCGTTGCGTCGACCGTATCCAGCGGCGCGGGACGGTCCATGCCGCCCAGGCTGGAGGCGGCCGTCATCGAGCCGAGCGTGACGATCACCTTGTCGGCGGGATCGACCGGCAGATCGAAGCGCCCGTGCGCCGTTTCGCCCACTATTGCGCTGACCCGGTTCAATGGGCCCGTTTCGTCGAAGCGAAGATCGGTGACCCGGGTGTCCTGCCGGAATGCCACGCCGTGGTCGTCGAGCCAGCGGCGCAGCGGCCGGATCATCGAATCGTACTGGTTATAGACCGTGCGCATGATGCCGTGCAACTGGTTGAAACCGGTGGACATATGCGCGAAACGCAGCAGATAGCGGCGGAATTCGACCGCGCTATGCCACGGCTGGAATGCGAACGTCGTGCACCACATCAGCCAGAAATTGGTTTCGAAGAAGGACGTGTCGAAGTGATCGGCAATCCGGCTAGCGCCGAGCATCACTTCCGGTTCGATCGACAGGCGGCCGAGCGTGACCAGATGCTTTTCATCGAGCCCGTAGGCCGGCGCGTCTTCGCGTTTGCCCGCGCGCACGAGCCGCGCTCGCGACGAGGTTCGCATGGTTTCGTTCCAGTCGAAGATTTCCTGCGTCACGCTTTTAGTGCCGTCCAGTGTGGGGATCGACGAGAAGAGGTCATATGTGCACAGATACTTGCTTTCGAGCATGCGCCCGCCGCGCGCGACATAGCCGCTTTCGGGATTGCCCGCACCATCCAGGCTGCCGCCCAGCTTGTCGAGCGCTTCGAAAATCGTGATGTCGCAGCCGCGCACGTGGCCGTCCCGGATCAGGAAGGCTGCGGCCGCCAGCGAAGCGATGCCGCCGCCGACAAGATAGAACTTGCCGTTCTCTGCGGCATGGCCGTCACGGTCGACTTCGGCGCGCGGCGCATGTACGTGAATCGGATCAGAGTTTTGCACGTTGTTTTCCCTTTCGAGGTTCGCTGCGATCGAACTGCAGCCGGACCGCGCTGCCGCGCAGAGCGGGCGTTTGTTCCAACATACGCGAGGCTTGGGTGGTCCGATTGAGTTGGATCAAGCAACGATCGCGGCGGCGCGCTCGGGCGGGCGTCGAACTCAGGTTGATTCGCAAAGGCGACGCGGGCGACGCTGCGACCACCGCGGCGTTGATCGCGGCCATCGCCCGGCGCATCGGCGCTGCCGCAGTTGTCCCCACAGCGGCAGCGCCGCGCCGACCAGCAAAAACGATGGTCCGATCAGGAAAGGCCGGCATCCACTCGATGTCTTGACGCAAGTCAAGTGGCTCAAACCGTCCCAGCCGATGATCCAATCATCCCGCCGGTTGCGTCTCGTCAACTCACCCTTGCCACCGCGGCGGGCGAATTCGCTATGGAACCTGCGCGAAAACGCTGGACGCCTGGGAGAGGGCACATGGGAGTCGGCATGCAAATCGTCTATCTCGGCTTTGCCGGGACGTCGCAAATCGAAGCTGAGGCGGCTTCGCAACTGGTGCGCTTGGAGCGGTTCAGCAGATCCATCGCGGGTTGTGATCTGGTGATCGAATCCGTCCATGCCGCGCTTCCTGACCATCGGGCCAACATGCCGCCAGGCGATGCGCGCGGTCGGCTGTTCGAGGCCCGGCTCGACCTGATCATGCGCAGCGGCGAACTCGTCCCGATCAAACGTTGTGTCGACGCCAACGCGCAAGCAGCGATCCAGGCGGCATTCAATTCCGCCGAGGAGCAACTGGCGTGCAATCCGGTGCGTAGCCGGTCCTGATCATCGCAACGAGTCGTGCGACGGGAGCGCTTTTTAACGCCCTACGAGGAGAAAGCCATGTACCAAAACATTCTGGTTGCCGTGGACGGCAGCGAGGCGTCGAAACGCGCGGTTAGTGAGGCTACCCGCATGGCCAGGCTGGCGCATGCGAAGCTGACCGCAGTGTATGCGATCGACCAGTCGGCGGCCTTTACTTACGCGGGCGCGTGCGACCCGCATCTGTTGACCAATGCCGAGCGCCAGGTCGGACGAAGCCTGCTGGACGACGCACTCGCGAAAATGGAAGTCCTCGACGTGGCCGGCGATTCTGAAATCATCGAAACCCAGGGCATCGCCGAAGACATCGCGAGTTGCATCGCACGCTGTGTCGAGCGGCGCGGCGCGGATCTGGTGGTGATGGGTACGCATGGCCGGCGCGGCATGCGGCGCATGGTGCTCGGCAGCGTCGCCGAGCGTTTCGTGCGGCATTCGCCGTGCCCCGTGCTGCTGGTTCGGGAAAGCGCCGCCGACGCCTGAGCATCGTCCTGACAGGCGCGCCATGTGCGGGACTGCAGCACACTGGCGTGCGTTGATGCAGGTCAACCGCACTTCGACGCCCGGGCCTACATTGAACTGTCTGCTGTGTTGCGCTGACCGGCAGTGTGAATTGCGGGTCCGCCTGCATCCCCACCAAAGCGACTTGAGGACCCTCATGGCAACTGACTCCACCACGCCACTGAATCTGTATCGTGCGAACCTGGGACTCGCATTGCGGATGCTCGGTTGCGGACACGAATACCGCCGGCAAGCCTGCGAGTTCGAGATGTTGCGCATCAAGCGCGATCTTGCCGCGTTGAATGCGACGCGCGACGCGGCAACCGGCGCGCACGACTGGAGCGAACTCGCGGCAGGCTATCAGACGATGCTGCGCGACTACATGGCGGCTACCACGAATCTCTGGCAACAGGGGCTCGTTTCGGCGGCCCGGCACCAAACCGCGTGCAGCGACGACATGCGCGACGCGCTCGCCGGATGGCAGGCCGCATGGACCGGCAACTGGCAGCAGGGCGCCGGCATGAATCTCGCGGCGCTGCCGCTGCAGGACTGGATGCGGCGCTTCGAACAGACGGTCAGGAACGCGCTGGACTGCGGCGCACCATTCGGTCGGCGCACGGATTCGGCGACACCTCCCGCGACGGCACGCCGCTTTGCGCCACCGGGAGAACAGCATGTCGGCTAAGCGCGTTGCCTTCATCACCGGCGGCATGGGCGGACTCGGCGCCGCCATTAGCCGTCGTCTTCACGACGCCGGCATGATGGTCGCCATGTCGCATTCGGAACGCAACGATCACGTCGCCACCTGGCTGGTGCGCGAGCGCGACGCCGGCCGCCGTTTTCATGCCTACGAAGCCGACGTGACCCGTTTCGATTCGTGCGCGCATTGCGCAGAACGCGTGCTCGACGAATTCGGCACGGTCGACGTTCTCATCAACAATGCCGGCATCACGCGCGATTCGAGCTTTGCCAAAATGAACAAGGACGACTGGGATGCGGTACTACGCACCGATCTCGACTCGCTGTTCAATATGACCAAGCCGTTGCTCGGCGGGATGGTCGCGCAACGCTTCGGGCGCATCGTGAATATCGGCTCGGTGAACGGCGCGCGCGGCGCCTTCGGCCAGACCAACTACGCGGCGGCGAAAGCGGGGATTCATGGCTTCACGATGTCGCTGGCGCTGGAGGTTGCGAAACATGGCGTGACGGTCAACACCGTCTCGCCCGGTTACCTCGCGACCGCGATGACCGCGGCCGTGCCGAAGGATGTGATGGAGACGAAGATCTTGCCGCAGATTCCGGTGGGCCGCCTCGGGCAACCCGACGAAGTGGCCGCGCTCGTGGCGTTCCTCTGTTCGGACGACGCGGGTTTCGTCACCGGCGCGAACTTCGCCATCAACGGTGGGATGCATATGGGGTGAAGCGAGGCGGCGACCGACGACTATCGCTTGATACATGTCAATCCATGTGGCGCGAGACGGCCTAAAGTCGGTCGTATGGCAGGCCGGTTTCCCTCAGCGGAGGTAGCACATGAAGGCGCTCGTCTATCACGGTCCCGGCAAAAAATCGCTCGAGGAAAGGCCCGTTCCAGAACTCGCTGCGCCCACCGATGCGATCGTCAAAATGACGCGCACGACGATTTTTGGCATCGATCTGCACATTCCCAAAGGCGACGTTCCGAGTTGCGAGCCGGGGCGAATTCTCGGCCACGAAGGGGCACCCAGGCCGAGTACGTGCGCATTGCGCACGCCGAGACGAGCCGATGCTGCTAAAGACGGTCCGAGCGGGCCGCATCGGTCACGCGCGGCTGATTACGCACCGCTTCAAGCTCGAAGACGTGGCCGGTGCCTACGATACCTTCAGCCGTGCCGCGGACACGCATGCGCTGAAAGTGATTATTGAAGTGTCCTGACCGGCGCGTTGCGCGGACGCATGCGCACCCGCGCCCTTAACCCAGCCCCTATCCATGAGCGTAATGGATGATTCAAGGAGTAACACGATGAGCAACTTGACCCGTTTTGACCCGTTTGCAATCGAACCGATGTCGGATCTCTTTCAGGGCCTGTTCCGCCCACTGCGCGGTGGCGCAGGCGGGGAGGCGCCGCTTGCCGATATCAAGGTCGATGTGACGGAGAGCGATACCCGGTACACCGTGAAAGCCGAACTGCCCGGCGTCGAGAAAGACGATATCGACGTGAAGATCGACAGCAATCTCGTATCGATCAGCGCCAAGGTCGAGCGTAAGCAGGAGCTGAAGGAGGGCGAACGCGTGGTTCGTCGCGAACGCTATTCGGGCGCCGTCAGCCGTTCGTTCTCGCTGCAAAGCGAGATCGATGAAGCCACTGCAACGGCGCAGTACAAGGACGGCGTGCTGTCGCTGACGCTGCCCAAGAAAGCGGCCTCCGCGCGCAAACGCCTGCCGATCAGCTGATTGGCGCGGCGCCGGGCGTACCGCTGTACGTCCCGGCGCCGCGGCAACCCTTGCATGCCAACAAGGAGCAGGCAATGAAGTCAGACATGGAATTACAGCAGCAGGTCGAAGAAGAGCTGGCTTGGGATCCGGCCGTCAGCGTCACGGACATCGGCGTCGAAGTATGCGACCGTGTCGTCACGCTGTCCGGCCACCCGGTCAGTTACGCGGAAAAAGTCGCGGCGGAAAAGGCGGCGCAACGTGTCGCGGGCGTGAAGGCCGTCGTCGTGGAAATGGATGTTCGCCTGCTGCATACGGATGTGCGCACCGACGAAGACATCGCCAAAGCCGTTCGCGCGATCCTGCGCTGGACCGTCGGGCTGAGCGAAGAGTCGGTCAAGGTGCAGGTCGAAAAGGGCTGGGTGACACTAAGCGGCGAAGTCGACAATGCCTATCAGAGTCATGTCGCGACCCGCACCATTTCGCATATGCGTGGCGTGACGGGCGTATCGAACGTGATCCGTATCTTTAGCGACGCGGCCGCGCAGGATATCGGCGAGCAAATCAGCCGGGCCCTGCGGCGTCACACGGACCGTGAAGCGAAGCATATCGCGATCAAGGCGCACGAAGGCACCGTGACGTTGACGGGCAAGCTCGATTCGGCGGCGGAGCGCTCGGCTGTGCGCGGGGCCGCGTGGTCAGCGCCGGGCGTGCATGCGGTCATCGACAATCTGACCGTGGGCTAGCTTGCGGCGTGGCGGCCGGGGCGCATTTGCGTGCGGCCCGCGTCACTTCATCTGGGTGAAACATCAGGAGCGACTCATGGCGCTTTCCGGAAAAGTTGGCGACGGCCATTGGTCGGTATCGGTCGTGACGCATCCGACGGCGGGCGGTTTCAACTGCTCGATCCAGCTCAGTCACACGACACCGGAAGGCGTCTTCACCCACGAGTTCACGCACAGCAGCGTACTTCCGAGCGAACGCGAAGCCGTGCTCGCCGGGCTGCGCGAGGGGATGGTGTGGGTGCAGCTGAAGATGTCAAAGACGTTGTCGCTTCAGGCGGCAGACTACGCTCAACTCAAACCACACTCAACGCAATAGTCAGGAGACCTGCCATGCGTGCTTTCGACATAATGACCCGTAACGTGGTATCCGTCAGGCCCGACATGACGGTGCGCGAAGTCGCGAGGATGTTCGTGGAAAAGAGAATCAGCGGCGCGCCGGTAGTCGATGCGGCCGACGCTATCGTCGGCATGATCAGCGAAGGCGATCTGCTTCGACGCGTCGAGCTCGACACCGATAAACCCGTGCGTTCGTCATGGCTCGACCTGTTCTCCGCGAGCGACGACGCTCGCAACTATGTGAAGTCGCATGGACTGAAAGTCGAAGACGTGATGTCGCGCGAGGTCGTCTCCGCGGACGAAGACACGCCGATCAGCGACGTCGCCACACTTCTCGAAACGCAGCATATCAAACGCGTGCCCGTGACCAGGGCCGGCAAGATGAGCGGCATTATCAGCCGAGCCAATCTGATTCAGGCATTGGCCAGTCTCCCGGAGGAGCCTGCGCGCGACGCCGGCGCCGACGTCACGGACCGGGAGATTCGTGCGATGTTGATGGGCGAGTTGGCCGGCCACAAGTGGGCATTCGCAGGACGCAACATCGTCGTGAGCGACGGCGTGATCCATCTCTGGGGCGTCTTCCACTCGGCGGAGTCCGTTCAGGCGGTTCGCGTGGCAGCCGAGAGCATCCCCGGCGTGAAGGGCGTCGACGACCATACGGAGCCGTATCAGGTCATGCCGGGTATTTGAACGGCCGGCCGTCGGCGAGAGAGCCGCCGCGGCTCTGCCGGGCTGTCCGGATTGGTATAAAGTGAACCGGGCGCCGCCACTGGCGCGTTGGACCCATATTGCCGCCCCCGTTCCTCATCGGTCAGCCTCCAAAATGAAATACAGGGACTATTACGAGATCCTGGGTCTCGAACGCAGCGCTTCTCAGGAAGACGTCAAGCGTTCGTATCGTAAGCTCGCGCGCAAATATCATCCTGACGTCAGCAAGCATGACGATGCGGAAGACCGCTTCAAGGAGTTGGGCGAGGCCTACGAGGTGCTCAAGGACCCCGAGAAGCGCGCCGCCTACGATCGCATGGGCGACAAATGGCGCGACGGTCAGGATTTTCAGCCGCCGCCTAACTGGGACGAAGGCTTCGAATTCCGCGGCGCGGGCAGTCAGCCGGGTGCGCAGACCGACTTCCATGAATTCTTCGAGTCGATGTTCGGCGGCGCGCGCGGCGCGCATGCGCATGCGGGGCCCCGGGCGTTCAACGTGCGAGGCGAAGATCATCACGCGAAAGTGCTGATCGATCTCGAAGACGCGTATCGCGGCGCGCAGCGTTCGATCTCGCTGCAAGTGCCGGTGATCGATGCGCAAGGCCATGTCGCACTGGAATCGCGCACGCTCGACATATCGATTCCGAAAGGGATACGCGCGGGCCAGCATCTTCGGCTCGGCGGCCAGGGCGGCGCGGGCGCCACGCCCGCGGACGCTGGCGACCTCTACCTGGAAATCGGGTTTCGCGAACATCCACGCTTTCGCGTCGACGGCCGCGACGTATCGCTCGAATTGCCGGTCGCGCCGTGGGAAGCCGCGCTGGGCGCGAAGATCGCGGTGCCGACGCCGGATGGCATGGTCGAGATGACAATACCGCGGGGTTCCGCCGGCGGCCGACGCCTGAGACTCAGAGGCAAGGGGATCCCCGCCAACCCGCCTGGCGATCTCTACGTGATACTGAACATCGTTCTGCCGCCGGCGGACAGCGAAACGGCGAAGGCCGCTTACGAATCGATGCAACGGGCCTTCAACTTCGATCCGCGCGCGCACTTTTATGGAGGATCATCGTGAAAGAGACCAGGACGACGACCTGCCTGCAAGGACAGGTTGTCGACGAGAGTGTCGAGTTTACGCTCGTCGAATTAAGTCGGGCGAGCGGGGCATCGGAAGAGGAATTGAGGCTTTGGGTCTCCGAAGGCGTGTTCGAACCCAAGGGGGATCAACCGCAGGAATGGCGTTTCAGTGGTGCGGCGTTTCGGCGCGTACGGACCGCACAGCGGCTCGCACGCGATCTTCAGATCAACCCACCTGGCATCGCGCTCGCCCTCGATCTGCTCGACGAAATCGACGCGCTGCGCGCGCGTGTCAATCGTCCTCGTGCTGGTTAGACGCTGGTGCGCGATGTGTGCAGCGGCGTTGCGTCAGGCTACGCGCAGTGCGTCGTCTTTCGCCGGCCGCGCTGACGCGTCGCTGGGAGATAGCACCGGCAAGGAGGCCTGTACTGCCTCGGCAATGGCAAGCGAGAGTCTGTAGCGACAGAGGTCGCTGGGTCGGCCGGTAGGGTCGTAGGTGCTGTAGGCCAAACTGGATGTGCCATCGTCCGAGTAGTCGCCGGTGTCCGCTACGAGCAGGCTGATCAGAACTTTACCCGGTTTCGTGCCGTCGCCTGGCAAGCACAGTTGAATCCTTGCAAAGAGATCGGGACTGTCGCCAGACCGGTCCAGCACGTGTTCATATACGGGCAGCAAGGTGACGCCGTGGAGGGCGACGGTAAAGCCGGGCTTGTTGCCTAACGCCTTGTACACGATACCTTTGAGTGTGAAGCGGGGCTCATGGCAGGGCGCCTCCAGCGCAACCGACAATGCCCGCGCGGCGGCGTCAAGCGAGGCCGCGCGGTCTAGCAGGTAGGCGACTTCGTCGGCATTGTGGGACATGGCGAACTCCATCTGAAATATGCGAACACCCTGACGAGCCGCCCGGACGATGTTGTCCAGGATCAGTATGGCCGCCAATCTGACGGGCATCACCACAAGCTTAGTGACGTGTCCGCCGCCGCATTTGATGCAAATCAATCTGGCCGAAATGTTCGCTGCCCGTGTGCTGCGCTGGCTGGTCCATTACCGCTTCGGATTTATCGGCGCGGCTTGTAGACGAGCGACATGGCGGCAGAGCGTGTCCAGCCATCGTCGCCCGGCCGTATCCAGCGGATCGATCTCGCCACGGACGAACTGGCGCGGGACATCTCGTTTGCGTCGAGCCATGACATCGGCGTTGCAGAGGTGATCGGACTTGCCCGTGTGCTCGGGCTTGCGCCGCGCGACATGGTCATCTCGCGATAGAAGGCGCCTGCTTTGACGGCGGTGCGTCCATTACGCCGGAAGTCGCTGCCGCGGCGGCGTGGGCCGTTGAGCGCGTGGTGGCCGAGGTTGCCGGCTCAGGTCGACAGGCGGCGATATGACGCCAAAAGGGGCGTGCCGTAGTTCCTCCTGCGCTGCGGCGATGTTGAATGCTCCCGTGGCTTCCCGATGTGAACCGCGTCGACGCTCTGTAGTGCGCGCTGGTCGTCCGCGATGACACTCTCCGAGGATGCCAGCCGGATCGGCTCAGTCTGATCGGTGCGACGAAGGAAGTCAGTCGGAATTGAGACTATATTGAATGACAGAATTTCCATGCACATCGTGCGGGTCGGGTGGCGCACAGTCATGGGTGACCCGGCCGGGGTTCCGGGTATTCCCTACAGGAGGCACGAGATGAGGCGCATCTATTTCCTGTTGCCCAACGTCGAGAGCGCAAAAGGGATCATCGACGAACTCCTTCTCAAGCGCGTCGAATGGCGGCATATCCACGTGCTGGCCCGCCCCGATGTACCTCTCGAAGACTTGCCCGCAGCGACGCTTGCGCAGCGCAGCGACCTGCTTCCCGCGCTCGCGCGGGGGACCGCAGCGGGTGGCGTTACCGGCATGCTCGCCGGCCTCGTCGCGATGGCCTTTCCTCCGGCCGGACTCACCATTGCCGGCGGCGCCGTGGTCTTGATGACATTGGCGAGTGCCGGATTTGGAGCGTGGACTGCGACGATGATCGGCGTCGACGTGCCCAACACCCGTCTGAAGCGCTTCGAAGACGCGGTCGCGAAAGGTGAATTGCTGATGATGGTCGACGTCAGGACCGACCGCGCTGAAGAAATTGAACTGCTGGTCAAGAATCACCATCCGGAGGCGGATGTCGAGGGCACGGATCCGACCATACCTGCGTTTCCTTAATTTCCGCAGACCCGATAGGGACATAAAGAAGCCGATAGGCGTGCACAGGAGACCACAATGAGAGACGAATACGGGACGAAACGCCGACAGTTCGTTCATGCCTTGGCGGCAGGCGGCCTGATAGGCATGGGTGGCGGTTGGGTACGCCGCTCGTGGGCTGCCAATGCAGTGACGCTGCCGTTCGCGAACGGTCTGCGAGAGTTGACGAGTGGGTTTCCGCATAAGGGTGAGATGCTGCTCTTGCGAAGCCGCCCGCCTTTGCTCGAAACACCGTTTTCCGTATTCGACGAAGGCGTGTTCACCCCAAATGACCGGTTTTTCGTGCGTTGGCATCTGGCCGGCATTCCGACCCGGGTCGACGGCGGCGCCTTCCAACTGGTGGTGCGGGGACTGGTCGGCCGCGAACTTAGCCTGAGCGTCAGCGAAATCATGAATGGCTTTGCTCACGTCGAAGTGGCTGCCGTGAATCAGTGCGCAGGCAACTCTCGCGGTTTCTTCAAACCGCGTGTCGCCGGCGGAGAGTGGGGCAACGGCGCGATGGGCAACGCCGTGTGGACCGGCGTGCGGCTCAAGGATATTCTGGATCGGGCAGGGGTTAAGGCGGGCGCCGTTCAGGTTCGTTTCAATGGGCTCGACACAGGGGTGATCGGGGCCACGCCCGACTTCATCAAAACGCTCACTGTCGACCATGCCCGCGACGGCGAAGTGATCGTTGCGTTCGGGATGAACGGCCAGGCGTTGCCGTTTCTGAACGGGTTCCCGTTGCGGCTCGTGGTGCCCGGTTGGTATTCGACATACTGGATGAAGATGCTGAACGACATCGAGGTCATCGACCGGCCGGACGAGAATTTCTGGATGGCCAAGGCGTACCAGATTCCCGACACACCTCACGCGAATGTCGAACCCGGACAGACTGGCGTCAAGACGGTGCCCATCAACCGGATGGTGCCAAGATCGTTCTTCACGAACCTCGGCGACGGTTCCGTGCTCCCGGTGATGCGGACGCAGACGGTCAGGGGAATCGCATTCGGTGGCGACGCGGGTGTGCAGCGGGTCATGTTTTCCTCCGACGGGGGCGGTTCATGGATGCCGGCGCGCCTTGAAAAAAGCTATGGAAAATACAGCTTCCGCCGCTGGGATGCGCAGTTCACGCCCCATTACGCCGGCCAGTTTGTGTTGAAGGTGAAGGCGGTCAACGAGAACGGCGTTGAGCAGCCGGACACACCGAACTGGAACAGCGGCGGCTATATGCGCAATGTCGTCGAATCGGCAACTGTGGTCGTCGCGTGAGGAGGCGAACATGAAAGCGTCTGCTGCAGTGCTGCTGGTATGGGCGAGTTGTGTGAGCGCGTCTGCCATGGCCGGGCCGGACAAGCCTGGAGGCGCCGCCGTAATCCGGACCGTCGACGTCACGCTGCCCAATGGCACCCTGACTTTCCCGCCGGGCGTTGGTTCGAACCTCGCGAACGCGCAATGCGTGATTTGCCATTCAGCCGGAATGGTCACCCGGCAACCGCCATTGTCGTTTCAGGAGTGGAAAGCGGAAGTGGCCAAGATGCGTGCGGTCTACGGTGCGCCGCTGGCTGCCGATGAGGTTGATCAGATCGCACGATATCTGACGGCGATCAACGGGAAGCCTTGAATCCTTGCGCGTCGGATACGCGGTAGTAAGAGCATTAATCACCACAACCCGCTGTCGGCATTGTGTCTGCCATCGCGGCTTTCCAAACTTTCCCCGGAGCAGCAAATGGCAAAGAAAGTACTTACGGCCGAACAAATCCGTGAAGAAGTGCGTAGGCGCATCCATCAGGACAAACCAGCAGGTGAAGACCGGGTGGAAATACCAGTCCCGCTGCCGAAGGTCCACGCGGTAGATGCTCAGACGCGCAACTGGAATATGGAATCGATAGGTCACGCTGGGCACGACGCCTACGTCCGGCGTGTTATCGAGGAGGCGAGGAGAGAGTTCTTTCTATCTGACGCCGCTGAGCACGACGAAAAGTTAGGCGATTCGATCGCGCGCCGCTGAGTACCGCACGTTTCTGACCGAGTACCAGACTGTGCTTGCCGACGAAACGCTGGTCGCGAAGGAGCTCAAACGGTCCCGTGCAGAACTGGAGCGGCGCAGAATGTCGGTGATCCTGAAGGGGCCGCAGCAGGCCAGTCCGCTGCCGATCAGAACTGCGCCCAGTAATGGAATGAACGTGTCCCACCCGTGAACGTGAGAGCAAAGGAAGATGGACCCTCGCAGACAACGGCATCAGTTTGGTCAAGGTGGTAAATACACGGTTTTCCGAGGGTGAGGTTCCTTGAGCGCTTTGCCAACCGGGCTCCGTGCCTGATCGGAATGGAGGCGTGTGGCGGTGCGCATCGCTGGGCGCGGCAGCTGATGAAGATGGGACACGAGGTGAAACTGATGCCTGCCGAATTCGTGAAGGCATTCAACATTCGCAACAAGAGCGACGCGGCAGACGCCCGCGCTATCTGTACGGTGAGGTGATGAGCAGAGGTCGAGCGAAACTGGACAGAGAGATACCAACGGTGCTCGAACGAGTCGCCAAGCGACGACCAGCAGTGCCGATCGATACGCTACGTGACCAGTGTTCAGGAGTCGGTTTTCCTGAGCGCCAAACGCGCGGCCTGCGGCGTCTTCCCCGTCCACGCCTGAAATGCCCGCGCAAACGAGTTGGGGTCCTCAAAGCCCAGCAGAAATGAGATCTCTGCGCCGGACATCGACGAATTGACGAGGTAGTGTTTTGCGAGCGACTCACGCAGGGCGTCCAGCGTCTCCTGGAAACTGGTGCCTTCAGCCTTCAACTTGCGCTGCAGGGTCCGAGTGCTGACACCGAGTTTGCGACAGACGACATCCATCGACAGTTCACCAGCCGGCAGCGCCTCGAGTAGCACGCCGCGCAGTCGTTCCACCATGCTGGCAGCTCGGTCCAACTCCGCCAGTCGCGTGCGCAGAGCAGGCTCGAAATACGACCACATCTTGTGGTTCTCGGTCAGGAAGGGGCGTTCAACGTCCGCGGCAGTAAAAACCAGCGTGGCCAATGCGGTGCAGTCGACCGGTACGCCGAAGTACGCCTCGTATGCACGGAGGTCCGACTCCGATCCCGGCGGCACGGGCAAACCTGCCCGCAACGGTCGCACGTGGCTGCGCGTAGCGAGTCGTGCGAGCTGCACGAAGAACACCAGCTTGAACGCCAGGAACACGCTCGGTGGAGACTCCGTGCGGTCCAGGAAGTCGATGGTGACCGTGCAGTGCGTCGCCGTTCGTGCCACGTTGATCTCGATCGGCGCGACAAGCCTGACGTACTTCGCGATGCGGTGAAGCGCTCCCTCCATGTTGGCGCTGCAGAGCGCGGCAAAAAGCTCCGGGTCGAACCAGTCGGAAGACATCACCTGAGCTACGCGCAATGGAGCCGGACAGTCTGCCTGCACAGCCTCGGCCTCGGCCTCAATGGCCCTCCAGAGTTTGAAGAAGTCCGCCGAGTTCAGACGCACGTTTTCGCGGGCGAACAGATCGCCCGGGAGCTGTGCGCGGCGGAGCACGCTCGGCGTTGCCAATCCTGCGTCCTGCATCAGTAAACGCCAACCCGGCCACACGGCGTACCCCAACGGGGGGCCGCGGTAGCTATTTGGCGGGATTCTCTGTTCTGTAGACATGGACGAAGTTTAAGCGGTCGATCGCGACAGCGCACTCGCCGAACGCGCCAACAACGTACATCATCGTTGGCGCGTTTGGAAGATTCATTGGCGCGTTCGGCGAGTGCGCGCGACGCGACTCAACGGCAAAGTGCTGCTTAAGCCAGTGGTGTCGTCAAAATCAGGTGCGCCAGGCGGGTTATTCATCGTTGCCGACGCGGCGTGGCGTCAATTCGATGCTTTTGCTGGGCTTGTTGCAGCAGCCGTCAGGCTCGACCCTGCCAGCTCCGACCGGGAATTACCCAGCCCGGCCTGCATGGCAGAGACAACATGCCGTATCTTTGGGGAAGTACAAGTGAAAAAGACTGTCCTGATCACGGGCGCATCGTCGGGTTTTGGATTGATGCTTGCCAATCACCTTCATCAACAGGGTTTTACCGTTATAGGTACCAGCCGTGAGCCGGAGAAATACGCGGGTAAGGTGCCATACAAACTGCTACGCCTGAATATCGATGAAGATAGCTCCATCGAGGCGCTTGCCGACGAGTTGTTCCGACACGTTAAACAGCTGGATGTACTGGTTAATAATGCAGGTTACATGGTCACAGGCATCGCAGAAGAAACGCCAATCAAACTGGGCAGGCAACAGTTCGAGACCAACTTCTGGGGCGCGGTCAAGGTGACAAATGCCTTGCTGCCGAAGTTCCGGGCCCAGAAGCACGGGCAGATCATCACCGTGAGTTCTATCGTGGGGTTGATCGGCCCACCGAACCTGTCGTATTACACTGCTTCCAAGCATGCGGTTCAGGGTTTCTTCAAGTCGTTACGTTTTGAACTGAATCAGTTCAACATCAAGGTTAGCATGGTGGAACCGGTCTGGTTCAAAACGAATCTTGGCAACAATGCCGTCTCCGCAGGCAGCGGCAACATCGCCGACTATAACGCATACCGGAAACAGGTGACAGCCGCGACGCAAAAAGGCATTGACGAAGCGGAAGCGCCAGATACGGTTGTCAATTCTATTACCAAGCTGATAAATGCCAGAGCGCCGAAATTCAGCAATCCTGTTGGAAAAATGACAGGCATGATTCTTTTCCTTCAAAACTACGCACCAAAAATATTTGAAGGTTCGATACTTAAAAGCGTAAGAACGGCGAACTGAAGCTCCCGGCGCTCATCAATCTTTCAGGTGAGCGGCACGCTGCCCGACGAACGAAGATCAGTTGGAAAAATCACGTTTGTCGTGGGTTCGGGAATGACAGTCAATGCGCCAAATGAGAGGACTTAACGATGAAATATTATCTTTGCAAATTTATTCCGCCGCGTGCGGATTTCCTCGCGACGATGTCTGCCGATGAAAAGGAATGGATGAGGCAGCATGGAGTCTTCCTGAACGAGCTTCTCGACAAAGGGCTAATCGTCGCCCATGGGCCCGTGATTGATGACGCTGGGGGCTACGGCGTATCGCTCTACCAGATTGCCGACGACCAGGATATTTCCTCGCTGACATCGGAAGACCCGATCGTGAAGAACGGTGTTGGTCATTACGAACACTACACCATGCTTCATTTGACAACGCGCGCAACGCGCCGAAGTCGGTGCGTGGATGACGGTGGACAGGCGTTGGGTCCGGCACCGTGAAAGTCGGCTTGTCGCGCTGCGGATGCATGACATCCGCAAGGTGCAAAGGCAAGCTGTGACGCGCCGCGTTGTAGCGCCGTGCCGCTTCGTCGTAGCGCTCGCGCGCGAAGGCGATCCGGCCGGCCGACGAGGCGAGCCGCGACTGCAGCGCGTGAAACGGCGGGCTCGCGCTCAGACGGTGGACACCCTCGCAGGCGATCAGCAGTTGCGAAATCGCGTCGGTCAGATCGCGTTGCGCGACATCGAAGTGTTCAAAAGAAGCCGGCGAATCGAGCAGCGCGGGCGATGCATGCAGATCCGCGACGGCCGCGCGTGACCTTGCCACTTTCCCGAGCACCGGCGCATCGGGCGGCAGATACCCGCGCGCGAGCGTGAGCGCCTGCGCTGTCAGCTCGAGGCGTGCGTCGTACAGGTCCAGCACGTCGGCGACCGCCGCGGCGAGTTCGTGTTCGGCAGCCGGCGCCGGATCGGTCCCGCATCCGGACATGCAAAGCAGCGCAAACAGAATCGAAACGATCAGAGCCGCTCTCATGTCGTCCTCGCTGCGGGGTGATTACGTGGCCGTGGCCGTGTGCATCGCCAGCGTAAGCGCGTCGCGCAGGTTCGGCTTGATCGTCGTCAATAAAGCGCGGTTCGGCATCGCGACGCGGCTCTCGGCGCGTGTCCCCGGCCGGGGTCGCTTGCGAGGTTTGATCAGGATCAGATTTCATCCGCGGCGTACCGCTATCGTGGGGATTCCAGAACCGATCGTGGAGTGCGCGACGCGAGCGCCGTGGGCGGACGCGACGCAAGCAGATTGGAGCCGCGATGAGCAGCAAACTCAGTGAGATCGAGAGCCGCATTGCCTCGGCGAGACAGCTCGACACGGTGATCGGCGCGATGCGCGGCATCGCCGCCGTGCGCGTCGCGGCGATGCTGGCGGCGAGCCGTCATGTGAAGGACCGGCTGCAGGAACTCACGCGCGACTACCGGATCGTTCGGCAGGACGAGATCACCGCCGAAATCGCCGAAATCGCCGAAATCTCCGAACTGGCCGCGACGGGCGCCTGCGCGCCGATGACTCCGCCGGCGCAGGGGCAGTCGTGAAGCGCGCCGCGTGCTGGCTCTGTGTGTCGATGCTCAGTCCGGTGCTGATCGCCGGCTGTGCGAGCGCGGCGCGCGAAGCGGCCTTCCGTCGCGAGGAGGTCGCGCTGTTCGAGGCGCGCCAGCAGGCCGCCGTGCGTTGCGAAGCACAGGACGATTGCGAGGCGGCGTGGGCGCGCGCACGCGCGTTCGTCGCCACGCATTCGGCGAGCCGGATCGTTCGCGCTGACGACACACAGATCGAAACCGCGCGACCGCATTCGTTCGGCTTCGTGTATCTCGCGGCGCTGAAGGAGCACACCGACGAAGGTAACACGCTGATCCAGCTGAAAGCGATGTGCCGCGGTATGTACGACACCGACGGCAAAGCGAGCCTGCTGTATTCGACCTGTGCGGATGCAATCGTCGCGGTCGAAGGCGAGTTTCGCGCATGGATGCGCTCGGCGAGATGACGCAGGCCGCCGGTGCGCGCGAGCATATCAGTCCGCGCCAAGGTGACGCTGTCGTCCGATCGTTCATCGAGGGTCAGCCGATTCCTACGATCGGTCTCGACGGACTACCCGCGTTTCCGCCGTCGCTGATTTAGATAACGCGGTTCGTTGCCAATAATAGATTCGACGGCACGCCGCATTGCACGGCGTCCACGTCGACGAGACTGAGGAGTAGGCAATGAACGACACTGTCAATCCGCTGCGGACACTGGTCGAGAAATGGCTTGCGCCTACCCGCGCGACACCCGCGCATGTCGTGCGCACCGGCCGCATGGCGATCACGCGGGCGCGTTATGTCCGGCTCGAAGGCGCGATTTCTTCAAGACCCCTGACGATCGTTTTTTTCCGGCACGGCACCGGTTCGTGGAATGTGTTCCCACCCGATGAACAGGTACCTGCGATGAGCGCGCGGTTTTAAGCGCCAGGTATTCGGTGACGCGCGCGAACCAATGACCGCTTGCACCGCTCTTCATCGCGCTTGACTCAGGTCAATGACCACGTTTTGCGTCGTAACACTATAAGCCGGTGGTAACTGGCGCTGACCACGGACGGTTCGCAGAGCGTCCGGACGATATGCGAGAGGGGAGCGGAGGATGGGCATCAGCATGCAGATTGTCTATCTTGGCTTCCCAGGTGCGGCGCAGCTTGAAGCGGAGGCAGGTGCGCAACTGGTGCGTCTCGCGCGGTTCGAAGCGCTCTTGTCGAACTGCCATCTGGCGATCGAGGCATTACGCCCGGACCGCACCAGCCTGCTTTACGACGTGCGGCTCGATCTGATCACGCCCGCGCACGAATTCAAGCCGATCGCTCATTGCGCAGGCGAGAACGCCGAGGCGGCGATTCGTGGCGCGTTCGATCTCGCGGAACAAGAACTCGAAACGATCGCAGCGCGAGCGCGCACGCACTGACCGACGGCGGCCCGACACACGCTTGATTCAGGTCAAGCCGCAAATGGGGAGATCTCCGGCGGCGAGCAGCAGCGTGTTGCCATCGCACGCGCGATCCTCAGCCAGCCCGACATCCTGATCCTCGATGAGCCGACCGCCTCGCTCGATGGCGACACCGGCCGCTCGGTGATCGAATTCGTCAAGCACGAGGTGCTCAACGCGCATCGCTGCGTCTTCATCGTGACGCATGACAGCCGCATCTTCGAGTCTGATTCAGATCAAGGCCGGTGCGCTGGGCTGGGAGTACTTGTGGTGTCGTGACACATTCGATTGGGAGTCGGG
The DNA here is from genome assembly GCF_014201025.1 of Paraburkholderia sp. MM5384-R2. Lineage (NCBI taxonomy): Bacteria > Pseudomonadati > Pseudomonadota > Betaproteobacteria > Burkholderiales > Burkholderiaceae > Paraburkholderia > Paraburkholderia sp. MM5384-R2. The sequence continues at coordinate 220,740 of NZ_JACHDI010000001.1, forward strand.
AGATGCGAATATTCGGCAGTAATTTGTTGCCTTGGCGGGGGCGCGCGGCTTCCGATGAAGCCAGGCGGACCCGCGAAGCAGTTGCTCGTGTGCTTGCGATGAATCCGGGCTTGAGGTATGCGCCTCACTGCGAAGAGCGGCTCAGCCGCGCGCTGATGACATCACTGGAGTACACGGACAAACTCGTCGCTTCTTTGCCGCCGGCGTGTGCTGCCGATGCCCACGCATGGTCATCCGATCCAGCGATTCGGGCCTTCTTTGCGACGCCCGACGATCTTGCGCGAGCGTTTAGCCGCTCAGAAGCAATGCGCGACTATTTTGAAAGACAGGCCGATACGACGGAAGGCTATGCCGTTCTCGGGATGGCGATGACCGAGCGGCACGTGTTGGGCGTCGCGCAGGAAGGGGGCTCGATCCGTCACGACGTTCCCCAAACCACACTGTGCTTCGGTGACCACCGGGTCAGAATCAGCAGCGACTCCGAAGCGTCGTTACGCGCAGAGATCGGACGCCGGATGGTCGACCAACTGGCGCTGGAGGGTGTGGCGAGTCTTGCTACCAATCGGCGCAAGCTGGTGAAACACTCGCGTGAGTTGCTCGAGAAGCGAGTCGCCCTGCTGGAACGGCAAGGCACGGGTATGCGGGCCGTCCTTGGCGTGCCACCCGTTACCGAAACAGACGGGTTGGCTCGTATTCAAGCCGAGATGAAAGAAAATGCGCAAGCACTTGCCAAGCTCAGGGTGCCCGGGAAGCAAGGCGAACGGGAATTGGACGGCGTATGTGATGTGCTTTCGAAACCGTCCGAACATATCTACGTCAAGAGCAGAAGCATCCGCGTCGACATGATGAATGTCGTGCAGCCCGAAGGCAGTCAGGCGGGGCGGCTAGTCGAGTTTCATTTTGCCTGTATTCCGGGCAATCCCGCTATAACCCGGGCATTCGTGCTAGCGCGTTTCCCGCGTTGCGAATTGCTGCGTGGCGGACTCCACATCGATGCCGCGATGCAGGCTATCTGAAATGCGCTCAGCGGTACCACGGGTGGTCTCCGCGAAGTAGCCGCGGAAATACCCGCCTTCGAACCCGGAGATTGAATAATCCGGATGCCAATACTGAACACGACATTATAGTACTAATGTCGTGTTCAGTATTGAATTGTGTAGGATATGATGCGTTTTACGTTGTATTATCAACACATCCATATTCCCCCAAAGCCGCTTCCACCATGACCCTCGAAGCCGACATCGAAGTCGTCCGTCAAAACGCGTCCGACACGCAGACGCTTTATCGCGAGGTCTGCGCGTTGCTGTTTTTCCGTTACGGCGAAACACCGACCGCGAACCGCCTGTACCAGCTGGTGCGCAAAGGCAGCATGAGCGCGCCGGCCAAAGCGTTGCGCGATTTCTGGACCGACGTGCGCGACAAGACGCGTGTGGACGTCGGCCGTCCGGACTTGCCGCCCGAGGTCGCAGCGGCTGCCGGCGAATTGGCGGCCCAGCTGTGGCGTCTGTCGAGCGACGCCGCGAACGCCGCGCTCGACGTGTTCAGGCAGGACGCGGACGCGCAAATCGCCGCCGCGCAAGAACAGGCCAGGCAACAGGACAAGCAGCGTCAAGACGCCGTCGAGAAAGCCGAACAGGCGGCCAACGATGTCGCGACCCTGCGCGCGCGGATTGCCGGACTCGACGCACGCATCGTCGAGCTGCAGACCGCCAACGACATGCTGACGGCGCAACTGGCGACATCGAAGGAAGAAATCGCGGCAGGAGCCGCCGCGCTCGCCGATGCCCGCCGCGATTTCGCCGACGAACTCGCGAAGCTGCGCCGCTCGCACGAGCAGAACGAGCAGCGGCTCGCCGCGGCGGAAAAGCGCGCCTTGCTCGAAATCGACGGTGAACGAGCGGCGGCGCAACGTCTGCGCAAGGAGCTCCAGGCGAGTCACGAGCGGGCGGCGACGCTCGAAGCCGAATCGCGGGCCGAGCGCGACGCGATTCGGGACGAGCTGGCCGCATCAAAGGCAGAACTGGCTGCCTCCGCTGCGCGGCATGCCGCGACCCGCGGGCAGCTTGCGGAAAAGGATGCGTTGCTGGCTGAACGGGTGGCGGCGACCGACCTGTTGCGCGAGCGTATCGACATGCTTTCGCGGCAGATCGAGACGGCGCGAATAGAAAAAACGTCCGCGCGCCCTGCCCGCCGCGCCCGCGAAACATCGCCCGTGCAGGGCCGCGCGATGGTGGGCTTCTCGGGCGCACCGTTCGTCAAACGTTCGAGCAACGCCAAACCACGCGAAGACTGAGGACTGCCGGCGTCCCGGCGGCATGTCACCACGCGAGTCGCGGTAAGTGGTTACACCTCGTGACGTTCGATAAAAAGTGATCGTCATGGGGCGGCGGCACCCGCCGCCCGCGCGCAACGCTGCGTCAGAACCGCGGATGACACTCGAAACTGACCAACGAGCCGTGCTCGGTCATCGCGCTGACGCCGCTGACCGTCTCCGTATTCACGCTGCTTTGCATACCGAGACGATCGCAGTAGTCGCGCGCCTCGTTCATCGCGAGTTCGTGCGCGCGCGCCCAGGCCATGCGTCCTCCGGTCGCGCTGGCGGCGACCGTGTAGCTGCCGGGCTTGCCGCTCGCGACCACATCCGTGCTCGACGCGCACCCGACGAGACTCGCGCACGCGAGCGCCACCGCCGCCACCGCGCGCATGCGCGTGGGCAGCGGCGCCCTCTTCCTTTGCGTGCTTTCCGCTCGAGCGACGGACGCCACTTCGCGTACCCGCACCGTTTTGCGCGCCTCAGCGAGCATGTCCGAACCCTGATTCGACATCGTGGATCACCTGCATTTTTAACTGATTAGTCAGGCAGCAATTATCCGGAATCGTTCGCCCAAGATCAGCCGATACAACCGAAAACACTGTTGCGCGGGTCCTAACAATGGACGCGAGCGCCACGCCGCGACGGCGTCGGCAATGAGCGGACCACATGGTTCACAAAAGACCTTCCGGAATCCCTTTTGAGCGTCTAGTCTGTAACGATCCCTGTTCGACGGACAGGCATTTCGAACCGCAGACGGACCCCACCACATAGCGGCATACACCGGTCGCCGAACCGGAGGAGACATATATGGATCTCGAGGCACGTACCCTTCAGCGCGTCACGGTTCGGCTCGTGCCGTTCCTGATCCTGTGCTATTTCATCGCCTATCTCGATCGCGTCAACGTCGGCTTCGCGGCCTTGCAGATGAACAAGGCGCTCGATCTGTCCGCGAGCGCGTTCGGCTTCGGCGCGGGTGTGTTCTTTATCGCGTACTTCTTTTTCGAAGTGCCGTCGAACCTGCTGCTCGAACGATTCGGCGCGCGCCGCTGGATCGCGCGGATCATGTTTACGTGGGGTATTCTCGCGGGCGCGATGGCATTCATCCCGGACATCGCGCGCTTCACCGGGCTCTCGCCCGCGCACGTGTTTTTCGGCCTGCGCATTCTGCTTGGCGTCGCCGAGGCCGGTTTTTTCCCGGGCATCATCTTTCTGCTGACCTTGTGGTTTCCGGCCGCGTATCGCGGGCGCGTGGTCGGCTATTTCATGGCGGCGATTCCGCTGTCGACGGTGATCGGCGGCCCGATCTCCGGCGCGCTGCTGTCGCTCGACGGCCGCGGCGGACTCGGCGGCTGGCAGTGGCTGTATCTGATCGAGGCGCTGCCCGCGGTATTGCTGTCGGTCGCGGTGCTGCTCTATCTGACCGACAAGCCCGTCGACGCCACCTGGCTCAGCGCCGAGGAGCGCGACTGGCTGATCGCGCGGCAGAAGCAGGAGCGTGAGCATCGCGAGGCGGTGCGCCACTTCAGCGTGAAGGAGGCGCTGATCCATCCGCGCGTGCTCGCCATCGCGCTGATCTATTTCGGGGCGAACGCGACCAACTACGGCCTGAGCTTCTTCCTGCCGCAGATCGTGAAGTCGTTCGGCCTCACTAATCTGCAGACGGGTTTCGTGACGTCGCTGCCGTACGTGGTCGGCCTCGTTAGCATGATTTTGTGGGGACGGCATTCGGATCGCCATCTCGAACGCCGCTGGCACGTCGCGATTGCGCTGTTCGTCGCGGCGGCCGGCATCGCAGCCGCGGCCGGCCTCGACAATCCGGTGCAGAAGATGATCGCGCTATCGATTGCCGGCTTCGGCATCTTCGGTTGCCTGCCGGTGATCTGGACCTTGCCGGCCGCGTTCCTGTCGGGCGCGGCGGCCGCGGGCGGCATCGCCGCGATCAACTCACTGGGCAACCTGGCGGGTTTCTTCGGGCCGTTCGCGATGGGCTGGATCAAGGACAGTACGGGCGGCTTCGGCGCCGGGCTGCTATGCCTGTCGGGTGCGGGACTCATCGGCATGGCGGCGGTGTTGCTGCTGCATCACGACACGTCGCTCGAGACGACGCATGGCAATCCGCATGCGCGACCGCGGGGTGAAGCGGGGGTCGCGAGGTCTTAGCGCTAGTCCCACGCGCCGTTCAATACGCACCCGGGCAGCCTGCCCGGGTCGCCTTCAATTCGCCCCGCTGCCGTTATTCGACCCTTCTGTGCCCTGACCGCCCGCATCGGGCGGCACGATGTCGTCCGGCGTCGGGGTTGGCGCGAGCGCTGCCGCACCGCCGCCGTGCGCTTCACCGTCGACGGTATTACCCGGCGCCGGCGCGGGAGCCGACCCCGGCGCCGGCAGCAACGGGGGCAACGCGCGCGCTTCGCCCTGCACCGCGGACGCGCCCGCTGCCTCTGACGCCGCCGCCGGTGCCGGTGCCGGTGCCGCCACGGCAGACGTCGGCGGCTGCACCGGCGCCACCGGCGCGCGCCGCGCCGGAGCACGCGCCACGATCTGCTTGTCCGGCTGAGCCGGCGTGCGCGTGAACAGGTGCCCGATCCAGTCGCGCAAGCGTTCGGCGCGCTCGGCGAACCAGCCCGGCTGCTGCGCGGTATCGAACTTCATGTGGCTGTCGACGAGCCGCGAGCGCTGCGCGCGCTGGAAGAAATCGCCGACGATCGGCAGCGCGCTATGCGCACCCTGCCCCCAGTAATCGCTGCGCAGCGTCACGCGGCTGTCGTTGAAGCCGACCCACGCCCCCGCCACCAGTTGCGGCTGCATCAGGATGAACCAGCCATCCGCGTTGCCCTGGGTCGTGCCGGTCTTGCCCGCGACATCGCCGCGCACGCCGAAGCGCGTGCGGATGCTCGCGCCGGTGCCGCGGCTGATCACGTCGCGCATCACGTCGACGAGCGTGCGCGCCGCGTCGGCGGGCAGCTCGCGACTCGGCGTGGCCGGCTTGAATTCGGCGAGCAGGTTGCCGTTGCGGTCCTCGATGCGCGTGACCATCAGCGGCTCGACGTAGCCGCCGAGATTCGCGATCGTGCCGTACGCCGACACCATTTCCTTAAGCGTGACCGGGCTCGTGCCGAGCGCGAGCGACGGCACCGGGTCGAGCTGGCTGTCGCGCACACCCATCGCGCGCGCGAGCTTTGCGACCCTGTTCGGACCCACCGACTCCATCACCTGCGCGGTGATGCGGTTGCGCGAATAGGCGAGCGCGTCGCGCAGGCTGATCATGCGGCCGCTCGGCTCGTCCTCGTCGTTCGGCTTCCAGATTTCGCCGCCGGCGAGTTGGATCTGAACCGGATTGTCCGGCAGTTTGTCGTCCGGCTTCGCGCCGGCCTCGAAGGCCGCCGCGTAGACGAACGGCTTGAAGGTCGAGCCCGGCTGACGGCGCGCCTGCTGCACGTGATCGAACGGATCGACGCCAAAGTCGCGGCTGCCGACCCACGCCTTGATCTCGCCGGTACGCGGGTCCATTGCGAGGAAGTCGGCCTGCACGCGCGTCTTCGTGTCGCACACGCTCTGCACGAGCTTGCGATCGGCGAGCAGGCGTTTCAGCGCCTCGTCGTCGGCGAGGCCCGTGTCTTTGGCCGCGCGGAAGTCAGGCGTTTCGCGCAGGAACGTGCGCAGTAGGTCCTTGTCCGCCGAGCAGCCCGCGCGCGTGCCCCACGCGGAGTTCGCGATGTTCTGCAACTGGTTGCCCTGCAGCGTGACCGCCTGGGTCGCCATCGTCTGCAGACGCGAGTCGATCGTCGTGCGCACGACGAGTCCATCGGAATAGATGTTGTAGTCGTTGCGATCGGCCCACGCGACGAGCCATTTGCGCAGTTGCTGCGTGAAGTGCGGCGCGGGTCCGGGCGGCTCGATCTGGCGCTCGAAGTCGAGACGCAGCGGCTTGCGGGCGAGCGTGTCGTACTGGGCGGGTGTCAGCTTGCCGTACTTGACCAGTTGCGCGAGCACCGTATTGCGCCGCTGCAAGGCGCGCTCGGGGTTCAGCACCGGGTTGTAGTACGCGTTGCCCTTCAGCATGCCGGTCAGCGTCGCCGCTTCGAGCACGTTCAGGTCGGATGCGGACTTGTCGAAATAGGTGCGCGCAGCCATCTCGATGCCGTACGCGTTGTACAGGAACGGGACCGTATTCAGGTAGGTTTCGAGGATCTCGTCCTTCGTGTAGAACGCCTCGATCTTCAGTGCGGTGATCGCTTCCTTCAGCTTGCGCGTCAACGTCGGCGCGCGGCCGATTTCGTCGGGATACAGATTGCGCGCGAGCTGCTGCGTGATCGTCGAGCCGCCCTGGCGGTCGCCGGAGAACGTGTGCAGCGCGGCCGAAGCGGTGCGCCGCCAGTCGATCCCGAAATGCTGATAGAAGCGGTGATCCTCGGTGGCGATCAGCGCGTTCACGACGTTCGGCGAGATGTCCTTCAGCTTGACCCACTCGCGGTTCGACGGCTTGAACTCGGCGAGCAGCTTGCCGTCCGCCGACAGGATCTGCGCAGGCTGCTCGATCTTGGCCTTGCGGATGTCGCCGATGCTCGGCGTGAACGGAATCAGCAGCAGCACGTACAGTACGAATAGCACCGGCAGCGCGGCGAGCCCCCACGCGAACGTGCGACGGGTCGGATGGCGCAGATGCCATGCGGCCTTCGCGCACAGCGGGTTCGCGAGCGTCAGCCCTTTGTCGAGGGCCGCCAGAAAGGAGGAAAAGAGGCGCTTCACTTGCTGTCGTCGGCTGGGAAAGGCGCAATCGTACCAAGATGTGGGGGGTGCGCCGGTTTTTGCCTCGTTCGCGGCATGGAGTGCGGCTCCGGCGGGGCCACTATAATGTCGCCAATTCCGACAAGAGGTGCTTCATGATCATCAAACCGCGTGTGCGTGGCTTCATCTGTGTATCGACCCATCCGACCGGCTGCGAAGCCAACGTCAAGGAACAGATCGAGTATGTGAAGGCACGCGGCCCCATCGCCAACGGCCCGAAGAAGGTGCTCGTGATCGGCGCGTCGACCGGCTATGGCCTCGCCGCCCGCATTAGCGCAGCGTTCGGCTCGGGCGCGTCGACCCTCGGCGTGTTCTTCGAGCGCGCCGGCAGCGAGACCAAAGCTGGCACCGCCGGCTGGTACAACACCGCGGCGTTCGAGAAGTTCGCCACCGCCGAAGGCCTGTACGCGACCAGCATCAACGGCGACGCGTTCTCCGACGAAGTGAAGGCGCGCACGATCGAAGTGATCAAGCGCGATCTCGGCCAGGTCGATCTGGTCGTGTATAGCCTCGCGGCGCCGAAGCGCCAGCACCCAAAGACCGGTGAAGTGTTCAGCTCGGTGCTCAAGCCGATCGGCAAGGCTGTCAATCTGCGCGGCATCGACACCGACAAGGAAGTGATCAAGGAAACCGTCCTCGAACCGGCGACGCCGGAAGAAATCGCGCACACGGTCGCGGTGATGGGCGGCGAGGACTGGCAGATGTGGATGGACGCGTTGGGCGAAGCCGGCGTGCTCGCCGACGGCGCCAGGACCACCGCGTTCACCTACCTCGGCGAGAAGATCACCCACGACATCTACTGGAACGGCTCGATCGGCGCGGCCAAGAAAGATCTCGACCAGAAAGTGCTCGGCATCCGCTCAAAGCTCGCGGCCAAGGGCGGCGATGCGCGCGTCGCGGTGCTGAAGGCAGTCGTCACGCAGGCAAGCTCGGCGATTCCGATGATGCCGCTCTATCTGTCGCTGCTCTTCAAGGTGATGAAGGAAAAAGGCACGCACGAAGGCTGTATCGAGCAGGTCTACGGCCTGTACAAGGACAGCCTCTATGGCAGCCAGCCGCATCTGGACGACGAAGGCCGTCTGCGCGCCGACTACAAGGAACTCGATCCGCAGGTGCAAGGCCGCGTGCAGGAGCTGTGGAACCAGGTGAGCAACGACAACATCTACGAACTCACCGATTTTGCGGGCTACAAGACCGATTTCCTGCGCCTGTTCGGCTTTGAAATGAAGGGCGTCGATTACGACGCGGACGTCAATCCGGACGTGCAGATTCCGAATCTGGTGCAGGTTTGATCCACCGGGGGGGCGGGCCCGTTTCGCGAGTTCGCCCCTGAGGTTGCCCCTCCTCGCCTCCCTCCCCTCACTCCTTCAACACGTCAGCACGGATACGCGCCCTGCAACGCGCGCAGAATCGCGAGCCCGATTGGAAAATCCTCGGAAATGCCCGGATGGTTCGCGAAGAACGCGTCGAGCAACGGATAGACCGTCTGGTTGCCGATCGCGAGCGTTGGTGGCGGACAGAACAGCTGCGGCTGTTTCCTCGCGACCAGATCGCCATTCGCCCAGCCGAGCGCGTTGATCGTGCCGGTGATGTACGCCGCATAGATCGAGTTGTTGTCGGCGTGTGCCCAGCGCTTGTATTGCGCGGCCGTCATCTCGGCGCTCGCGTTCAGAGTGAAGCACGCCGCCAGCAAAGCCAGCGCGAATTTCGTTACCCGCATCGTTGAACCTTCAATGTCGCTAGATGGCCGCCATTGTAGGCGACGCGGGGTGCACCGCGCAGAAGCCGCCGAGCGCGGGAATTCACAAGCAGAGCGTAAGCATTGAAGGCGGATTCTGTAAGCACCGACAGATTGCAGACGCGCGCGAATCAACGATTACGGCGTGCCGTTTCGGCAATGCTTGCGATACCCGTCGCGCCCGGCCAGGCGCGCCATATAAGCGGCCAGCGCCGGCAAATCGTCGTGCTGCTGCGGCGTTTCGAGCCAGCGGTTCGCGGACAGCGCGATCGGAATATCGGCGAGCGAAAACGCGTCGCCCGCGATATACGCACCGGTGCGCGCGAGTTGCTGCTCGACGATCGCCATATGCTTGGACCAGTTCGCGCACGACGCGGCGATCTGGCGCGGGTCCTGATGCTCGGGCGAGTGCCGCACGAGCGCGAGAAACGCGTAGCTCCACGAGCGGTTCAATTCGCTCGCCTGCCAGTCGATCCATTGATCACAGCGCGCGCGCTCGACCGGATCGGCCGGATACAGCCCGTCACCGCGATAACGGTTCGCGAGGTAACGGATGATCGAGTTCGATTCCCACAACACGAAGTCGCCGTCGCGGATCACGGGGACCATCTCGTTCGGGTTCAGCGCGCGGAATTCGGCGACCTCGGTCGAGCGAAAGCCCGAGCCCCAGTCTTCCTGTTCGAACGCAAGCCCAAGTTCCGCGCAGGTCCACAACACCTTGCGCACGTTGATCGAGGTGGTCTTGCCGAGTATCTGCAGCATGAGTCGTTGGGTACCGCGTGGATTGAACGGGTTGAAGGAATGAAACTCGGAAGCCAGCCAGTTTGCCTTGCGCTCGGCGCGCCGTCATCCGGTTTTCAGCGTCGCCTGTTCGCGGATCATGTCGTACAGCGCCTGCGCGGCCGGTGACAACTGCGCGGTCTTGCGCGCGACGAGCACCAGCGTGCGCGACACGGTGGGCTGCGTGAGCTCGACGGTGCGCACGCTCGGATACGCGCCGTTCTGCAGCGCGAGCGCGGGCACCACGGCCGCGCCGACGCGTTGCGCGACGAGTCCGACGGCGGTCGAACTGCGCTGCACCTCGTAGAACGAACGCAGCGCGAGCTCGCTCGATTCCAGCGCGACGTCGAGCAGCGCGCGATTACCGCTGACCTCGCCGGCGAAAATCAGCGGGAACGGCTGCAACTGCCGCCATGCGATGCGCCGCCGCTTCGCGAGCGGATGGTCCTCGTGGCAGATCAGCACGTAGCGGTCTTCGGTGAGCGGCACGGTGGCGAGATCGGGATGATGCTCGCGCGCGATGTTGATGCCGAACTCGGCCTCTCTGCGCAACACGGCCTCCTCCACCGCTGACGACGCGTGATCGAGAATCTTGATGCGATTGTGCGGATAGCGCGCCGAATACGCCTGCAGGATGCGCGGCAGATACTGCACGCCGACGGTCGGCACGCACGCGATCGACACGTCGCCGCGTCGCGCGATGCCCGTTTCGCGGATCTCGACGAGCGCGTCCGCCAGCTCGCCGAGCAGCCGACGCGCCTGCGGCAGAAAATTGCGACCGATTTCGGTGAGCGCCATCGAACGCGTGGTGCGCTCGATCAGCGTGACGCCGAGATAGCTTTCGAGCTTGCGCAGCCGCTGCGTGATCGCGGTTTGCGTCACGTGCAGCGAATCCGCCGCGCTCTGGAAGCTGCCGCGATCGGCAATCGCGACGAAAGCCTGCACGCCGAGCGTGTCGATTTTCATTAGAAAAATGAAGTAATCGGGATCATAAATTCATTTTACTCTGGGCTGTCAGCGGCCGAGAATGACCGCAACGAACCCCGCGAAGGAGCAAAAGATGACCGACAAAACCACCAACGAGCATAGTGATTGGCACGCGAAGCAGTACATGCTGTTCGAGAACGAGCGCACGCGGCCGGTCCGCGATCTGCTCGCGGCGGTGCCCTTGAACGGCGCGCGGCTCGCGGTCGACATCGGCTGCGGCCCGGGCAACTCGACCGAGGTGCTGGCCGAGCGGGTGCCGGGCGCGTCGGTGAGCGGCATCGACCGCTCCGCCGACATGATCGCGGCGGCGCGTCGGCGGCTGCCGCAATTGCGCTTCGACATCAGCGACGTTTCGACGTGGGACGCGCACGGCCCCTTCGATGTGATCCTCGCGAACGCGGTGCTGCAATGGGTGCCGGACCACGAGCGGCTGTTCCCCGCGCTGGTGGCCAAACTTGCCAGGGGCGGCAGCCTCGCCGTGCAGATGCCCGACAATCTCGACGAACCGGCGCACCGGCTGCTGCGCGAAATCGCCATCGACGGGCCTTGGGCGACGAAGCTGAAGGGTGTCGAGCGCACCATGCGCTACGACGCAAACTGGTACTACGCGCTGCTCAAGCCGCTGTGCGCGCGCGTCGACGTGTGGCGCACGGTCTATCACCACCCGCTCGCGGGCGCCGACGCGGTGGTCGAATGGTTCAAGGGCAGCGCGCTGCGGCCGTTTCTCGCCGCGCTCGACGACGCCGAACGCGGCGCGTTTGTGCAACGCTATCGCGACGAAATCGTCAGAGCCTACCCGGCGCTCGCCGATGGCACGGTGCTGCTGCCGTTTCCGCGGTTTTTCATCGTCGCGACGCGCGGCGAACGTTGAAGCCGCGCCGGGAACCGCTGCGAGCCGGTAAATGCCGGCGCTTCGGCTGCGGCGGGTCGTCCCGGGGCAATCGGATCGCCGGCGCACCACGCTGACGCACCGCCCGAAAACCCCACCTGTGGCGGCACCGCACGCTAAGGGTGGTCAGGAATTGCCGCCCGGGAATTCCGCATGCTAATGTTTGTAAAAAGCGTGTGTAAAAAGCGGAGGACGGCGCCCGCCGGCCTCACCGGGAAGCCATTTACTGCAGCGAGCGTCGCCATGAGTGATGTACGCCAACATCTGAGTCCCCGTGACCGCCTGGAGCTGTTGTGCTGGCTCACATGCGGCAGCCTCGGCGCTTATTATCTGAACGAAGACTGGCCCGACGCGGCGTTTCACGTGCAGTCCGCGCACAAGTGGCTCGACCGCCGCGCGCGCGAAGCCGACTGGCTGTGCGTCGCGAAGCTGTCGGCCACCGCGGTCGAAATCGCGCGGCGCCACGCGCGCTTCGTCGATGCCGACTGGGCGCGCGACGCGGTTGAAGAAATTCTCGATACCGACGAACTCGACCCGCAAGCCCGGCTCGTCCGGCAGGTTCTGGCCGACTGCCAGAACGCGCTGGCCGACAAGCGGATCGCCGATTAGTCGCGGGCTCGTTTTTCTTCCTTTTTTACAGCGGATTGGGGGCCAATTTTTTGGCCCCTTTTTGCGTTGTTCCGCACTTCCGTGCACGATGTGCCGCTCGCAGTCGGTAAAAAATGCGGCGCCCGCCGTCGCGTACAGCCTACCGGCAGGCGGCCAATCCGCGTGCCGGCTCGGTTCGTGCAATCACCACGGACGCCCGCCCTTCATTCTTCGACCATCGTCTTCAGCTTCAGCAGCGCTTGATCCCACTGCCGCGAAATCGCGTCGAGCGCGCGGCGTGCCGCGTCGAGATGCGCGGGCTCGAACGCCCACAGGCGCTCGCGTCCGACCTTCACGTCGTGCACGAGGCCCGCGTCGGCCAGCACCTGCAGATGCTGCGTGACCGACTGCCGCGTGATGTCGGTGCCGGCCGTCAGTTGCGCGATCGACATCGCACTGCCCGCGCACAACGCCGCGACAAGCCGCAGACGCGTCTCGTCACCGAGCGCCGCGAACACCGCCGCCGAACTGCGCAGTGTCGCCGCCTTGAGGCCCGCCTTCGCGGGGGCCGCCCTAGCTCGCGCCGACATATCGCTCGACGTTGACCATCTGCTGCTCCCAGCCGCCGTCGTTCAGCCGGAACGCTTGCGCGCGGCGCCCGACCGGCAACTGGTCGAAGCCCGATTCGACGACGCGCAGCAGCGTGCCCGACTCGACGTCGCTCAGATCGAATTCCACGAGCGTGGTCGGCTCAGCCGTGTAGTCGATCGTGATGTCGATCGCGGCCGGATGCCAGCGCCACGACAGATGATGCTCGGGCTCGACACGCTCGACCAGCACGTTCATCAGCAGATGCTCATAGCCTGGATAAGTGATGTGCCCCTGCGTGGATTGCCCCGCGACGAACCGCTTGCCGGTGAGATTCACGCCGAACCATTTGCCGAATTCCTCGGCGTTGGACAGCGCACGCCAGACGCGCGAGCGCGGCGCCTTCAACAGAACCTGCTTTTCGATGCGATCGGTCGATGAGTTCATATGCAGCCTCCTGACTGCATATTAGAAGCACCGCCTCCGATATGCAAGCATTCGACTGCGCTTTGTTCAGAGCGTGATGCGTGCGGCGCCGGCACGACCGGACGCCGCGCGCCGCGCCTTACTCCGTCGCATGCGCGTGCATGACGCCGGTTTGCATCGACCACGCCATCCACGGCCGGCGCAGCGCGACGATCGCAAGGAACGCGCAAGCCGACAGTGTGCCGAACGTCGCGAAGCCCATTTGATAGCTGCCGGTGCTTTCCTTCGCGATGCCCATCACGACCGGCAGATAGAAGCCGCCGATGCCGCCCGCCGCGCCGACGATGCCGGACATCAGCCCGGTGCGGCCGGCCCAGCGATGCGGCACGAGCTGGAACGTCGCGCCATTGCCGAGCCCGAACGCGACATAGAGGCACAGCAGCAACGCAATGCCGCCCGCGAGCGACGGCATCGCCGCCGCGAACAGGAAATCGCAAACCGCGATGATCGCCAGCAGCACGGTTAGCGCGCGCACGCCCGACACGCGGTCGGCAATCAGACCGCCGAGCGGGCGCACCATCGCGCCGGTCGCGGCGAGCAGCGCCATGAACAGGCCCGCGTCGATTTTCGACAGTTGATACAGGTTGGTCAGCAGCAACGACACATACGAGGACATGCCGACGAAACCGCCGAATGTGATGCTATAGACGAGCATGATGACCCACGTATCGCGCTCGGCGAGCACCGAGCGGTAGCGTTGCGGCAGCACCGCGATCGCCAGCAGCGCACCGATCACCGGCAGCAGCAGCACGCCGGTCTTGCCCGCGCCGAATAGCCCCGCTTCGACGAGCAGCACGAGCGCGATCAGGCCGACCAGCGTCGTCGCGAAACTGGCGAAGGCGCGCAGCACGCTGCCGGTTTTGACGCCCGCGTCGTTGGCCCAGAAGTACAGCGTGATCGCGGCGATCGCGAGCAGCGGCAAGGCTCCGCCCGCGGCGAGTTGCCAACCGTAGCGCGTCGCCAGTTGCGGGAACAGAAAGCCGTCGAGCACGGCGCCGATGTTGCCGGCCGCGGCCAGCCCCAAGACGAGGCCCTGCACTTTCGGCGGATAGTTACTGCCGGCCATCGGCAGCGCGACCGCGAAGCTGGCGCCGCCGACGCCAAGGAACACGCCGAGCACCAGCAGCGTTTCGTACGACGGCACCGATTGCAGCAACGGCAGCACGATCGTCGGCACCGCCGACAGCAGCACGCCCATCAACGCAATGCGTTTGCCGTGCGCGGACTGATACAGATTGCCGAGCGTCACGCGCAGAATCGCCGCGGACAACACCGGCACCGCGACGAGCAGACCCTGCTGCGCGGGCGTCATCGCAATGCTCTTGCTGATGAACGGCGCGAGCGGCCCATACAGCACCCAGACGGTGAAGCCCGTGTCGAAATACAGAAAGCAGGCGACGAGTGCGCGCCAATCACCGCTTCGCAGGGAATGCATCACGTTTTTCATCAGAGATCCTCAGTAAATAAAATTCCGGGGTAGTCCAGTTGCTGCGTTACTTCTGTTTTTCGCCGGCATGTCGCCCGGAGTTTTCACTCGGACTCGACATGCAAGCGTCATGCCATCGTGTTGTCTGTTGCGAGGCCTTTTTAAAGGCATCTTCCGAAACGCATCGGCGGCTCAATACACATCGCGTGCATAACGCTTTTCGCGCGTCAAACGGCTCACGTATTCGAGTGCTTTCTCTTCGCTCATGCCACCGTGAGTCGTGATGACGTCCTTCAGCGCCGCATCGACATCGCGCGCCATCCGGTTCGCGTCGCCGCATACATAGAAATGCGCACCGTCTTCGAGCCATGCCCACAGTTGCGCACCGTGTTCGCGCATGCGGTCCTGCACATAGATCTTGTCGGCCTGGTCACGCGAGAACGCGACGTCGAGCCGGGTCAGCAGACCGCTCGCGCGCATCGCTTCGAGTTCGTCGCGATAGTAGAAGTCGGTCGCGGCATGCTGTTCGCCGAAGAACAACCAGTTGCGTCCGCGCTCGCCGCGTGCCTGCCGTTCGTGCAGAAAGCCGCGAAACGGCGCGATGCCGGTGCCCGGCCCGACCATGATCATCGGCGTGTCCGATTGATGAGGAGGACGAAAGTGCGCGGACTTCTGCACGAACACGGGCACGTCGCTGTCGCTTGCGCGATCCGCGAGAAACGTCGACGACACGCCCTTGCGGTGCCGCCGTCCGTTGCTGTAACGCACCGCCGATACCGTCAGATGCACTTCGCCCGGATGCGCCTTCGGGCTCGATGCGATCGAATACAGACGCGGCTGCAGACGTTTCAGCATGCCGGTCAGCTCGGCGGCCGAGAGGCTCACCGGAAACTCGTGCAATACGTCGGCGAGCTGCTGTCCCCATAGCCATTGCTTCAGATCCGCCTTGCGTTCGGGCGCGAGCAGATCGCCCAGCGCGCCGTTGCCGCTGCGCGCGGCGACGAACGCGAGCGCCTCGGCGCTCGGCCGCGCGATCTCGTAGTGCTTGCCGAGCGCATCGGCGAGCCGCATGTCGCCGATACCCGCCACGTGCACCGATGCCTCCGCGTGCAAACCGCTCAGCGTGATCAGTTCGTCGACGAGTTCGGGGCAGTTGCTCGGCCACACGCCGAGCGCATCGCCCGCTTCGTATTCGAGGTTCGTCTCGCCCGTTTGCAGCGACACGTAGCGCGTATCCTTCGCGGCGCCCTGCCGGTTCAGGCGCAGATTGCCGACGACGCGCGACGCGGCCGGCCGCGCCTTGGTCGGCACCGCGCCCACCACCGCGTTGATCATGCCGCCCGGCGGCACCGCGTACAGCGCGGCATCCGCCTGCTTGATGCAGACGATCACGCGTTCGAGCCATGCATCGGCGCTTTGCTGATATTCGATATCGCAATCGACGCGCTCGGTCAGACGCAGCGCACCCTGCGCGGCGAGCCGCTCGTCCAGACGGCGGCCGTGACCGCAGAACTGATCGTAGTTGCGATCGCCGAGCGCGAGCACCGCGAAACGCACGCCGTCGAGGCGCGGCGCCGTGGCGGCGTTCAGTTGCGTCCAGAAGTCCTGCGCGTTGTCGGGCGCATCGCCGTCGCCGAACGTGCTCGTCATCAGCAGTACGTATTGCGCCTTCGCGAGCGTCGCGAACGAATAGTCGGTCATGCACGCGGTGCGGATTTCGAAGCCCGATTCCATCAGACGGGTCGCGTAACGCTCGGTCAGCGATTCGGTGTTGCCGGTTTGCGAGGCCCACAACAGCGTGACCTTCGGCCGCACGCGCACGATGCGCACGCCCGATTCGCGTGGCTCTTCCTGTGCGAGATTCGGCCGCAATGCAGCGGTCGACGTCTGGGTTGTCGTCGCGCTGCGGCTATACAGTCCCGCAAGCAAACCATCGACATAGAGCCGCTTCACCGCATCGAACGGTGCGCTGTGCGGCAGCACCGGCACGTTGGCGAGACCTTGCGCTTCGGCCGAACGCAGGCCACTGACGAAACCCGCCAGATACCCGCGCTCCGCATCGCTGAGCGACGGCATGGGCGCGGGCTCGGGCGGCAGTTGCAGCAAAGTCGTGAGGGCTTCGATACGAGGCATGGGTTGATCCTTGGCGCTTGGCGCTAAAACCGCTGCGTCGGCGGGGGTAGAGAGCGCATCGTAGTCATTGCGAGTGCTCGCGTCGCGATCCACCGTCACCAAACTCAGCGCGACCGCGCAGGCTTTCAGTTCGGGCTGCAGAGAAACCGGATCGACCGCGTCGTTGGTTACCGCATTGATGCACAGTTCGTCGCCGAACACGTCGTTCCAGTGCATCGGCGCGAAGCACTGACCCGCGCTCACACGATCGGTGACGACGGCGGGCAGGACCGCGCGGCCGCGCCGCGAACGGATCTCGACCGCGTCCTTCGCGCGAATCCCGAGTTCGGCCGCGTCGTCCGGATGAATTTCGACGAAGGGTCCCGGGTTCAGCTTGTTCAGCATCGCGACCTTGCCGGTCTTGGTCATCGTGTGCCACTGATGCTGCAGACGGCCCGTGTTCAACACGATCGGAAACTCGCGATCGGGCAACTCGGCCGCGGGCTGATACGCACGCGCGAAAAACTTCGCCCTGCCGCTCGCGGTCGGAAAAGCAATGCGCGGGTGGCCGCCATCTTCCGACTCCCTGAGTGTCTGGCTCACGCCGTCATTCAGATAGCGAAGCGGATTGCGCTCGGACGAATCGGCCGACGCGATCGGCCACTGCAGTGGCGAGTCCTTCAAGCGGCGATGGCTCGCGCCGCGCAGGTCGTAGCCGGTCGCGGGGTTCGCCGCGCGCGTGAGTTCGGCGAACACTTCGTCGGCGCTCGCATAGCTGAACGCATCGCCAAAGCCCATTTCACACGCGATGCGCGCGATGATCTGCCAGTCGGGCAGCGCCGCGCCGGGCGGTTCGATGGCTTGCTGCATCAGCGTCAGATTGCGCTCCGAGTTGACCATCACGCCTTCGGCTTCGGCCCACAACGCGCCGGGCAGCAACACGTCGGCGTAGCGGTTCGTTTCGGTATCGAGGAACGCGTCCTGCGCGATCACGAGTTCGGCCGCGCGCAAACCGGCGATCGCGGTCTGCCGGTTCGCGACGGTCGCGACCGGATTCGTGCAGATGATCCAGCACGCCTTGATGTCGCCCGCGGCCATGCGCGCGAACATGTCGATCGTGCCGTTGCCCGCGTCTGCTTTGAGCGTGCCCGGTGCGATGCCCCACAGTGCTTCGACGAACGCGCGATCTGCGGCGACCAGCGCCGAACGCTGCCCCGGCAGACCAGGGCCCATATAGCCCATTTCGCGGCCGCCCATCGCGTTCGGTTGGCCCGTCAGCGAGAACGGTCCACTGCCGCGCCGGCAGATGCGGCCCGTCGCCAGATGCAGATTGCACAGCGCGTTGGTGTGCCACGTGCCGTGCGTGCTCTGGTTCAGGCCCATCGTCCAGCAACTCATCCAGTCTTTGGCCGACCCGATCATCTGCGCGGCGCGACGGATGTCGTCGGCGGCGAGGCCCGTGATGCGGGCGACGTTCTCCGGCGTGTACCCGGCCAGAAACGCGGGCATCGCGTCCCAGCCTTCGGTGTGTTCGGCGATAAAAGCCGCATCCGTTGCGCCGTTTTCGTGCAGCAGATACAGCAGACCGTTCAGCAGCGCGAGGTCGGTGCCGGGTTTGATCTGCAGGAACAGATCGGCTTTCCCGGCGGTCGTGTTGCGGCGCGGATCGACGACGATCAGCTTCGCGCCCGCCTTCACGCGATCCATCATGCGCAGGAACAGGATCGGGTGGCAGTCGGCCATATTCGCGCCGCTGACGAAAAACAGATCCGCGTGATCGAAGTCTTCGTACGAGCCGGGCGGGCCGTCCGCACCGAGCGACAGCTTGTAGCCGCTCGCCGCGCTCGCCATGCACAGGCGCGAATTCGCTTCGATATTGTTCGTGCCGATAAAGCCCTTCGCGAGCTTGTTGACCAGATACTGCGCTTCGAGCGACATCTGCCCCGACACGTAAAACGACAGCGCATCGGGACCATGCTCGTCGAGCACGCGCCGCAGACGCGCGGCGGTATCGCTCAACGCCTGCGCCATCGGCAGCGGCACCGGGTCTTCGTCGCGCGCACGACGCACGAACGCGCCTTCGAGACGACCCGACTTGCGCAGCGCGACGTGGGCCGACTGCCCTTTGGTGCAGAGCCGGCCAAAGTTGGCCGGATGCTCCTTGTCGCCAGCGATCTTCACGACCTGGCCGTCCTCGACGTGCAGCACCATGCCGCAGCCGACGCCGCAATACGGACACACGCTCTTTACGCTGGTAGCAGACATGCGCGAATGATCGGGTTGAAACATCAGAACGATGGACAAAGGCCGCTACCTCAAACCGCGACCCACACCTGGCCGTTTTCGACGCGCGTGGCAAATGCGCTGACCGAATACGACGGCGTTTCGAGGCATTCGCCGGTGCGCAGATCGAAGTGATGCTTATAGATCGGCGACGCGACGACGATGCGCTCGCCGAGGCTGCCGACGAGTCCCCGCGACAGCACCGCCGCGTGCGAACCCGGATCGAAGTTTTCGATCGCGTAGACCGTGGTCTCGGCCGGCGACTCGACTTCGCCGCCATCGACGTGAAACACGGCCACCTGTTCGCCATTGACCAGCGCGCAAACGCCGGTGTTCGGCACGATGTCGTCGAGTGCGCAGATCGCGGTCCAGGCGCGGGGCAAGCGTTCGTTCTTCATGACTGGGCTCCTTTTGAGTTAAGCGGGAATCGGATGAGGTCAAACCGTCTCGACGACAACGGGAATCTCGATGCGCTGCACCTGCCGCTCGGCGGGCGTTGCCGGCCGGATCTGTCCACGCTCCTCGACGAACGCGACGTTGCTATCGGACTCGCCGCTGTTGACGAAATGGCGGAAGCGCTTGCGCGTTTCGGGATCGGTGACGGCCTTTTTCCATTCGCACTCGTACGTGTCGACCACATGCTGAATCTCCACTTCGAGCTCGTTGGCGACGCCAAGGCGATCGTTGACGATCACGTCGATCAGATAGTCGAGCCCGCCTTCGAGGTTGTCGCGCCACACGCTGGTGCGTTGCAGTCGGTCGGCGGTGCGCACGTAGAACATCAGGAAGCGGTCGATATAGCGCACGAGCGTCGCCTTATCGAGGTCCGCGGCGAGCAGTTCCGCGTGACGCGGCTTCATGCCGCCGTTGCCGCACACGTACAGATTCCAGCCCTTCTCGGTCGCGATCACGCCGACGTCCTTGCCCTGCGCTTCCGCGCATTCGCGGGTGCATCCCGACACCCCGAACTTGATCTTGTGCGGCGTGCGCAGGCCCTTGTAGCGATTCTCGAGTTCGACCGCGAGACCGACCGAATCGCCGACGCCATAGCGGCACCACGTCGAGCCGACGCACGACTTCACCGTACGCAGCGATTTGCCGTACGCGTGGCCCGATTCGAAGCCGGCCGCGATCAGCTCTTCCCAGATCAACGGCAATTGCTCGACGCGCGCGCCGAACAGATCGACACGCTGGCCGCCGGTGATCTTCGTATAGAGGCCATATTTCTTCGCGACCTGCGCGACCGCGATCAGGCCGTCGGGCGTCACTTCGCCGCCCGGCATGCGCGGCACGACCGAATAGGTGCCGTCGCGCTGGATGTTCGCGAGGTAGTAGTCGTTGGTGTCCTGCAGCGACGCGTGCTCCTTCTTCAGCACGAATTCGTTCCAGCACGACGCGAGAATGCTCGCGACCGCCGGCTTGCAGATGTCGCAACCGAGCCCGCGGCCATGCTTGGCGAGCAGCGCGCCGAAACTGCGCACTCCCTCGACGCGCACGAGGTGATACAGCTCCTGGCGCGAATACGGGAAGTGCTCGCAGACGTGGTTGTTCACCGCGAGGCCCTGCTTCTTCATCTCGGCCTTCATCACCTGCGTGACGAGCGGCACGCAGCCGCCGCACGAGGTGCCCGCGCCGGTCGCGCTCTTCAACGCGCCGATGTCGGTCGCGCCCGCGCACACGGCTGCGCACAGCTCGCCCTTCGACACGTTGTTGCACGAGCAGATCTGCGCGGCCGCGGGCAACGCCTCGACGCCGAGCGCCGGCTTCGCGCTGCCGTCCGCTTGCGGCAGGATCAGGAATTCGGGGGACGCAGGCAGCTCGATGCGGTTCAGCATCATCTGCAGCAGCGTGCCGTATTCGCTCGCGTCGCCGACCATCACGCCGCCGAGCAGATGCTTGCCGCAATCGGACACGACGAGCTTCTTGTAGATCTGCTTGCGTTCGTCGCTGAACTGGTAGGTGCGGCTGCCCGGCGTATTGCCGTGCGCGTCGCCGATGCTGGCGACGTCGACGCCCATCAGCTTGAGCTTCGTGCTCATGTCGGCGCCCGCGAATTCGGCCGGGTCGCCGAGCAACTGCTTCGCGACCACGCGCGCCATCTCGTAGCCGGGCGCGACGAGCCCGAACAGCTGGCCGTGCCACAGCGCGCATTCGCCGATCGCATAGATGTGCGGATCGCTGGTGCGGCACGCGTCGTCGATGGCGATCCCGCCGCGCGCGCCGAGTTCGAGGCCGCATGCGCGCGCGAGATCGTCGCGCGGACGGATGCCGGCGGAGAACACGATCATGTCGGTGTCGAGATGGCTGCCGTCGGCGAACTGCATGCGGTGCGTGCCCGCTTCGCCGTCGACGATCGCCGTCGTGTTCTTCTGCGTGTGCACCGTGACGCCAAGCTCTTCGATCCGGCCGCGCAATACGCGGCCGCCGCCGTCGTCGACCTGCACCGCCATCAGGCGCGGCGCGAATTCGACCACGTGCGTTTGCAGACCCATGTCGCGCAGCGCCTTCGCGCATTCGAGACCGAGCAGGCCACCGCCCACGACCGTGCCCGTCTTCGAGCGGGCGCCGCATTCGCGCATCGCTTCGAGATCGTCGATCGTTCGATAGACGAAGCAGTCGCCGCGCTCGCGGCCCGGCACCGGCGGCACGAACGGATAGGAGCCGGTCGCGAACACGAGGCGGTCGTACGGCAGCGTTTCGCCGGTCGCGACCGTCACCGTGCGCGCGTCGCGATCGACCGCGACCGCCCGCGCGTTCAGCTTCAGTTGCACGCCGTGGCGCTCGAAGAAGCCCGGCTCGACGAGCGACAGGTCATCGGCGGTCTTGCCCGAGAAGAACTCGGACAGATGCACGCGATCGTAGGCCGGTCGCGGTTCTTCGCCCAGCACCGTGATGTCGAGATCGTGCGCGGCCCGTTGCGCCAGGCATTCGACCAGTTTGTGGCCGACCATCCCGTGACCGATAACGATGATTTTCATGAGCGCGCCGTCCTCTGGTGTCTGGCGAAAGCGATTGCGGAAATAAAAACGGCGTCCCGCGAATCCAGCCGAGGGGCCGAATTCGGGGGACGCCGTTGTCCTGTTGGGTGCTACGGGCGCGTGCAGTTGTGCTGCAAGCGCGACGAACCCACGTTGGTCCGATGGCAACGCTTATCGCAAGGGCTGTGCCAATTTCGATAAATGCGCCCGAAAGCGCGGTGTGGCGGGGATTTGCGGCAAGTCGCGCGGCTTCGGACCGGCCCCCGCGCGCGACGCGTTTTGAGGCGGCGAGGCACAGGGATGGTGCGACGCAGCACTGTCGACGTGCGAAACGAAGGCGCACGGGCGTGCGATCGCCGTCATGTTTTCCGCGTGAATCGCAATGTGTGGCAACGGCTTGCGCGCCTTGATCGGATCGATGGCGTGGTCCTTGCATTGCTCTTGCGCAACCTCATCGCGACAACGTCGTCGCGACGCGCAGACTCAACCGTCGACAGGCAATGCAACGGACAACGGCGTCCCCTCGTGATCTTCACGGGCGGGCGCCGTTTTCGTTTCGGGCCAACGGAAACCAACGGCATAAGGACACCAACATGAACACCAACACCGGCAAGGTCACGCTGCTGAGCGCGGGCCCGGGCGACCTCGACTTGCTGACCCTGAAGGCCGTCAAGGCGCTCGCGGCCGCCGACGTCGTGCTGCTCGACGACCTCGCGAATCCCGACATCGTGACGCTCGCGCCGCAGGCGCGCGTGATTCGCGTCGGCAAACGCGGCGGCTGCCGCTCGACGCCGCAGGCGTTCATCGAGCGGCTGATGCGGCGTTATGCGCTGAAGGGTCTGCACGTGGTGCGCGTCAAAGGCGGCGAAGCGTTGCTGTTCGGTCGCGCGGGCGAGGAACTCGCGGTGCTGCGCGATGCGGGCCTCGCGGTCGAGATCGTCAACGGCATCTCGTCGGGCTTCGCGGCCGCCGCGGGCCTCGGCATGTCGCTCACGCATCGGCGGCATTGCCACGGCGTGAGCTTCGTCACCGCGCACACCGAAGATCACGGCGAGCCGGACTGGGGCGCCCTTGCCGCGACGCGCACGACGCTCGCGATCTATATGGGCATGCGGCGCATCGACGGCATCGCCGCTGCGTTGCTCGCGCACCTGCCGGCCGAAACGCCGGCCGCGGTCGTGCAGTGGGCCGGCGGCAGCGGCGAGCGGCGCCTGTTGACGCGGCTCGATCGGCTCGCCGCCGATGCGCTCGGCGCCGGTTTCGGCAGTCCGGCGGTGATTCTGGTGGGCAATGCGGTTGGCGAGAGCGCCGAAGCGCCTTGCTGCGAACGCGAAGCTCGCGGCAATCGAGTTGGGCAAACACTACCCGCGTCGGCCATGGCGCGGGCAGCCTGATCGGCGCTCGAAGCGGGCCTCGCCCGCCTTTCATCCCATCAATCGCCGAACCCGAGCTCCGCGTCGACCTGCTGCCCGACGCGCAGCCAGGCCCCCGCCCCGCTCGCGACCAGCGCGTTGTTGCCGAACGTGACCGCGCCGTCGAAGCGCTCGCTGACTCGGTAACCGAGCATCGTGTCGGTCGGCTCGTTCGGCCAGTCGGGATCGGGCGCGCCGCGCGCCTGATCGATGGTCGGCACCGGACAGCGCGAGCACAGCTTGACGAGCCGCAACTCGACGCGCGCGCTTGAGTCCGCATTCGCGCCGACGGCGAGTGTCTCGACATAGTCCTCTTCATAGGCATCGAGGCCGCTGAGCACGATATTGGGCCTGAAGCGATCGATTCTGATCGACGGTGCGCCTTTGCCGTTCAGGCGCGCGTTCAGATCGTCGAGCGAGGCCTGGCCGACCACTAGCAGCGGAAAGCCATCGGCAAAAAAGGTCGTGGCGCCCCCCGTGCTGTCCGTATAGTCCGGATCGACGACGCGTTCCCGCTCGGGATCGAAGCGCAGCAAGCGCGCGGGCAGACCGAGGAACTCCGTGAACCAGGCCGCCGTTTCTTCACCGGTATCGAGCCCGTAGGCCGCGTCGCGCCACACCGCGGTAGCGACCCTGGGTGCCGCGGCGAGCCGCGCGGCATCGAGCGGCGTGCGCAGCTCACGCATGTCCGGCGCGCTGACGATCAGATCCTCTGCGCCGAGTTCGACCTTGATCAGCGCCATGCGCGGATACGCGCGCTGCGTGAACATCGCGCCTTCGGGATCGACGATCATCCAGTTGCGGTCGTATTCGAGGCCCGTCGCCAACAGCCGCGCCTCGGCGAGCGCGATGCCCGCGCAGGATTTGATCGGATAGACGAACAGTTCGTTGATGGTAGGCATGGTTGCACGCGCGCCGGGAGCGCAGTTCCGGCGAAAATCGGGGACTGAAAGTAGATTCGTATAGTACCGAAATTAGCGTTGACGGGGACGTGCGAGCCGGACCCTCTCATCGGGCTTTTTTTAAGCTTGTTTTAAAAGTGGCGACCTAAAGTCGAATCACAGCAGCATGGAGAACGCATCGGACAGACGCGTTACTCCGACTCAACCGACTCAACTGCTCGTGTCGGGGGGCATGTGATGCGACGCGACAACCTCAAGTACTTCCTGATCGTGGAATGTCTGACCGTGGCGGTGTCCGCGGGCTGCATGGCGCAATCCCCTCCGAACAACGCAAGCTCCGGCGCGAATGTGCCGGCTGCCAGGCTTCCAGGCCACGACACGGCGCCCGCGATAGTGACGGACTTCTCGCGCCTCGTCAGCGAAGAAGGCAAAGCAGTCGTCAATATCAGCGTGACAGCGGCTCAACCCGTCGCCACCTTCACTCCCCTCTGGCCGCCGGCCGGCAGCGAAGACGATCCTTTTACCCGGCAGTTCCAGCAGTTCGCCTACGCCCCTCCTGGCGCGGCAGGTCTGGCTTCGCAACGCAGCGGCTCAGGATTCATCATCGCCGCCGATGGATACATTCTCACCGACTCCAGCCTGATAACCAAAGCAACCCTAATCAGCGTGACGCTAAAGGACGGTCGCAGGTTCAAGGCCACGGTGGTCGGCGACGACCCAGCGAGCGGTATCGCGCTGCTCAAGATTCCCGCCACCAAACTGCCGACAGTCAAAATTGGCTCACCGTCCGCGAACAAGGCCGGTCAGTGGGTCGTCTCGATCGGCTCCCCTTATGGACTGAACGACACGGTGACGGCAGGCATCATCAGCAACATGTCGCGGCCTTTGCCAGGCGAGTCGTATGTACCGCTTATCCAGACTGACATGACCGAAAATGCGGGCGATGCAGGCAGCCCGGTGTTCAGTCTGAACGGCAACGTCATTGGGATCGAAATGCCCATCACGAAAGAGATCGGCGACGTTGAAGGAGCCGCGTTCGTGCTGCCGATCGATGAAGCGATGAAAGTTGCCCGACAGTTGCAACTTCACCACGAGGCGGAACACGGACGCCTCGGCATCACGATTCAGGATGTCAGCTGGCCGCTTGCGCAATCTTTCGGTCTGAACCGGCCGCAAGGGGCGCTCGTCAGCTCGGTCGACCCGCGAGGACCGGCTGCCAGGTCCGGTCTCAGACCAGGCGACGTCATCATGAAGATCAATGGCGTTGATATTCCAGATTCGACCCAGTTGCCCGTCACAGTAGCCGATCTCAAACCGGGCACATCCGTCCATCTCGTGTACTGGCGCGATAACGCCACGCACGATATGACAGTCGCGCTTGGCAGTCTGAATGCCACTCCTGCCGAGACCCCGGCCATTGCGCAGGTCGCAGTTCCCGATGGGCTGACCGTGCGTGGTTTGACCGCACAGGAGCGACACGACGCAGGTGTCGAAGGTGGTGTCCTGGTCGAAAAAAGCACGGGGGCCGGCGCGCTCGCCGGCATCGAACCGGGAGACATCATCCTGATGATCGACAGTACTCATGTATCAAGTCCCGCCCAGTTCCGGCGGAAAGCGGCGAACAGCGGTAACGCGGTCGCGCTATTGGTCCAACGCGACGGACAGCGCATGTTCGTCACCATCGACATGGGCTAGGGACAGACCTTGGCAGCGCAGTGGCGGCGCGTACCTCATCGCCACACTTTACGAGGAGCTCGAAATGAACCAGCACGCAATCGTCAAAGTTGGCTTGACGGCACTCGCACTGAGTGCAAGCGTCCAATACGCGTTCGCGGCAACTCAGCCTTTACCCGCGGTACAGCACGAGGGTGAGGTTACGTTCCTGAGCGGCGGGATCGGCCTTGGCCAATCCACCGCTATCAAGGAGGTCATGCCAAGGTATCCACTCACGCTCGAGTTTGCGGGCAAGGCGGCTAGCGGCAACGAGTACCTTGCGAATATCCCGGTGACGCTATCCGACATGCACGGCAATACGATATTGCAGACCACCGCAAAGGGTCCTTTCCTGTTGGCGTCGCTGCCTCACGGCCGGTATAGCGTAAGCGCCACATATAACGGCAAGACGGAGCGCAGGGACGTGAATATCGCTCCGTCGTCGCATGTGCATGAAGTGTTCCTGTGGTCGATGTAGACCGGCGTTTCGCCTTTCTGGCCGCACGCGATCCGATTCGCCGGCTTTCCGGCGCGTGACGACCGCGGCGGTGCATTCGTAACCGGTACTCGTGAAAAGTCGCGATGGGCAACCGAACCGACTCGGAGCTTGCCATGAAAAACGGTTCCAGCGAGCCTCTCGACGAAACCCGCCGCAGATGGCTCATCGCCACATCGGCCGTCGGCGCCATAGGAGGCGTGGCGGTCGTCGTTCCTTTTGTCGACTCGTTTGCGCCGCCGGCGAGTGCGAGGGCAGCCGGGGCGCCAGTCAGCGCCGACATCAGCAGACTCGAGCCTGGCAGCATGATGACCGTGGCGTGGCGCGGCAAGCCGATTTTCATCGTCAACAGAACCAACGAGATGCTGGCGGCCGTGCTCAAGGCCAACCCGATGGTCGCCGACCCGCATACCGTGCATCCGTTCTCGATACCGCTGCCGGCCTACTGCAACAACGAGTACCGGTCGCGCCCGGAGCATCGCAACATACTCGTTGTGATCGGCGTGTGCACCCATCTCGGCTGCACCCCGCTGCCCCGCTTCCAGCCCGGGCCGCAACCCAGTCTGCCCGACGATTGGCCCGGGGGCTTTCTGTGCCCTTGTCACGGCTCGACTTACGACCTGGCCGGTCGAGTGTTCAAAGACAAACCCGCGCCCCAGAATCTGGATGTGCCGCGTTACATGTTTGCGTCGTCGACGAGCGTCGTTATCGGACAGGATGAAAAAGGCGAGGAGGCATAGCCGCGGCATACGGTCGAGGACGCGGGAAGTTCCTGCTACGGTCACGCAATACCAGGTAGCAAAGTGAAGCAAACATCACCGCACATCCGGGTCGGCATGCCCAACAAGCGGGATCTCGAAGCCATGTCGGCATTCCGTTACCAGTTACGCAGGTTCCTGCGGTATTCGGAAGAAATTACTCACGCGGAAGGAGTCACGCCTCTGCAATATCAGATGCTCCTTCACGTCAGGGGATTTCCCGACCGCTCCTGGGCCAGTATCGGCGAACTGGCTGAACGGTTGCAGGCAGCGCCCAACGGCACCGCGGCGCTCGTGTCCCGCTGCGAAGCCGCCGGGCTCGTCGAGCGTCGCCCCGACGCTTCCGACCGGCGACTCGTGCAGGTCCACCTGACGGAAAAAGGCGAGCGGTGCCTGTTGAAACTCGCGATGCTGCATAAGCGGGAAATCGAGTCATTCGGTTGGGCGCTGCGGCAGTTTCAGGTTCAACAGACGCCACTGGTTGGCGGGACTGCTGGATCGTCCAATTGATATTGACGCCGCGGCCCTGCAATGCGGATCGGCCATCGGCGCTCACATCCGCGAGATTCTTCGTTTGCCGGGCCTTCGGCGTATGGATAGCAGGCACCTGCCACAAGGCGTCCCCGCACGGTGGAGAGAACGGGCGATCATCACCGTGCCGACACGGGGAAAGCCTTTAAGCCTGCTTTAATCGCCACTGCATAGATTGAAAGCGTACCAGGCCTGTCGTGCCTTCAACGAGCCAACGTTCGATCCGCCACTGCCGACGCGGAGCAAGGTTGATCGCTGCAGAGCCCCACTGATCGAAGCTGACAGATAGTTGACTGGCACTCTACTGGTTCTCTCGCACAAGGAGGACACACCATGCGTACGCTGCCTGCACTATGCGCTGGAATATGTTTGGGCTTCGCCCACCTTGCCATCGCGCACCCGATCTCGGACGTCGCCCCGAAAACTGGGTGCAAGGATTTCTCCGCGATCGCCATTCATCAACGCCCCCCGATCGCTGACTGGGTCGCACCGCCGAGCCGTCATCGTGTGGTCCGGACTGACAGCGCGATCATAGTCAATGCTGCTGCCCCGGTTGGCCTCATTGTCGGCGAGTGCGGGAAACCGACCTGATAGAGGTCGAACTCAGATCGAACGTTTCTTCGGGCGTATCAGCCAGTTTCGGCGGCCTTCCACCGGTTTCGACCGGTTCGTGGGCGGCTAACCGGTGTTCGCGTCGCCCATGCGCGGGTCTGGATCACTCGTGAAAGCGTGAACCGGGCCTCGTTCGCTTGGCCGCTGTCATCCGACGATGAACCGAAGCCGTAGCCCCCGCTACGGCTCGCGGCACGACCATTGTCTGGCCGCAATGAAGGCTTCGAAAACCAGCTCATCTGCTGGTATACCTCGTTATTTCTGAACCAGGCCGCGCTTGTGGACCGCCCCATGCGTGGCGTTGCGGCGACACTGTCGAGCGCACGGGCAGAGCCGCCTGGGGAGGCCGCCGTTTCGCGCTGCCTCGCGCGGAAGTAAAATCGTCGGATCAGGCGCGCGCCGGAGAGCCGCAAGAAGCTTGCAACGGAGCGCCGAGGATCTTCTGAAGCGCCGCATCGCCGGTTACCGAAAGAAGCTGTAGAAGCCACCTTCCCCATCACCGAGACAGGAAATTCATTATGCTGAGCAAACCCGTGTTGACCGTCGCCGAGACGACCCGCATTGTCGATGCCGCCCGAGCGGAAGCCGAAAAGAACAAATGGCCTGTCGCGATCGTCGTCGCGGACGACGGCGGCCATCCGCTCGCGGTGCTGCGTCTCGACGGCGCGGCACCCTCCACCTCGTATATCGCGACCGAAAAAGCGCGCACCGCGGCGCTCGGCCGGCGCGAAACCAAGGTCTATGAAGACATGATCAACAACGGCCGCACCGCGTTCCTCAGCGCACCGCTGCAGGGCACGCTCGAAGGCGGGGTGCCGGTGATCGTTGACGGCCACGTGGTCGGCGCGGTCGGCGTGTCGGGCGTCAAGTCGGAGCAGGATGCGCAGATCGCGAAAGCCGGCATTCAGGCGCTCGGCGTGTAACGCGCCGAGCGCCAAAGCAATCCTGAGACACAACGCGGACCGATGCCCCCTCGTCGGTCCCATAACAGATGGAGCAGTCGATGACTCAGATGAACCCGCGCGGCGGACTGCAGGTCGCCGCCAACCTCGACCAGTTCGTTGAATCCGAAGCCCTGCCCGGCACCGGAATCGACAGCGCCGCCTTCTGGTCGGGATTCGACGCCCTCGTGCACGAGCTGGCGCCCAAAAATCGGGCGTTGCTCGCCGAGCGCGACCGCCTGCAAAGCGAACTCGACAACTGGCATCGCGCCAATCCCGGCCCGGTGCGGGATCTGCGCGCGTATCGTGCGTTTCTCGATGGCATCGGCTACATCGTGCCCGTGCCCACCAGCGTCCAGGCCACGACCGACCACGTGGACAGCGAAATCTCCGGACAGGCCGGCCCGCAGCTCGTCGTGCCGCTGTCGAACCAGCGCTACGCGCTGAACGCCGCAAACGCTCGCTGGGGCAGCCTGTACGACGCGCTGTACGGCACCGACGCGATCCCCGAAACGGACGGCGCGGAAAAGCAGAAGGGCTTCAACCCGGTGCGCGGCGCAGCCGTGATCGCGTACGCGCGCAAGTTCCTCGATCAGGCCGCGCCGCTCGCGAACGGCTCGCACGCGGACGCAACGCGCTATAGCGTCGAGAACGGCCAACTGGTCGTCGCGCTGAAGAGCGGCGCCACGGCGCTGAAGACACCAGCGCAGTTGGTCGGCTATCAGGGCGACGCGAGCACGCCGTCGGCGGTGCTGCTCAAGCACAACGGCCTGCACGTCGAGATCCAGATCGATGCGAACGATTCGATCGGCAAGACCGATGCCGCCCATGTGAAGGACATCGTCGTCGAAGCGGCCGTCACGACGATCATCGATTGCGAAGACTCGGTCGCGGCCGTCGACGCCGATGACAAGGTGCAGCTCTATCGCAACTGGCTCGGCCTCATGAACGGCGACCTGACCGAACAGGTCACGAAGAACGGCAAGACCTTCACGCGCCGGCTCAATGCCGATCGCGAATACGTCGGCGCCGACGGCAAGTCGCAGGTCAAGCTGCATGGCCGCTCGCTGCTGTTCATCCGCAACGTCGGCCATCTGATGACGAACCCGGCCGTATTGACGAAAGACGGCCACGAGATTCCGGAAGGCATTCTCGACGCGGTGATCACGACGCTGTGCGCGCTGCGCGACCGCCAGAACAAGCTGAACTCGCGCACCGGCTCGATTTATATCGTGAAGCCGAAGATGCACGGACCGGCCGAAGTCGCGTTCGCGAGCGAACTGTTCGCGCGCGTCGAAGACCTGCTGAAGCTGCCGCGCAACACGATCAAGATGGGCATCATGGACGAGGAGCGCCGCACCAGCGTGAATCTGCTCGCCTGTATCGCCGAAGCGTCGGCGCGCGTCGCGTTCATCAACACGGGCTTCCTCGATCGGACCGGCGACGAGATGCACTCGGCGATGGAAGCGGGCCCGATGATGCGCAAGGGCGACATGAAGTCGAGCAAGTGGATCACGTCGTACGAGCGCAGCAACGTGCTGGTCGGTTTGAGCGCGGGCTTGCGCGGCCGCTCGCAGATCGGCAAGGGCATGTGGGCGATGCCCGACCTCATGCACGCGATGCTCGAGCAGAAGATCGGCCATCCGAAGGCCGGCGCGAACACCGCATGGGTGCCCTCGCCGACCGCGGCGACGCTGCACGCGCTGCACTATCACCAGGTCGACGTGCAGGCGGTCCAGCAGGAACTCGAACGCACCGACTATGCGACGGTGCGCGACGAACTGCTCGACGGCCTGCTGACGATTCCGGTCGTCGAAAAGGCGCAATGGAGCGACGACGAAATCCGCGCCGAGGTCGACAACAACGCGCAGGGCATTCTCGGCTATGTGGTGCGCTGGGTCGACCAGGGCGTCGGCTGCTCGAAAGTGCCGGACATTCACAACGTCGGCCTGATGGAAGACCGCGCGACGCTGCGTATTTCGAGCCAGCACATCGCCAACTGGCTGTATCACGGTGTGATCAAGCGCGAGCTCGTCGAGGAGACGTTCAAGCGCATGGCCAAGGTGGTGGACGCGCAAAACGCCGGTGATCCGCTCTACCAGCCGATGGCGCCCGGCTTCGACACGATCGCGTTCAAGGCCGCGCAGGCGCTCGTCTTCGAGGGGCGCCAGCAGCCGAGCGGATATACCGAGCCGTTGCTGCACAAGTTCCGGCTCGAGGTGAAGAAGCGGGGTTGAGGCCGTCCGGCCGAAACGACGACGGGCGCCGTGCAATGCGGCGCCCGTTTTTCCCTCCAGGTCGTGTCACTTCACGCGGCTTCTGCCGCCAATTGCGCCGCCTCGCCACCTGACGCTTCGTTCTTCATAAAGGCTTGCAGATACGCCTCGAATTCAGCCTTCACCTCGGGATGGCGCAGTGCGAATTCGACGGTCGCCTTCAGATAGCCGAGCTTGCTGCCGCAATCGAAGCGCGTGCCGAAGTAGCGATACGCTAGCACCTGCTCCTCGGTCAGCAACGACTGCACCGCGTCGGTCAGTTGCAGCTCGCCGCCCGCGCCCGGCTTCAGCGCGCGGATATGCTTGAAGATCGTCGGCATCAGCACGTAGCGGCCCACCACGCCGAGATTCGACGGCGCCTCATCCGGCGCTGGCTTCTCGACGATGCCCGACAGCTTGATCACGTTGTCTTCCCACTCGCGGCCGTCGACGACGCCGTAAGAGCGGCTGTCCTCGCGCGCGATCGTTTCGACGCCGATCACCGAGCTGTGATAGTGGTTGAAGGTATCGACGAGCTGACTCATCACGGGCTTCGCGCTATGCAGCAGGTCGTCGGCGAGAATCACCGCGAACGGGCTGTCGCCCACCAGTTTTTCGGCGCACAGCACCGCATGGCCGAGACCGAGCGCTTCGGCCTGGCGCACGTAAAAGCAGTCGACGTTGGCCGGCTTGATGCTGCGCACGAGATCGAGCAGCTTCTGCTTGTTGCGCGCTTCGAGTTCGGACTCGATTTCATAGGATTTATCGAAGTGATCTTCGATCGCGCGTTTGCTGCGGCCCGTCACGAAGATCATCTCGGTGATGCCGGCGTCGATCGCTTCTTCGACCGCGTACTGGATCAGCGGCTTGTCGACGATCGGCAGCATTTCCTTCGGACTTGCTTTGGTAGCCGGCAGGAATCGTGTCCCGAGGCCCGCTACGGGAAACACGGCTTTGGTGACTTTCAGCATGGTAGGCATTCCCACATCGGTTAGAAATTGGTGTGTTCGCGGACCTGGCGGCCAATCAACGCCGGCGCAAGACTAGCAGAAAAACTGCGAGGTTCACGCAAGCGTTTTTCTCCGATTTAATTCGGATAATTCACGCATTAATCGCAATTGGATATTGTGACAAATTGAGGAAATTATTACGTATCCATTGCCAGTTGGTGATCGAGCAAATCCGAAAGTCTTACCTTTCGGACGACCCCTGCCACGGGTCGCCTGGCGACCCGATGACCGGCTTCGGCAGCACGTCATTCCTGTTCGTCGACCGGTGGCAGCTCGCCTGGGTTCATCCGGTAACGACGGATCGGCTCGTTGCGCAAGGCATCGCGGTAGGCGGAGGCGGCCACCAGGATCAGCAGGACGGCCACGCCGGCCAGTAAATGCAGGTTCATGACTTCACCTCGGGTCAGAAAATCCTTGCTTTAAATTAGCACGACAAAAGCGATAAATAATTCGATATCCCATACTTCGACGCGCAATTACAATTCGTCACAAAATCGATGTCTGATTCAATGCGAAATGGAATTTTTTAATCATTTTTCAGGATTGCGGTGCTCTAGCATGGATGCGTCGCGGGTGCGCAAGACGCCCGCTCGAACGCCTGTTCCGCGCAATTTTTTTTCCGCTTCAGATAAGGACCGCGTATGAGCGACCCAGCACTGGATGCCGCCGGCTCATCCCTGCCCCTCTCCCCGCTGCCGCGCCCGGAGAAAAACCCGGCCGCGGCGCATGCGCGCAGCGACGGGCGTGTCGATAGCGCCAGCAAGGAGCACGCGATCGACGCGATGCGAGGCTTCGCCGCGCTGCTGGTCGCCTATTTTCATTGCCGCCAGATCGTGTGGGTCGGCATGCAGGCGTTTCATCAGAGCGTCGGACATTCGTTGAGTCCCAGTAGTCTCGCCGCGTATCTGACGTTTCCGATCGCATGGGGCTCGGCCGGTGTGCCGATGTTCTTCGTCATCAGCGGCTACTGCATTCATCGCGGCGGCGCGCTGCGGCTCGCGAGCAATCCCGCTTACCGGCTCGATGCAGGCAACTTCTGGCTGCGGCGCTTCGCGCGCATCTACCCGGTGCTGCTCGCGGCGCTCGTACTGACCTTCGCGCTCGATTCGTTGAGCCTGCAATTGCCGCCCGTCAGTCACAAGATTCGCGACATCGGCTGGCATCCGTTTCTGGTCAACCTGTTTTCGCTGCAGGGTGTGGCGGGTAAAACGTATGGCTCGAACGGCGCGCTGTGGACGCTGTCGCTCGAAGTGCAGTTCTATGCGATCTATCCGCTGCTGTTCGCGCTACGCAGACGCATCGGCATGAACGCCGTGCTCGCGCTCGTCGGCGCGATCAACGTTGTGTCCGCGTACGGGTTGGAGCACCACGATCTGCAGTTCTTCACGTCGTACTGGTTCTCCTGGACGCTCGGTGCGTGGATCGCCGATGCCAAAGCGCGCAGCGCGGTACGCACGCGTGCGCCCGCATTGCTGTACGTGCTCGCGGCGGGATTGCTCGCGGCAGGCTGCGTCGCGTTTCACTTCGGCCAGTACGGCGCGTTCCAGATATGGGCGCTCGGCTTCGCGTGCTATCTGTACAAGGCGCTCGATGGACGTCATGCCCCCCGGCGTGAAACGGGCGGCGTACGCGCGCTGCTTCGTGCCGGGTCGGATGCAGTAGCGCGCCTGCTGTCGCGCGTCGGCGACTTCAGCTTCTCGCTGTATCTGATCCACCTGCCGATCTTCGTGTTGCTGTCGGCGTGGCTGTTTCGTTCGTCGCTGCAGATGTCGATCTGGCCGTCGTTCGGCTATATGCTGGTCGCGGTGCCGGCCGCCTATGTGTTCTATCGGCTGGTTGAGTTGCCTGCGATGAGGTGGTCGGCGAGTTTTAAGCCTGGAAGGCGCTAGCAGAACAAGAGCATCGGGTCATCTCACCGTATTCATGGCGGCATGGCCAGACGGAAAATCAATCGCGGCTTGAGCAAGTTTTGAACACCATCGCTAACGGCTTCATGCTTACCGGCATCGAGTTCATCGGCGATGTCGCCTATGCCAAGTCGTGATGGTGCCGCTTGCCTGCCTGACCTGTCTATGAATGGGCCCCGCTTCGGCGGAGCCCTGTTCGTGTGCTTACGGGTTGATAACCTTGCTGCGCGGCGTCACCCTTGGATCGTCGCACATCCACGCACAGCTACCGTTACAGATCGGCTTGAACTCTACGAAGACCTGACGGTAACTAAGTGTGCCATCAGGACGCTTCACCACCATTTCATCCGTGAAAGTATGCTTCTCGATCAAAATGTTTTCACTTCTTATACCAAGCTGTTGCAAATACACCTTGACGTTTCTAGCTCGGTCTTCCTTCAACTGATCCAGATTACGCTCTACAGTATATGCGCCAGCCATAATAACCGTCTGAATCTGAACGTCGGGCCATTTTTTCGCGTCAATGACAGCATCCGTAATTGCGAGCCTGTTTGCGTTGGTCAGCGCAGTTGTATTGAATGGCAATTCAATCTCCGCTTCTTCCCCGACGGTACATGCGCCAGCCGATCCATAAGAACAAGCCGAAATGGCAAGCGCGACGATCACAACACTGTCCCTCACTTTCAGCTTCTTACTCATCTGATATTTCGCCCATCGAATGTTGCAATATAGCCGGTTATGTTGTCAGCATTTCTGATTGCGAGGTCAGGATGATTTTTCGCAAAATACTTCGCTCCTGACTCGGTATCTTCATATACCTCATCGAACGAATTAAATGTATCCGTATAATGGGTGCACTCGTGAATCAACGTCTTGATCTTGCACTCGTGAAACAACTCGCCATGTGAGATCTTGCAAAACTTCGAGTAGATAGCGATAACGCGCTTTTGGGAATCGGGTTTGCCTATTTCGAATTCGATCTATTGCCCGCGATCCGTTTAGATGATCAATTCGTCGGCTGCTTTCTGAAAGCGAGTCGACAAGAAAGGCGTCGCGCGGCAAATTCAGGCGCTCGCGCAGCACGGCTTGCGGCACCGTGCGCAACGCGTCGAACGGGTCCGCGGCAATCCCGTTGAATACGGCGTCGATGCGCGCGCTGTCGAAACTTGTGAGCTTCGCGAGCGCCTGTGCCGACGCAGCCGAATTGGCGATCACATGCGTGAGGCGGAGCCGCGCGCACCACTTGATGATCGCGAGCTGCTTGCCGCGGAAATGCTCGGCGCTGGCATGTCGCGCAGATGCCAGACTACCGGCCGTCGCGCGAGCTTGCCGGCCATCGCGCCGATCACCATCGCGCGCTGCGTATTCGTGTAGATCAACTCCACGTTGCGCGCGCGTCTGGCGGTGGCGCGCACGAGCGACATGAGTCCTTTCAACGCGCCGTCGGGTCATGGCCGCCGTATTCAGGGCGGCCAGCGCACCATCCATGCAACTCAGCTTTCTACTCATGGAAGACCTGCTCTCCGCGGCAATGACGTAGCAACGTCGATACTTAGTTCTTGTCCTGAATGGAAAATTGAAACGGTATCTCTGGATGCGTAAATCTGAGCCGGAGTTGCTTTAAAGCCGGGACCGGGACAAAGCGCTGATTCTCAAACGTGTAGTACGACACTAGCAGGCCAACGCGGGATGCCTGTGCATCGTCGAAAACGTAACTGTTCTTCGGAAAGGCAAGCTTGCCGTCCTTCGTCGCCACTACGGCCCGACATGAAGAAAGTAGACTTGGCAGATGCAGAAACGTCGGGTTGCGCGCCAGAGGGTTTACCAGGAGGGAGATCTGCTGGTATCGACTTGCGGCTTCGCCCGAACCGCTGCCGTGCCCTTCCACGCAGAGTAGGAGCGGATGGGTATCGGTTCGCGCAGCAATGAATACATTGGCTGATTGCGGAAAGATTTCGGACACATGCTCTCCGGGAAACGTCGTAGCGTCCGCAAAGCGATAGGTTTTGCCGTTGACTGCCAGGCGATTTCCCCAGAGTTCAATATTTAGCGTATTCCGTTCCAGTTTGCCTTGTAGCTTCGTAAAAATGCCTGGCTCGCCTGGCTCGGAATAGACCACGCCGGCGTTTTGCTCGGTCGGGTCACCGTTCTGCCTGATCGGGACGCCAAACACTGCCCCCGGTTGGGCAATGTAGAAGGCTTCGTAGCCGTCGTAAGACTGAGCGGCATCTGCGCTGCTAGATAGGGCGGCCAAAACCGCCACCAGTATCGTTATGATTCTCATCGGTATGCTTTCGCTCCTGTCGCTTTCAGGTAGTCGGGGTTAAGCATCCAAAAAATCGTGCTTCCGTGGGCGGCAGTGGAAACCCAAACCGAGTCGTAACGACCTCGTTCAGCCCCGTCGACAATTTTTCCTGTCTTCTTATTCACAACCCGCCATCGCATGATGAACAAGCGTTTGTTCTCTTGCATCCTGAAGATGTTGTGGGACGGATCGCCCCACTTGAATCCGATTTGGACTTTTGGATGGGTCGCGTAGTCGGTCTTGAAGTCGAGACCGTCCCACCAAAACGCGCCGTTAGACGGGTCCGGGCCTTCGTTTCGCAATGCTTTTCGAGCCCATTCGACGGCGAGCTTCATCCCAGGACCGGCATCGAGTTTTTCGTTGGGGGTGAACATTAGTTTATTGAAGCGCTGGTTCGAACCATTCCACGCGTAAGCATAGTTCGGATCCACTGCGCGCAATTCGGACACCGTTTTCCCACCCCATGCCCGGCACCTGTTGGCGACGGCAAACGCGATTCCTCCGATTTCGTTCGAATCATTCGCTGTGGATGCCTCTCCGTAAGCGATCGCAGCCAACAATCGCATATCGTTACTGATCGGATCACTCATCGGACATTCCCCGCTCGCCAAGCCACGACGATCAGATTCGGATGATTCTTCATCGGAAATGAACGCGTTTTACCATCTGCAAGCGGCGCGTCCTCAACGACCATACGTCCGTTGCTCAATAGCTTGTAGGTCATGCCTTCGACGGGAATCCCGGTTTTCGCGTCAACAAGCTCGAAATAATGTTCGAGAACCTCTTCTGCATTCTGCGGCGCTGGCGCTGCCTTACGTTCGCGACAATCGCACGCCCATGCGTAACCCAGCGCTTCGGCCATGTCGTAACCGTTCGAATACGACTTCAGCCTATCGAACGGAAACCATTCGCCGGTTTCGGCGTTCAGCGCCATTGCGGACGGCATTGGCGGGAAGTTTGAGTAGATTGAATAGGTGATACGGCAGAGCTGGCACTCTTCCTTGGCGCTGGGTTCATCCTGTTTCTGCAGTTCCATTTGACCTCTGCTGATCTTCCAGAAAAAATACCCTGCGAATTAATCATCTAAACGGGTCACGGTCAAGGACTTTAATTTGAGACAAAACCATTTTGACATATATTTACAATGACTCCGGAAATCTGATGTTCATGCACATCCTTCCAGTATCGCGATTCGACAAATAAAGCAGCTCAATACCGCATTTTTGTTGGCTCTCGCCTTCGGGGGCTATAGGCTCCAGCAAGAACTATTGTCAATGTTGTCAAAACCGTCCTATTTCGAATTTAATCTATTGACCGCAATCCGTTTAGATGATCATTCCGTCCGGTGCTTCCTGACAGTTCAGAAAACGGCCAATCGAGCCACAGAAACGTGAAGGCACCGGAACGCCTGTGGCGAGCCGGGAGACTTGGCGGCTTTGCCGGATCACATATTCGATTTCTCATCACTTCCCGGCACGAACATGAGACTGCATGACCCGAATAACAAAAAGCAGGCTTGATCATCTGATCAGGCCTGATACAGACAACTAACGGCCGCTGGCCCCACCACCCGCACAGCGCGACAAAAAAAACGGAGCGAAAGTCGTTCGAGACTTTCGCTCCGCTACGCCAAGCAAGGACTGGCCAAGCCCTCGTCTATCCTCGCGTAAAAATCACCTCGTCACCGCGCTGCCACGCCGGTCAGAATCTGCGCAACCCCATCCACATAGCTGCGCGTGCCGAAGCGCTCCTGCGCCGTCCGATAGCCGTTCCTGACCAGTTTGTCGCGCAAGTCGCCGTTCGAGCGCAATTCGGCGAGCGTATCGGCTAGCGCATGCGCGTCTCCCGGCGTACACAGCACGCCGTTCTCGTAGTCGTCGATGATTTCGAGCACGCCGCCTGCGCGCGACGCCACGACCGGCCGCTGCGCGAGCATCCCCTCGACGATCACGCGACCGAACGGCTCCGGGGTGATCGACGTATGCACGACCGCGTCGACCGCGCACATGCAGGCCGGAATATCGTGCTGGAAGCCGAGAAAATGCACGCGCTCGCCAAGCTTGTGCGCGGCGACGAAGGCGCGTAGTTCGCTCTCGTACTGGTCCTCGCCGAACAGCGCCGCGCCGACCAGCACTGCATGCATCTGCGGATTGAGCACCATCGCTTCGAGCAGCACATGTTGTCCCTTCCAACGCGCAAGCCGGCTGAACGAGCCGACGAGAAACGCGTCGCGCGGCAGATTCAGGCGCTCGCGCAGCACCGCTTGCGGCACCGTGCGCAATGCGTCGAACGGCTCCGCGGCGATCCCGTTGAACACGACGTCGATGCGCTTGCTGTCGAACCGCGTGAGCTTCGCAAACGCCTGCGCCGACGCAGCCGAATTGGCGATCACGTGCGTGAGGCCGAGCCGCGCGCACCACTTGATGATCGCAAGCTGCTTGCCGCCGAAATGCTCGGCGCTGACGATGTCGCGCAAATGCCAGACCACCGGCCGTCTCGCGAGCTTGCCGGCCACGGCGCCGATCACCATCGCACGCTGCGTGTTCGCGTAGATCACATCCACCTTGCGCGCGCGTTTCGCGGTGGCACGCACGAGTGAGATGAGTCCCTTCAACGCCTGAGCTTTCGGCATCGAACCGCCCTGCTTGCGCACATTTTTGAGCGCGCCGGCATCGAGTACAGTGACCTCGACGCCGGTTTTCGCGAGTGCGGTGTTGAACGGCCCGTCGTCGAACAGCACGACCTCGATGCGCGAGCTCAGCGCCTTGACGATTTCGAGCAGCGACAGTTCGGCGCCGCCGAGCACGCCGCTCTGATCGACGGCGAGAATGCGCGGCACGTTCGCGGCGCCCTGCACGGCCGGCCGATACGGCGTATAGGCCGGCAGCGTCGCCGTGCGCAACGCGGGCACCGCCGCGCGCACCTGCGAGAAAAAGCGCTCGCGGAAATGCGCGGCCGAAAACTGCTCGGCGTTGCCGCGGCAATTCTCCGGCAGGAACCGGTGCCCAAGCTCGTCGAAACGATTCACGGCAGCGATGATCGAGTCGGTATCCTGTTCATCGAAGAACATGCCGGTCGGCTTCGGTTCGGACAGATCGCGCACCGTTTCGAGCGCCCCGCCCTTGCCGTACGCGATCACCGGCGTGCCGCAAGCCTGCGCCTCGACCACCGAAATGCCGAAGTCCTCTTCGGCCGCGAACACGAATGCCTTCGCGCGGCTCATGCGGTCCTTCAGCACCTCGAACGGTTGATAGCCCATGATCTCGACGTTCGGCCCCGCCTTCGCGCGGATCTTCGCCATGTCGGGTCCGTCGCCGATCACGACGAGCTTGCGCTCGGGCATCCGCGCGAACGCCTCGACGATCAGATCGATTTTCTTGTACGGCACCATGCGCGAGGCGGTCAGATAAAAGTCTTCCTTCTCCGTGCACAGCGTGAACGCCTCGACATCGACCGGCGGGAAGATCACCTGCGCGTCGCGCTGATACACCTTCTTGATGCGTCGCGCGATGAACGCCGAGTTCGCGACGAAGCCGTCGACCGAGTTGGATGTGCGGATATCCCAGTTGCGCATGTAATGCAGAATCAGCCGCGCGAGCGCCGACTTCGGGCCGTTGGTCAGCTTCGACTGCTGCAGATACTGATGCTGCAAATCCCACGCATAGCGGATCGGCGAATGCACGTAGCTGATATGCACCTGATCGGGACCGGTCAGAATGCCCTTGGCGACCGCGTGACTGCTCGAGATCACGACGTCGTACGCCGACACGTCGAGCTGCTCGATCGCGAGCGGCATCAGCGGCAGATACGAGCGGTACTTGCTGCGCGCGAGCGGCAACTTCTGGATGAACGACGTCGTCACCGGCTTGCCGCGCAGGAAGCTGCGATCGTCGAGAAAGTCCACGAGGCTGAACAGGTCCGCGTCGGGAAAGCACGCGATGATCTGCTCGAGCACTTTCTCCGCGCCCGCGTAGGTGACGAGCCAGTCGTGCACGATCGCGATGCGCACGCTTTTGCTCGCGCGCGGTGCGGTACGGCGCGGTGCCGGCTGGATGCCGGGCACGCTCGTCAGTTCGTCGAGCGCGCTGCGCGTCGCGGGCCTCAACAGTTTTTTTTCAAGGACGTCTTGATTCATGCGCTTTTCCTCGGATTCAGTCGCAATAGCAGTGAACGCGCAAGATTGCGCAAGGCGGGCGTCATCGTGATCGACCATGCGACGTTCGCGCCGACCATCAGCACACCGGCGGCGATCGCGAGCGCGAGGCTCGGCAGGAAGCTGGCGAGCCACAGGCTGGCGAGCAGGAAGGCGAGATGGGCGAGCATGTCGAGCACGATCTGGCGCGCGCGGATCGCGGCGAAACGCAGCAGCACCGCGTAGTCGAACAGCGCGCGGGCAGCGACCGCGACCGCCGCGCCCGTGAGCCCGAAATGCGTGATACCGAGCCACAACGCGCCGGCGAAAAGCGGCAACTCGACGAGGCCGATGCGCGCGGCGGTGGCTGGATTGACTTGCGACTGAATCAGGATGCGCGTCACGTTCGCCTGGCCGACGAGCCACACGGCGACGATCATGATGCGGCCCACGGGCGCCGCGACCGTCGCGATCTCGTTGCCGACCCACAGATGCAGGAACGGTTCGAGCACCAGCATCGCGATAAGCGCGACCGGCGTGAACACGCCGTTCAGAAATTCGAGCGATTGCTGCGTGATCGTGTCGGCGTCGGCGCGGCCGACTGCGGAAAGCCGCGGAAACAGCGTACGTACCAGCGCGGTCGGCACGATGTTCAGACGCGTGACGAGGTTCTGCGGCACCGTGTAGTACGTGACGAAACGCGCGCCGAGCCGTGAACCGAGCATGACGCGATCGAGCGAATCGGCGACCATCGTCGTCACGCTCGCGATCAGCATCCAGCCGCCGAAGTTGAACAGCCCCTTTGCGACGCCGAGCCGTGGCGGCTGAATGCTGCGTATTTCAAGCACTTTTAGCGCGTAGCGGCCGAGCAGCAACGCCGCGAGAATCCGCGCGACGACTGCCGCGGCGAGTACGTTCTGCAAAGTCGCGCCGAGCCACCACGCGGCACCGAGCGGCAGCAGCTGGAACAGGAACGTGCCGATCGTCTGGTTCGTGTTGTAGACGCCGAAGCGTTCCGCGCCATTGATCGCGCCCGCGAACACCCACGACACGTTCGCGATCGGAATCGCGACCGCGAGCCACGGCAGCGCCATATAGACTTCGTGCTGCAACTCGGGCGATACCTTCGTGAAATACGCGGTGTACAGGAACGCGCCGAAGTAGATGATCAGACCGCCGACAACGCCGGTCGTCAGATTGAGCCACGTCGCGCTCCAGAACACGCGCGCGCTTTCCTGCTGATCGCCCGACGCGCGCGCCTTCGAAATATGGTTCTGCGCGGCCATGCTCATGCCGAGATCGAGAATCCCGAAGTAGCCGATCAGCGTCCACACGAGACTGATCACACCGTAGCGCTCCACGCCGAGCAGCCGGATATACGACGGCACGGTCACGAGCGACACGAACGTCGGCAGCACGAGCCCGAAAAAGTTGATTGCCACGTTCCTGAGAATGCCTTTGTCCATCGAATCCCTTCGGTTTTGCGGTTAGATTGCGTGCGGGGCTGCGTCAGCGAGGCCAACGCACCTCAAGGCTTCCAGCGATACATCAGCACCTTGCCGCGCGCGTCTTCCTCGACGAAGACGAGGTACTCGCCATCGCCGCGCTTCGTCGCGCTGATACCGTTCGGCACGTCGACCCAACCCGACGCGCGGCCCACTTCGGGGCCCGGCCGGATCACGCCGAGTTCCTTGCCGCTGTCCTTGTCCCACACGTGCACCGCGCCGACCGGCTCGACGCCGAACACGTATTGCCCCTCGACCGTGACGCCGATGATCGTCGCGATGGGCTTGCTCTGCGTCTGCCACGGCAGCGTGATCGCGTAGCGCTGCACCGGCTTGCCGCTCGACCACTTGTCATAGCGCACCAGCACGCGCCCCACTTCCTTCCAGAAGCCCTGCGCGGTCGGCATATCGGCCGTATAGCCGCTCACGTACATCGTGTCGGTGTCCGGTTCATAGATCGCGCGATGCAGTTCGCTGAACGGTGCC
Organism: Paraburkholderia sp. MM5384-R2; assembly: GCF_014201025.1. Taxonomy (NCBI): domain Bacteria; kingdom Pseudomonadati; phylum Pseudomonadota; class Betaproteobacteria; order Burkholderiales; family Burkholderiaceae; genus Paraburkholderia; species Paraburkholderia sp. MM5384-R2. Next base: position 263,662 of record NZ_JACHDI010000001.1, read on the forward strand.
GGCACCGGGTACTGCGTCAGGTTCGAGTACGAGTAGACCGGGTTGCCCTTCGCGTCGATTCCGCCGAAACGGAAGCGATAGATGCCCTTCGTATCCCGGGTACGCCAGATGTCGCCGGCCGTGTCGACCCACCAGCCCCAGCCGCCCGCGAGCTTCGTGCCGCTAGTGTTCAGCGTGTATTCGTCGCGATCGAAGCGCCCGTCGCCATTCGTGTCGCGCCAGATCCAGTCACCGCCCGGCGGTGCATTCGGCACCTTCGCGACCGCGCGCTCGCGACCTGCGATAAATCCCGAGGGAATCGCGGTCTCGCCGTCATGCTGCGGATCGAAGCGATAGATCTTCAGATGATCCGCATACATATCGGTCAGATAGAGGAACGTGTGCCCCTTCAACCGCCGCGCGATCGGCAGACCCGGATACTGGTCGGTATGGAACACCGGATCGTCCGGGTACTTGAACCGATTCGACAGGAACCCCGCGTATTTCCAGTCCTGTCCGGACGGCTTCGACAAATCGAGTTCGAAGCGCTTATTGCCGGTATAGACGCTGTCGGGCCGGGCCGGATCGATCCACGCGCCGTCGACGAACAGCAGCCCCTCGACCTGCCAGTTGCGCTTGCCGTTCGGCGCATAACTTTCGAGCGTCGCGCCGAGGCCCGCGCCGATCGGCTCGTAACGCGGACCGATGCCATTGTTCGACACGTACACGTTGCCGCGCGCATCGACACCCACGCCGGTCAACCCGTTGAATCGCAACGGTCCGGGCTTGCCCGCGACGCCGCTGAAAATGCCGCCGCGCTCGCCGAGCGTGCCCGACTCCGTGTAGCGGCCGTCGCGCTTCGTGAAGAACAGCACCTGCTGGCGCGGCCCGTTATCGGCGATCAGGAGGCGGCCTTGCGCATCGACGGCGAGGCCGACCGCGACCGTATCGGCCGGCAGCGTGATGGTCTCGTCGATGCGCTGACCGGTCGCCGTGTAATGCTCGATACCCGGCGCGCGATCGCCGCGCGTGCCGCTGAGCACCCATAGCGTGCCGTCGGGCGCGAGCGCGATACCTCCAGGCTCGTGCACGTTCCACGTCGCTTTCTGCTGCATCGATTCGGCATCGTAGACTTCGATGCGATTGCGCGCGGTATTGGCCGCGAACAGCGTCGTGTCGTTCGCGGCGAGCCCGCCGATCTCGGCGTTCGTGCCGGTCGGCACTTCGTTCATCATCAGAAAGCCGGCCGCGAGCTGCGCGTGCGGGTCCGCGTTTTTAGCCGCGGGCTGAAACGGTGCCACGCGCTTCGGCTCGTCGATCAGGCGCCGCGAGATACCAAACCATTGCTTGCCTTTGTCCGGCCACACGCCCGGCTCGACCAGATGCCCCTTCTCATTGCCGACCGCGATCGCAACGAATGCATATTTGCGGTTGACCGCGATCGCATTGCCGCCGGCGTTGCCCCAGCCATGCGTGCCGCCCGCGAAGCCGAGCATCTTGCCGTCCTGATAGACGCTCGCTTCGGCGCCGCTTTCGTCCCACGGCGCGTTCGTATAGACCTTGCCGTCGGGCGTGACCGCGATCGCGGTGATATCGATCTGCGTCCATGTGCCATCGCCAAAGCCGAAGCTGTTGCCGATCCATGAGGTCTTCGCGTTCAAAGCGGTTTCGGCGCGCGCCGGCTGACAGGCCGATGCGGCGACGACGCCGGCAGCGCCGGCTGTCAGGGCGAACCAGCTTTTGAACGTGATACGGCGCAAGGCGGAACCTCCAGTCGATGTCCGGTCAACGCGATGCACGCGGACCTGCGCCCGCTCGGGGCGAAATTCAGTGATGTGGCAAAGCGAAACGAAGCGCAACCGATTGAAGCGCGGCGCCTGAAGGCAGCCGTCCGCACGGCTAAGTTACGCGGAAAAAATGCGGTGACGAAAATCGAAAATAATTCAAAAATATTCGTCCGCATATACGTCGCAAAAGAAACGATTTTAAAAATCGATAAAAGCGCAAGCCTCGCCGTCAGTCGCCTCTGTCGCGACGATCCCCCGTTCCTACCGATGTGATATCAGGCAATGCGCACTTATTACGGATTGCCCGATGCTCACCACATAAACATATAAATCTTTCGAGAATGTCTAAAGAAATACCCTGTTTCAATCTGATTCAATTAGCCCATTCCAACGGGTTTTTTCTCGAGTTTCTTTTCCCTAGAATCGATTGCACTTCAGTTGCGACGCGAAGCGCGCGCCCGTTCGCTGGCAATCCGTGGCGAACCGCGCGGCGCTTCGCCCGGCTCATCCGCTTTACACCATGGACGGTTCATGACAGCCAGCGCATTGCCCCTCGCGCCCTCCCATTCCCGCATCGTGCAGCTCGACGGTCTGCGCGCGATCGCCGTGCTCGCGGTGTTCGCGCAGCACGCGTTGAAAGCGCCGCTATGGATGGGCGTCGATCTGTTCTTCGTTTTGAGCGGCTTTCTGATCAGCGGCATCCTGCTCGATCGCAAGTCGCGCCAGCAGTCGTATTTCAGCTATTTCTATGCGCGGCGCGCGCGCCGCATCCTGCCGCCGTACCTGCTGCTGATGGCCGTGTCGTCGCTGCTGTTCGGCCTCGCGTGGGCGCAGCACTGGTACTGGTACGCGTTCTTCGCGACCAATATCGGCGATGCGCTCAATCAAAGCGGTCATGACAGCCTCAACGTGCTGTGGTCGCTCGCGGTCGAGGAGCAGTTTTATATCTTCTGGCCGTTCGTGATCCTGCTCGTGCCCGAGCGTCTGCTTGGGCTGGTGGCGGCCGCGCTGATCGTTCTGGTGCCGCTGCTGCGCGCGCTCGCGACGCCGTGGTTCGATTCGTTCTGGCCAATCTACTACCTGACGCCGTTCCGCATGGATCTGCTCGCAGCCGGCGCGCTGCTCGCGGTTGCCGTGCGGCGCGATCGCAATGCGCTCGAACCGTTCAAGGGACTCGCGGTGCTCGGCGCTCTGGCCGCGCTCGCGGTGCTGGCATGGCTGCATCTGCACTACCCGCGTTTTCGCGCGGCGAATACGCCGTTGTCGAATGCGGGGCTGTATAGCGTGTCGCTGGTGCTGTGTACGTCGATCGTCGTGATCGCGCTGCAGAGCAAGGGCATCGTGAAGCGGCTGTTGTGCAATCGCGTGCTCGTTTATATCGGCACCATCAGCTACACGATCTATCTGATCCACCTGAGCGTGCTGTACATGGTGTGGCCGCTGCATCTGAATCGCTATCTGAGCGCCGCGATCGCGCTCGCTATCACGCTCGTGTACGCGAGCATCACGTGGTTCGCATTCGAGAAGCGCCTGATTTTCGGCGCGCGCGGGTCGAGAAAGACGACCCGCGCCGGCGCCAACGTCGCACGGCAAGCACCGCAAGGCCGCGCATGAACCGCCTGGCCGTTGTTGCTGCCCACGTGCTGGGTGTCGTGTCGGCGCTGATGCTGATCGCGCCGGCAACGCGCGCGGCCGTGGCCGGGCCGGCAGTGTCATCGCCGACGCAACTGCTGATCGACGCTTACGGCGACTCGACCACGCTCGGCATCACCTGCAGCGATGGCCACTGCGGCCCGCAAGCCCGCAACGCCGTCACGTATCTGCAGCAAGCGTTGCAGGCGCGTGACGGCGAGCGCGTGCGCGTCACGAACTATGGCGTCGGCGGCACGATGGCCTGGCAGTTGCGCGACGGCACCGGCAATCGTCGCGCGGGGCCGACGGCGGGACTGCCGTGGCGCGAACGTCTCGCCGCCTCGCCCGCGCGGATCGTGTTGATCAACTACGGCATCAACGAAGTGATGCACAACCAGACGCCCGAGCAGTTTTACGCGGCCGAGACGTCGCTCGTGCAAACCGCGCGAGCGCTCGGCAAGGAGCCTGTTTTGCAGACCTCGAACCCGATGCCCGATGACCGGCTCAACGCCCGGCTCGCCGCGATGATAGCGATGACGCGACGCGTGGCCGCCGAACAGCAGGTGCCGCTCGTCGATCAATACGCGTATGTGAGCAGCCTGCCCGACTGGAAATCGCTGATGTCGGACGGCGCGCATCCAAAGCCGGAGTTGTACCGGCTGAAGGCCGAACAGGATTATCGGGTCGTCGAACCGTTGGTGCGGCGGCTGCTGGACAACGCGCATTGAGCCAGGTTTTTACGCGCGTTCCGTGCTTTTTTTATTCACAAACTAGAAGGCAAGCTATGAGCCAACCACGCAAAGCGATCATCACCGGCGTATCCGGACAGGACGGCGCCTATCTGACCCGGCTGCTGCTCGACAAGGGCTATCACGTGACCGGCACTTACCGGCGCACGAGTTCGGTCAACTTCTGGCGCATGCGTGAGCTTGGCGTGCTCGATCATCCGAATCTGCGTCTCGTCGAACACGACCTCACCGACCTCGGCTCGACGCTGCGCCTGCTTGACGGCACGCAGGCCGACGAGCTGTACAACCTCGCCGCGCAGAGCTTCGTCGGCGTGTCGTTCGACCAGCCGGTGACCACCGCCGAAGTGACCGGCGTCGGCGCGCTGAATCTGCTCGAAGGCCTGCGTATCCTGAGCCCGAAGACACGCTTCTACCAGGCGTCGACCTCCGAGATGTTCGGCCTCGTGCAGGCCGTGCCGCAACGCGAAAGCACGCCGTTCTATCCGCGCAGCCCGTATGGCGTCGCGAAGCTGTTCGCGCACTGGTCGACGATCAACTATCGCGAGTCGTACGACCTGTTCGCGAGCAGCGGCATTCTGTTCAATCACGAATCGCCGCTACGTGGCCGCGAATTCGTCACGCGCAAGATCTCGGACACGGTCGCGAAGATCAAGCTCGGCAAGCAGGACGTGCTCGAACTCGGCAACCTGAGCGCGCAGCGCGACTGGGGCTTCGCACTCGAATACGTCGAGGGCATGTGGCGCATGCTGCAGGCCGACGCGCCCGACACCTTCGTGCTCGCGACCGGCCGCACCGAAACGGTTCGCGATTTCGTGCGCATGGCGTTCACGGCGGCCGGCTATCAACTGGAATGGGCGGGCAAGGACGAGCGCGAGACCGGCATCGACGTCGCGACCGGCAAGACGCTCGTGCGCGTCAATCCGAAGTTCTATCGGCCGGCCGAAGTGGACCTGCTGATCGGCTGCGCGGACAAGGCGCGCGACACGCTCGGCTGGCAACCGCAAACCTCGCTCGAACAGTTGTGCCAGATGATGGTGCAGGCGGACATCGCGCGCAACGAGCACCACGAGACGTTCTAACACGGCATCCGTGTGCGGCGGGGCTCGCCGCACACTGCCCCGTCAACCCGCCAGTTTCCGGAACGTCTCCAGCACCGCATCGCCCTTGAACGGCTTGACGATCCAGCCCTTCACGCCGGCGGCCTTGCCGCGCTCCTTCATCGCGGGGCTGCTTTCGGTCGTCAGCATGATCACGTTGACGGTCTTGTTCGCGAGTTCGCCGCGGATTTTTTCGACCATCGTCAGGCCGTCCATGTTCGGCATGTTCACGTCGCTGACGATCAGGCGGATATTCGAATCCGTTTTCAGCTTCGCAAGCCCATCCTTGCCGTCGATGGCCGTCGCGACGTCGAGACCGTTTTTCGCCAGAAAACCCGCGACTTCATCGCGTACCGTGCTCGAATCGTCCACCACCAGAATCTTTGCCATCACCATTCCCTTGCGTCACCGACGCGTCGTATCAAAACAGATCGAGTTCGCCGGACTCGACGAGATCGTCGACATCCATCGCGTTTTCAGAAAAATCTTCGGGTGACCAGCTCAGGTTGAAAACGAAGCGCTGGTCGATCGACACCGACTGTCCGCTCGCGGCGTCGCTCAATCGATATTGAAACCGCAACTGCGGATTGTCCGAGCCGAACGAGATGTAGCGATGCTTGTGATTGACCAGCAGTGGCACCTGCACCTGACTTGCTTCGCGAGCGTTCTGCTGACCGAGGAAGCGGTTTTTGAATGCCCCCCAGATCAGATTGGTCAATTCGCCGAGCACGTCGTTCAGATCGCGAAAGCCCGGTTGTTCCGCGCCCATGCCGGGCTCGCGTGCCGCGCGATCGCGATCGATCATGCCGAGCAGCGGCTCCTCTTCGGCCTGCATCAACATATAACCGCGACACCAGTTGCCTTCGAGCGGAATCAGGCTGAAGACCTCGCCGAAGATGATTCGATCGCGCACGATACTGGGCGTGTCGCGTTGCACCGTGACGCCGTCGAACAACGCGGCGAGCCGCGCTTGCGTGATCTCCGCGATACCGCGCACGAGCGCGTTCGGGAAGTCGAGGCTGAAGATGTATTGATCGACGGCTTCACGCAGCGCCGTCAGATCGGCGGCATTGAAATGCGCGCATACCGCGTTCGTCAACGGCTTCGGAAGCCGTTCGAGCGGCGCGTGGCCGCTCGAACGCAGGATCACCGGCAGTTCGGGGCGCAAGGCATTGATGCGCGCGGCGCTCGTCGCCGCCTGCTCGACCGAGCCCCCGTAGTTATCCGCCAACAGAACGCCGCCGAGATCGATATTGGTGGCCAGTACCGAGCCGAGGCGGTTGCTGTCGCGCACCTTCAGTGCGATCAGGTTGTGTTCGTCGAAAAAGAGCTTCAGCGCTTGCGCGTGTGCCGGACAGTCGTCGAGCACGAGCACCTTGCTGACGGGCTTGCTGGTATTCATCGTGTTTCAGTCTGCGAATGCAGTGTTGAGGGGCTAGAAAAGTTCGAGCTCGCCTTCGGCCTCGTCGGCCGTGGCGAGTTCAGCCTTGAAATCGAGGGGCGCCTGCGCGCATAGACATAGCGTGACACCCAGCCGGGCCGCACCGCCGATCGTCAGCTCGTACGCCCACACATGATCGGGCCGCAACTCGTCCAGATATTCGACACAGGCGCTGTTCAATTCATACGGCGTCGACATGCCGAGATCGGGGAAATGATCGACCAGTTGCTGGTTCATGTAGCCGCAGCACAGGTTGCCGAGTTCCATCAGCGTTTCCGACAGCGAACGCGTCGTGTCGCCGCTGGCGTAGTAGGCGTGCGTCGCGTCGTCCTTGCCGAAATGCAGCACGAACAGCAGACGAAAGCCGATCGACGAGATCGTCAACGCCATCGCGCAAGGTCCGGCCGGATGATCGCGATCCCACCTCGGCACCGCCGTGATCTCGCACGAATCGCCCGGCGTCGCGGGCAATCTCGCGCGCGCCGCGTGACAGAAGATGTCCGCGATGCTTTGCTTCGCCTGATCGGTAATCACGCTGCGGCCTGCTCGAGCCGGGATTGGAACTGGGTCGCCAGCACTTCGACGCCGCCGAGCGACGCCGTGATCATCTTGCCGCCGGCCTGGATGTCCTGGAACGTCGCCGCCGTCGTCAGGTCGTTGCGATGCAGGCTCTCGCGATAGCTCTTCGACAACTCCTGCGAGCGCGACGCCAGCGAGCGCACTTCGCCCGCGACGATCGAAAAGCCGCGACCCGCGGTGCCGGCGCGCGCCGCTTCGATCGACGCATTCAGCGAAACGATCAGCACGTGCTGCACGATCGCCGACAGCTCCTGGTTCTTCTTGTGCATGTCGCGGTTCTGCGACATCAGCGAAATCATCTGCTCGTGCCAACGCTCGAACGTGATGGTCAGCGTCTTCAGACGGCCCGCCTCGTGCGCGATCCGCGTAGCATGCTGCAGCCATTCGTCGCTTCGCGAACTCGCGGCGTCGAGCGACGCCTGCAACGCTTCGCGATCGTGCGCGCACTGCCCGGCTTGCGCGCGCAGATCGGCGAGCATCGACTCCAGTGCGGCGCGCTCGCTGTTGGCCTGCTCGCCGAGCCGGACCGCCGCGTCGAGTTGCTGCTCGAGGGCCTGCCGCGCGAGCGCGTCGACACGCTGCGCCTGCGCACCCGCGCGAAGCTTCCGACGATAAAAAATTCCCGTCGCGAGTGCGCAGAGGATACCGCCAACGCCTGCGGCCAAAAGATAACTTTCAAGCACAACCTGCTCCCATCGCTTCGTTTAATCCATCAGGCCGTCAGCCTGCTACCGCATCCGCGTCACGCTCGCGCGCTGCATCGGCGGACGCGTCGAGACTGTCCACCGCCCAGTCCTCGGGGAACGACACGACGGTCTGAAAGCGGCGATAGTCCGCGCCGCGACGATCGTCGGTGAAACGCAATTCGATGCGGCCATGCTCGCGCCGCACGAAATCGCGCACGGCATCCATGCCGACGCCGCGGCCCGAAATCTCGCTGACGGTCTGCGCGGTCGAGAAGCCGGAACGGAAAATCATCTCGGCAATCGCTTCGTCGCTGAGCGCGGCATCGGCGTCGATCCAGCCGCGTTCGATCGCGGCCCCGCGGATTTTCGCGAGCGCGAGACCGCGGCCGTCGTCGCTGATGGTGATCTGCAGCGCGTGATGGTCGACGCCCACTTCCAGTTCGATGACGCCGGCCGGGTCCTTGCCGTTCGCGACACGCTCGGCGGCAGGCTCGATGCCGTGGTCGACCGAGTTGCGCAGCAGGTGCGTGAACACATTGCGCAGCGTATGGCTGACCTCGCTGCGCACGCGGTAGCCGTTGTTGTCGATGCTGACGACCGGCGCCTCCTTGCCGAGTTCGGCCGCCAGAGACGGCAGCGAGTCGAACACGCCCGCGAGCGCTTCGTAAATCGATTCGGTGCCCAACAGACGCAGTTCGCGCTGCAACGATTCGCGCATCGACACGAGCGCGTCCCGGTCGGCCGGATCGGCGCTTTCGAGCAGATCCAGCTGCTTCTGGATCGACTCGCGATCGACCATCAGGTAGCGATCCACCACGCCGCTCTGGCCCGGCCCCTTGCGGCCGAGGCTCACTTCGTTGATCGTCGCGTAGGTTTCGAGCGCGGCCTTCACGCGCTGCAGATCCTCGATCAGAAGCTGCTGGTCCCACGCTTCGCTGCTGTCAGCGCGGCGCAATGCGTCGTAGCGCTGTTCGGTTTCGTGGACGATGCCGGTCAGATGCTGAAGGCTGTACGTGCGCGCATTGCCCTTGACGGTGTGCATGTTGCGGAACAGCTCGGCGACGGCTTCGTGACTCGGCTCGTGATGCTGACGGATGATCCGTTCGTTCTCGCTGATGAAGCCCGTCGCGCTTTCGACGAAGTGATGGAACTTCTCCTGACTCACCGCGAGAATCTCGCCGATCATTTCCAGCCGGCGCTTCTGTTCGCCGGCCTCGGCGGCGAGCGCGCGCAGTTCGGTCACGTCGCGCACGCAAAGCATCAAACGCAGCACGACGTCGTGTTCGTCGGTGATCGCCGACCAGCTCAGGTCGAGCGTCTTCACGCGGCCATCGGCCATCGGCTTGGCGATCTCGTTGACGAGCAGGTGCTGATTGAACTCGAAGTTCATGCTGTCTTCACCGATGCATGCCTGCAGCGCCGCTTCGATCTGTGAGAGCGCATCGCTATTGATATCGGTACCGCCGAACACGAGATCGAGCAACGGACGGCCCGCAATCTCGCGCGTCTCGAAGATGGCCTCGAGATAGGCGGAGTACTCCGGATGCACGACCACGCCTTCGACCACCGTCAGAATCCCCTGCTGCATGTTTTGCAGCATCGCCTGGATATCGGCGGTCTTCTGCTTCAGTTGCAGCGAGCTTTGCTGGATCTTCTCGATCATGCCGTTGAACGCGACGATCGAATGACCGATCTCGTCCATGCGTCCGACCGGCACGCGACGCGTGAAGTCCTGGCTTGCCGCGATCTCGCTCATCTCCACCTGCATGCGGCTCAGCGGCCGGGTGATCTGGCGATACAGCAGCGCGCTGATCAGCAACAGCACGACGATGGCCGCGCCGGTCGCGGCGCCGATCGCCGTCGTCGTGGTGGCGAGCGCGCTGTTCAGTTCGTCGATCGCGGCGTCCTTCTGGCGGTTCTTTTCGATTCGCAGCGTCTCGACGATGCCTTCGAGTTCATCGCGGTATTGCGCGACGTTCGCGAACAGATAGGCCTGCGCCAGTTCGTTCTTGCCGTCGGCCTTCATCTTCGCGGTGTCGTTGACCGCGTTGAAATAATTCGCGAGGCTGTCGCGCGCCTGGCTCACGAGCCCGGTTTGGGCCTGACCTTGCGCGGCCTTCGCCTGCACGTCGAGCGCCGCCTGCAACGACGCTTCCTTGCTCTTCAGCAGGTCTTGAGCCTGCGAGACCATGTTCGCGTCAGGCGCATAGACGAGCGTCATCATCGCGAGCTGCACGTCCTTGACCTGCGATACGAGGTCTGCCGACGCGAGCGCGCTCGGCACGACGCCCTGGGTGACCTGCCTGACGTTGGCGGCGCTGTTGCGGGTCTGAAGCACGGCGTATCCGCCAATGGCCGATAGCGCGACAAGCATCAGAATGACGAGAAGCGTGATGCGGTGACGGATGGTCATCTGAGAATCCCCGAGATCTGAAAATACAAGGTCCCCGCTTTCTGGCGGGACGCCCGTGTGTTTTTGTACTTTCGGGCGCGGGGATTATCGTCACGGATGTGTGACGTCAACGTGACGAAGTCGATGCCGGGCGCCACGTTTCAGGGATTTGAAAAATAAGGTCGAAAAATCGCGGCTAAGGGCTGATCCGGGCTCAAGTTCAACAGAAAAGTGCCGTTATTTGTGGCCTGTTTTTTTGCCGCTCTTGCGGCGACATGAACGCGAGGCCCGAACGCAGCGATCCGAGCCTCGCCCCTTTTTTCATTCGTTTGAACCGCCGCCGCTGCGCTTCAATGCAGCACGCTCCCCGCAATCGCTTCGGCATACACCGCCGCGACCCGCTTCGCGATCACCGCGTTATCGAAGCGTTCGCGCGCATAGCGGCGGCATGCATCCGCATCGGGCAACTTCAGCGTACCGTTCAGCGCGCCGGCGAGACCCGCGGCGATCGCAGCTGCGCCGGTCTCCGGCAACACCAGATCGGGCGACAAACCCGCCACCGCCTCCGGCAATCCACCGACCGGCGTCACCAGCACCGGCGTGCCCGACGCAAGCGATTCGACCGTGATGAGCCCGAAGCCTTCCAGCGCGACGGTCGGCACGACGCTGATGTTGGCCGCGCGATACAGCGCCGCCAGATGCTGATCGGGCACGAAGCCGAGCAGCTTCACGTTGTGTTCGAGCCCCGCGTCGACGATGCGCGCCTCCAGCTCACCTTCGAGCCGACCCTTGCCCGCGATCAGCAGCAGCACGTCGGGCGCGCTGCGTTTGAGCAGCTTCACCGCATCGATCAGATCTTCGAGACCCATGCGCCGCACCAGCCGTCGCACCGCCAGCACGATCGGTCGGTCCTGCGGCAATTGCAGACGCAGACGCGCCTCGGCCTGCGTGATCGGCAGATTGAACTGCTCGACATCGACGCAGCCCGGCACCACGCGCACGCGCTCCGGCGAGATGCCGTAGCGCGTCGTGAGAATCTTGCCGAACGCGTCGGACAGGACGATCAACCGCGACGAACGCGCGTATACCGACTGCTCCAGATAACGCTTCGCGCGCTGGCCGAACGAATCGGCGCCTTCGACGTGGCTCTCGTCGGCCCACGGTCCCTGAAAATGCGACACCTGCGGAATGCCGCGCGTCACGTCGAGCCCCGGAAACGTATAGAGCGCGAAGTGCGACGAAATCACATCGGGCCGCGACGTGCGGATTTCGTGGCGTAGCGCGCGGCGTGCCGCCATTAGCCGCAGCGGCAGCGATTGCGCGGCGGGGCCGAAGCCGTTGATCGCGCCACCGGTATCGGCCGCGACTTTCGGCGAGCCGGCGACGACGCCGCGCACCGCGACGCCCGCGCCCGGCAGCGCGCCGACCAGCGAGTAGTACATGCGGTCGAGGCCGCCCGCGCGTTCGGGAAACCAGTGCATCCCGATCTGCAGTGATTTGATTGAGCCAGTCGTCATGATGGTGTGCCCCTGTGCGTTGCTTGCGGTGAGTTGCTATGTGTAGACGTGGATGGCGCGCTTCGCGCGGTCATTCCACGCTCTTCTGTCCGGCGAGATGGTTCAGCGTCAGCGCATCGTTCTGCGCGACGACCGTCGCTTCCGTCTGGCTGCGCCGGCGGTTTTCCTGCTGCCCGGCCAACTGCCGGTACAGCGCGATGTATTGCGCGGCCATGCGCGCCCAGCCGAAGCCGGTCGCGAGCTCGCTCGCGGCTTTGCCCATCGCGTGGCGCGCGCTGTCGTCGCCGGCGAGTTGCGCGACCGCGCGAGCGAGCGCTTGCGGGTCGTCGGGATCGTCCAGCACGATGCCGCACTCGGGCGTGATGATCTCGGCGCCGCCAGCCGTGCGCGCGGTCACGACGGGCAGCCCCGCCGCCATCGCTTCGAGCAGCGACAGACTCATCGCTTCGTAGCGCGACGGGAACACGAACGCGTCGACCGAATGCATCAGCACCGGCATCTCCTTCACGAGCCCGAGAAAATGCACGCGATGCGCGATGCCGAGCGCCTTCGCCTCGTCCGGATACGGGCTGCCCGGCAGAAAGCCGGCCACCGCGATCTGCACATGCTCGGGCAGATGCTTCAACGCGGCGAGCACGGTGCCGAGATTCTTGCGCGGCGTGCGCAGGTCGCCCACGAACAGCAGCAGGAACACATCGTCCGGTAACCGGAACTTTGCGCGATCGCCACTCGCCGCCGCGAAACCCTGCGTGTCGACGCCGTTGTAGATGACGTCCACGCGGTTGCGCGGCGTGAGACCGATCGCGCGGATTTCGTCGGCGACCTTCTGCGACACCGCGGTAATCACCTTCGAGCGCCGGTACGCCCAGCGCTCGAGCAACGCGTTGCAGCGCGTATAGACCGACTGGTACGCGGACCACACGCCCTTCGTGAGACCGAACGGGTAGTACTTGCTCGCGAACCAGCCGCTATGCACGAAATGCGAGGTATTGACGTCGGCGCACATCCAGGTGATGAAGCCGTTCACGTGCAGCACGTCGTAGTCGCGGCGATGCGCGCGCAGCCACAGTGCGCTCTTCGCCGCGAACACCTGCTGGCGCAGCAGATTGGTGGGCCACCAGCGGCCGATCTTCACCGGCGCCCAGCGCACGTTAGGATGCGCGAGCAGCTCGGGCGCCACGTGCGACGCGACCAGCGTCACGCGAATGTTCTCGTCGAGCGCCGCGCGCGCGATCTCGTGGTTGACGCGCCCCTGGCCGTCGTTATGGCGCACTACGTGCGTGACAATGGCGACTCTCAATCCGTGCCTCCGTGGAGAAATAGCGTGCGTGCGCGGTTCATTTTTTCGTGGTGAACCGCGGAAAGAATCGAAAAAGCGCCCATGAAAAGCAGCAGGCCGCCGGTGCCGACCAGCGAGTTCGTGAACACGAGCATCGCGAAGGTCGCAAGACACAGGCTCAGGCACGCGGAGACGAACTTGTCGTCGCGCAGCCTGAACGAGCCGAGCACCGCGCGCGTCAGCAGCCACACGATGCCGGACATGTACAGCAAGGTGCCGGGCCAGCCGAGCACGAACGGAATGTTCATCACGCCGCTGTCGAAGTTGCCGTACTGGCCGAGCTGGCCGCCGTCGTTGGACAGTTTCGTCGAGGTGCCGGTCGCGCCCATGCCCTCGCCCGAGACGTCGGTAAACGCGGTCTTCGCGAAGGTCGCGTAGAACTCGTTGCGCGCCGCGTAGCTCTGGTCGTCGTGCAGATTGACGATCGTGTTTAGCCGCGCCTGCATCCGCTCGGCCACCGGACCCACCGCCAGCAGCGGCACGCACAAGCCGGCGAGCAGTACCGCGCTCGCGACGATGCGCACGCGCACCTTGTTGTTCGACTTCACGAGCTGGATCAGGAGCGCGATGACCCAGCCTCCCCACGTCGAGCGCACGAGGCTCAGCGCGAACGAGAAGAAGCCGAGCGCGGCGGCGATCCAGCGCACGCGATGCTGCGCGGCCATCACGAACACCATCGCGCCCATCATCGCGAACGCGAACGGGCCCGACGAGTTCATCGTGCTGAACACGCGTACGCCCATCGGCACCGGGTCGCCCTGCGAGTTCATCTGCGAGCCGAGCATCCACAGCGCGTCCCACGGCGGCATGATGAAAAACTGGATCAGGCCGTAGCCGCCCATCACCAGCATCCCCCAGATGAACGTGTTGATGATCGTGTCGCGATACTGCGGATACTGGCGCGTGTGCGCCATGATGTGAAAGCCGATCAGGATCGGGTAGAGCCAGTTCGCGAGGTCGTAGGTGGCCGCGAGCGGGCCGCTCGACATCACGCCGATCAGGAACGCGTAGATCAGGCCGAGCAGGATCAGCAGCACCGGCAAACCGCGGCGCTGCGCGAGCAGCCGGTAGTAGCGCAGCAGCGACAGCCCGCTGATCATCGTGACGGCGAGCGGCGCGACCTGGATCAGGCTCGTCGGCGTGAACGCGCCCTTTGACCAGTCGGCGAGACGCCGCACTTCGGGGCTCAGGAACCACAGCCACCACATGAAGCCGATGTAGCGCGCCGGGCTCTTGAAGTAGAGCCACAGGCCCGTCAGGATCGCCAGCACCGGGAACGCCAGCGTGAGCACCGTGCCCTGATGCGCGACGACCAGCACCGCGGCGATCAGCCACAGCAGGAGCGGCGGCAGCCATTCTCGCGGGCCGCCTGACAGCAGCCCGCTCGCGGCGTGTTTTGCAGGGCCGGCGTTGGCCGCGCCTGGCGGCGGCAACGGGTTCGCGCGCGGAATCGTCGACATCGCTTATAGGCCTCCGCGCGATTCGCGCCCGGGTGCGGCGGGCTGCGCGTGCGTGGCCGCGCCGGCATGCGCGCTCGCCTGCCCGCGCGCGCTCAGCATCTCGCGCGTGATCCGCACGTGCTGCATCGCGTAGTGCTGGGTGGTCAGATCGCGCGCGAGCAGACCGGCCGCGGCTGCCTGTGCCTGGCGCAGCGCCTCGTCAGGCTCGGCGGCGAGCCGGTCGAGCGCATCGCGCAGTGCCTGCGGATTGAACGGCGGCACGTAGGCGGCTTCGTCGGCGGGAAAATAATCGCGCAGCGCGCCGACGTCGGTCGCGACCATCGGCTTGCCGAGCGCCGCTGCTTCGAGCATCACCGTGATACCCGAGGCGTGCGAGTTCGGCCGCAGCGGCACGACGATCACGTCGGCCCAGTCGTACAGCTCGTGCTGCTTTTTGATGCCGGAAAACAGCGCGATCTCGACATTCGAAGCGCGCAGCGACGCGGGAATGCGCCGCCGCGTCGCGAGCTTCACCGTGTAGCGCGGATCGTTGCCGAACGCCTTGATCAGCGTCTCCCAGTCGCGGTCGCGATCGTTGCCGATCGCCGCGATGCGCAGCGGCGTGCGCGGCGTCCACTGCGTCGGCGGGGTGACCGGGAAGTCGCGCGTGTTCAGGCCGTACAGCAGCGGCGTCGCGTCGCGATGGAAATAGCGTTGGCACAACCCGGCGTTTTCGCTAGCGAGTGTGGTCAAGCGATCCGCCCGCGTCAACAGCTTGCGATACAACCAGCTGCGCAAGATGCCATACGACGGCCACTTGTCGAGCAGCCACACGCTTTGCGCGAGCAGCAGCGGCGACGCGCCCGGCCCCGCCTTGCGCCCGCACAGCAGCAGCATCAGCGCGGCGGCCAGCCACTCCTGCTCGGTATGCGTCCAGATCACGTCCGAGCGCAGCATCTGCGCGCGATTGCGCCACGTATGGATGAAATCGAAGCCGAGCGCGGCCTTCAGCGCGCGCCGTACGAGCCGCACGGGCCGGCTTTCGCGCGCGTCCTGCGAATAAGTCAGCGCGAATGCTTCGGACTGCGCATGGTGATAACCGTACAGGCAGCCGATATCGTCGCCCTTGCGATAAAAACGCGGATCGGCGCCGTAAAAGAGATGAACGTGAACCTTCGTACTCATGCGGACACTCCGCTCTTCGACAGCGCGCGCCGCGCCTCATGGGCGCCTGCGCGAACCTCGCGCCAGCGCGACAGCTTCAACTGCGCCTGCTTCGACAGCAGCGCGAGCGCCGCATGCGTGAGGCCCGGATAAAGCCGTGTACCGACCAGCGTCCACCACCACCACGCGGCTTCGCGGCGCAGCGGCGGCAACTGGTCGCGCAGGATCAGATGGAAGTTGAACGCGGCGTTGCGCAGCGCGGCCATCGTCTGCGCGTCGCGTTTGTCGTCGTCGAAACGCTCGGCCGGGAAATGATCGACCGCGATCTGCGGGTCGTACACGAGCTTCCAGCCCGCGTTTTTCACCGCGAGGCTGAACGCCATGTCGTTGTGCACCTGCGCGCCCGCGCCGCGCAGACGCGCGTCGAAGCGGATCGTGCGCACCGCTGCGCGCCGGTAGCTCATGTTGGCGCCCTTCAGGATGTCGACCTCGCGCGCCGCACCGACACCCAGATGATGATTGCCGATGATCTTGCCGTGCGCGGTCACCTTGCCGACCAGCGGCCGCTCGCCGTCGAGCACGCGGCCTTTCTCGTGCACCCAGTCGCGCCCGCCCAGCGCGCCGAGGCGCGCGTCGGCTTCGAACGCGGCCGCGATGCGCTCGACCCAGTCGCGGCGCGGCGCGGCGTCGTCGTCGGTGATCGCGATCACGTCGCCGCTCGCGGCGTCGAGCCCGCGATTGAGGGCCGCGACCTGGCCGGGTATGTCCACCGGCGCGATCACGAGCGGCAGGCGGCCGCCCGTGGACGGATCGCGCAGGCACGCATGGGTCGCGTCGTCGTCGACGCGCGCGACCACGATCACTTCGTCGGGCGCGCGCGATTGCCGCTCGAGCGCCGCGAGGCAGCGCGCCAGATCGGCCGGGCGGCGATAAGTCGGTACCAGTACCGTCAGTTTCATCGTGATCTCCTCTGTTCCTGTCGTGCAGAAGTCGGTGCTGGAGTGCGGAGTCCGCGTCACGTACTCAGGTATGCCTGAGTCGCCGCGTAGCCGCGGTCGTAGCCGACCCGCGAGCGCGCCGGCATGCCGTTGAAGATGCCGCCCTGCACGTGGACGCCCGCCGAGCGCAGGCGTTTCAGCGCATCGGCCAGCTCGAGCTCGCTGTGCATGCCCGAGCGCATCACGAAGAACGTCGAGCCCACATACGCGCCGATGATCGACGCATCGGTCACCGCGAGCACCGGCGGCGTGTCGATCAGGATCACGTCGTAGCGCTTCGCGAGGCCGTCGAGATACTGCGGCAGACGCGGCGACATCAGCAGCTCGGACGGATTCGGCGGACGGCGGCCGCACGAGATGAAGCTCAGGCCCTCGATGCTCGAACCGCGAATCGCTTCCTCCAGCGAGATCTGGCCGCTCAGCAGCTCGGACAGGCCGTTTTCCTGCAAGCCGCCCACGTAACGTTCGAGCGTGCCGCGCCGCATGTCGCCGTCGATCAGCAGCACGCGCTTGCCCGAATGGGCGAGCAGCATCGCCAGGTTCACGCTGAGGAAGCTCTTGCCGACGCCGGCCATCGGCCCCGTCAGCATCACGATGCGGTTGCGCGCGTCCATCAGCGTGAACTGCATCGCGGTGCGCAGGCTGCGCAGACTTTCGATCGTCACGTCCTTCGGCCGCGCGTTCGCAAGCACCGGACGCAGCCGTTCGCCGCCCCGCGCATAGCTGTTTTCGAGCTGCACCTGCTCGGCGCTTTGCGGCACGAGGCCGAACACCGGCAGATGGAACGCGCGCTCGACGTGATCGGGGTCGTCGATGCCTTTGAACAGATTGCGGCGCACGAACACGAAACCGGTGCCCGCGATCAGCCCGAGAATCACGGCCGCCGAGATGATCAGCATCTTCTTCGGCTTGACCGGCGCGCCGGGGCGCAGCGCGGCGTCGACGATATGGACGTTGCCGCCGGTGCCCGCCTTCTGCACCGACAGCTCCTGCACGCGATTGAGCAGCAGCACGTAAATGTCTTCGGCCACCTTCGCGTCGCGCTGCAACTGCACGGCCTTCACTTCGGTGGCCGGCAGATTGCGGAAGCGGTCCGCGTATTTGGTGCGCTGCGCCTCCAATTCGGCCATCTGCTGACGCGCGGCGACGAGCGTCGGATGGTCGTCGCCGTAGCGCTCGGCGAGCTGCGTCATCTGCAGACGCAACGCGGCGATCTGCTGCTCGTATTGCACGCTGCCTTCGAGGTAGACCTTCGCCTCGTCGCTCGCGTTGATCGAGCCGGACTGACGTTGATAAGCGGTCAGCGCGGCCTCCGCGCGTTCGAGATCGGCCTTCAGGCGCGGCTCCTCGCTCTTCAGGAAGTCGAGCATCCTGCTTGCGTCGGCCTGCTTGTTCGACACGTGCTCGCGCAGATACGACTGCGCGAGCGCATTGGCGACGAGCGCCGCATGCTCGGGACTCTTATCCTCCAGCGAGATCTGGATCACGCCGGTCTGCTTGCCCTGCTCCTGCACCGTGATCGCCGACTGGAACGCGGTGATCGCATCGAGATCGTTCGAGCGCACGATGGTGAACTCCTGCCCGGGGCGCGCGATCAGCGTGTTGACGACCATCGTCACGCCCCCGCCCTGCGCCTGCTGCCCGACCTGGCCGCGCAGCAGCAGCGAGCCGTTCGGCGCGAACAGTTCATAGTGCTGCGCGTCGATCACGCGCAGCAGCAGCTTCTCGCCTTCGAGCGACGGCGTCACGTCGATCGAATCGACGTCGACTTTTTCTCCGCCCCATGCGTAGGACGTGAGCCCCAGCCACGCGCGCGCGGGCTGGCCCGGCGTCGCGAGGCGCGCGGCGATGTTGCCGAGCAGCGGGATCGTCTTCGGCGTAACGCTGAAGTTCAGCTTCAACTGCTGCACGACCGGCGCGACCACGCCACGACTCTTGATGATTTCGATCTCGGCGTCGGTCGGCAGCGACGTCGAGCCGCTGGTGATCGCTGCGCCGGTCTGCGTTTGCGTGAGCGCCTGCGACATGCTGTCGGACTGCTCGACGCGCACGTGCGCATCGGCCGAATAAGTCGGCCTGGCGAGGTAGCAGTACGCGACCGCCATCGCGACGATGATCGCGGTGATCGCGAGCAGCCACCAGATGTCGTCGAGGATCACCTGCACCAGTTGTCCGAGGACGACGTCTTCTTCTTCGGTCTTGATCGGACCAGCCATGTGTGGAGAGAGTTGATTGCTCACTGTTCCATCCCGTGTCGTTGGCTTCGGCTTTCGCGTCAGCGGTACTTCTGCTTTCGTTGCACGTCCCGCACCGCGCGGACAACAGCGGCGCGGGACGTTACAGGCCAAACGTTCAGCGCGTCAGCTGCTTCAGATAGAACAGCGCCTGCACGCTCGGCAGCACCTGCTGCAACACACGGTTGAACGTGGTCGACGCGGCGGTGCCCACGTACACGACGTCGAGCGGCTGCAACTGGAACTGCGAGGACAGCATGATCGAGTCCGGCTGCGTCATGTCGAGGCGGAACACCTCGGGCGTGGTCGGATGCTCGCGCATGCCGCGCATCACGTAGATCTGGCGCGGATTGGCGTCGGTGTTGAGGATGCCGCCCCCTTGCGTGAGCGCGTCGGCGATCGTCATGCGGCCGCGCACGATCGGCACCTGGATCGGCGTCTTCACTTCGCCCAGCACGAAGATGCGGCTGTCGGTGCGGTCCGGCACGTTGATCACGTCGCCGTTCTGCAGCATCACGTCCTGGGTGGTATCGCCCTGATCGAGCATGCGATCGGCATTGAGCACATAGAGCTTGTGGTTGCGCGTGAGTCGCACGCGCTGGATGTCGGCGTCCGGGTTCGTGCCGCCCGAGCGCGTGATCGCGTCGACCAGCTTCAGCGGCACGTCGCTGACCGCGAGCGGTCCCGGCTGCTTCACTTCGCCCGTGACCTGCACCTTCTGGCCGCGATACGACAGCACGCGCACGTCGACCTGGGGATTGCGGATATAGGGCACGAGGCGGGCGGCGAGCTGATCGCGCAGCTCGGTCGTGGTCTTGCCCGCGGCCTGGATGCGGCCGACGAACGGGAAAAAGATCGTGCCGTCGGCGGCGACGGTCTGGCCGTACGGATCGGCCTGGCCCGGCAGCGCGGCCGTATACGGTTGCTGCAACGCACCCGCGATCGTCTGCGTGGTATTGCCGCCCGAGGACAAGGTACTGCCCTGCGGCGTGGTCAGCTCGGGGTGATCCCACACGGTGATGCCGAGAATGTCCTGCGGCGCGAGGTGGTACACGTACAGCGACGGATCGGACAGCGCCGCTGGCGGCAACGGCTGGGTTTTCGCGGCGGCGGCTTGCGCCTGCGCCATGATCAGGGTCGCGTCGATCAGATGGACCGGATAGGTTTCGCTCGGCGCCTGATCGTTGTCCTTGAGCCGCGACGTGTCGAGGTAATTGCCCGGTGCGCTCGCGCAGGCCGACAGAAAGGACGTCAGCAGAAGTGAGGCGGCGAGCTTCGTGCGCAAGCTCGCGAATGAGTTTTCGATGCGGGGTTTCTTCAGCATATTTTTTTCAGCCATCCCATGACCAGATGTTCGATGAGCACGAGACTCTCCCTGTATTCGTCTTCCGCGCCGCCGTGCGGATCGGCGACGTCCGAATCGGCTTCCCACTTGCCGAGCGGATAGACCTTGCCGCGCGCGGACGGATCGAGCGCTTCGACCTTGCTCACCTGCGCGCGCTCGGTCACCAGCACGAGATCGGCCGCGCGCACGAGCGAGCGCTCGAGGCGCCGCGCGTGGTGAACGCCGGCCGCGACGCCGCGCTCTTCCAGCAGGCGCCGCATCACCGGGTCCATGCCGTGGCCGTTCACCGCACGAATGCCCGCCGAATGAAACGCGATAGGTACGGCCCCCGAGCGCGGCGCGCGCGCCTGGCTCGCCTTGAACAGCATCTCGGCGGCGGGCGACCGGCACACGTTGGCGTGGCACACGATCAGAACGTTGTCGAACATGGCGAACTCTCTCGCGGCGATTGCGGTGGCCTCAGCGGCCGGAGGCTGCCGTCGCGGCGAGGTCCGCCGCCTGCATCGAACCTTTCGCGCCGACACGCGCCGGCGCGTTGCGCAACGCATGCCGCCGGCCGATCGCGTGATACTCGATGCCGAGTTCGAGCAGCACGTCCGGCTCGTACAGATTGCGGCCATCGAAGATCAGCGGCGTCTTCAGAATGCGCTTCAGCGCATCGAAATCTGGACTCTTGAAGACCTTCCATTCGGTCAGGATCACGAGCGCATCGACGCCGCTCGCCGCTTCCATCTCTTCACTCACGAACGAAAGTCGCGCATGCTGCTGCGGCACGTCCTTCAGATCGAGCGCGAGCACGCGCTTCGCTTCGTCGATCGAGACCGGGTCGTAGGCCTTCACGCGCGCGCCGCGGCCCAGCAGCCCGGCGATCAGCTCGCGGCTCGGCGCCGCGCGCATGTCGTCGGTGTTCGGCTTGAAGGCGAGACCCCAGACGCCGAACGTGCGGTCCGACAGATCCTCGCCCAGACGCGCGACGATCTTCTGCGCGAGGATCTGCTTCTGTGCATCGTTGACCGCTTCCACCGCTTCGAGAATGCGCAGGTTCGCGTTGTGGTCGGCCGCGGTGCGGATCAGCGCCTGCACGTCCTTCGGAAAACAGGAGCCGCCATAGCCGCAACCCGCGTAGAGGAAGTCATAGCCGATGCGCGGATCGGAACCGATGCCGCGGCGCACCGCCTCGATATCCGCGCCGACGCGATCGGCCAGATTCGCGAGCTCGTTCATGTACGAGATGCGCGTCGCGAGCATCGCGTTGGCCGCGTACTTGGTGAATTCGGCCGAACGCACGTCCATATACAGCGTGCGCTCGCGATTGCGGTTGAACGGCGCATACAGGCGCTTCATCAGTTCGCGCGCCTTTTCGCCGGGCACGTCCTCGTCGCAGCCGAGCACGATGCGATCGGGCCGCGTGAAGTCTTCGACGGCCGCGCCCTCCTTCAGGAACTCCGGATTCGACACGACCGAGAACATCTGCTCGACGCCGCGCGCGGCCAGCTCGGCGGCCAGCACTTCGCGCACGCGCGATGCGGTGCCGACCGGCACCGTCGATTTGTCGACTATCACCTTGAAGCCGGTCATATGGCGGCCGATGTTGCGCGCGGCCGCGAGCACGTATTGCAGATCGGCGGAACCGTCTTCGTCGGCCGGCGTGCCGACCGCGATGAACTGGATGTCGCCGTGCGCGACCGCGGCCTCGACGTCGGTGGAAAACGTCAGGCGCCTGGCGCGGCGATTGCGCGCGATGATCTCCTGCAGCCCCGGCTCGTGGATCGGCACGCCGCCGTTGTTGAGCACGTCGATCTTGCGCGCGTCGACGTCGAGACAGAACACGTCGTGGCCGATGTCGGCCAGACACGCGCCGGTCACGAGGCCGACATAGCCGCTACCGATGATCGTCAGGTTCATGGATTGCACCTCGGTAAAAAAGTTGATTCAGGAATGCGCTCGCGCGACGCGTGGCATCGGCGCGGCCCGGCGCCCCGCGTTCAATAGGCGTTGCTGCCCGCGAAGCCCTTCCACAGCGTCAGCACGACGATCTTGATGTCGAGCCAGAAGGTCCAGTGCTGCATGTAGTACAGATCGAGCTTTACGCGGCCCATCATCTTTTCGATGCGATCGGTTTCGCCGCGATAACCGTTGATCTGCGCCCAGCCGGTAATGCCCGGCTTGATCCGGTAGCGGTGCATGTAGCCCTTCACCAGATCCTTGTAGATGTCGTCGTGCTCGAGCGCATGCGGACGGGGACCTACCACCGACATCTCGCCGCGCAGCACGTTGATGAACTGCGGCAGTTCGTCGAGGCTGGTGCGGCGCAGGAACGCGCCGACCGCGGTGATGCGCGGATCGCGCCGCGTCGCCTGGGTGATCTTGCCGGCCGCTTCCGTGTGGACCTTCATCGAGCGGAACTTGAAGATCTCGAACTCGCGGCCGTCGATGCCCTTGCGCCGCTGGCGGAAAAACACCGGCCCCGGCGAGCTGAGCTTCACCATCAGCGCGATCGCGAGCATCAGCGGCGACAGCGCGAGCAACGCGCCGAACGCGAACAGGCTGTCGAACACGCGCTTGGGCAGCACGCGCAGATCGGTGATCGGCGAGGCGGCCAGATTGATCGCGGGCACGCCGAGCAGCTCGACCATCGGCTGATTGAACAGCGTCAGGCTGCCGACGTCGGGGATGAAGCGGATGTTCACGAAGTCGTTGCGCAGATCCATCACGAAGCGATGGATCGCCTTCTCCTTCGAGATCGGCAGCGCGAGCCACAACTCGCGGATCGCGCGCTGCCGTACCAGTTCGATCATGCGCTGATAGTCGCGCTCGACCGGCACGCCCGCGACCGCGTGCGCGGCGTCCGGGTCTTCGTAGGGATTGATCGTGCCGTCCTCGTCGAACACGACGACGGGCTTGAAGCCAGCTTCGGGACGGCCGCGCATCTGCTCGATCAGGAAGCGGCCGTACGGCGCGACGCCGACGATCGCGACCGCGCGCTGATTGAAGCCTTCGCGGCGCAGCCCGCGCAGGATCGAATAGACGATCACCTTCGTGACGACCAGCAGCACGATCGACGCGAGCGCCCAGTAAACGAGCCACAGCCGCGACAGGCTGTCGGCGCGGTGCACGCTGAAGCTGATCAGCACGCCGGTCACTTCGACCATCAGCCAGCCGCCCGTAACGCGCGACAGCAGATCGTAGAGCGGCTTGCCGCGCCACGACTGATAGATGCCGAGCGGCGGGAAGAACACCACCACGAGCAGGCAGCCGAACGCAAGCGACACGCTTTGCATATCGTCGAGCCATACCACTCTGCCGCTGTGCACGCCCGCCGCCAGCACCGCGGCGAGCGCGACCATGGCGATGTCGATGATTCTCGCTAGAACGCTCAGCATGCGCCGCCCCTCTGTTCGTCAGTCAAGTGCGATCCGTCGGTTGGTTGAAATGGCTGTTGCATGCGGGCTTCATCGTTGGTCTTTTTTATTTCCGATCTGCCTGACGGCGCGATTGGACTGAATGAGCCTGAATGACCAGACCGCAAAATCCGAATATGAATGAGTGAATACCCTTGTTCATACCTCAATAAAGCGGCATTAAAATTCCCACGACAAGACCGCAAAAAATCTCAAATTGTATCGGTCAAAATTTCGGCATTTTTTATGCATTTTGTGCGGCAATTGTTGCCGCAATGCGGCCCGACAAAAGGTTTCTGGCAGCCCATCTCAGCACTTTCACATGGAAACTTTCGTTTTGCCAACAGTCCTGGCGCGAAGCTCGGCCCCACTCGTGCTGTCATTCTTGCGCATCATTAAGCGAAAAAAATGCTTGCTGATTTTTTTCAGGTAATTTTTATTTATAAATAAATCGACGAGACATTTTTTGGTGAATTTCGAATAAATGCGACGCGCCTTTTATCGGAATTGTATTTAACGCGCTTTTATTGATTCGCGACTTCGTGATAAAACTCGACGCATTCATTCAGCCTCGAGGAGAGTTCACCATGACAGCTCCGGCCCCGGTCACGCCTGCCGGCACCCGGCCCACCCCCGCCCAATCGCCCATGCCCTCAACCGCAACCAGCGTCAAGCTCAAGGTTCATCCCGTGATTCTCGCGGGCGGCTCGGGCACCCGGCTGTGGCCGATGTCGCGCGAGCAGCATCCGAAGCAGCTGATCGGCCTACTCGGCGAAGAGTCGCTGTTGCAATCGACGACCCGCCGTCTCGATGGGCTCGAAGCCGGTTATCCGCTTGCCGGCCAGCTCGTGGTCGTCGCCAATGAAGAACAGCGCTTCACGACGGCCGAACAATTGCGCACGAGCGCCAGGCCGAGCCGGCTGATACTCGAACCCGTGGGCCGTGACACCGCGCCCGCGTTGACGGTGGCCGCGTTGTCCGTCGCCGCGCAGGATGAAGACGGCATCATGGTCGTGATGCCCGCCGATCACGCGGTCACCGACAGCGCAGGATTTCACGCGGCGCTCGCCGCCGGCGTACAGCATGCGGCCGCTGGCCATATCGTCACCATGGGAATCGTGCCGACGCGTGCCGAAACCGGCTACGGCTATATCCGCATCGGCGCGCCGCTCGGTTCTGACGATGTGCAGACCGAAGCAGCGGCTCGCCCGGTCGCGCATCGCCTCGACCGTTTCGTCGAAAAGCCGCATCTGGAACTCGCGCAGCGCTATGTCGAATCACGCGAATACTGGTGGAACAGCGGTATTTTCATCGTGCGCGCATCGACGTGGCTCAAAGCGATCCGCCATTTTCAGCCGGCCATTTACGCAGCATGCGAATCGGCCTTCGCGGGCAGCACGGCGGACGGCGACTTCTTCCGGCTGCAACGCGATGCGTTCAGCGGCTCGCCGTCGAATTCGATCGACTACGCGGTGATGGAAAAGCTCGGCGCCGATCAGAGCATCGCGTCGGGCGTGGTCGTGCCGCTTGCGGCCGGCTGGTCCGACGTCGGTTCGTGGGACGCGATCTGGGACATCAGCGAGAAGGACCCCGATCGCAACGTGAGCCGCGGCCGCGTGATGTTCGAAGGCGCGAACTCCACCTTCGCGCATTCCGAAGGACGACTGATTGCCTGCGTCGGCACGCAGGATCTCGTCGTCGTCGAGACCGCCGATGCGATTCTGGTCGCCGACAAGTCACGCGTGCAGGACGTCAAGAAGATCGTCAGCCGGATTCGCGAGGATGGCGGGCTCGAAGCGGCCAATCATCGCAAGGTGCATCGGCCGTGGGGCAACTACGATTCCGTCGACACCGGCGAGCGCTTCCAGGTCAAGCGGATCGTCGTAAAGCCGGGCGCGCGGTTGTCGCTGCAGATGCATCATCACCGCGCGGAGCACTGGATCGTCGTGCGCGGCACCGCGCTCGTCACGCGCGGCGACGAACGCTTTATCGTGTCCGAAAACGAATCGGCCTATATTCCGCTCGGCGTTACGCATCGCCTCGAAAACCCGGGCAAGATGCCGCTCGAAATGATCGAGGTGCAGTCGGGTTCGTACCTCGGCGAAGACGATATCGTGCGCTTCGACGATACGTACGGAAGGCAATGAGGCGCGAGCGGTCGCAATGACGAAGCGGGAACCTGCGGCGGCGCAAAGCGGCCGCGGGGACCGCCGGGCTCATCCCACGTATGAGATGAGTTCTTTGTAGGTTGCGGATGAGCGCTCCGCGGTGCCGCTGTCGGTCGTCACCGTGGGCGTGCTTGCCCCGCCCGCGGTCGCGGTGTCCGACGGATAGCGGCGCAGCGGCGCGCGCAATGCATTCAGTGATGGCTTTAGCGGCCCGTGCAACGGCGCGCCGTGATTGCCCGGGTGATTCGCGATGCCATTGACCGATGCCGCTTCCGGCGCATGACGCAGGCCTGACAACGAACGGTCCGCGGACCGCTGCGCAAGGTTCGCCGACGCGGGCGCGGCCGTTGCGTGGACCATCGTCGTGGCCGCCGCGTCGGTCGCGCATTCGCGATCGATCCACTGACGCGCCCAGTCGAGCGCGAACTGCTGCGCGTGCTGCGCATCCGCGAAGCGCGGGCCCACTAGGCCGGAGCGCTCGACGCGCTTGCCGTCCCTGATGATCTCCGCCCACCCGCGATACATCGCATTCGGCACTTCCTCGACCACCACGTAGATCAGATAACCGCGCGAATCGGCGACCTGCATGCCGCGCGGGGCGAGGCCCATCGTCGGCGACGGGCGCGGGTCGTCGGCCGCGACGGTCTCGACCGTTTCAAATGCGGCCGGTTCGACGCGCATCTGCGCCGCCGTCGCGGACCTGGCCACCGCGGACGTCGCGAACGCCGATGTCGCCACCGCGCTCGTCGGCGCCGCCGCCGGCGCAAGCCCCGACAATTGCCGCGTGATGTCGCCGATCGGATCGGCCGTACGCCATTGGCTCAACGCGCTCGCAACGCCGGGCGCCTGCCACGACTCGGGACTCTTCCACGACACGCCGCGCAGATTATTGTCTTCGCGCGGGCTCGGGGTTTGCGCAACCGGTGCCACGGGTCTGGCCGTAACGGGCGGCGCCGGTTGGGGAATGTATGCGAAGGTACGCCCGCTCTGCGACAGCAGGCGGACCATCTCCAGCAGTGTGCCGTTCAGTTGCCACTCTTCGAAGCGGCGGCGGCAGGTGGGACCGGACGGATAGCGGCCCGGCAGCTTCGACCACGGCTCGCCGGTGGTCATGATCCACAGCACGGCATTCGTCACGATGCGCGGTTCGGCGCGCGGCCGGCCGCGCCGGTTCAGACGGACGGCCGGCTCGTCGGAGACGAGCGGCGCGAGCAGCGCCCATTCGTCGTTGTTTAGCTCATCGAAAAACATTGGATTTTCTCCACGCGGCCTGGCCTGGCCGCGGCGTTGGGCCTGCCACGGGTTCTCAGCGTTCACGACCCGTGTGCGGCCCTCGGTTGCACAAATTTGTTTGGTCCGTTCGGCTCGCTGGAGCAGCCCGCCCACACGTGGTGCGGCTCTTCCCTATTACGAAGCACAAAACGCGGTCTCACTCGTGCGTGGGAAAATTTGTGCACGAAGCATACCATTCCGATCTTTGCATGAGTACAGTTGAGACAAGTGTTACGGATAGAAACAATCTTGTCGGTTTCGCTGCGTCGATTCTCGTATTGCCGTAACAGAAGCCGCTGTTTATCCGGCATCGGATCTGTCTATTGCAGAGCACAATACCGCATGACAGAACAGAATGGGATTTAGAAATTTAATTGCCGGTCCAGCATGCATTTCTATGCGCTTTGATGGTTGATGGTGAACATCGGTTTCGAGCGTCGGCGAAAGGACTGCGACGCGCACGCGCGGTGACATGGAGGCAACGGGAGGCGCGCACGCGGCGGCCGCGCATGCGCGGAGTTCGAGGCGTGACAGAAGCGATGAAGTCGCTTCGAACGACGTTACGGGCGCACTGGTTTCGATGCGCGCTCGCCGACGACCGTGGTCCATTCGCGCACGCGCCAACGCGTAACCAGTCCGGAGAGTACGTACGGATCGGCGGCAGCAAAGGCCTCCGCCACCGCAGGCGACGCGCCGGTGAAGAGCAGCACCGCACCGTCCGTCGGCTCCGCGAGCGCGCCGGCCAGCAGCAGTTCGCCGCGCTCGGCGGCGGCCCATGCGAGTTTCAGATGCGCATCGCGGTGCTCGCCGCGCCGCTCCAGATAGTCGGGTACCAACTCGTACATCAACAGGTAATGCATGGTGAGTCTCCTCGCGAGGTTGAGGGTTGGCAGGGAGCGGCATGCACCGGCGCGCAGTTGAGGATAACGGCGACTACCGAATTTCATGCCTATTTTCCATTCATTTGCATTCGCAGCAATATGAAAATTCTCATTGCCTGTTTACCATAGACCAAAATAGCGGAAATCGTAATTTCGTTTCAATAAGCTTGAAATAATCGCCCCGGGCAATCTGCATTGCATGACAAAATTCGCGCTCTCGTTCATTCGATTGTTTCAAACGCCGCAGCGCCGGTTGCGCCACGCTGCTCAGGGAAAACGAGCGCAGACCGCTGTCAACCGGAATGCATTTTGAGCCGTTCTGGCAGACGGCATTTGCCATAATGGATGCGCCGATGGGCCCATGGATGCCGTCGTCGCCCGCGCGCATGAACGATCAGAAACGTTTTCACCACCGATGGAGTGTCCCATGAAAATCCAATCCGCTATCGCTACGCTGGTGTTGGGCGCGGTACTCGTATCGCCGGCGTTTGCGCAGAACAGCCAGCAAACCAAGATGGCCGACTGCAACAAGCAGGCCGGCGACAAGAAAGGCGACGAGCGCAAGGCGTTCATGAAAACCTGTCTTTCCGCGAAGCCGGCCGCCGCCGCGCCGATGAGCCAGCAGGACAAGATGAAGGTGTGCAACAAGCAGGCGGCCGACAAGAAAGGCGACGACCGCAAGGCCTTCATGAAGACCTGCCTGTCCTCCTCGGCGCCGGCCAACTGAGCGAAAGGCGTAGCCATCCCCCACGCCGGCGCCCTCCGATCGGAGCGCCGCGCCGGCGCATCGTTGCGCCCACGCGGCGCTCCGATCGAGTCTCCCCGCTTCGTCGTCCACCCGCCGCAACGCGCCGTTTTCTTCTATGATGGCTGCGGAGACGGCCCACCCTCACTCATATAGAACCAGACAACTACGCGGGCCGCCATCTTGTCGTTGGTGCTACTGAGCATCGATCGGAGGCAAGGATGGTATCGAAGCACAAAAACCGCTGGTTAAGGCGGTGGTTGCTGGTCATCATATTCTGGGCCGTGCCTGTGGCGATCGTCGCGGTCAACGAGATCCGCGAGGAAATGTCGTACAACGCGGTCGATCTCGAGCGCGCGCTGACCACCTGGAATTTCACCCAGGCGCAGCGCGCCGCCGGGGCGCCCGCACATTGCCATGGCAAGCCCGACGAGGCCAAGGCGGCCGGCTGCCCGGCCGACGTACTGGCCGCCAACGCGCCGCGCCAGCAGGACGCGATCAACGAATACAGCGTGCGCCGCTCGACGCTATTCGCCTATCTGTGGCATGCGTTTGTCGGCTATTGGATGGTGCCGGCGGCTATGCTGTTCGCGATCGGCGCGATCATCGGCATGGTGCGCCGCGCGCTGCGGCGCCCACCCGCGGTCAAGAGTCCGGCGAATCACGGGTGAGCGGCGGCCGCGCCGCTTGCACTTCGCCGCAATTTGCTGCGCCGAAACAACACTCTCATTGCCATGTCGATGGGCCGCCGCGCGACGCGAAAATCGGTAAAAACCGGCGCATCGTGCGGCCACGCCGAAGCGTCCCCACAATCGCCGCGACTCGGGCGCTGTTTAGCGTCGCCTCTCGGATCGTCGCGCGACGCGTGCCCGGAAGTCGCGCGCAAGGCCGGTCAAATTTACTGGGAAGACCTCTTGCGATCAGGCTCAAACCCTTGTCCCATAAGGCTTTTCGCGTTGTCACGCAACGCACCTTTTGCACCAGCCTGTGTTATAACTCAAAGGCAACCAGGCGACACCACCACGGTTGCGCCCCGGATCCATGACGGAGAAAAACGATGCAAAGACGACACTTCATGTTGAAGACGACCGCTGCACTTGCTTTCGGAGGCCTTGCACTCGCCGGCTGCACGACGACGGGCAACACGCCGGAAAATGCTCATGTCGACGCCTCGAAGCGACAGTCGATCGACGCCAGCGTCGACGGCACGCTGTCCAGGCTATTCACGACCGTGCCGGGCTCGCGCGAGCTGGTGTCGAAGGCGCGCGGCGTGCTGGTGTTCCCGTCGGTGCTGCAGGCGGGCTTGATCGTCGGCGGCCAGTATGGCGAAGGCGCATTGCGGGTGGGCGGCGCGACGGTCGGCTATTACAGCACCGTGTCGGGCTCGTTCGGCCTGCAGGCGGGCGCGCAGTCGAAGGCGATCATCTTCCTGTTCATGACGCAGGATTCGCTCGACAAATTCCGCAACGCGAACGGCTGGTCGGCCGGCGTCGATGCATCGGTCGCGCTCGTGAAGATCGGCGCGAACGGCGCCGTCGACACGACCACGGCCACCGCGCCGGTGCAGGTTTTCGTGTTGACGAACGCGGGCCTGATGGGCGACGTCTCGCTGCAAGGCACGAAGGTCACGCGGCTGAAGATCTGAGCGCGCTCATCGGCGCGCTTCACTGATCACTTGCGCGCATCGCGGCGAAGGCCGCGCGGAGAACCCTGTGCGGGTCGTCGCGCGGCCTTTTTGTTATGGATGCCGATGCCGACGCTCGGGAACGGAAAAACTCGCGCGCAAAAAAAACGGCGCCGCGCATCGCGCACCGCCGTCCTTCGCTTCGACACGTCCCAACGATCCCGCGTCAACGGCCCGACGAATCGACCACCTTGAACCTCGAGCGCTTCTGTGCGCGAATCACCAACTGATAGGCCTCCACATACTCACGCGCCATCCGGTGCGACGTGAAGCGCTCCTCGAAACGCCGCCGCACGCCCGCGCGCGACACCTTGTGCAGCCGGTTCACGGCCGCCACCGCGCCGATCTCGTCCTCGACGATGAACCCGGTCACGCCCTCTTCGAGCACTTCGGGCACCGAGCCGCGGTTGAACGCGATCACCGGCGTGCCGCAAGCCATCGCCTCGATCATCACGAGACCGAACGGCTCCGGCCAGTCGATCGGAAACAGCAGCGCATGCGCGCCCGACAGAAACTCGGCCTTCTGATGATCGGCGATCTCGCCGATGTACTCGACGTACGGCAGGTCGAGCAACGGCCGGATTTCGCGCTCGAAGTACTCGCGATCGGCTGCATCCACCTTGGCGGCGATACGGATCGGCATGCCGCAGCGGCCGGCGATGCGGATCGCCGTATCGACGCGCTTTTCCGGCGAAATCCGGCCGAGAAACGCGAGGTACTTCTGCTCGACCGGTTGCGGCGTATAGAGCTGCGCCGGCAGGCCGTGATAGACCGTGGTGAGCCAGCGCGCCTGCGGCAGCGGATGACGCTGCGCGTTCGAAATGGAGATCACGGGCGCGGTGTTGAATGTGTCGAACACCGGCTGCTGCTCGGGCAGATCGAGCCGGCCGTGCATCGTCGTGACGAACGGCGTGTCCTGCCGCTTGAATACCGAGAACGAGTAGTAGTCGAGGTGGAAATGCAGCACGTCGAACTCTTCGGCCTGGCGGCGCACGAGTTCCATCAACAGCATATGCGGCGCGATGCGGTCGCGAATGCCCGGATCGAGCCGCAGCGCGCGCGGCCACACCGCTTCGAGCTTCGCGCTCGTGACGGAGTCGCCGCTTGCGAACAGCGTCACGTCGTGGCCCTGCTCGACCAGCGCTTCGGTGATGTACGACACGACGCGCTCCGTGCCGCCGTAGAGCTTCGGCGGCACCGATTCGGTCAGCGGGGCGATCTGCGCAATCTTCATGTTGTGTCTCCGTGAGCCGGCGGCTGGCGCGCAATCGCGATGCCGTCGGCGACGCCGAGTATGACAGCGCCGTGACGTCGGAACAATGCACGCGGTCCCTAAGCGCCGCATGCATCGTCGTTACCGGGGAATTATTCCCTGGCATCGGTCGAAAAGCCGCAGGTCTTGCAATTGCTCGGTGCTGTTACAAGCGGCTTACATCCGGTGACACGCGGCCGCGCGCCGGGTTTGCGCGGGCCTTGGGCCGTCGCCGCGCCGTCATTTGTGGCCGCCGCCCTCGCCCGACCCGCGCACTGGCATGCTGCGCAAATCCCTGAGGAAGCTGTCGCGCCACACGCCGAGATCGTTCTTACGCAGCGCGGCCATGTTGATCTCGTGACGCCGCTGGCGCGCGTCGAGCGGCATTTGCAGCGCGCGTTGCAAGGCCTCGCACATGCCGATCGCATCGTGCGGATTGACGAGCAGCGCGCCAGAGAGCTCGGCGGCCGCGCCCGCGAAAATCGACAGCACGAGCACGCCGGGATCGTCGGGATTCTGCGCGGCCACGTACTCCTTCGCGACGAGGTTCATGCCGTCGTGCAGCGGCGTGACGAAGCCGATCTGCGACTCCCGAAACAGCGACATCAGCTTCCAGCGGTCGTACTGCTGGTTCAGATAGCGGATCGGCGTGTAGTCGAGCCCCGAGTAGCGGCCGTTGATGCGCCCTGCCTCGTATTCGAGATCCTGGCGGATCTTCTGATAGGTCGCGACGTCCGAGCGCGTAGGCGGCGCGATCTGCACGAGCGTGACGTTGCCGCGCCATTCGGGCGAGCGTTCGAGCAGCAACTCGAACGCGCGAAAGCGCTCGACCAGTCCCTTCGAATAGTCGAGCCGGTCGACGCTCATGACCAGCTTGCGCCCCTCGAGGCTTTGCTTCAGCTCGAGCACGTGCTGGCGGCTTTCGTAGCGCTTGGCCTGCTCGGCGATTTCGTCGGGGAACACGCCGATCCGGTAGACGCCAGTGCGCAGCTTGCGCCCGAACGCCTCGACGATGCCGTCCGCGCTCACCGAGCCGCGCGCGTGACGCGTCACGTAGTCGTGGAACGCCTGCTGATCGGTGGCGGTCTGGAAGCCGAGCAGGTCGTAGCACGACATCGACTTCACCAGTTCCTCGTGCGGCGGAATGTTGAGCAGGATCTGCGGCGCGGGAAACGGAATATGCAGGAAGAAACCGATGCGGTTCGTCACGCCCTCGCTGCGCAGCGCCTCGGCAAACGGGATCAGATGGTAGTCGTGAATCCAGATGATGTCGTCGGGTTCGAGCAGCTTGACCAGCTTGTGAGCGAGCCATGCGTTGACGCGCCGGTAGCCCGCGTACTCCTCGCGCTCGTAGCGCGCGAGGTCGTTGCGGTAGTGGAATACCGGCCACAGCGTCGCGTTCGAGAAGCCGCGGTAGTACTGGTCGTAGTCCTTGCGCGTGAGGCCGACGGTTGCGAAGGTCACCGCGCCGTCCTGCTCGAGCATCGGCCCCGCGTTGGCGACCGTTTCGCTGACTACGTCGCCGCTCCAGCCGAACCAGACGCCACCTGCATCCTTCAGCGCGCCGAATACGCCGACCGCGAGTCCACCCGCCGATCCCTTGGTCTCCGTCGGCGTCGCGACGCGATTCGACACGACGATCAATCGGCCCATAGTGCATCTCCTCCGTCATTCTTGCGATACGCCGCGACGCCTGAGCAGGCGTGGCGCGCCCGTTAGCAGCAATCGGCGTGCCCGCGCATCGCCGGGCTTGCCGTGGGCGGTCGCCGCACGCCGCTCGCGATACCCAACCCGCAATTTGCCACTCGCCAAACGCCACGCGCGATTCGCGATCCGCAACGCCCGCCTAAGCCTGCTCCTTCGCCTTCTGCGCGACCTCGCCCGCGCCAGTGCGGCCGACGCGGCTCGCCACCGGATCGGCTTCGGTATGCGCGGCGGTGCTGCCGGCTGGCGCCTGCCGGCTGCGCGGCAGCCAGTCGCTCGGGCCAGCGCCACCGGTCTCCAGCTCCGCCGACACCTCGGCACGCGCCCGCGGCAGGTATTCCGGGTAATGCCGATGAACGAAATCGAGCAGCCCTTCGCGCACGCGGCAGCGCAGATCCCACGCAAGGCCGGAATCGGGCGCGCTGACGAGCGCGCGCAACTGCATCGCGCGCTCGGTGCAGTCCGTCACCTGCAGCACCTGCACGCGACGGTCCCACTCGGGCGCGTTCTCGACGATGCGCGCAAGCTCCTCGCGCAGCGGCGCGAGCGGCATCCGGTAATCGACGAACAGGAACACGGTGCCGATGATCTGCGAGCTGCTGCGGGTCCAGTTCGAGAACGGATTTTCGATAAACCATTGCAGCGGCACGATCAGACGGCGCTGGTCCCACAGCCGCACCGACACGTACGTGCCGGTGATCTCCTCGATGCGTCCCCACTCGTTCTCGATCACGACGACGTCGTCGAGGCGGATCGGTTGCGACAGCGCGATCTGCAAACCGGCGATCAGGTTGCCGAGCACCGGCCGCGCCGCGATACCGGCGACCAGACCGGCGACACCCGCCGACGCCAGCAGGCTCGCGCCGATCTGCCGCACGTTGGGCAGGGTCATCAGCGCACCGCCGACACCGATGATCACGATCACGATCATCACCGAGCGCGCGAGTACCCGCGCCTGCGTATGGATGCGGCGCGCCTGCAGGTTATCGGAGGAATCGAGCGGATGGGCGCGGATGATCGCTTCGCCGATCGCCGCGGCCGAGCGCACCGACAGCCACGTCAGCGCGGCGATCAGCGCGATGCCGGTGATGTCGCGCATCGGTTCGATGAAGTTGAGGGTGTCGGGTGCCTCGGACCAGACCCACGCGAACACGAGGATCACGAGGGCGAACAGCGACGGCTTGTCGATGTAGCGCAGCACGACGCTGGTCAGCGCGTGCGGCCGCGCGAGACGCTTCACGACGCGCGCGCCGAAGCGGTGAATGCCGCTCGCCACGATCGCCACGATGGCCGTCACGATCAGCGTGCCGAGCCACGTATGCAGCGGCGCGGCCGCCACGCGGTAGAAGTCGTCGATAGTAGGCATAACGGGCATCTTCCTCCGGGCTCGATGAGCGGCGGCGCGCCTGCGCGACTACTGACATCCGGGGCGCACGACCGCGCCTGGGCGTTACAACGGGTTCTTCGATGCGCCGCGGTTATCGATCAGCCGCCGCTCTTGCAGGGAAACGCCTTGCCGAGACCCAGCGAAATCGCCGTGCTCGCGTTGTAGCCCGCGGCGTTCGGGTTCTCGGCGATGTACTTGCGCACCGCGTCGGTCAACTGCGCCGAGCGCGCATCCGGCGGCAGGCAGAAGTACTGGCCGACGCGCGGACCGGTGGTGCCGCCGATCGCGTCGATCGTGTTGAAGATGCCGTCGGCCGCGCCTTCGATGTAGGCCGCGCAGGCGCTACGCGAAGCCACGTCCGTCTTGGTGCACAGCTTGTTGAGGTCGCCTCCCGTAAACGCGGCTGCCGAAAGCGGCAAGGCAAGCGCGCCGGCGAAAATCAAAGCCCGCAGCATGGTGTTCCTTTCCAGGGTTGTTTATTCACGCGGTCTTTCTGCCGCGTCCGGACGGCGCGCTACGCGGCGCGCCGAAGTCGTCATTCTGCACTGTTTTACGCGGCGACAGCAGGCCGGCAGCCGCGCGGCTAGGACAAAACGGCTGCAAAGCGGCACGGCATGGCGAGGCGCCTGCCGACAAAACGTCATTGCTTCTGCTGCTGCGTCTGCTGCATGCGCGCCGTGAGCCCTTCGACGACGTCCGGCTCCTTGTAGGTCTTGGCGAAATCGAGCGCGGTCATGCCGATCTGGTTTTTCACCGACAGGTCCGCGCCGTTGTCGAGCAGCAGCTTGACGGTGGAAACGTGGCCGCCGCGCGCTGCCATCATCAGCGGCGTGGTGCCGTTCGGCGAGCCCGCGTCGACGTAGGCCGAGTGGTCGAGCAGCACCTTGACGATGTCGTCGTGGCCGTTCGCGGCCGCGTAGTGCAGCGGCGCCCAGCCCTTCTTGTTGACCTCGGCGTCCTTCGCGATCAGCAGATTCACGAAGTTCAGGTCGCCGACCAGCGACGCCATCATCAGCGCGTTTTCGCCGGCCTTGTCCTGAATCTCGATATCGGTCTTTGGATTCGCAAGCAACGCGGCCGCGACCTTGTCGGATTTCTCGCGCGCGGCGATCACGAGCAGCGGGATGCCCTGATTGTCGACGCTGTTCGGGTCCATGCCCTTCGCGAGCAGCTTGTTGACGCCGTCGACGTCGTCGAACTTGACCGACTTGATCAGCGAGTCGATCGGCGCCGCATGCGCGGGCACCGCGACGAGCGCCGCGCACGCGAGCGCGGCGGCGCACGCGAGACGGCGCGCCGGCGCGAGAGCCCGGGCGGCCGACCCGGTGGACAGCGGTTGGAAATCAGCGGACGACGTCGAAATATTTTTCATATGGTACTTTAGGAAATCTTCCTATCCCTTTGATGTTACGCGGCATTTTGGCTCAGATTCCGGCCGGTGCGGCGAGTCCGAACAGTCTGAAGAAGTTTTGCGTGGTGACGGCGGCCAGCGCCTCGTCCGGCATCTCGCGTTGCTGCGCGATGAAGCGTCCGACATAACTGACGTACGCAGGTTCATTCGGTTTGCCGCGATACGGCACCGGCGCCAGGTACGGCGAGTCGGTTTCGATCAGCAGACGGTCGAGCGGTACGCGGCGCGCGACGTCCTGCACATCGGTCGCGCTCTTGAACGTGACGATGCCCGACAGCGAAATGTAAAAATTCTGCGCGAGCGCCTGCTCGGCGATGGTCCACGGTTCGGTGAAGCAATGCATGACGCCGCCCGGCACGCCGGCGCGCTCCTCGGCCATGATGCGCAACGTATCTTCCGACGACGAGCGGGTGTGGATGATCAACGGCTTGCTGGTCGCGTGCGCGGCGCGGATGTGCGTGCGAAAGCGCTCGCGCTGCCACTCCATGTCGGCGATCGAGCGGCCTTCGAGGCGGTAGTAATCGAGCCCGGTTTCGCCGATCGCGACGACCTTCGGGTGCCCGGCCAGCTCAACCAGCTCGGCTACGCTCGGCTCGCGCATGTGCTCGTGATCGGGATGCACGCCGACCGACGCGTACACGTTGTCATAGCGGTTGGCGATGTCCAGCACCGACGGCAGCGTTTCAAGATCCACCGACACGCACAACGCGTGCGAGACCGAATGGCTGCGCATGTTTTCGAGCACTTGCGGCAGACGGTCCGCGAGTCCTTCGAAGTTGATGTGGCAGTGTGAATCGACAAACATGGTCAGGTCCTGCGAAAAAGGGGCTTGCGGCTGGGCGATGGCGTGGCCGGGGCCGCTTGGGACAGCTCAGGTGGCGCTGCTTGCGCAGCGTGCTCAACCGGCGTGCGCAAGACGCTTGCCAAGAATCACCAGATCGCGCTCGACGCCATCAAGCACCGCGACGCGCGGTAGCGTGCCCCATGCATCGAAGCCGAAGCCGCGGAACAGCCGCACGCTCGCTTCATTGTGACCGAACACGAAGCCGAGCACCGTATCGATGCCAAGACCCGGTGCCGCGTCGAGCGACGCCGCCAGCAGTTGCTTGCCGAGTCCCCGGCCGCGCGCGCTTTCGTCGAGATAGATGCTGACTTCGGCGGTGCGCTGATAAGCCGGCCGGCCATAAAAATCGGAAAAGCTGAGCCACGCGATCACGCGGCCCGCCTGCTTCGGATCTTCGACCACCCACAGCGGCCGCTTCTGCGGGCTGTGCGCATGAAACCACCCATGCCGGCTCTCGACGCTGACCGGCTCGAGGTCCGCGGTGACCTGGCGCGACGCGATCGTCGAATTGTAGATGGCGACGATCGCGGGCAGATCGTCGAGCGTGGCGTCGCGGTAGGAAAGGCTCATGGCGGGTTGGCTTGAATGAAAAAAGACGGCAGGCTGTCCGGCTGCGGGCTCACGCAAACAGCGCGCGATAGCCGATGAACAGTTCCTCGAACACGAGCCGCGCGTTCAACGGATGGTTCTCGACCGCGCGCTGGCGCGTGACGGTGCGCAGAAAACGCGCGAATGCATTGGCGTCGGCCTGGGTGGCGCAGCGGGTGAGCGCGGCCGACGCCTGCGGGAAATAGCGCGGCGCGCCGGCGGTGCGCTGCGCGAGCAGATCGTACATCCAGCGCTGCAGCCAGCCGAGCACGAGCGGCACTGGGAGCTTCTGCAGCGCCTCGCCGCACGCGAATGCGTCGCACCCGGCGCCGGCCGCGAGTTGCTTGAGCGTCCAGTCGCGCAGCGGACGGTTTTCGTCGCTGGCGAGCGCGAGCGCGGCGAGCGGCGCGCCACCCGCTTCGGCGAGCAGCGCACGGGCGTCGTCGACGCCTTGCGCGGCCAGCCATTGCGCGGCGCTGTCCGGCGCGGGCACGCTCATCGGCCACTGACGGCAGCGGCTAATGATGGTCGGCAGCAAACGGTCGACGCGCGCCGACACCATCAGGAACACGACGCCCGCGGGCGGCTCTTCCAGCGTCTTCAGCAAGGCGTTGGCGGCCGCGACGTTGAGCGCCTCGGCCGGATACAGCACGACGACGCGCGCGCCGCCGCGATGCGAACCGACGCCGACGAAGTCGAGCAGACCGCGGATCTGTTCGATCTTGATTTCCTTGCTCGGCGTGCGGGTCTTCTTGCCTTCGTCGCCATCGGCTTTTTCGGCCTTGTCGTCGGCGCCGTTCGCGGCGTTCGCGAGGCCGGCTTCGGCGGCGAGTGCCTCCGGCACGACGATGCGGTAGTCGGGATGATTGCCCTGCACGAACCAGTTGCAGGCCACGCACGCGCCGCACGGCTCGCCGTTCGGTTGCGGCGCCTCGCACAGCAGACCCTGCGCGAGGTGCTGCGCGAAACGCAGCTTGCCGATTCCCGCCTGGCCGTGCAGCAACAATGCGTGCGGCCAGTGGCCGTGCAGCTGCCGCAGGCGATTCCAGTCATCGGCTTGCCACGGATAGATCATCGTTTGTCTTTTTTAATCAATCGGTTGTAGGCGCTACTTCAGATGTCGAGTGAACTTCGCACGAGATTATAAGAAGTGTTTATATCTATTTCGAATCAGAGGGTTGCAATCAACTCCTCAAGCTGCTTCTGAATTCGCACGATGCTCTGCGAAGAGTCGATGATAGCGAATCGATATGGCGCTTCTTCGGCGCGGCGCATGTATTCGGCGCGCGTGCGCTCGAAAAACGCCGCCGACTCGCTCTCGAAACGATCCGGATTGCGCACCGCGCTGCGCCGCTCGTTGGCGACGGCGGGCGGCAAATCGAACAGCACGGTCAAATCCGGCTGGAAACCGCCCTGCACCCAGCGCTCGAGCGCCTCCAACTTGTCGCGCGGCAAGCCGCGGCCGCCGCCCTGGTAGGCGAAAGTGGCATCGGTAAAACGGTCGGACAGCACCCAATCGCCGCGCGCGAGCGCCGGCTCGATCACCTCGGCCAGATGCTGACGGCGCAGCGCGAACATCAGCAGCGCCTCGGTTTCGAGATCCATCTTCTGATGCAGCACGATATCGCGGATCTGCTCACCGAGCGGCGTGCCGCCCGGCTCGCGTGTCATCACGACCGAGCGGCCGCTCGGCGCGAGCTTCGCCTCGAGCCGTTCGCGGAACCAGCCCAGATGGGTGGTCTTGCCCGCGCCGTCGATGCCTTCAAACGTAATGAATTTGCCGCGCGCCATCATTGCCCTCGAATGTATTTGTCCACGGCCTTGTTGTGTTCGCCGAGGGTGTCAGAAAAGATGCTGCTGCCGTCGCCGCGCGACACGAAGTACAGCGCGTTGCTTTGCGCCGGGTTCATCGCCGCCTGCAGCGACGCGACGCTCGGCAGCGAGATCGGCGTCGGCGGTAGGCCCATCCGCGTGTAGGTATTGTATGGAGTGTCGGTCTGCAGGTCTTTCTTCCTGATGTGGCCGGCGTAGCTGTCGCCCATTCCGTAGATCACGCTCGGGTCGGTCTGTAGCGGCATGCCGGCGCGCAGACGGTTGGCGAACACCGCGGCGACGAGCGCCCGGTCGGACGCCTTGCCGGTTTCCTTTTCGACGATCGACGCCATCGTCAGCGCGTCGTACGGGGACTTGTACGGCAGGTTCGGCGCGCGCGAGAGCCACGCCTCGTCGAGACGCACGCGCATCAGACGGTAAGCGCGGCGATAGATGTCGAGGTCGCTGGTGCCCTTGTCGAACAGGTAGGTATCCGGGAAAAACAGCCCTTCGCCGTTGCCGATCGACGCCTCGGGCGCGCCGATCGCGCTCATCAGATCGGCGTCGCTCATGCCGAGCGTGTCGTGCTTCAGCGCAGGATTGGCGTCGAGTTCAGCGCGCATATGTTTGAAGGTCCAGCCTTCGATGACCGTCGCCACATATTCGTTGACGTCGCCGCGCGCGATTTTCTGCAGCACCTCGTAGGGCGTGGCACCGCTCTTGAACTCGTAATTGCCGGACTTCAGCTCGCTTTGCAGCCCGAGCAACCGCGTCATCGCGATGAACAGCTCGGGCTCGACCGGCACGCCGCCGCGATTGAGCTGCAGCGCGACGCTGCGCAGGCTGCTGTGCGGCTTGACGGTGACGTCGAGTTGCGCCGGGGTCAATTCGAGCGGGCGGGTAGCCCAGTAGTATCCAGCGGCGATGGCCGCCGCGGCCAGCACAACGACGAGCGCGCCGGCGACGAAACATTTCTTCAGAAGGGACACGACAGGAAAGAATTAGCGTTTAGATGGCAACGAACTGATTTTTAACGGGAAAGTCTTGCGTCGGTCAACATTGAGACTGTGCCGTTTTGCAGCCCTTTCGGCCTTTTGCGACCTGTATTGTATAGATGCGGGCACCAGATGGTCACGGCCGGAAACAACAATATGAAATCCGCCGGCGTCGGGCTGATGCTACTCGAGTCGTACGCTGTCACAACATAGGTCAGAGTTTCAAAGGTTCGACAATTCCCGACCAAACGCCTTTTCGGCTCCCTGCCGCTTTTGGCCGTTGTTGACAGTTTCAAACGATGGTTCAGGGGCGACCTGCACGCCGCCGCGAAAGACCCGAGCACGAGCTGCGGCAATTGGGAGACTCCACGCCCCGTTCCGCTCTGAAAATTCTTGTGGTCGCCAAGGCGGTACGACAACAACAATAGGGTTCGCATCGGAATTCATTCTTTCGGAACGCATGATCGGGTCCCGGCCATAGGTATGCCGGCTGATTTGACGTTACAGAGGGGCGCATGGCGATCGACTTCAAAGTCGGAACCGACTGGGGCTGCACGCTCCACACGCGGCAGGAATATCGCGGCAACGCATTTAGCGACGAAGCGCGAGCCGGCCGGAAGCTCATTGCCTCGGCAA
Organism: Paraburkholderia sp. MM5384-R2; assembly: GCF_014201025.1. Classification (NCBI taxonomy): domain Bacteria; kingdom Pseudomonadati; phylum Pseudomonadota; class Betaproteobacteria; order Burkholderiales; family Burkholderiaceae; genus Paraburkholderia; species Paraburkholderia sp. MM5384-R2. The sequence continues at coordinate 304,820 of NZ_JACHDI010000001.1, forward strand.
GCGCATGGGAGCTTACGCATGACACGCGCCAGCTACCGCGGCTCGTCGAGTTCATGCGCAATGTGCGCGGCGGCGCGTATGCGAGCGGGGCTGCACCGGATCAACTCGCCCAGGCGCTACGGGCCGCCCTTGAGCGTGGCGATGTGATTGCAGTCGAGCCGAAGCTGCGCGCCTCACGCGGACGCGGCGCGCCTGTCCAACAGCAGATCCGGCCGTACTATCCAACCGTTACGCCGTCGCAGCTATTCCGGAGGGCGCTGCCCTTGGTGCGTGCCGCGCGCTCATTCGAGCGCCCCAAACTGCCGCGGCTGGCCGCGGACGATGGCCTCGCGATCTGGTACGCCCGCCCCGGCGACGTCTTGCCAGATGGAACCATCGCCACGCCAGTATCGACGCCGCTCGGCGATGCGCGGCCGTTTGAGTACACCGAGGATCCGCAGTTCGGCGATGTGCAGGAACTGGCCGCGCGTGGCGTCAGTGAGATGGATGAGGCTGAGTGTTTCGCGGACTACCATTCAGACATGGAGCAGTGTCAGGTGGCCCGAGCAATGTATCAAGATCCACGCACCTATGCGCTCTGCACACAGCGAGCATTCGATAAATTCCAGGCATGCAGGGGATATTGAGATGACTAAACCGGATCGGGCTAGCGTCATTTTTTATGACGCCGATACTCAGCAATTAAAGATGTGCACAGTTTCACGGGTTCACGTGCAAGCGGCGATTGATCGAGCGCTGGCAATCACTATCCCACCGGATGCTCCGGAAAATTCAATGTTGCCAGTGACAGACGAAGACGCTCGGAAGCTTGGAGGAATGGCGATTCTGATTCAGGCAATCGCGCATCCCGAATTGCGCGAACGGCTGAAAATCACGACTGAGCAGCCGATGGACTGGGCACCGGCCAAGCCGCCCACGGAATGACAGTGGCTCGTCCGCCTTACTCAGTGGCCCCGCCGCAGCCTCCCCGGCGGCGGCTCGTCTGTGACCGCGGCAGCGGACAGCAGATCCGGCACGTCGGGTGCCCGCCCATCTTGCGCCGGACCCTCTGGCAGAACACGCCAACATGCTCACAACATGGGCACAGCCGGAGGGTGATAACGTGCAATCCCCTGCTGCGCAAGGCTCTCGGAAAGCCTTCATTCGCCAGGGACTTGCGAAACGCGACAGGGCTGGACTGAATATAATGACTGTTTGCCTTAGCCAAAGTCAGAATTGACTGTTCCCGGAATCCATGAACACACCGCTCGTGAACGCCTCAGGTAACGCTTCCGGTCTCACTTCCGCCGCGGCGGCGCCCGCCGCCCTGCCCATCCTGCCGCGCCCGTCGGCCGAAGAATTCACCGCCGTGCTCGAGCATGGCGCGTACATGCCGCTACCGCAGTTCGGCGTGATCGACACGACCGGCGACGACGCGGCGAGCTTCCTGCACGCCCAGTTGACCAACGACGTCCAGCATCTCGACGCCGCGAACGCGCGCCTCGCCGGCTACTGCTCGGCCAAGGGCCGGCTGCTCGCGTCGCTCCTCAGCTGGCGCAGCGGCGATACGATCCGCCTGCTGGTATCGAAAGACCTGCAGGCCGCGGTGCAAAAGCGGTTGTCGATGTTCGTGCTGCGCGCAAAGGCCAGGCTCGCCGACGCGAGCGGCGAGCTCGCGGCGGTCGGCCTCGCGGGCGACGTGCGCGGCGCGCTGTCCGGCGTGTTCGACGCGCTGCCCGACGGTGTGCACGTGCAGGTCGACGGCACAGCGGGCACGCTGATCCGCGTGCCCGATGCGTTGGCGCGGCTGCGCTATCTGTGGATCGGCCCGAAAGCGCAGATCGAAGCGCTGCTGCCGTCGCTCGACGGCAGGCTAAAGCGCGTGTCGCCGGCCGTGTGGGACTGGCTCGACATCCGCGCGGGCGAGCCGCGCATCACGCAGCCGGTCGTCGAGCAGTTCGTGCCGCAGATGGTCAACTTCGACGTGCTCGGCGCGGTCAATTTCCGCAAGGGCTGCTATCCGGGTCAGGAAGTGGTCGCGCGCAGCCAGTATCGCGGCACAATCAAGCGGCGCACGTCGATCGCCAACGTCGCCGGCGAGCTGGACACGGTGCGGCCCGGCACCGAGCTGTTCCACTCGGACGATCCGGGCCAGCCGTGCGGGATGATCGTCAACGCGGCATCGGCGCAAGGCGGCGGCGTCGATCTGCTGGTCGAGACCAAGCTCACGGCGCTCGACAGCGGCAGCGTACATGTCGGCGCGGCCGACGGCCCGGCGCTGCGCTTCCTGACGCTGCCCTACGGGCTGCCGGCCGAAGTCTGATCGTTGGAGAGGGTAAAAGGCGGCGCAATCGGGCGCCGTTTTTTATTGACTACTTTATTCTCGTCTGTTTTTTGCCGCTTTCGTTTGCCGCCTGCGTCGCTGCATCAGGCGGCCGCCCCATGCTCTGAACGGGAGATGCTCCCCGATGTGCCTGATCGTTTTCGACTGGCGACCTGATGCGCTCGATGGTCCGCTGTTCACGCTCGCCGCGAATCGCGACGAGTTCTTCCGCCGCACCGCCGAGCCGATCGGCTGGTGGCGCGACGCGCCGGAGGTGCTGGGGGGCCGCGACCTCGTGGGCGGCGGCACGTGGCTCGGGTTGTCGCGCGACGGCCGCTTCGCCGCGCTGACCAATTACCGCGCGCCGGGCGAAATGCGCGCCGATGCGCCGACCCGCGGCACGCTCGTCAGCGACTGGCTCACGAGCGCCGCGCGCGACGCCGACGGCAATCCGCACCAGACGCCCCTCGCGTATCTGCGGCACGTCGCGCAATCCGGCGACATCTACAACGGCTTCAATCTGCTGGTCGGCGACTGGACGCGTCGCGAGCTCGCGTGGTACTGCAATCGCGGCGCCGTCGACGCAAACAGCGGTCCCGCGCTGCTCGCGCCGGGCACGCACGGCATCTCGAACGCGGTGCTCGATAGCGCGTGGCCGAAGCTGGTCAAAAAGCGCGGCGAGCTCGCCACGCTGCTCGCGCGCGATCCAATGCAGCCGCTCGAACGCCTGATCGATCTGATGCGCGATCCGCGGCTCGCGCGCGACGACGAATTGCCGTCGACCGGTATTCCGCTCGAACGCGAACGCGTGCTGTCGGCGGCGTTCATCGAATCGCCGGACTATGGCACGCGCAGCACCACCGCGCTGCGCGTCGCCGCCTATGGCGACGTGATCGGCGTCGCGGTCGCCGAGCGCAGCGACGACAACGGCTCGCACCGGATCGTGCGGCCCGGCGATTTCGAGCGCAGCTTCGCGTTCAATGTCGAGCGCGACCGGATGAGCGTGGCGTGATCGTTTGAGCACCGCCTGGCCGGCGCATTCGCCGCCGGCCGCTCATCGCGTCGCGAGCACCGCCCTCACCCGATGCCGAATGCCGCGCGCAACGCCGCCGCGGCGTCCGCGTGCGCCTGCGCGACTTCGGGCACGAAGCCGCCCATCTTGAAGAACTCGTGAATCATGCCGGCGTAGCGTTTGAGCGTGACCGGATTGCCGAGCGCACGGAGTTTCTCCGCATACGCATCGCCCTCGTCGCTGAGCGGGTCGTATTCGGCGGTCGCGATCCACGCGGGCGCGACGCCGCGAAAATCCGGCGCACCGCGCTCGCCGTCGAGCGGCGCGAAACGCCAGTCGTCGCGATCGCCGCCATCTCGCACGTAGTGCTCGAAGAACCACTGGATCGTGTCGCCCGACAGCAGGAAGCCGTCGGCGAGGCGCGAGTGCGAGTCGGTCTGCTGATGGCCGGTCGTGCCCGGATAAATCAGCAATTGCAGCGCGAGCGCGAGGCCGGCGTCGCGCGCGAGCACCGCGCACACCGTCGCGAGCGTGCCGCCCGCGCTATCGCCGCCCGCCGCGAGCCGCGTGCCGTCGATGCCGAATTCGGCCGCGTGCGCGTGTAGCCAGTTGAGGGCGTCGAAGGCATCGTCGACAGCGGTCGGAAACTTGTGCTCGGGCGCGAGCCGGTAATCGACCGACAGCACCGCGCACTGGCCGTCGCGCGCGAACATCCGGCACAGCGCATCGTGCGTATCGACGCTGCCAACCGTAAAGCCGCCGCCGTGGTAGTACACGAACGCCGGCAGCGGCTCGGCCCAACCCGGCTCGACCGGGCAGTAGAGGCGCGCGCGGATCGTCGCGCCGTCGCGCGTCGGCACGCGCAGATCTTCGACGGAGAACATCGGCGCGCTCGCGATCTCGAGGATCGGCGCGCTTTTCTCGTACGACGCGCGCGCCGCTTGTGCGCTCATCTGGTGGTACTGCGGGCGTTTGGCCCGCGCGATCATGTCGAGCACCTGCTCGATCGTGGGATTCAGCGGCATGGTTTCGGCAACGTGGTGCGCGTCGCGCATCGGGCGGCGCGCAGTGCGCCAATGATTGTCAGGAGCCGGCGCACCGGCCGCTACTGCGCATTCTTCACCTCGGGCTTCAGCGACATCGGATCGGACGGCTCGCGCAACTGCTCGATGTCCTCGTGACGCAGCTTCACGGTCGCCATGATGCCCGGATGCGTGATGATATAGAAACGCCGCGCGGCGATCGCCTCGAACGCGATGTCGGCGACATCGTCGGCGGTGAGCTTGCCCGACTGCACCGCGCGCTGCAACTGCTTGCCGGCCGCGATCTGCGAGCGCGTCGGCCGGTCCGCGTTGCGCAACTCGTCGGGACGCGCGCGCTCGGCCTCCGCGATGCCGGTCGGCACGAAGGCGGGACACAGCAGCGAACAGCCGACCTCGCCGCCCGTGCCGGCCTGCGCGAGCTTCAGGTCGTGATACAGCGTCTCGGTCAGCGCCACCACCGCATGCTTGGACGCGTTGTAGATGCCCATTGCCGGCGGCGCCAGCAGCCCCGCCACCGACGCCGTATTGACGATATGCGCGGGCTCCTTCTGCGCGAGCATGATCGGCGCGAACACGCGTACGCCGTGCGCGACACCCATCACGTTGACGCCGAACACCCACGACCAGTCGTTCGCCGAGCTTTCCCACAGGAAGCCGCCGGTGCCGACGCCCGCGTTGTTGAACAGCACGTGGACCTTGCCGAACGCGGCGAGCGCCGCCTGCGCGAGCGCCTCGACCTGCGCGGCGTTCGATACGTCGGTCGGCACGCCGATCGCCTCGGCGCCGGTTTCGCGCAAGGCGTCGACGGTTTGCGCGAGCTGGTCGGCGTTGACGTCCGCGAGTACGAGCTTCATGCCGAGCGCCGCGCCCTTGTGCGCGAATGCGCGGCCAAAGCCGCTGCCCGCGCCGGTGATCACCGCCACCTTGCCCGCGAATTCGAACATTCTGTGACTCCCTGGTTGAGCGGCGGCTTACCGTTGCATGATGACGTCGCGCTCAGATCAGCTTGACCAGTTGCTTGCCCAAGTTACGGCCCTTCAGCAAGCCGATGAATGCTTCGGGCGCGGCTTCGAGCCCTTGCGCGATCGTCTCGCGATAGTGCAGCTTCTTTTGCGCGACGAGCGTGCCGAGCTGCTTGAGCGCCTCGGGCCACACGTCCATGTGTTCGCTGACGATGAAGCCCTGCACGAGCAGCCGCTGCGTCAGCATCAGCGACGGATGCTTGAGCGGCAGCGGCTGGCCGTCATAGCCCGCGATGAAGCCGCACAATGCGATGCGCCCGAACGCGTTCATGCGCGCGAGGGTCGCGTCGAGCCCGTCGCCGCCGACGTTCTCGAAGTAGCCGTCGACACCGTCGGGCGTGACGGCCTTCAGGTCCTGGTACAGGTTACCGGCCTTGTAGTCGACGCACGCGTCGAAGCCGAGCGTCTCGACCACATAGCGGCACTTGTCCGCGCCGCCCGCGATGCCGACCGCGCGCGCGCCCGCCGCCTTCGCGAGCTGGCCGACCACGCTGCCCACCGCGCCGCTCGCCGCGCTGACGACCACCGTCTCGCCGGCCTTCGGCGCGATGATGCGGTTCAGCCCGTACCATGCGGTGACGCCCGGCATGCCGACCGGCCCGAGATACGCCGACAGCGGCACATGCGTGTCGTCGACCTTCTGCATGCCCGTGCCATTGGAGGTGCCGTACTCCTGCCAGCCGAACATCGCGACGACCTTGTCGCCGACCGCGAACTTCGGATTCCTCGTCTCGACGACCTCGCCGACCGTGCCGCCGATCATCACTTCGTTCAGCGGCTGCGGCGCCGCGTATGACTTGCTGTCGTTCATGCGTCCGCGCATATACGGATCGAGCGACAGATAGTGGTTGCGCACCCGTACTTCGCCGTCGGCGAGCGGCGCGAGCGGCGTTTCGACGAGCTTGAAGTTATCGGGCGTGGCTTCGCCTTGGGGGCGCGAAACCAGCAGCAATTGGCGATTGATCTGGGCCATGCGGTCGTCTCCTTGGGTTGTTGGGTGCTCAGTCGCTCGGACCGGGCTTCGCCGCCGGGTCGCTGCGCAGACGCTGCCGCGTGACGTCGCGGCCCACCGCGAGGCGGCGCATGTATTTGAAGGTGCCGAGCGCTTTCGCGACGAAGTGGCCTTCGCTGTCGCGGATCTCGCCTTCGCAATAGGCCATCGTCGTCGAGCGATGCAGCACGCGGCCGGTCGCGCGCAACTCGCCGCGTCCCGGCTGCATGAAGTTGACCTTCATCTCGACGGTGACGACGCCGACGCCGTCGCCGGCGAGACTGCGCGCGGCCATCGCGAGCGCGACGTCGGCGAGCGTCATCGTGACGCCGCCATGCGCGACGTCCCACGTGTTCATATGATCGCGTTGCAACGGCAGCACGACTTCGCTGACGCCGTCGGCGGCCGACAACAACTGTGCGCCGAGACGGTCGACGAAGGGACTTTCGGGCAACGATGCATGGCCCGTTCTGGATGAGGTGGATGGATCGGTCATAGCTCAGATATCAGATTTCGTAGCGACGGCGCGTGTCGAGCCTTCGGCGGGAAATGATACCCGCTATCGCATTGGCGCATGAGCTGCCATCCGTGCCGCGAGGCGCCCTAGTCTGCGCACCGCTTCGTCGGTCAGATCCAGATCCGCACTCGGACAGCTGAGCCGAATGAAGTGATCGAAACGCCCGGCGTTCGAAAATACCGTGCCCGGCATGATGCGAATACCGTCATGCAACGCGGCGTCGAATAAAGCCGACGAAGATACGTGACGCGGCAATTCGATCCAGAAAAACATCCCGCCGCGCGGCGGCGTGAACCGCGTGCCGTCGGGAAACGATGCCGCCACCGCCGCGGCCATCCGCTCGCGCCGCAGCTGCAAGCTCTCGCGCAATCGCCGCAAATGGCGCTCGTACGCGCTCGTCTCCAGGAACCCGGCGAGCACGACTTGCGACAACTGCTCGTTGTGGCGCGACTGCGCGAACTTCAGCATGCCGATGCGCGGATGCCACCGGCCGCCGTTGATCCAGCCGACGCGCATGCCAGGCGCCAGCGTCTTGTTGAGCGATGTGCAATGGATCACGGTGCCATCGGTGTCCCAGGCCTTCAGCGAGCGGGGCGGCTGCGCGGCATCGACGAGCTCGCGGTAGGGATCGTCCTCGATCAGCGCGATGCCGGCGCGCGCGCACAGTTCGACGAGGCTCGCCTTGTGCGCGTCGGGCATCACGCTGCCGAGCGGGTTTTGCAGGTTCGGCACCACCACGACCGCCTTGATGTCGGGATGCGTGTGCAGCGCGAACGCCAGCGCCTCGATCGCGAGGCCGGTGCTCGGGCTGGTCGGAATTTCGAGCGCGCGCAGACCGAGACTTTCGAGCGCCTGGAGCAAACCGAAGAAGCACGGCGATTCGACCGCGACCGTGTCGCCCGGCTGCGTCACCGCGCGCAACGCGAGGTTCATCGCTTCGACGCCGCCGTGCGTCATGATGATGTCGTCCGCGCCGATCTGGCTGCCGGCCTCGAGCGCGCGCCGGGCGATGATCGCGCGCAACGCCGGATCACCCTGATCGGGCCCGACGGCGGTCAGCAAGGTGGGCCGCCGGCGCAACGCGCGCACCGCGGCCTTTTGCAACGCATCGGTCGGATAGAGATCGGGCGACGCGGTCGCGCCGCCGAGATTCAGCGCGTGCGGATAGCGCTGAAGTTTCGACACGAGCGCCGAAATCTCCGAGTGAATGCCGACGAACTGCGCGGCGGCGCCGGGCTGCATCGCGAGATCGGGCTCGGCGGCGCAGGGCAACGCAGCCGTCGGCGGCACGCGCACGAAATAGCCGGCGCGCGGCCGGGCGTCGATCAGCGCGGCGCGTTCCAGTTCGCGATAGCTCTCGGTCGCCGTCGCGAGGCTCACGCCGTGGCGCTGCATGAACGCGCGCATCGACGGCATGCGGTCGCCCGGGCGCAGCGCGCCGTTGCCGATCGCGCGGCGATATTGGTCGGCCAGTAGCCGGTAAAGCGGCTGGCGCTCGGCAGGCCGGTCCGTCGAGGGACCTTGCGGTGTGAAGACGGGTTCGCTCATGAACCGATGGTGCGGATAGTCCGCGCGCCGCGACAGATACACATCGACGTGATTCGGACCGATACAGCGTGACGAAACGCATCACTGTACCGGTTCAGATTGTCGACAGCTGCGCCTGTTTTCATGCGGACGGATTCCCTAAGCTGTGTGACACGAAGACGGTTTAAAGGAATCGGTCATGCCTGTGCGTCCATACCACGATCGCTTGTTACCCGGTGCAGAAGTGGATTGCACCGCGGCGTCGCGTCTTGCCGCCGGTCAGATGGCCCTGCACGACTTGCGCGCGCGCAGTTCGATCATCGCGGTCGAAGGTGCATTGCAACTCGTCTTCCGCGATCATTCGCTGGCCTGGCTCGGCAACGACGCCCCGCTCACGTCGCTCACGTTGCACGAAGGCGAGCGGTTTGTGACCTCGCAACGTGGCGTCGTGTCGATCCGCGCGACGCAGGCCGATCGCGCCGCGTTCATCGTGCTGCCTGCACGCGCTGAACACAGCGCGCGCGGTTTCATTCTGCAAGCCGCTCAGCGTCTCGCTTGCGTCATGCGCACACGGTGGCGGCGCGCCGCCTGAAACGTCGCTGCGCGCGCCACGTGGCCCGTTACAATGCATGACCAACCCGCTTCGTTCGAGGTGCAGGTCATGTCATTCTTTCGCGCGCTGCAGCCGGGCCTGGTCTCACGGGTGTGGCGCCTGTTCGCCGCCGGCGTCGCTGTCACGCTGACACTCGCTGGCTGCGCGGGCCTGTTCGGCGCCGACCCGTTGCGCGTCAATGTGGCGGGCATCGAGCCGATCGCTGGCCAGGGCATGGAGATGCGCTTCAACGTCAAGCTGCGCGTGCAGAATCCCAACGACTCCGCGGTCAGCTTCAACGGCGTGTCGCTCGATCTCGAGCTGAACGGCAAGCCGTTCGCCAGCGGCGTCAGCGACCAGAGCGGCACCGTGCCGCGCTTCGGTGAAACCGTCGTCACCGTGCCGCTGACCGTGCCGGCTTTCGCCGCGGTTCGTCAAGCCTTTGCGCTAGCCGGCGCCGCGCAGTCGGGACAGGTTCCGTACGTTCTGCGCGGCAAGCTCGCGGGTGGCGTGACCGGTACGACGCGATTCACCGATCAGGGGACGCTGAGCCTGCCGTCGTCGAACACGGGCTGGTAATGACGCCGGCCCACGCCCGCTCAAACCACTTCGAACAAACCCGCCGCGCCCTGCCCGCCGCCGATGCACATCGTCACGACGACGAACTTCACGCCGCGCCGCTTGCCTTCGATCAGCGCATGGCCGACGAGCCGCGCTCCCGACACGCCGTACGGATGGCCCACCGCGATCGCGCCGCCGTTCACGTTCAGGCGGTCGTGCGCAATGCCGAGCTGGTCGGCGCAATAGAGCACCTGCACCGCGAACGCTTCGTTCAGCTCCCACAGGCCAATGTCCTCGACCTTGAGGCCGGCTTTCTTCAACAGCTTCGGCACCGCGAACACCGGCCCGATGCCCATCTCGTCGGGCTCGCAGCCGGCCACCGCGAAGCCGCGGAAGATGCCGAGCGGCTGCAGCCCTTCGCGTTCGGCCAGCGTCGCGTTCATCACGACGCAAGCGGATGCGCCGTCCGAGAACTGGCTCGCATTGCCCGCGGTGATCACGCCGCCCGGCTGCGCGGTGCGGATCTTCGACACGCCTTCGAGCGTCGTGTCGGCGCGGATGCCCTCGTCGCTGCTGACGGTCACTTCCTTCGTGTAGAGACGGCCGCTCGCCTTGTCGGCGACGCCGGCGAGCACCGTCAACGGCACGATTTCGTCCTTGAATTTACCGGCTTCAAGCGCGGCCGCCGCGCGTTGCTGCGAGCGCACGCCGTATTCGTCCTGGCGTTCCTTCGAGATCGAGTAGCGCTTCGCGACGTTCTCGGCGGTCTGCAGCATCGACCAGTAGATTTCCGGCTTGTGCTCGGTGAGCCAGCCGTCGGTCATCATGTGGCGGTTCATCTCGTTCTGCACGCACGAGATCGACTCGACGCCACCCGCGACGTACACGTCGCCCTCGCCGGCGATCACGCGCTGCGACGCGAGCGCGATCGTCTGCAATCCCGACGAGCAGAAACGGTTCACGGTCATGCCCGGCACGCTGACCGGCAAGCCCGCGCGCAATGCGATCTGCCGCGCGATATTGCCGCCCGTCGCGCCTTCCGGATTCGCGCAACCCATGATCACGTCCTCGACGCGCGCCGGATCGAGCTTCGCGCGCTCGACCGCAGCCTGCGTCACGTGGCCGCCGAGCGTCGCGCCGTGCGTCATGTTGAAACCGCCGCGCCACGATTTGGCGAGACCCGTGCGGGCGGTGGATACGATTACGGCGTCAGTCATGCATGTCTCCAATTGCAGTGTCAAAAGTGGCGCGCCGGCTCACTGCCGCGCGTTCAAAAGCGCATCACCGCGCCGCCTCTGTCGTTTGATGCGAGCGATGCTGGGGAAACCCGCACCGCTCAATTCGTGGGCTGAAGCCGGCCGCGCTCAGCCGTTGAACCCGCGGCCTTCGGCCGCGAGTTTCGCGATGCTCGGCGCAAGCTTCCACGCGTCGCCGTTCGGCCGCGCCGCATAGCGGCGAATCGCGCGCTCGACGTTGTAGAGCCCCACCGTGTCCGCGTACAGCATCGGGCCGCCGCGATGCAGCGGGAAGCCGTAGCCGGTCAGATAGACCATGTCGATATCCGACGCCTTCGACGCGATGCCTTCCTCGAGAATCTTCGCGCCTTCGTTGACGAGCGCGAACACCAGACGCTCGACGATTTCCTCGTCGCTGATCTTGCGGCGCTCAGCGTTGGTTTCCTTCGAGTACTCGCCGATCATTTCGTTGACCACGCCCGAAGGGTATGCGGTGCGATCGCCCGCCTTGTAGTCGTACCAGCCGCCGCCGGTCTTCTGGCCGAAGCGGCCTATCTCGCACAGACGGTCGGCGATCTTCGAGTAGTGCATGTCGGGGTGTTCGAGATAGCGGCGCTTGCGGATCGCCCAGCCGATGTCGTTGCCGGCGAGGTCGCTCATGCGGAACGGACCCATCGCGAAGCCGAACTTCTCGATGGCCTTGTCTACCTGCGCTGGCAACGCGCCCTCTTCGAGCATGAAGAGCGCCTGACGAACGTATTGCTCGATCATCCGGTTGCCGATAAAGCCGTCGCACACGCCCGACACCACCGCGGTCTTCCTGATCTTCTTCGCGAGCTTCATCACGGTGGCGAGCACGTCTTTTGCGGTCTCCTTGCCACGCACGACTTCGAGCAGCTTCATCACGTTGGCCGGGCTGAAGAAGTGCATGCCGACCACATCCTGCGGACGTTTCGTGAATGCGGCGATCTTGTCGAGATCGAGCGTCGACGTGTTCGACGCGAGGATCGCACCGGGCTTCGCGACTTCATCGAGCCGGCGGAACACCTGCTCCTTCACGCCCAGCTCTTCGAACACGGCTTCGACGATCATGTCTGCGTGCTTCAGGTCGTCGTAGGAGAGCGTCGAGCTCAGCAGCGCGAGGCGCTGTTCCATCACCTCGGGCTTCAGCTTGCCTTTCCTGACGGTCGCCTCGTAGTTCTTGCGAATCGTCGCGAGACCGCGGTCGAGCGCTTCCTGCTTCGTTTCCAGCAGCGTGACCGGAATGCCCGCGTTGAGGAAGTTCATCGCGATGCCGGCGCCCATCGTGCCGGCGCCGATCACGGCCACCCGCTCGATGTCGCGCACCGAAGTATCTGACGGCACGTCGGGAATCTTGCTCGCCGCCCGCTCACCGAAGAACGCGTGACGCAGCGCGCGGCTCTCCGGCGTCTGCACGAGCGCGATGAAGCATTCGCGCTCGAATGCGAGGCCCTTGTCGAAGCCGTCCTTCACACCGGCTTCGACCGCGTCGATGCATTTATGCGGCGCCGGGAAGTTCTTCGCGATTGCCGCGACGCTATTGCGCGCGAACTGGATGAAACCGGCCGCATTCGGATGTTCGATCTTGCGCTCGCGCACCTTCGGGTGCGGGCCGGCCGCGGCGCCGACCTTGCGCGCGAACGCGAGCGCGGCTTCGGCCAGTTCGGCGGGATTCGCGACGACTTCGTCGAACAGCCCCGAATCGGCGAGCTTTTCCGCGAGCACCGGCGCGCCCGACACGATCATGTTCAGCGACGCTTCCAGACCGATGGCGCGCGGCAGACGCTGCGTGCCGCCCGCGCCCGGCAGGATGCCGAGCTTCACTTCGGGCAGCGCGATCTGCGCGCCGGCCGCGGCGACGCGGTAATGCGCGCCGAGGGCAAGTTCGAGGCCGCCGCCCATCGCGACGCTGTGGATCGCCGCGACGACCGGCTTCGCGCTGCCTTCCACGGCCTTGATGACGGTCGCGAGCGTCGGCTCCTGGGTCGCCTTCGCCGTATTGAATTCGGTGATGTCGGCGCCGCCCGAAAAGGCCTTGCCCGCGCCCGTCAGCACGATGGCCTTGATGGCCGGATCGTTCTGCGCGCGCTCGAGCCCTTCGACGATACCCGCGCGCGTCGACAGACCGAGCCCGTTGACGGGCGGATTGTTCAGCGTGAGGACGGCCACGCCGTCATGAGTTACGTAGTCCACTGCCATCTGCGTGCCTCCGTGCGATCCATGCATTGAGGCGGCGCATGATGCGCCGCCCGTCCGGTTCATCGAGCCTGCTTATGGTCAGACTTTTTCAAGCGACGGTTCCGGGGTCAGCAGGCACGATACACCAAAAAAGAACGAACGTTCAATTTATTCCAGAGTGGGGTTTCCCCTGGGACTCGGGGGTCAGCGGACAGTTGCGGCCGTCTTCGAGCGCGGACGGCAGCACATGGTCGCGGAACAGATCGCGCAGCTTCAGCTTCTGCAGCTTGCCGGTCGCCGTGTGCGGAAGGTCGTCGACGAACACGACGTCGTCGGGGATCCACCACTTCGCGACCTTGCCATCGTAGTACGCGAGCAGTTCGTCGCGGGTGACGTCTTGCCCCGCGCGTTTGACGACGACGAGCAACGGGCGCTCGGTCCACTTCGGATGCGCGCACGCGATGCACGCGGCTTCCGCGACCGCCGGATGCGCGAGCGCGACGTTCTCGACGTCGATCGAGCTGATCCATTCGCCGCCCGACTTGATCACGTCCTTCGAGCGATCGGTGATGTGCAGGAAGCTGTCGGGGTCGATCGTCGCGACGTCGCCGGTCGGGAACCAGCCGTCGATGAGCGGCGAGTCTTCCTTGCGGAAATACCGGTCGATGACCCACGGCCCGCGCACCTGCAGATCGCCGAACGCGACACCATCCCAAGGCAGCTCGCGGCCATCCTCGCCGACGATCTTCATGTCGACGCCGTAGATCGCATGACCCTGCTTTTCGAGCAGTTTGCGCTGATCGGCGAGCGGCCGCTGGCTCTGTTCCCAGGTCAGCTTCGACAAGGTACCGAGCGGCGACATCTCCGTCATGCCCCATGCATGGATCACCTGCACGCCGTAGTCGTCCTCGAGTATCCGCAGCATCGAGGGCGGACAGGCGGAACCGCCGATCACCGTGCGCTCGAGCGACGAAAACCTCGCGCCCGTTTCGCGCAGGTGGTTCAGCAGACCGAGCCACACGGTCGGCACGCCGGCCGAGCACGTGACGCGTTCGCTCTCCATCAGTTCGTACAGCGACTTGCCGTCGAGATCCTTGCCGGGGAACACGAGCTTCGCGCCGGTCAGCGGCCCCGCGTGCGCGAGGCCCCATGCGTTGACATGGAACATCGGCACGATGGGCAGCACCGAGTCGCGCGCCGACAGGTTCATTGCGTCGGGCAACGCCGCGCCGAACGCGTGCAGCACCGTCGAGCGATGGCTATACAGCGCGCCTTTCGGATTGCCGGTCGTGCCCGACGTATAGCAGAGATACGACGCCTGGCGCTCGTCGAGCGCGGGCCAGTCGAAGCGGCCGTGCTGCCCGTCCATCAGCGTTTCGTAGCACAGCACCGACGTTTGCATCGGCGGCCGATGCGCTTCATCGCATAGTGCGATCCAGCCGCGCACGCGCGGGCACTGCGGCGCGAGCGTGTCGACCAGCGCGGCGAACGTCGTGTCGAACAGCACGTACGCATCGTCGGCATGATTGACGATGTAGGCGATCTGGTCGGGGAAAAGCCGCGGGTTGATCGTGTGACACACGGCGCCGAACCCGGTGGTGCCGTAATACGCTTCGAGATGCCGGTAGCCGTTCCACGCGAGCGTCGCGACGCGTTCGCCCGGTTCGACACCGAGCGCGATGAGCGCCTGCGCGAGCTGCTTCGCGCGCTGCTCGCAATCGCGATAGGTGTAGCGATGCAGGTCGCCTTCGATGCGCCGCGACACGATCCCGGTGCTGCCGAAATGCCGCGCGGCATGCGCGAGCAACGATGACACGGTGAGCGGCACGTCCATCATCTGGCCCAGCAGCGGCGGCGGCGTCATAAGGCGGGGTCTCCTCGGGTTGTTAGTGGGTCGATGGGTTGGCGCAAGATCGTGGCGGCGTAGAGCGCAGCAGTATGGTCCGAACGATGAGGGCGGCCGCCCAGCAGCGCCGCGGGCGCGGACTTACAATATCGGCTAATCCAGAGGCGCTCAACATGTCGTTTTCCCCAAGCTTTGCAGGGCTATCCGCAGCTTTCACGGATCTTTCCAACACACTCGCCACTCCCCCAGCCAACGCGTTCGCGCGGCTCGGCGGCACGTTCCTCACGCGCCTGCCCGCCGCGCCGCTCGACGCACCCTATCTCGTCGGCTTCTCGGCCGAGACCGCCGCGCGGCTCGGGATGCCCGTGGGCATCGAGCGCGATCCGGGCTTTATCGAGCTGTTCTGCGGCAACGCGACGCGCGACTGGCCGGCCGACACGCTGCCTTATGCGTCGGTGTACTCGGGGCATCAGTTCGGCGTGTGGGCCGGCCAGCTCGGCGACGGCCGCGCGCTCGGTCTGGGCGAGCTCGAATACGACGGCGAGCGCAACGAACTGCAGCTCAAAGGCGCGGGCCGCACGCCCTATTCGCGCATGGGCGACGGCCGCGCGGTGCTGCGCTCGTCGATCCGCGAATATCTGTGCTCTGAGGCGATGCATCATCTCGGCATTCCGACCACGCGTGCATTGTGCGTGATCGGCTCCGACCAGCCGGTGCGGCGCGAGACGATCGAAACCGCCGCGGTGGTCACGCGCGTCGCGCCGAGCTTCGTGCGCTTCGGCCACTTCGAGCACTTCTACGCAAACGATCGTGTCGACGCGTTGCGCGCGCTCGCCGATCACGTCATCGAGCGCTTCTATCCGCATTGCAAGGAGGCCGACGATCCGTATCTGGCGCTGCTCGCCGAGGCGGTGCGCTCCACCGCGGATCTGATGGTCGACTGGCAGGCGGTCGGTTTCTGTCACGGCGTGATGAATACCGACAACATGTCGATCCTGGGCCTGACGATCGACTACGGCCCGTTCGGTTTCATGGATGGCTTCGATGCCGGCCACATCTGCAATCACTCCGATACGCAGGGCCGCTACGCCTACCGGCTGCAGCCGCAAATCGCGTACTGGAACCTGTTCTGCCTCGCGCAGGGACTGCTGCCGTTGTTCGGCGAGAAGCACGACGAAAGCGTGCGCGCCGACGAGGCGGTCGAAGATGCGCAGCACGTGCTCGCCGGCTTCAAGGATCGTTTCGCGCCGGCGCTCGAAAACCGCATGCGCGCGAAGCTCGGCCTCGAACAGGCGCGCGACGGCGACGACGCGCTGGTCAACCGGCTGTTCGAAGTGATGCACGCGAACCGCGCCGATTTCACGCTGACGTTCCGCAATCTCGCGCGCCTGTCGAAACACGATGCGAGCGGCGACACGCCGGTGCGCGACCTGTTCCTCGATCGCGTTGCCTTCGACGCATGGGCGAACGACTATCGCGCGCGGCTCGCCGAAGAGTCACGCGACGACGTTGCGCGCGCCATTGCAATGAATCGCGTGAACCCCAAATTCGTACTTCGCAACCATCTGGCGGAAACGGCGATCCAACGCGCGAAGGAGAAGGATTTCTCCGAAGTGGAACGGCTCGCGGCCGTGTTGCGTCACCCGTTCGACGAGCAGCCCGAATACGCGTCGTATGCGGGCCTGCCGCCCGACTGGGCGAACTCACTGGAAGTGAGCTGTTCGTCATGACGCGCCGGCGCGGTCGAATCGCCACGGCCGTGCCTCCAGAAAACCGGCACGAACCAGCACAAACCCGCGAGACAAACCCGAGACAGGAACCCGACCATGAGCAACCCCGACGATCTCAAGCATGACGCCCCAGCCGTACAGAAAAGCGACGCCGAGTGGCGCAAGCAGCTGACCGATATGGAATACCAGGTGACGCGCCATGCGGCCACCGAGCGCCCGTTCACGGGCCGCTACGACGATCACTGGGAACGCGGCGTCTACGACTGCGTGTGCTGCGGCACGCCGCTGTTCGAATCGGACACCAAGTTCGACGCCGGCTGCGGCTGGCCGAGCTATTTCCGCCCCATCAACGGCGAGGTGATCGCCGAGAAGACCGACCGCTCACACGGCATGCTGCGCATCGAGGTGCAGTGCAAGAACTGCGGCGCGCATCTGGGCCACGTCTTCGAGGACGGACCGGCGCCGACCGGTCTGCGTTACTGCATCAATTCGGCTGCGTTACAATTCGAGCCCAAGTAACGCGGCGCGGCACCATCCCTGCCCGCCTTCGGCGCCGCGCACCTTGCACGCCAGGCGGGCGCGCTTCAACGTTCGACTCACTCTCCGACTTCCCGATCAGATAATGAAATTCCTGTTCGATCTGTTCCCGATCATCCTGTTCTTCGTCGCCTTCAAGATCTGGGGCATTTTCACGGCGACGGCAGTGGCGATCGTCGCCACGCTGGTGCAGATCGCGTGGGTGGCGTTCCGCCACCGCAAGGTCGACCCGATGCTGTGGGTGAGCCTCGGCGTGGTCGTCGTATTTGGCGGCGCGACGCTCGTGCTGCACAACGACACCTTTATCAAATGGAAGCCGACCGTGCTGTACTGGGCGTTTTCCGTCGCGCTGATCGTGTCGCAGCTCGGCTTCAACAAGAACCTGATCGAAGCGATGATGGGCAAGCAGATCACGCTGCCGCACGCGATCTGGGGCAAGCTGAACCTGATCTGGGCGGTGTTTTTCGTGCTGCTCGGTCTGTTGAACCTGTTCGTCGCGTATCACTACACGACCGATCAGTGGGTCAATTTCAAGCTGTTCGGCGCGACCGGCTGCCTGCTCGTGTTCATCGTCGGACAGAGCCTGTGGCTGTCGAAGTACATGAAGGAGGAATGACATGAGCGACCTGTTCATGCACGCCACTACCGCCGAGCGCGCCGCGCTGATCGAGGCGCGCCTCGCGGCCGCGCTCGCGCCCGTCGAATCGATCCGCATCACCGACGACAGCGCGCAGCACGCGGGCCACGCTGGTGCCGCCGCCGGCGGTCATTTCAGTGTCACGATCGTGGCCGTCGCGTTTGCCGGCAAGCCCCGCGTGGCGCGGCATCGCATGGTGTATGATGCGCTGGCCGATGCCATGCAGCGCGGCATTCATGCCCTTGCCATCACGGCGTATACGCCCGAAGAATTTGCTTTGTTGCCCCGCTAGGAACCTTTCGATGACCTTGAAGAAAACCCGCCACTGGGTATTGCTGGCTGCGTTCGCGGCCGCACCTGCATTCGCACAGAACATCGCCGTGGTGAACGGTACGCCGATTCCGAAGTCGCGCGCCGATGCATTGATCCAGCAACTGGTTCACCAGGGACAGCAGGACACGCCGCAACTGCAGCAGGCCGTGCGCGAAGAGCTCGTGAATCGCGAAATCCTGATGCAGGAAGCGCTGCGTCGCGGGCTGCCGAACCGTCCGGACGTCAAGGCGCAAATCGCGGTCGCGCAGCAAACTGTCGTGCTGCGCGCGCTGATCGAAGACTTCGTAAAGAACAATCAGCCGACCGACGCCGAAATCACCGCGCGCTACAACGCGCTCGTCAAGGATGCGGGCGGCAAGGAATATCACCTGCACCATATCCTCGTCGACAACGAGCAACAGGCGAAGGACCTGATCGCGAAGATCAAGGCCGGCGCAAGCTTCGAGGCCCTGGCCAAGCAGTACTCGAAGGACCCGGGATCGGGCAAGAACGGCGGCGATCTCGACTGGTCGGATCCGAAGGCCTACGTGCCTGAATTCGCGGACGCGGCCACGCATCTGCAGAAAGGCCAGATGACCGACACGCCGGTGCATACGCAATTCGGCTGGCACATCATCCGTGTCGACGACATCCGCGCCGTCACGCCGCCGCCGCTCGAACAGGTGCGCACGCAGATCGTGCAGCAGATCCAGCAGGAAAAGCTGCAGGCGTTCGAAGAGAATCTGCGCAAGAACGCGAAGATTCAGTAAGGGTCGGCGGGCAGATTGTCTTCGGATAGTCCGCCTGGCTCTGAAGCCTGAATGCGATAAAGCCGCCCGTGGGCGGCTTTTTTGTTGCTGCAAGATTTGCAGCGGCGGCGTGCGAGGCTGCCGCGAACAGGAGCCGCCGCACGCGGGCGGCAGCCCCTCTCGACTCATCAACCGAGCCAGCGACGCGCGTTCTGGAACACGCGCAGCCACGGGCTCGCGTCCGTGCCGATCTCGCCCCAGCCCTGCGGATGCCAGCTCATCTGCACCGCGCGATGCACGCGCTCCATGTGCGGCATCAGCACCGTGAAGCGGCCGTCGGCCGTCGTGACCGACGTGATGCCCTCGGGCGAGCCGTTCGGGTTGAACGGATACTGCTCGGTCGCCTGACCACGGTGATCGACATAGCGCATCGCGACCGCAACCTTCGACTTGTCGCCCTGCTGCGAGAAGTCCGCAAAGCCTTCGCCGTGCGCGACCGCGACCGGAATGCGCGAGCCTTCCATGCCGGCGAAAAAGAGCGACGGCGATGCCTGCACCTCGACGAGCGAGAAGCGCGCCTCGAACTGCTCCGACTTGTTGCGCGTGAACTTCGGCCATGCTTCGGCGCCGGGGATCATCGACGCGAGGCTGCTCATCATCTGGCAGCCGTTGCAGATGCCGAGCGCGAACGTGTCGCCACGACTGAAGAACGCGGCGAACATGTCGGCCAGTTGCGCGTTGAAGCGGATCGTCTTGGCCCAGCCTTCGCCGGCGCCCAGCGTATCGCCGTACGAGAAGCCGCCGCACGCGACCGCACCCGCGAAATCGGCGAGGTTCGCGCGGCCCGCGAGCAGGTCGCTCATGTGCACGTCGTGCGCGTCGAAGCCGGCGCGATCGAATGCATAGGCCGTCTCCAGATGCGAGTTCACGCCCTGCTCGCGCAGGATCGCGACGCGCGGACGCGCGCCCTTGCCGACGCCCCGAAGGAAGTCCCCTTGGGGGGCGCCCCGAAGGAAGTCCCCTTGGGGGACGAACGGGGCGGCGACGTCGTCGGCCGGATCGAAGCTCAGCACCGGCGTGATGCCAGGGTCGGCCGCGTCGAGCAGCGCGTCGTATTCGGCGTCGGCGCAAGCCGGGTTGTCGCGCAGACGCGCGATGCGCCAGCTCACTTCGCTCCACGTGCGATGCAGTTCGGCACGCGGCGCCTCGTAGAGCTTCTTCGCGTCGCGATAGATCTCGATCACGTCGCGCTCGTTGGTCTTGCCGATCACGTGCGAGCAGGCCGACAGATCATGCTCGCGCAGCGCGGCGAGCACCGCGTCGCGATCGGCCGCGCGCACTTGCACGACGGCGCCGAGCTCTTCGTTGAAGAGTGCGCGCAGCGTGCGGTCGTCGCGGCGGCCGCTGGTCTGCTTCGCCCAGTCCTTCGCGTCGCCGTAATCGGATTCGTGGTGCGCGTCGAGCACGAGCATGTCGACGTTCAGCGACACGCCCGCGTGACCCGCGAACGCCATTTCGCAAACCGTCGCCCACAGGCCGCCGTCCGAGCGGTCGTGGTACGCGAGCAGCTTGCCGTCGCTATTGAGCGCCTGGATCGCGTTGAAAAAGCGCTTCAGATCTTCCGGATCGTCGACGTCCGGCACCGTGTCGCCGACCTGCTGCGTGACCTGCGCGAGAATGCTGCCGCCCAGACGCTGCTTGCCGCGGCCGAGATCGATCGCAATCAGCACCGACTCGCCGACTTCGCTCACGCGCTGCAGTTGCGGCGTCAGATGCTTGCGGACGTCTTCAACCGGCGCGAACGCGGAGATGATCAGCGACACCGGCGCGACCACTTCCTTCGCGACGCCGCTCTCTTCCCAGCGGGTGCGCATCGACAGCGAATCCTTGCCGACCGGAATGCCGATACCGAGCGCCGGGCACAGTTCCATGCCGATTGCCTTGACCGTGTCGTAGAGCGCGGCGTCTTCGCCAGGCGCGCCGCACGCGGCCATCCAGTTGGCCGACAGCTTGAGTTTGTCGAGCGACGCGATCGGCGCCGCCGCGATGTTGGTGATCGCCTCGCCGACGGCCATACGGCCGGAGGCCGGTGCGTTGATGACGGCGAGCGGCGTGCGCTCGGACATCGTCATCGCTTCGCCGCTGAAGCCGGCGTAATCCATCGTCGTGATCGCGACGTCGGCCACCGGTACCTGCCACGGACCGACCATCTGATCGCGCGCGGTCGTGCCGCCGACCGAGCGGTCGCCGATCGTGATCAGGAACGACTTGCTCGCGACCGTCGGATGACGCAGCACGCTCTGCGCGACGTCCTGCAGCGCGAGGCCGGTCACGTCGACCGGTTCGAGCCTGCGCCCGGCACGCTTTACGTCGCGGTGCATACGCGGCGCCTTGCCGAGCAGCACTTCCATCGGCATATCGACTGGCTGGTGCGCGCCTTCCTGCAGTTCGGAATCAATGAGCTTCAGCTGACGCTCGGCGGTGGCCGTGCCGATCACGGCGAACGGGCAGCGCTCGCGCTTGCACATCGCCTCGAACACCGGCAGATCGGCCGGCGCGATCGCCAGCACGTAGCGCTCCTGCGCTTCGTTCGACCAGATTTCGCGCGGCGACAGACCGCTCTCTTCGAGCTGGATCTTGCGCAGTTCGAACAATGCGCCCTTGCCCGCACCGTCCACCACTTCGGGGAACGCGTTCGACAGACCGCCCGCGCCGACGTCGTGAATACTGAGGATCGGGTTCTTGTCGCCGAGCTGCCAGCACGCGTTGATCACTTCCTGCGCGCGTCGCTCGATTTCCGGGTTGCCGCGCTGCACCGAGTCGAAGTCGAGCTCGGCGGTGTTGGTGCCGGTCGCCATCGAGCTCGCGGCGCCGCCGCCCATGCCGATGCGCATGCCCGGGCCGCCGATCTGGATCAGCAGCGAGCCTTCCGGCAGATCGTGCTTGTGCGTGTGCTGGTCGGAGATATTGCCGATGCCGCCCGCGATCATGATCGGCTTGTGATAGCCGCGCACGAGACCCGCGACGTTCTGCTCGTAGGTGCGGAAGTAGCCGCCGAGGTTCGGCCGGCCGAATTCGTTGTTGAACGCGGCGGCGCCGAGCGGGCCGTCGATCATGATCTGCAGCGGCGAGGCGATGCGGTCGGGGCGGCCGTACGCTTCGTGCCGGTCGGCCGGATTGCGCTGCGCGAGCGGCTGAGCGGTGTCGCGGGCGTTTTCCCACGCCTCGACGCCGTCCGGCAGTTCGAGGTTCGATACCGTGAAGCCCGCGAGGCCCGCCTTCGGACGCGCGCCGCGTCCGGTCGCGCCTTCGTCGCGGATTTCGCCACCTGCGCCGGTCGCGGCGCCCGGGAACGGCGAGATCGCGGTCGGATGATTGTGCGTTTCCACCTTCATCAGCGTGTGCGTGAGCTCGACGCTGCGGCCATAGTGCTCGGGCAATTCGCTCGCGCCGAGGTCGGCCGGCGTGCGCGGGAACCAGCGCTCGGCCATGCCGCCGACCATGATCGCCGAGTTGTCCGAATACGCGACGATCGTGCCCTGCGGGTTCAGCTTCTCGGTGTTGCGGATCATGTTGAACAGCGACATGTCCTGCTTCTCGCCGTCGATCGTCCAGTCCGCGTTGAAGATCTTGTGGCGGCAGTGCTCGCTGTTGGCCTGCGCGAACATCATCAGCTCGACGTCGGTCGGATTGCGGCCGAGCTTCGTGAATGCGTCGACCAGGTAGTCGATTTCGTCGTCGGCGAGCGCGAGGCCCAGTTCCGCGTTGGCGGTTTCGAGCGCGGCGCGGCCGCTCGCGAGCACATCGACGGTTTGCAGCGGCTTGGCCGGCAATTCGTCGAACAGATGCAACGCGTGGTCGCGCGACGGCGCGACGCTCTCGGTCATGCGATCGTGCAGCGCGGCGGCGACGGCCGCGCGCGCTTCGTCCGACAGCGTCTTCTTGCCGCCGAGCAGGCCGCTTTTCAGCGTCACCGAGTACTCGACGCCGCGCTCGATGCGGCGCACCCGCGTGAGCCCGCACAGATGCGCGATGTCGGTTGCCTTGCTGGCCCACGGCGACACGGTGCCAAAGCGCGGCACGACGAGGAAGGTCTCGACCGCGCCACGCTCGTTGCCCTCTTCGAACGGATTGCCGTAGTGCATCAGCGCCTCGATCTTCGCGCTGTCTTCAGCGGACAGTTCGGTCTGGGCATTGACGAAGTGCAGATACTGCCCGCGCACGCCGGTGATATTCGGGTCGATGCGCGTGAGCGTGTCGAGCAGGCGGGTTTGACGGAAATCGGAGAGGGCCGAAGCGCCGGGGAAACACGAGAAGTGGGCCATGGGACTTGACGTTGCGTCGCTCATTGATGCCGGGGAGCCGCGCATGCAGAGGCGACGTGAGGCGGAAAGGAAGTCCGGGATTATACCCCGGGAACGGGCTTCCAGCGGGCTCCGGGGTGCGTGGGCGGCGGGCCGCGCCGGCCCGCGCGAGGCGTCGCCGCGGTGCCCGTCGCGTCGCCGCGCGGGTGTTTTGACTGCTATCATTCGCGTTTCACCAGATCGGCGCACGCGACCCGGGTTTCACCCGGCGGCGCGCCGCATGTCACAGCCAGCGGGAACGCGCGCGAGCCGCCCGCCGGCACATCGAATCAGAGCATGGATGTCATCGTCATTGGCGGCGGGATAGCGGGCGTCGCCACCGCTTATCACCTGCGCGCGGCCGGCCACCGGGTATGCGTCGTCGAGCGTCACGCGACCGTCGCGCAAGGCGCCACCTACGGACAAGGCGGCAACGTGCTGCCGACGCCGCTCGACGTCTGGTTCGGCCCGACCTTCATGGCGAGCCGCCACAACGCGAAAAATGGCGTGATCAGCAAGACCGGCTTCAACGGCGCCGCGCGGCAGTTCATCAAGCAGCTCGGAGCATGGCAGGAACCCGAGGCGTTCGCGCGCCAGTACGCGCTGCTGCGGCCGCTGATCGAATCCTCGCGCGATGCGATGGCCGACGTCGAAGCCCGCTTCGGCCTCGAATTCGAACAGGCGAGCGGTCTGCTGTACCTCGTGCGCAGCGCGCACGAATGGGAGCTGTACGCAGCCGCGCTCGATCTGCTGCACCGGTTCGAGGTGTCGCATCACGTGCTGAGCCCGGCCGAATGCGCGGCGTTCGAGCATGCGGTCCCCACAGATCCTGAATTCGCCGGCGGCGTGCTGTTCGAGCACGAGCGCACCGCGAACTGTCCGCTTTTTACCAAGCTCGTCAAACAGGTGCTCGATACCCAAGGCGGCGTGCAGTTCATGCCGAACTGCGAGGTGACCGGCATTCGTCTCGACAGTCAGCGCGCGGCGGTCGAACTGGCGCCGCGCGACGGCGCGCCCCGCTCGCGCGAGATCGACGTGGTCCAGGCCGACGCGGTCGTGGTCGCCGCCGGTTACGGCAGCCTCGCGCTGCTCGAACGCGCGGGGCTCAGGCTGCCGCTGCATCCGCTGCGGCTGCATGCGCTGGTCGCGCCGATCGCGCACGAGGAATGCGCGCCGCACGTCGCGATCGTCGATGCGGTCAAGCGCATCGGCATCAGCCGCATGAACCATCGGCTGCGGATCGCGGGCGGCGCGGTGCTGCAAAGCGCGAGCCAGATCGACAAGCCGCTCGGCGAAGCGCTGACCAAGGAGGCGCTCGCGTTGCTCGGCCAGGCGACGCACGACTGGATTCCGGGCGCCGCGCGCATTTCGGCGGCGCTGCCGTGGGAAGGCGTGAAACTGCTGTCGCCCGATGGCTTGCCGCTGATCGGCAACGCGCTGCATCCGCGGCTGTTCATCAACGTCGGGCATGGCCCGGCCGGCTGGGGCCTCGCCTGCGGCGCGGGCAAGCTCGTTGCACAGCTGATGTCGGGACAGACGCCGACGTTGCCGCAAGACACGCTCGCCGCATTGAGGCCGGAGCGGTTCCAGTAAGGTTTCGTGCGGTTCCTGGCGAGTATGGCGGGCTGAGAGCCCGCCGTCGATACCGCGCGTTCATCGCGCCGCTTCCGCCGCACGCACCGAAACAGCCGCACGCGGTGCGCCTATCGGCACTAACATAGCGATTCCAAAGTCTGCCCGCCGCGCCGCGGGCGCACCGCCAGGTTTCGCCATGACAGACGCAGAAAACTCGCTGCTCTCCCTTTTCGATCCGCTGACCGACTCGCAGCCGCTTGCGCTGCCGCTGCTGACGCTGACCGACTTGCGGATCGCCGAATCCCAGGCCGCCGCGGCCCTGCCCGAGCACACGCTGATGGCGCGCGCCGGTCATGCGGCCGCGCGCTGGCTGCTCGAACGGATCGCCGCGGATACGTCGGTGACGAAGTCGCAGCAGCGCGCGTGGCTGGTCGCCGGCCCCGGCAACAACGGCGGCGACGCGCTGGTCGTCGCGACGGAACTGCACAAGGCCGGCATCGCGGTAGAAGTCTGTATGCCGGTTGAAGTGAAGCCCGCCGACGCGCGCTGGGCGCTCGACGCCGCGCGCGCCGCCGGCGTGCCGATCGACGCGGCGCCGCCCGCCTCGCTCGACGGCTATGGCTGGCTCGTCGACGGTATGTTCGGCATCGGTCTCGCGCGGCCGCTCGACGGCGTCTTCGCGACGCTCGCGCGGCAGCTGTCGCAGCGCACGAAGGCGCGCCCGACACAAGGCGCCGTGCTCGCGCTCGACGTGCCCAGCGGGCTCGACAGCGACACCGGCGCGGTGATCGGCGGCAACGGCGCGGCGGCGGTCCATGCGACGCACACGATCACGTTCATCGGCGCGAAGCCGGGGCTTTTCACCGCGCAAGGCCGCGATCTCGCCGGGCGCGTGACGGTCGCACCGATCGGGCTCGTGGCAGGGATCAACGGCGGGGGCAGCCAGGACGCTGCCACCAGCGCCTCACGTGCGGCGATCCAGCTCAGCGCGCCCGATCTCTTCGGCCCCTTCATGCCCCCACGCAACTTCGCGACCAACAAGGGCACCTTCGGCAGCCTCGCGGTGGTCGGCGGCGACACCGGCATGTGCGGCGCGCCGATTCTCGCGGCACGCGCGGCGCTCTACACCGGCGCGGGCAAGGTCCACGTCGCGCTGCTCGGCGAAGGCGCCCCGCCCTACGATCCGCCGCACCCCGAACTGATGCTGCATCCGATCGACACGCTGCCGCTCGATTCGATGGACGCACTCGCGATCGGCTGCGGCATGGGGCACGGCGAACGCGCGACGCGGGTACTGCACGACGTGCTGCAACTCGACGTGCCCAAGCTGTTCGATGCCGACGCGCTGAATTTGGTCGCCAAGGATCCCGCGCTCGCCGCGGAAGTCACCGCGCGCGGCGTGCAAGGCGATCCGTGCATTTTCACTCCGCATCCGCTCGAAGCGGCGCGCCTGCTTGGCAGCGA
The DNA here is from genome assembly GCF_014201025.1 of Paraburkholderia sp. MM5384-R2. Taxonomy (NCBI): domain Bacteria; kingdom Pseudomonadati; phylum Pseudomonadota; class Betaproteobacteria; order Burkholderiales; family Burkholderiaceae; genus Paraburkholderia; species Paraburkholderia sp. MM5384-R2. Next base: position 331,014 of record NZ_JACHDI010000001.1, read on the forward strand.
TGCGGCGAGCGTGCAACGCGACCGTCTCGCGGCCGCGCGCGCGCTCGCGGCGCGTTTTGCGAGCGTCGTCGTGCTGAAGGGCGTCGGCACGATCATCGCCGCGCCCGACGGCCGCCTCGCGCTGAACCCGACCGGCAACGCCGCGCTCGCGACGGGCGGCACCGGCGACGTGCTCGGCGGCATCATCGGCGCGCTGCTCGCGCAGCATCTGCCACGCTTCGAGGCGGCGCTCGCGGGCGTCTATCTGCACGGCCTTGCCGCCGATACGCTGACCGCGCAGGGCCACGGCCCCGCCGGGCTGACGGCCGGCGAGCTGGCACCGATGGTGCGTGCCTTGTTGAACCGGCTGTTCTATTCGGCGCCGCTTGCTTGACGCGCGCGATTGCTCTGAATACGAATCGCGTTCGCGGCGCTCGTTCACACCGATGAAACATCGCGATCCCAATCATCGCGAGCGCGCGCAACGCCCTGCTGCCCGTCGCGCATCCCCGCTATACTGATTGCCTGTGCCGCGCGTCGGGTCAATCGCGGGTCGCGGCGATTACTCCAGCGGGCGCGGGCGCCGCCTCGCGTTGTCGCGAAGTTCACCCGCTTCGCGAAGTATCGTCGGCACCTGTCCCGACCCGGGCCGCGTGGCATCGCTCTGACTGCATCGCCGCATCATTCTCGGCCACGCTTCATGCGCGCGCCTTCCTTCGTGCCCCTTGGTTAGACGGACGCTATGACCCAGAACTCGCTCCCCTCCTGGTCCTCGCTGCAGACGCATTACGACACGATTCGCGATGCGCATCTGCGCGACTGGTTCGCCCCCGAGAACGATCCCGCTCCCACGCGCGCCGAACGCTTCACGTTCGCGGGTGGCGGTCTCTCAGCCGATTTCTCGAAGCACCGCATCACCGACGAAACCCTCCAACTGCTCGTGCAACTCGCCCGCGAAGCCGGCGTCGAAAAGCGCCGCGACGCGATGTTCGTGGGCGAGGTCGTCAACCCGACCGAAGGCCGCGCCGCGCTGCACACGGCCTTGCGCGCAACCGACCCGAAGGCGCCGTTCTTCGCCGAAGTGCAGGCCGAGCGCAAGAAAATGGCCGCGTTCGCCGAGCAGGTCCGCAGCGGCGCATGGACCGGCTACACCGGCAAGCGGATCCGTCATGTCGTGAACATCGGCATCGGCGGCTCGGATCTAGGGCCGAAGATGGTCGTGCACGCGTTGCATCATCTCGCGACGCCCGAGATCTCGACGCACTTCGTGTCGAACGTGGACGGCGCCGATCTGTACAACGTGATGCAGCAGATCGATCCCGAAGAGACGCTCGCGATCATCGTGTCGAAGACTTTCACGACGCTGGAGACGATGACCAACGCGCGCTCGCTGCGCGACTTTTTCATCCAGAAAGGCTGCCCGGAAAGCGCGCTGGCGAAGCACTTCGTCGGTGTGTCGGCGAATACGGCCGAAGTCGTCAAGTTCGGCATCGCGCAAGAGAACGTGTTCTCGATGTGGGACTGGGTCGGCGGACGCTACTCGCTGTGGTCGGCCGTCGGTCTGTCGATCATGATCGCGGTAGGTCAGCAACAGTTCGACGAGTTGCTCGCCGGCGCCAACGAGATGGACCAGCACTTCCGCACCGCGCCGCTCGACAGGAACCTGCCGGTGCTGCTCGGCATGATCGGCATCTGGTATCGCAACTTCTTCGGCTCGCAGAGCTATCTGGTCGCGCCGTATTCGCAGGCGCTGCATTTCCTGCCGTCGTATCTGCAGCAGCTCGAAATGGAGAGCAACGGCAAGTCCGCGCGTCTCGACGGCGCGTTCGTCGACTATGCGACTTCCGCAGTCACATGGGGCGAGCCGGGCACGAACGGTCAGCACGCGTTTTTCCAGATGCTGCACCAGGGCCCGACGATCGTGCCGATTGATTTCATCGCGCTGCTGACGCCCGAGCATCCGCTCGCGAGCCATCATCCGAAGCTGCTCGCGAACTGCTTCGCGCAGAGCGAAGCATTGATGCTGGGCCGCACGCTCGAGGAAGCGAAGAAGGTGGCCGGCCCCGACAAGCCGGAACTCGCACCGCACCTGGCGTTCCCCGGCAACCGCCCCACCGCGACGCTGCTGCTCGACGCGTTGACCGCGCGCACGCTCGGCGCGCTGATCGCGCTTTATGAGCACAAGGTGCTGGTGCAAGCGTCGGTGTGGAACATCAACCCGTTCGATCAGTGGGGCGTCGAACTCGGCAAGATCCTCGGCAAGGTGGTCGAGGCCGATCTGGGCGCGGCGAGTGCCGACGTGAAGAAGCATGACTCGTCGACGTCGGCGCTGATCGCGCGGGCCCGGGCTGCGTTGAAGCGCTGAATGGAAGTCTGGAGCGCACGATAGCGGGCTACGGCCCGCTTTGTTTTTGCTGCAAGCCCGCGATCCGCCGGATCATCAAGCGAGCCGCCCCGCTTCGATCGTCACCGTCGTATCGCAACGCCGCGCGAGTTCGATGTCGTGTGTCACGAGCACGAGCGTCGCGCCGTGCGCGCGATTCATCTCGAACATCAGATCGATCACCGCGTGGCCGGTGGCCGCGTCGAGACTGCCGGTGGGTTCGTCGGCGAACAGGATCGCCGGGCGCGTGACGAACGCGCGCGCGAGCGCGACGCGCTGCTGCTCGCCGCCCGACAGCAGCTTCGGATAATGACCGGTACGCTGCCCGAGCCCAACCTGTTCGAGCAGTTCACGCGCACGCGCGGCGGCCTCGCGTGTGCCGATGCCGCCTTGCAGCTCGAGCGGCAACGTGACGTTTTCGAGCGCGGTCAGATGCGGCATCAACTGAAACGACTGGAACACGAAGCCGACCGCGCCACTGCGCAACGCGGCGCGGCCGTCTTCGTCGAGCTCGCCGAGTTCGCGCCCGAGCAGCCGAACCGAGCCCGCGCTAGCACTGTCCAATCCCGCGAGCAAGCCGAGCAGCGTAGACTTGCCCGACCCGGATGCACCGACGATCGCGACGCTGCTGCCGGCATCGATGGCAAGATCGATGTCATCGAGAATCGTCAGTTCGCCCGCAGCATCCTTAACCCTCTTGCACAAACCCCGCACTTCAATGACTGGATCAGTTCTGTTTGGCATGGTGAAGCGTAGGTTGAAAGTGCGCGCCATCGCCCCTCGCGCCGCGGCGCTGTCTGCGGCATTCGGCGCGACCATGATGGCCGCCGCGCTGGTTTCGTTACCGTTGCGGGCTCACGCGGCGAATACGCCCGAACCCGTGAAGCCGGTGATCGTCGTGCTCGGCGACAGCATCTCCGCCGAGTACGGGCTGCCCCGCGATACGGGCTGGGTCGCGTTGATGCGTCAGCGTCTGGCCGAAGAGCGCATCGATTATAGCGTCGCCAATGCGAGCATCAGCGGCGACACGACGAGCGGCGGACGCGCGCGTCTGCCCGCGCTGATGGAACGGCTCAAACCGAGCATCGTGATCGTCGAGCTCGGCGCCAACGACGCGTTGCGCGGCGTGCCGCTCTCGACGACCGAGGACAACCTGCGCACGATCATCGAACAGGCGCAGCAAGGCCACGCGAAGGTCGTGCTCGTCGGCATGTACGTGCCGCCCAATTACGGCCCCGACTATACGCAAAAGTTCCACGGCCTCTACGGCCAGTTGTCGAAGGAGTTCCATGTGCCGCTCGTGCCGTTTCTTCTCGCCGGCATCGCGGATAAACCGGACATGTTCCAGGCCGATCAGATCCACCCGACGCAGCAGGCACAACCGCTGCTACTCAACAACGTGTGGCCCGCTGTCAAGCCACTTCTTCGCACAAGTTCGCCGCACTGAAAGACCTGCTAACGACTTGTTTCCGGAACCTGGGGGAACACGGATCGCCGAGCCGTTCGACATATGGGCAATCCCTGCCACCCGGCTCATTCTTGAGCGACTTCTGAGGAGATAACGTTGAAATATTTACCGTTAATCGCTTTGACCATTGCCATCTCGGCCTGCGCGGCTCAACCGCCGGCCGGCGTTCAGTCGGTGGGTCAAAGCCAGCAGCCGCCTCGCGCCGTCGCAACCTGCATCGCGCAGAAATGGGCGGATAGTTCGCAACAACAGGTGATCTCGCAAAACATCCTCGCCAACGATCAGGCCATGGACGTCTACGTCCCGGGCCAGCAGCCGCCCAACGGCGCGGCCGCGGTGGTCCGTCCTTCGTATAGCGGTAAGGGCACGTGGGTCGGCTTTCGCGCCGGCAGCGCTGGCGGCGGCAACGCCACCGGCGCGATCAGCGGCTGTCTGTAAAGCTGCCACCTGGCTGTAGATAAAGAAAGCCCCGCAAATGCGGGGCTTTCTTTTGGACGAGCAGGCAATGCTTACTGCGGCTTACTGATCGGCCGACTGGGCGGCGTTGTCGAGCGTACCGTAGAACTTCACCTTCGAGCGCTCGCGCAGCGCTTTCAGATAGGCTTCGGTCTCCGATTGCGCGTCCACCTGCGCGATCTGCTGCTGCGCGACAGCGAGATGCTGCGCGTCGGTGGCCGCGGGCTGCACGATCTGGTTCACGCGATAGATCGCATAGCCGTCGTCGCCGAGATCGACACCGACGTAGGCCGGCAACTTTTGCGCATCGACCTTGTAGATTGCGCTCAGTGCGGCAGGCGGCACGCCCTGCGCGTCATTGCGCGACACCTTCAGCGGCGACGAGAAACCAGCGGTCGCCTTCGACTTCTCGAACTCGGCCAGTTTCGCGACGCCGTCCTTGTGCGCTGCTTCGTTCGCCTGCACGGCGATCACCTTCTGACGCACCGCGTCCTTCACCGCGTCGAATGCGGGCACGGCAGCGGGCTTGTAGTCGGTCACACGCGCGGCGATCAGCGTGTTGTTGCCGACGTCGATGGCCTGCGTATTGTTGTGCGCCGATACCGAGTCGTTCGCGAACACGGCTGCGAGGAACTTCGGGTTGTTCAGCGGGCTTTCGGGCGGCAGCTTCGGATCCGGCTGCGGCGTGACCGTCGCGGTCTGGATCTGCAGCTTGAATTTGTCAGCGGCCGGCTGCAGGCTCTTGGCCTTTTCATAGACGAGCGACGTGAAACCTTCCGAACTGTCGGTGAATGCCTTGCTCGCCAGTTGCGTCTTCAGCTCCCTGGCGATCTGGTCTTTCACTTCGTCGAACGACTTCGTGACCGCCGGCTTTACATCGGTGACCTTGATGATGTGGAAACCGAAGTCGGTCTGGACGATGCCGCTGATTTCGTCCTTCTTCAGCGCGAACACCGCGTCGTCGAACGCCTGGCCGCCCGCGATCATGCCGCGGCCGAAGTAACCGAGATCGCCACCCTTCGATGCCGAACCCGGATCCTGCGAGTTCTGCCGCGCGATCTGCGCGAACTGGTCCGGATGCGCCTTGAGCTGCGCGAGCAACTCCTCGGCCTTCTGCTTCGCTTTGGCCTTGTCGGCCGCGCTCGCGTCCTTCGGTGCCGCGATCAGGATATGGCTCGCGCGCACTTCCCCTTCGGTGCGGAAGTGGGCGATGTTGTCGTCGTAGTACTTCTTCAGGTCCGCGTCGCTCGGCTGCACCGATGCGCTCAGCGCGGCCGGCGACATCACCAGGTACTGGATCGTCGCCGTAGCGGGCGTCGCAAAGTCGTTGCGATGCGCGTCGTAGTACGCTTGCAGTTGCGCATCGGTCGGCTGGATCTTCGCCGCGTAATCGTGCGGATGGAACGCGATGCCCTGCACTTCACGCTGCTGCTGCGCGAGCTCGGTCAAGTGCTGCGCAAGCGTCTTCGACGTGAACGCGCTCGCCTCGATGCTCGCGGGCAGTTGTTGCATAGCGAGGTTGTAGCGCACGCGCTCGTCGTACTGATCGGGCGTCATGCCCTGCATCGCGAGCAGTTGCTTGTAGCGGTCGAGGTCGATCGACCCGTCGGGATTCTTCAGCGACGAGATCACCGGATCGGACAGCAGCGCGCGGCGCACCGCTTCGTCCGATGCGCTCAGATGCAGACGCTGCGTTTCGTCGGCAAGCACACGCTGTTCGATCATGCCGTCGAGCATCTGGCGACGGCGCTCCGGCGTGTCGAACGACTTCATGTCGAACTTCGCGCCGAGCATCTGACGCCCGCGGTCGATCTGCTGGCGCATCGCGTCGTCGTATTCGACACGGGTGATCTTGTGACCGTTGACACTCGCGACGTTTGCACTTTCGTCAAAGAAGCCGCGGAAACCCTGAATACCCACGAAACCCAACCCCGGCAAAATGACGAGGATGAGCATGAACATCATCAGGCGTTGGTGATTGCGGAAAAAATCGAGCATGCGTGAGGGGTGCCAAAAACAGAACGCCCGATCTTACAACAGCGGGCAACAAAAAAGGCGAACCGGAGTTCGCCTTTCGTGGATACTGGCGGAGTGGACGGGACTCGAACCCGCGACCCCCGGCGTGACAGGCCGGTATTCTAACCGACTGAACTACCACTCCTTATACTGCACTTTTGCGACTGGAAACACTGCAGCCGAATCTGAAACTGGTGGGTGCTGAGAGGCTCGAACTCCCGACCTACGCCTTGTAAGGGCGCCGCTCTACCAACTGAGCTAAGCACCCGTTTCGTGATTCAGTGCTTGATGTGTTTTCTGCCTTGCCGCTGGCCTCCCCGTGAATCGTTCATGCAGTCGGGTTAAGCAATTCCTCAAGCAGCAAGCCCGCTAGTTTAGCGCATCCTTCAGAGCTTTGCCAGGCCTAAATTTAGGAACTTTTGCTGCCTTGATTTTGATCGCGGCGCCCGTGCGCGGATTGCGTCCGGTGCGCGCGGTGCGCTTGCCGACCGCGAACGTGCCAAAGCCGACCAACGTCACAGATCCGCCTTTCTTCAACGTGTTTTTGACGCCCGCGATGACTGCATCGAGCGCACGGCCCGCCGCGGCCTTCGAAATGTCGGCTTGCTGTGCGATGTGATCGATCAATTCCGTCTTGTTCATTCAAACCCCCGTGAATGTTTATTGGCAATCGTGACAGTGCTTTCCAGCACCTCCCGCCACGCGGCCGGCGCGAACGCCAGGCCGCCTCATTAGAAGCGGCCGAAACCCTTGTGTCAACCGGGGTTGAGCCTGATCGGCGTTATTTTAGAGGGGCGCTTTTGTCACAGTATGTTGCAGCGGAAAGACTGGCGATGCGGCCTGGCGACGAAGCCGCGCGGGCAAAAAAAACCCGCGGCTCTTGACCGCGGGTTTTCTGCTTTAGCGAACGACACCGCTGCAGAATGCTTTGGCGTTAGCGCATTCTGATGCGCATCGAACCTTAGTGCTTGACGACGTCCGTCGCGGCATCCTTGCCTGGCTCAGCCCCAACCGGCGCCGAGGGCTTCGGTTCTTCTTCCGGTAAGGCCTGCGGTACACGCTCGAGCGCAAGTTCGAGCACCTTGTCGATCCAGCGGACCGGCACGATTTCGATCGCGTTCTTCACGTTGTCCGGAATCTCCGTCAAGTCCTTGACGTTTTCTTCCGGAATCAGCACCAGCTTGATGCCACCGCGATGCGCTGCCAGCAGCTTTTCCTTCAGGCCGCCGATCGGCAGAACTTCGCCACGCAGCGTGATTTCGCCCGTCATCGCGACATCGGCGCGCACCGGAATACCGGTCAACACCGACACCAGCGCGGTCGTCATCGCGATACCAGCCGAAGGACCATCTTTCGGCGTCGCGCCTTCCGGCACGTGGATGTGAATGTCCTGCTTCTCGAACGCTTCGTCCTTGATGCCAAGACGACGCGAACGCGAACGCACGACCGAGCGCGCCGCTTCGACGGATTCCTTCATCACGTCGCCGAGCGAACCCGTGCGGATCACATTGCCCTTGCCCGGCATCACCGCGGCTTCGATGGTCAGCAGATCGCCGCCCACTTCCGTCCACGCGAGACCCGTGACCTGGCCCACCTGATTTTCCTTCGCGGCCAGACCGAAGTCGTACTTGCGCACGCCGAGGAACGTGTCGAGGTTGCTGCCGTCGACCTTCACCGCGCCTTCCGCCTTCTTCAGCAGAAGCATCTTCACGACCTTGCGGCAGATCTTCGAAATTTCACGCTCGAGCGAGCGGACGCCCGCTTCGCGCGTGTAGTAACGAATGATGTCGCGGATCGCAGTTTCCGTCACATCGACCTCGCCATCCTTGAGGCCGTTGTTCTTCTTCTGCTTCGGCAGCAGATAACGCTGCGCGATGCTGACCTTCTCGTCTTCCGTATAACCGGACAGACGAATCACTTCCATCCGGTCGAGCAGCGGCGGCGGAATGTTCAGCGAGTTCGACGTCGCCACGAACATCACGTCCGACAGATCGAAGTCGACTTCGACGTAGTGGTCAGCGAACGTATGGTTCTGTTCCGGATCGAGCACTTCCAGCAGGGCCGACGACGGATCGCCGCGGAAATCCTGACCCATCTTGTCGACTTCGTCGAGCAGGAAGAGCGGATTGCGCACGCCGACCTTGGTCAGGCTTTGCAGGATCTTGCCCGGCATCGAACCGATGTACGTACGACGGTGGCCACGAATCTCGGCTTCGTCACGCACGCCGCCCAATGCCATGCGCACGAACTTGCGGTTCGTCGCGCGCGCGATCGACTGACCGAGCGAAGTCTTACCGACGCCCGGAGGCCCCACGAGGCACAGGATCGGCGCCTTGACCTTGTCGACACGTTGCTGGACCGCGAGATACTCGAGAATGCGTTCCTTCACTTTCTCGAGACCGAAGTGGTCTTCGTCGAGCACGCGCTCCGCATTCGACAGGTCGTTGTTGACCTTGCTCTTCTTGCGCCACGGCAAGCCGATCAGCGTGTCGATGTAGTTGCGCACGACCGTCGCTTCCGCCGACATCGGCGACATCAGCTTGAGCTTCTTCAGCTCGGCGTCGGCCTTCTTCTTCGCTTCCTTCGGCATCCGGGCGGCCGTGATGCGCTTCTCGAGTTCTTCGAGATCCGCACCTTCTTCGCCTTCGCCGAGTTCCTTCTGGATCGCCTTGACCTGTTCGTTCAGGTAGTACTCGCGCTGACTCTTCTCCATCTGACGCTTCACGCGCCCGCGGATACGCTTTTCGACCTGCAGGATGTCGATCTCGGCTTCGAGTTGCGCGAGCAGATGCTCGAGCCGCTCGATCACCGGGAACATCTCGAGGATGTGTTGCTTCTGGTCGAGCTTGAGCGGCAGATGCGCCGCGATCGTGTCGGCGAGACGCCCTGCCTCGTCGATACCCGACAGCGAGGTCAGGATCTCCGGCGGAATCTTCTTGTTCAGCTTCACATACTGGTCGAACTGCGACACGATCGCGCGACGCAGCGCTTCGGTTTCAGCGCTGTCGGCATGGTCGGGTTCGAGCGGCATGACTTCGCACGAGAACTGCGTTTCCTGTTCTTCGATGGAAAGCGTCTTCGCGCGCTGCAAGCCTTCGACGAGCACCTTCACGGTACCGTCGGGCAGCTTCAGCATCTGCAGGATGTTGGCGATACACCCTACTTCGTACATGTCCTTTTCGGTCGGCTCATCTTTCGCAGCCGTCTTCTGGGCGACGAGCATGATGTGCTTGCCGCCTTCCATCGCTGCTTCGAGAGCCTTGATCGACTTCGGGCGGCCTACGAAGAGCGGAATCACCATGTGCGGGAAAACGACTACGTCGCGCAGCGGGAGCAGCGGCAGCGTAATGCGTTCCGGCGGGAGGAGTTGGGTTCCTGACATTTCATTTCCCCATGAGTGGAATCAGTTCGTTCGATAGGTGAGGCCAGCAGAAAATATTGCAAGCCTCCGCGTGTGGGAAAAGTTCAGTGACTCCGAAGGTTCAGTGACTCCATAGTTGAGAACAACCAGCCTGACCACACGATAAACGAAAAAGCCGTTCACGTCGCCATGAACGGCCTTTTTGCAGAACTCGAAAGCCGATCAGTTCGAACCCGCGACCTTCGGCGCGTCTTCGTAGATCAGCAGCGGTTTGCCGTCGCCGTCGATAACGTTGTCGTCGATGATGACCTTGCTGACACCTTTCATTTGCGGAAGGTCGTACATGACATCAAGCAACGCCTGTTCCAGAATCGAACGCAGGCCCCGCGCGCCAGTCTTGCGGCGGATCGCCTTGCGCGCCACGGCCTGCAACGCGGCCGGACGGATTTCGAGCTCGACGCGCTCCATGCTGAACAGCTTGTGATACTGCTTGACCAGCGCATTCTTCGGTTCGACGAGAATCTTCATCAGCGCCGCTTCGTCGAGCTTGCCGAGCGTGGCGACCACCGGCAGACGGCCGATCAGCTCCGGAATCAGGCCGAATTTGATCAGATCTTCCGGCTCCACTTCGCGCAGCACTTCGCCGGCGTCGCGGTCCTGCTTGCTCTTCACGCTCGCGCCGAAACCGATGCCGGTCTTCTCGGTGCGATCGACGATGACCTTCTCGAGGCCGTCGAACGCACCGCCGCAGATGAACAGGATGTTCGTCGTATCGACCTGGATGAAGTCCTGGTTCGGATGCTTACGGCCACCTTGCGGCGGCACCGACGCCATCGTGCCTTCGACCAGCTTCAGCAGAGCCTGCTGCACACCCTCGCCCGACACGTCGCGCGTGATGGACGGGTTGTCGGACTTGCGACTGATCTTGTCGATTTCGTCGATGTAGACGATGCCGCGCTGGGCCTTGTCCACCTCGTAATTACAATTCTGCAGCAGCTTCTGAATGATGTTCTCGACGTCTTCGCCGACATAGCCGGCTTCCGTCAGCGTGGTCGCGTCGGCAATCACGAATGGCACGTTCAGAAGGCGCGCGAGCGTCTGCGCAAGCAGCGTCTTGCCGGAGCCGGTCGGGCCGATCAGCAGGATGTTGCTCTTGGACAACTCGATTTCGTCCTTCTTGTCGAGATGCTTGAGGCGCTTGTAGTGGTTGTAGACCGCGACCGCGAGGATCTTTTTCGCGCGCTCCTGACCGATCACGTACTGGTCGAGAATTTCGCGGATTTCCTGCGGGGTCGGCAGATCGGACTTGGACAAGCCGGCCTCGATGCCCGCGCCTGCAGCCTCGTCACGAATGATTTCGTTGCACAGATCGATACATTCATCGCAGATGAATACCGACGGGCCAGCAATCAGTTTCTTGACCTCATGCTGGCTCTTGCCGCAAAACGAGCAATACAACAGCTTTTCGCTGTTAGAACCTTTCTTGTCCGCCATAGATGTGTGAGCCTCCGGACACCGGATTAGATAATACGCCGTTTGCCCCCGCCACGCAGTTTGGGCGCGGCAGGGCTAGTGAGCACGATAACGGCGCTTGCCGCAGACGCCCGGACGGAAGTTGAACATTCACAACCGACCCGATGACGGTTTTGCCGCAACAGTGGGCAAAACAGCATGGCAAAACCGTACCAGATCAGGGACGCTTGTGCGCCACCTGGTCGACGAGGCCGTACGCCTGCGCGTCATCGCCGGACATGAAATTGTCACGGTCGGTGTCACGCGCGATACGTTCGACCGGCTGACCGGTGTGGTGCGCGAGCAGATGATTCAGCCGATCCTTCAGGTACAGGATTTCACGCGCCTGGATTTCAATGTCCGATGCCTGGCCGCGCGCGCCGCCGAGCGGCTGATGAATCATCACGCGCGAATTCGGCAGCGCGAAACGCTTGCCCTTAGCACCGGCCGCGAGCAGGAACGCGCCCATGCTCGCCGCAAGCCCCATGCACAGCGTCGAGACGTCCGGCTTGATGAACTGCATCGTATCGTAGATCGCCATACCGGCAGACACGGAGCCGCCCGGACTGTTGATGTAGAAGTAGATGTCCTTGTCCGGATTCTCGCTTTCCAGAAACAGCATCTGCGCAACCACCAGATTGGCCGTCTGGTCGTTCACTTCGCCCACGAGGAACACGATGCGTTCCTTCAGCAGACGCGAATAAATATCATAGGAGCGCTCGCCCCGGCCGCTCGTTTCCACGACGATCGGCACCAGACCGAGTGCCTGCGCTTCGAGATCCCGGGACGACTGGGAGGTCAACGTGTCCAGCATTTGGGCGCGAAAGGTCATGCAATGGATCCTTGTCTGGAAATATTCTGAATATTAGCTGCTGGACACAGGTTGGTGCGACGAGCCCGTATTCAAGTGCCGTCTTCGTGTGCGCCGCACGACCGGATCCGGTACGTCACACAGATTCATGGCACAAAAAAACGGCGTGCCGGCCGTCGGTCGCTCCGACAGCCGGCACGCCGTTGCAGCGACGCTTACGCTTGCGCCGTTGCGCTTGCCAGTTCCTCGAAGCTCACTTCCTTGTCCGTCACCTTGGCCTTGCTGAGGACGAAGTCGACGACGTTGGCTTCAACGACATACGCTTCCATTTCAGCAAGACGTTGCTGGTTGGAATAATACCAGCGGACGACTTCCTTCGGGTCTTCGTAGCTTTTCGCGAATTCATCGACTTCGGCACGGATCTGCTCCGGCTTCGCCTGCAGTTCGTTCGCCTTCACGAGTTCGGCCAGCACGAGACCCAGCTTGACGCGGCGCTCGGCCTGCTCCTTGAACATCGCGGCCGGGATCGGCGCGTCCTTCGCGTTCGGCACGCCGCGCTGTTCCAGATCCTGGCGAGCCATCGCGACGAGGCGCTCCTGATCCTGCTCGATCAGCGCGTTCGGGACATCGAGCTCCGAGATTTTCAGCAGTGCGTCCATCACCTGGTTCTTGACGATGGCTTGCGTGCGGCGCTTCGCTTCGCGCTCGAGGTTGTCCTTGATTTCAGCGCGCATCTTGGTGAGATCGCCGTCTTCGATGCCGAGCGATTTCGCGAATTCGCCGTCGATTTCCGGCAAATGCGGCCATTCGATCTTCTTCATCGTGATCGTGAATTGCGCCGTCTTGCCCGCCACTTCCTTGCCGTGGTAGTCGTCCGGGAACTTCAGGTCGAATTCCTTCGCTTCGCCGACCTTCAAGCCGAGCGCCGCTTTTTCGAATTCCGGCAGCATGCGGCCTTCGCCGAGGATGAAGCCGAAGTCTTCGGCGCTACCGCCCTGGAATGCTTCACCGTCGATCTTGCCGACGAAGTCGACCGTCACGCGGTCGCCGTCTTTGGCGGCCGTGTCCGCGCCGCCGTCGCCGTGCTCGCCTGCCTCGCCGCGAGCGTGGAAGTGCACGCGCTGTTTGCGCAGGATGTCCAGCGTGCGGTCGATTTCCGCTTCGCTGATGCTGGTCATGGTGCGCTCGATTTCAGCCGTGGCGACGTCGCCCAGCTTCACCTCCGGATACACCTCGAAGGTCGCGTCGAACGCGTAGCTGCCTTCACCAGCGTCGGTGTTCGGCGCGAAGCTCGGCTGACCCGCGACACGCAGGTTTTCGGTGCGGCTGATGTCGAAAAATTCCTTGCCGACCTTGTCGCTCAGCACTTCGGCTTCCACCTGGCCCGAATACTGTTGCGTCACCATCTTGAGCGGCACCTTGCCCGGGCGGAAACCCGGCATGCGCACGTTCTTCGCGAGTTGACGGATACGCGAATCCACTTCCTTCTGCACGGCATCCTTCGGCAGGGAAATCGTCACGCGGCGTTCGAGCTTGCCGAGGTTTTCAACAACGTTAGCCATGGCTTCAATCGTCCTAAAATTATTCGAGCGAATCAGTTATCTTCTCCGTGCTGCCCGTCGGTGTCGCTTCGCATCGATTTGCGCCGATTGCATCGCGCCGATTGCATCGATCACGCACCTGCGCCGCGGGCTTGCAGGCCGTCGGCAGCACGGTTGAGTCCAAAGAGCCGAATATTTTAGCAAACTATTTGCGCGCCTAGCCGGGATTCGATGATTGCATCGAGTTTTCCCTGCATTCCGGGCGTTTTGAGGGCCATTTTCGGTTAGTTTTGACACAGCGAACGCGATTTGCCGCTGGCATCGCTATCCGGTTAGCGTCGTGCGTTCCTCGGCGCTCTTTCGTCATGCAACAGAACGTCCGCATGGACGCTCGCACCCGCTCGCGGCCGACGTGTCGTGGCCGCGATCCCGCCTATGCCTTTCGACATATTCAGCCGACGCCCCCATGCTGATAAGCTAACGCACTCGGTCGGGCCGCCACCGCCGGTCACCAGCAGCCGGTCGCTTCATCCGCTCCAGCAACCGCTTACAACGACTCAAACCTCTCAGAGACACCATGCCGAATTCGTCGTCCTCGCCTGTCGTCGTCATCGCTCCCGATTCATTCAAAGGCTCGCTCAACGCGGAACAGGTCGCGCAGGCGATCGCATCCGGCGTCCAGCGCGCACGCCCCGACGCGAGCGTGCGCATCTGTCCGATGGCCGACGGCGGCGAAGGCACGCTCGACGCAATGCTCACGAGCGGCGGCGAGCGCCGCACGCTTAGCGTGCGCGGCGCGGCCGGTCCGACGCGCGCAGCGCTGACGGGCCTGCTCACGGACGGCAGCGCCATCATCGAAACGGCGGAAATCGTCGGCATTACGGACCCCGTCGGCATGGGCGTGCCGGTCGAGGCGCGCAGCACGCGCGGCATGGGCGAAGCGATTCGCGCGCTGCTTGATGCCGGCGTGCGGCGCTTTTTCGTCGCGCTCGGCGGCAGCAGCACGAACGACGGCGGCGCCGGCCTGCTGACCGGCCTCGGCTTGCAACTGTTCGACGCGCAAGGCAACGTACTCGAAGGCACACCCGAGCAGCTTGCGCGCGTGGCGCGGGTCGATGCGTCGCTGCTCGACGCGCGGCTTGCCGACACGCAGTTCGTCGGCATGTCGGACGTCGACAATCCGTTGAGCGGCGAGCACGGCGCGACCGCGATCTTCGGTCCGCAAAAAGGCGTGAAGCCAGAACAGGTCGCGCCAATCGACGCGGCGCTCGCGCGCTTCGCCGATCTGCTCGAAGCCGCGCTCGGCCGCACGGCGCGTGACCTACCGGGCGCGGGCGCAGCGGGCGGCCTCGGCTTCGCATTGCACATGCTCGGCGCGCAGTTCGAGCCGGGCGCGGAAACCGTCGCGCGGCAAATCGGCCTCGACGCCGCGCTCACGGGCGCCAACTGGCTGATCACCGGTGAAGGCCGTTCCGACGTACAGACGCTGCACGGCAAGGCGCCGTTCATCGCCTGCGCGCATGCGCGCGCGGCGGGCGTGCCCGCCACGCTGCTGTCCGGCGCGGTCGACCCCGCCGCGCTGCCGCGTCTTGCCGAATACTTCGGCGGCTGCTTTTCTCCGGCGCCGGGGCCGATCACGCTCGACGTCGCGATTCGCGACGCGGCGCGCCTGCTCGCCAACGAAGCCGAGCAGCTGACGCGCCTGAAATACGGCGTGCGTTGACCCGCGAAACGGTTGCCGCAACAATCACAGCGCCACGACCGTTCCACTCATCACGGGGTGACCATGAAGGACTCCGCCAAAGCCGGGCTCGAGCAGTTCCTCACGTATCGTCTGCATGTACTGAACAAACTGGCCGAGCGCGGCATCAGCGCGCGCTACGCGGCAAAGCTCGACGTGACGCTGCCCGAAGCGCGGGTGATTGCGACGGTGGGATCGTTCGGACCGTTCTCGATCATGGAGTTGGCACGCCATGCCAATCTCGACAAAAGCCAGGCGAGTCGCGCGGCCGAAGCGCTGATCCGGCAGGGACTCGTGCAGCGCGAAGCGAGCGCCGCGGACGGCCGCGTCGTGCTGGTCTCGCTGACGCAGGAAGGCCGCGCGCTGTATCGCAAAGTGATGCCGATCGCGCGCAAGTGGAACGGCGATATGTTCGACTGCCTCGACGAAGAGGAAAGGGCCGCGTTCGGCGCGGCGCTCGACAAGGTGATCCGTGCCATGAACGCGCGGGAGTGATAGCGCGCGGCGAACCGGCCGTGTTTGAAAAGCGCCGTTTCACGGCATTGGGCGGCGCGTGTCAAAATTGAGCCTCGGCCAACGCGCCTTCACCCTCTTTTTCATCCAGGGACGCTTCAGTGGACATCAACAAACAGGTCGCGGCACTCACCGCGTCGGAACTCCAGACCGCCGGCGCGAGCCAGGCGAGCGCGATCGCGCTCAGCGTCGTGCTGCGTCATCTTCGTTCGCCGGAACTGGCGAAACTGCTGTCGTCGGCATTTGAAAATCATCAGGCGGTGATGCTGCAAACGCCGTGGCCGGACCAGATGCTGCAGGCGTTCGAGTCGACACGCCGTTTCCTCGAAGGCGCCGCGCAAGCGGAATTACCGGGCTCGCAGGAAGCGCCGGGAACGCCGGGTGCCTGAGTCGCGCGGTCGCGATGAAAGGCAGCGGAGCAACACTGAGGCCTTTCAGAAGACCGCGCAAAAAAGAAAAAACCCCGTCGGTCCAAAGACTTGACGGGGTTTTTCTCGACTACCAATAAGTGGTGCGAGGGAGGGGACTCGAACCCCTACACCCTTGCGGGCGTCAGGACCTAAACCTGGTGCGTCTACCAATTTCGCCACCCTCGCAGCCGGGTACGCCGCAATGCGTCGCGCCCGATTTTCCTGTGCGCTCCCAAGCGCGCTGAACACGTGCCCGAAAGCGTAAGCGCGAGATTCTAACCGATTGATTCGCGCTTGTCTGCACCCGGCGGTATCTGCGCGCGCGACGCCGATGCTACAATTTTCGGCTCGTCGAGAAGGGCACCGCGACGGACGTCGACACCCTTCTCGCCAGTCCTTCCCCACACTCTCATCCCGTGAATTTCGACGACTATTGCCAGCAGAAAGCGGCGCCCCCAGGATCGAGCACCTACTATGCGCTTCGCCAGGCGCGCGCCGCCAGTCAGCCGCTGTTGACGGCGCTCTTCGCATTGCGTCGCGAGTTCGAGGAAACGGTCAAGGAGACGAGCGATCCGGCGGTCGGCCGCACGAAGCTCGCGTGGTGGCAGAAAGAAATTGCCGCGCTGGCCGCGGGCTCGCCGTCGCATCCGGTGTCCAAGGCACTCGCGGCCTATCTGCCCGACGCGCAGGCCGAATATCGGGCTATGCAGGAACTGCTCGCGGGCTTCGAGATGGATCTCGACCAGGCACGCTATCTCGACTATCCGAACCTGCGGCGCTATGTGCATGGTGTCGGTGGCAATTTTGCGTCGCTGGTGTCGCGCGCGGCTGCAACCGGATCGGCCGACGATGCCGCGCATGCGTCGGCGTGGGCCGCTCCGCTCGGCGAGGCGCTGATGCTCGCGCAGTTCGTCGCCGAAACCGGCAACGATGCCCGGCACGGCCGCATCTACGTTCCGATCGACGAGATGCAGCGCTACAACGTCACCGCCGCCGATCTGATCAACCGCAAATACACCGACGCTTTCACCGAGCTGATGCGGTTCGAAACGAATCGCGCGCGCGACGCTGTGCAGACCACGCTCGCCGCGGTGCCCGCCAGCGCGCGGCGCGCGCAGCGCACGCTGCTCGCGCTCGCGGCGCTCGCGTTGGCGTTGCTCGATGAAATCGAGCGCGACGGTTATCACGTGCTGCATCAACGCATCGCGTTGACGCCGATCCGCAAGCTATGGATCGCGTGGCGCGCGAAGTAGCCTGAGCGCCGGGCGCGTCGATTCGCGCCCAGCGCCCAGCGCTCACGCCCGCAGCAACGGCTGCGGCTCGAACCGCTGCTGCAGAGTCGCAGGCGGGTCCAACCCCCACCAGGGCCCGAGCACCGTCGCATAAAGCTGGCGAAAATCCACGCCGACCGGCAGGTTGCCATTCCCATCGAGCCGCGCAAGCATCGGCGGCACGCCAAACAAACCGCCCTGCGCGCGACCGCCCGTCACGAAGTGCGGCGCCACCGTGCCGCGATCGGTGCCGTTGCTCTGGTTCTCGCGCAGACGGCGCCCGAATTCCGCGCACGTCATCACGAGCGTATCGTTCCACCGGCCCAACTCGACGAGCGCGGCCTGCATCGCCACCATCCCTTCCGCGAACTGTTAGAGCAACTCGGCCTGTTGTCCCGGCTGGTTCTGGTGCGTATCGAAACCGTTCAGCGTTAGCCGGATCACGGCCACGCCCTGCCCGCTCAACGGCTGCTCCAGTGGCGCGCGTCCGGCGCCAGCTATCTTCAGCGTGTCCGATGCGGCCAGCACCTGCATTGCCGTTTTGATCGAACTGCCGAACGCGCCGCCCGCAAACGCGGTCTGCAACTGAGGCTGCCCTAGCGTCGCACGCAGACGACCGGCCGGTTTCACGATGTCGTTTTCGACGTCGAGAATAGGCGCGAGCGCGGGATTGCGCTCGTGCAAGGACACTGGCGTCGCGAGTCGAGAGGCCCTGACGAACTGCGCGGGATTGACCAGCGCGATCGCGCGCTCGTGAGTGGCGTGACATCGTGAGCCGAGGCGCCTGTATGCACGAAGACGCGCACAAAAACGCGCCGGCGCTGGCGACTCAACGGAGCAGCGGATCAGAAAGTGGACGCTGAAGATGCAACGGGATTTTTCACGCGGCAATGCGCGCGCTGGGATTAACGCTTGTACAACTCGCGCACGGCGTCTTCGATGTGCTGCCGCAACAGCCGACGCTCTTCGGGCGTCATATGCCCGTCGCGGCGACGTTGATCGAGATCGGGGGGAACCGCGGTGCGCAGCATCGCATCAGAGGCAGAGCGATCGATGCTCGGGTTGTGGCGGCTGGTTCTGCCATTGTCCGAGCGGTGCGCATGCTCGCTCGCTGCTCTATCCGCGGACGGCTGCGCATGAGCGAGCGTCGGGCCCAGTGTGCCTGCCAGCGTACCGGCAACCGCCAGTGCAATCACACTCAGGCGCACGTTTGGCCAAACCCCTCCCTTCATGTTGTTCCCTTCGTGGCGCGGCAACCGGCTACCTCAGATGCGTATACAAACCCCGGTAACAGCCGGGTGCGAGAGTTTTGTCGAGTGAAGTATCCACCGAACAGCCGCATTCAGTAAAGCAGTCTAAACGCGCATACTTTACGTCGCGCCACACCGCGGGTAAATTTTGTAACCGACTGTAACCCCAGAAATGGTGTAACCGCGCACCACTTTCTAATCGCGCTAAGATGCCGACCATGGAAACCAAAAACCCTTCGAAAATCCTCGTCGTCGACGACGATCCACGCCTGCGCGATCTTCTGCGCCGCTACCTCGGCGAACAAGGCTTCAACGTCTACGTCGCCGAAAATGCGCCGTCAATGAACAAGCTCTGGGTGCGCGAGCGCTTCGATCTGCTGGTGCTCGATCTGATGCTGCCCGGTGAGGACGGCCTGTCGATCTGCCGGCGACTGCGCGGCAGCAACGACCGCACACCGATCATCATGCTGACGGCCAAGGGTGAGGATGTCGATCGCATCGTCGGCCTCGAGATGGGTGCCGACGACTATCTGCCCAAGCCGTTCAATCCGCGCGAACTGGTCGCGCGCATTCACGCGGTGCTGCGTCGCCAGTCGCCGTCCGAGTTGCCGGGTGCGCCGTCCGAGACCACCGAGGTCTTCGAGTTCGGCGAGTTCGCGCTGAACCTCGCCACCCGCACGCTGACCAAGGCCGGCCAGGAAATTCCGCTCACCACCGGTGAGTTCTCGGTGCTGAAGGTATTCGCGCGTCATCCGCGTCAGCCGCTGTCGCGCGAAAAGCTGATGGAACTCGCACGCGGGCGCGAATACGAGGTCTTCGACCGCAGCCTCGACGTGCAGATCTCGCGTCTGCGCAAGCTGATCGAACCGGATCCGGGCAGCCCGCGCTTCATTCAGACCGTGTGGGGCCTCGGCTACGTCTTCATCCCCGACGGTGCAGCCTGAGTTTGTGCTCCGTTTTCGTTTCTGTGTCACATAAGAAGGGCCCATGCGGATCGACCGGCGCCTCCTGACGCTCGCGTTCGGCGGCCTTTTCTGGCGGACCTTTCTGCTGATCGCGCTGTTGATCGCAGTCAGTCTCGCCGCGTGGTTCCAGAGCTTTCGCGTGATCGAGCGTGAGCCGCGCGCGCAGCGCGTGGCTCTGCAACTCGTCGCGATCGTCAAGCTCACGCGCACCGCACTCCTCTATTCCGATCCCGACCTGCGGCGCGCGCTGCTGCAGGATCTGGAGAGCAACGAAGGGGTGCGCGTGTACCCGCGCGAAGCCACCGACAAATACAAGCTCCAGCCCGACGAATCGTTGAATCGCCTGATCGAGCACGACATCCGCGGCCGTCTCGGCGACGACACCATAATCGCGCAGAGCGTCAACGATATCAACGGCGTATGGATCAGCTTCAAAATCGACGACGACGATTACTGGGTCGCGCTCGACCGCGATCAGCTCGACAACGCCACCGGCCTGCAATGGGCCGGCTGGGGCGTGTTCGCGCTCGCGCTGTCGCTGTTCGGCGCGGCGTTCATCACGAGTCTGGTGAACCGGCCGTTCGCGCGTCTGGCGATGGCCGCGCGCCGGGTCGGCTCGGGGCAATCGCCCGAGCCGCTGCCTGAGCGCGGCATGGGTGTGGCCGCCGAAACCAATCGAAGCTTCAACCAGATGGTGCGCGACCTCGAACAGCTCGAGGCGGACCGCGCGCTGATGCTCGCGGGCATCTCGCACGATCTGCGCACGCCGCTCGCACGGCTGCGGCTCGAGACCGAAATGAGCCCGTCCGATCAGGCCACCAAGGACGCGATGGTCGACGACATCGAGCAGATGGACATGATCATCGGCCGCTTCCTCGACTACGCGCGTCCCGTGCAGCGTGTGCCGGAACCGGTGGACCTCTCGGTGATCGCGAGCGAACTCGCCGCACGCATGCAAAGCGAGGACAGCATGCGGCTGATCACGCGGCTCGCTCCGTCGGCGGTGATCGAGGCCGATGAAACCGACATGCGTCGCGTGGTCGGCAATCTGCTCGAGAACGCGCGCAAATATGGCCTCAGCGACGGCGACGGTGTGCCGCACGTGATTCTCGAAACGCGCGTGTCGCACTCGCGCGTCGAACTCTCGGTGGTCGACGAAGGCCCCGGCATTCCCGAAGACCAGCTCGCGCTCGTCACGCGGCCGTTCTATCGTGTGAATTCGGCGCGCACCCAGGCCAACGGCACGGGCCTCGGCATGGCGATCGTGCAGCGGCTCGTCGCCCGTTATCGCGGCGCGCTGCGGCTGCGCAACCGCTCGCCCGGACCCGGGCTTGAAGTGACGATCGAGTTTCCGCTCGCGAAAAGCGCGTGAGCCGACGACGCGCGGCACCGCGCGCCGTCGCCATTCGAAACACGCCGCTTGTTGCGACTTCCGAAGGAGCCTTTGCATGAAAACCGTTGGCGATAAACTCGAAGCGTTCACCGTCATTGCCGCCAAGCCGGGCTTCAACCATCACGAAGAACACGGCGTCTCGGCGTTCGAATACATCACCGAGCAGTCGTTTCCAGGCAAATGGAAAATCATTTACTTCTATCCGAAGGATTTTTCGTTGGTCTGCCCGACGGAAATCGTCGAATTCAGCAAGCTCGTCAAGGAGTTCGAGGACCGCGAGGCCGTGCTGCTCGGCGGCAGCGTCGACAATGAATACGTGAAGCTCGCATGGCGCCGCGAGTACAAGGAGCTCGACAGGCTCAACCACTACTCGTTCGGCGACGTGAAAGGCGAGCTGATCGACCAGCTCGGCGTGCGCGACAAGGAAGCGGGCGTCGCGCTGCGCGCGACCTACATCGTCGATCCGGACAACACGATCCAGCACGTGTCGGTCAACAACCTGTACGTGGGCCGTAATCCCGAAGAAGTGCTGCGCATCCTCGACGGCCTGCAAACGGACGAGCTGTGTCCGAGCAATCGGACGATTGGCGGCGCGACGCTGTAAGCGGCACCGCCCGTCACCCAAACAAAAATCCCGTTCAGCTCCTGACCAACAACACCGCGGCCTGCGCCTCGATGCCCTCGCCGCGGCCGAGATAACCGAGCTTCTCGTTCGTCTTCGCCTTGACGTTCACGCGCTCGATCGGCAGACCGAGGTCCGCCGCGATATTGGCGCGCATCCCTTCGATATGCGGTGCGAGCTTCGGCGCCTGCGCGATCACGCTGCTGTCGACGTTGCCGATCGCAAAGCCGGCCGCCTTCACGCGCGCCACGCATTCGCGCAGCAGCACGCGGCTGTCGGCGCCGGCGAACTTCGCGTCGGTATCGGAGAAGTGGCGGCCGATATCGCCCAACGCGGCCGCGCCAAACAGCGCGTCGGTGATCGCGTGCAGCAGCACATCCGCGTCCGAGTGACCGAGCAGCCCGCGCTCGTACGGAATCGTTACGCCGCCGATGATCAACGCGCGTCCCGGCACCAGCGCATGCACGTCGTAGCCCTGCCCAATTCTGAAATCCATGTGCGTCACGTCCTCAAGTGCTGAAGCTTTTAAGGCTTCTTTAAAGCCTTTCTAAATCTTTCCAATGTGCCCAGGCGCGGTATCACGAACCGGCGGGGCGGCTCAGAATCGCCTCGGCCAGATCGAAATCTTCCGGATACGTGACCTTGAAGTTACGCAGGCTGCCTTGCACGAGCTTCGGCGCGTGGCCCGACCATTCGATCGCGCTCGCCTCGTCGGTCAGATCGTGGCCGTCGGCCTGCGCGCGCAGGATCGCCTCGCGCAGCATGCCGATGCGGAACATCTGCGGCGTCTGCGCCTGCCACAAGCCGTCACGCGATTCGGTTTGGGCGATGCGGCCATCGGCCGACGCGCGGCCGATACGCTTCAAGGTATCGGCGACCGGCAACGCCATGATGCCGCCGACCGCATCGTCCTTGAGCGAACCGATCAGCGTGCGGATCAGCGCCGGCGTGATGCCCGGCCGCGCCGCGTCGTGCACGAGCACCCAGTCGGCGTCGTGGGCGCCGAACTCGGCGAGCGCGTGCAGACCGTTGAGCACCGACGCCTGGCGCGACGCGCCGCCCACGCGACGCACCGCGAAGCGCAGATTGCCGAAGCGGCGGGCGTCGAAGTGCTGGTCGTCGGGCGCGATGACGACTAGCGTCTGCGTGAATTCGCTGCACGCGTCGAACGCGGCGAGCGAGTAATGCAGCATGTCGCGGCCGGCGACAGTGCGGTATTGCTTGGGCATCGCGGCGCCGGAACGGCTGCCGGTGCCTGCGCACGGGATCAGGGCGAAGAGACGGGAAGTCACGAGTGCGGATGCCGCCAGGTCAAAGTAAAGGACGGATTTTATAATAGGTCCTTCGCATCCACGCCCGTACACGCGTAAACTTGGCCGTCGCGTGAGCCCCGAGCCGCCCCTTTTTCTCCTTTATGCCAGACATCGCCGCATCCTCGCAGTCCTCCCCGCCCGTCGCGCTCGTCAAGGCCGGCCAGCGTTTCGCCTTCGACGGCACGCGCGGTTCGTCCGACGCGCTGCTGATCGCCCGCTACCATCTCGCGTATCGCGAGAAGATGCCGCTGCTTGCGGTGGTCTGCGAAAGCGCGCTCGACGCGCAGCGGCTGTCGCAGGAAATCGGCTTCTTCGCGCCGGACGCGCGCGTGCGCCTCCTGCCCGACTGGGAGACGCTGCCTTACGACACGTTTTCGCCGCACCAGGACCTCGTCTCCGAGCGTCTCGCGACGCTGCACGACCTCGGCGAAGGCCGCTGCGACATCCTGCTCGTGCCGGCCACGACGGCCTTGTACCGGATGCCGCCCGCGTCGTTTCTGGCCGCCTACACGTTCTCGTTCTCGCAAGGCGAGCGGCTCGACGAAGCGAAGCTGAAGGCGCAGCTGACGCTCGCCGGCTACGAGCACGTGAGCCAGGTGGTGCGTCCCGGCGAATATTGCGTACGCGGCTCGCTGCTCGATCTGTTCCCGATGGGCTCGCCGCTGCCCTACCGGATCGACCTGTTCGACGACCAGGTCGACTCGATCCGCGCGTTCGACCCCGACACGCAGCGCAGCCTCTATCCGGTCAAGGACGTGCGCCTGCTGCCGGGCCGCGAATTCCCGTTCGACGAGGCCGCGCGCACCGCATTCCGCAGCCGCTGGCGCGAGACTTTCGAGGGCGATCCGAGCCGCGCGTCGATCTATAAAGACATCGGCAACGGCGTGCCGTCGGCGGGTATCGAATACTATCTGCCGCTGTTCTTCGAGGAGACGGCCACCCTCTTCCATTACCTGCCCGACGGTTCGCAACTCGCGTTCGTCGGCGATCTGGACGCGGCGATCCGGCGCTTCACCAACGACACGAAGCAGCGCTTCAATTTCCTGTCGCACGACCGCGACCGGCCGATTCTCGAACCGCAGAAGCTGTTCCTGTCGGACGAGGATTTCTTCACGTTCGCGAAACCGTTCGCACGGCTCGTGCTGCCCACCAACGGCGACGGCGCCTGGTCGATCGCGCTGCCGAACCTCGCGATCGATCGTCACGCCGACGATCCCGTCTCGGCGCTGCGCGCGTATCTGAGCACGACGCCGAACCGGGTGCTGTTCGCCGCCGAATCGGCGGGCCGCCGCGAGACGTTGCTGCAACTGCTCGCCGACAACCAGCTGAAGCCCGCCTCGGCCGACAGCTTCGCCGACTGGCTCAAGAGCGACGCGCATTTCTCGCTCGGCGTCGCGCCGCTCGCGAACGGCTTCGCGCTGCCGGGCGACGGCATCGCGATCATCACCGAAACCGAGCTGTACGGGCCGCTCGCGCGTCGCGCGGGACGCCGCCGCCAGGAACAGGCGAGCAACGTCGATTCGATGGTGCGCGATCTGTCCGAGCTGAAGCTCGGCGACCCGGTCGTGCATTCGCAGCACGGTATCGGCCGCTATATGGGTCTCGTGACGATGGATCTCGGCGAAGGCGAAACCGAGTTCCTGCACCTCGAATACGCGGGCGACAGCAAGCTCTACGTGCCGGTCGCGCAATTGCACGTGATCTCGCGCTATAGCGGCGCCGATCCGGAAAGCGCGCCGCTGCATTCGCTCGGCTCGGGCCAATGGGAAAAGGCCAAGCGCAAGGCCGCGCAGCAGATCCGCGACACCGCCGCCGAGTTGCTCAACCTGTACGCCCGCCGTGCCGCCCGCGAGGGCCACGCGTTCGCGCTCGAACCGAAGGACTACGTGAAGTTCGCCGAAAGCTTCGGTTTCGAGGAAACGCCGGACCAGGCCGCCGCGATCGCGGCCGTGATCGGCGACATGACGAGCGGCAAGCCGATGGACCGGCTCGTGTGCGGCGACGTCGGCTTCGGCAAGACCGAGGTCGCATTGCGCGCGGCGTTCATCGCGGTGATGGGCGGCAAGCAGGTCGCGCTGTTGTCGCCGACCACGCTGCTCGCCGAGCAGCACACGCAAACCTTCAGCGACCGCTTCTCCGACTGGCCGGTGCGCATCGCCGAGCTGTCGCGCTTCAAGTCGACCAAAGAAGCCAACGCGTCGATCCGGCAGATCAACGAAGGCTCGGTCGACATCGTGATCGGCACGCACAAGCTGCTGTCGTCGGACGTGCAGTTCAAGCGGCTCGGCCTCGTGATCATCGACGAGGAGCATCGCTTCGGCGTGCGTCAGAAGGAGGCGCTGAAAGCGCTGCGCGCGGAAGTCGACGTGCTGACGCTGACCGCGACGCCGATTCCCCGTACGCTCGGCATGGCGCTCGAAGGCCTGCGCGATTTTTCGGTGATCGCAACGGCGCCGCAAAAGCGCCTCGCGATCAAGACCTTCGTGCGGCGCGAGGAAGACAGCGTGATTCGCGAAGCAATGCTGCGCGAGTTGAAGCGCGGCGGCCAGGTCTACTTCCTGCACAACGAAGTCGAGACGATCCAGAATCGCCGGCAGATGCTCGAAGAGCTGGTGCCCGAAGCGCGCATCGCGGTCGCGCATGGACAGATGCACGAACGGGAACTGGAGCGGGTGATGCGCGACTTCGTCGCGCAACGCGCGAACGTGCTGCTGTGCACGACGATCATCGAAACCGGCATCGACGTGCCGAGCGCGAACACGATCCTGATCCACCGCTCCGACAAGTTCGGCCTCGCGCAATTGCACCAGCTGCGTGGCCGCGTCGGCCGCTCGCATCACCAGGCGTACTCGTATCTGCTCGTGCACGATCCGCAGGGGCTCACCAAACAGGCGCAACGGCGGCTCGAAGCGATCCAGCAGATGGAGGAACTCGGCTCGGGCTTCTATCTCGCGATGCACGACCTCGAAATTCGCGGCACCGGCGAGGTGCTCGGTGACAAGCAGTCGGGCGAGATTCACGAGATCGGCTTCCAGCTTTATACCGACATGCTCAACGACGCAGTGAGGGCGCTCAAGAACGGCAAGGAGCCAGACCTCACCGCGCCGCTCGCCGCGACCACCGAGATCAACCTGCATTCGCCGGCGATCCTGCCGTCGGACTATTGCGGCGACGTGCAGGAACGTCTGTCGCTGTACAAGCGCCTCGCGAACTGCGAACACAACGATTCGATCGACGCCATCCAGGAAGAGCTGATCGACCGCTTCGGCAAGCTGCCGCCGCAGGCGCATGCGCTGGTGGAGACGCATCGACTGCGGCTCGCCGCGAAGCCGCTCGGCATTTCGAAGATCGATGCCGGTGAAGCGGTGATCGGCCTGCAGTTCATCCCCAATCCGCCCGTCGACGCAATGCGGATCATCGAGATGGTGCAGAAGCACAAGCACATCAAGCTCGCGGGTCAGGACAAGCTGCGTATCGAAACGCGCAGCCCGGATCTCGCGGTGCGCGTCGCGACCGTCAAGGAGACCTTGCGCGCGCTCGGTTCGCCGAGCCGCGGCACGGCG
Source organism: Paraburkholderia sp. MM5384-R2 (assembly GCF_014201025.1). Lineage (NCBI taxonomy): Bacteria > Pseudomonadati > Pseudomonadota > Betaproteobacteria > Burkholderiales > Burkholderiaceae > Paraburkholderia > Paraburkholderia sp. MM5384-R2. The sequence continues at coordinate 357,582 of NZ_JACHDI010000001.1, forward strand.
GCGGCGCCGGCTCGCTGAGCGCGGCACGCTGGGCGCACAGGCTCGTGAAAACCGCAGAAAACGGGGGGACGTCCCCCGTTTTTTGCATCGATGCTGCACTGCGCCAACGCGAGCCCGGCTTTTTGGAGATCCTTACGAAAATGCAATTTGGGATATGATCGATAGACACGAAATGCTGGAGTCATGTCATGTCTCAAGTCGCTGAAACAGCGCAATCGTTGCAGTCGTCCGCCTCCTCCACGTCCCCCGCTTCTCCGATATCTCTGCCCTGGGTGACCCGTCTCGTGTCGATGGACACGGTGAGCCGCAATCCGAACCTCGGCCTGATCGAAACCGTGCGCGACGAGCTGCGCGCGGTCGGTATCGACGCGACGCTGACGCACGGCAAGGGCGGCAAATGGGCGAACCTGTTCGCGACCATTCCCGCGCACGACGGCGAAACGAACGGCGGCGTCGTGCTGTCGGGCCACACCGACGTCGTGCCGGTGGACGGCCAGCAATGGGACAGCGATCCGTTCAAGCCGGAGATTCGCGGTGACAAGCTCTATGGCCGCGGCACCTGCGACATGAAGGGCTTCATCGGCGCGGCGCTCGCGCTCGTGCCGGACATGCAGCGCACGAAGCTCGCGAAGCCGATCCACTTGGCGCTGTCGTTCGACGAGGAAGTGGGCTGCGTGGGCGCGCCGCTTCTGATCGCCGATCTGATGAAGCGCGGCGTGAAGCCGGACGGCTGCATCGTCGGCGAGCCGACCAGCATGCGCCCGATCATCGCGCACAAGGGCATCAACGCGTATCAGTGCTGCGTACGCGGCCAGGCCGCGCATTCGTCGCTGACGCCGAAGGGCTTGAACGCGATCGAGTACGCGGCTCGCCTGATCTGCTACATCCGCGACATGGCCGACCAGTTCCGCGCGCAAGACCCCTTCGACGAACTGTACGACGTGCCGTTCAGCACCGCGCAGACCAGCACGATCACGGGCGGCAACGCAATCAACACGGTGCCGGCCGAATGCCAGTTCCAGTTCGAGTTCCGCAATCTGCCGACGCTCGATCCCGAGCAGATCTTCGCGCGCATCGACAGCTACGCGCGCGAAACGCTGCTGCCGAAAATGCTGCGCGAGCATCCGTCGGCCGCGATCGAGATCACGAAGATCGCCGCGGCGCCCGGACTCGATTCGTCTGAACAGGCCGCGATCACGCAGCTCGTCCGCGCGCTGACGGCCGACCAGGACAAGCGCAAGGTCGCATACGGCACCGAGGCCGGCCTGTTTTCGAACGCGGGGATTCCGAGCATCGTTTGCGGCCCCGGCGACATCCAGCAGGCGCATAAGGCGAACGAATTCGTCGAGCTCGAGCAGCTCGTCGCGTGCGAGCGCTTCTTGCGCAAGTTCATCCACAGCATGTCGGTCGAGGCCGCTTAGCCCGTTTCGTTGCAGCGGCGCGCAGCCGCAGTGAACCTGCGCGCCGAGCCACGGGCCTCAGCGACTTCGACGACTCCGGAGCGACCGCCATGTCCAGCGCCATGCCGCAGCACACGGATCACACGATCGACGGTGAGCCGATCCCCACGCTCGACGACATCGCCGCGCAGCACTTCGCGTTGACGCCCTGGGTCGCGCGCACGCCGGTGTTCGACCGGCTCGACTTCTCGTCGCTGCGCGGCACCGTCGTCAATTTCAAGTTCGAGCTGCTGCAGGCGGGCGGCAGCTTCAAGGCACGCGGCGCCTTCACGAACCTGCTCGCGCTCGACGACGCGCAAAAGAGCGCGGGTGTCACCTGCGTGTCGGGCGGCAATCACGCGGTGGCAGTCGCCTATGCGGCGATGCGGCTCGGCGTCAGCGCCAAGGTCGTGCTGTTCAGCGCGGCGAATCCGGCCCGCGTTGCGTTGTGCCGCGAGTACGGCGCCGACATCGTCTATGCGGAAGATCTCGCCGAAGCGTTCGAACTGGTGCGCCGCGTCGAGGCCGAGGAAGGCCGCTATTTCGTGCATCCGTTCAACGGCTATCGCACGGTGCTCGGCTCGGCGACGCTCGGCTACGAATGGGCCACGCAAACGCCCGACCTCGAAGCGGTGATCGTGCCGATCGGCGGCGGCGGACTCGCGGCCGGGGTCTCCACCGCGCTGCGGCTCGCGAATCCGAACGTGCACGTGTACGGCGTCGAACCCGAAGGCTCGGACGTGATGAGCAAGAGTTTTGCCGCCAACCATACGGTCAGAATGGGCCACATGCACAGCATCGCCGATTCGCTGATGTCGCCGCATACCGAGCAATACAGCTACGAGCTGTGCCGCCGCCATGTCGATCGGATCGTCACCGTGTCCGACGACCAGTTGCGCGAGGCGATGCTGATCCTGTTCAATCAGCTGAAGCTCGCGGTCGAGCCGGCTTGCGCGGCCGCCACGGCCGGATTGCTCGGACCGCTGCGCGAACAGTTGCAGGGCAAACGCGTGGGCGTGCTGCTGTGCGGCGCCAATATCGACCCGGTCAGTTTTGCCGCGCATCTGGAGCGCGCGCGCCATAGCGAGTCACAGTTTCCTCATTAGCGACGCGCAGCAGATGCGCTTGTTGCCTTGCGGCTAAAGCACTAGCCTATCCGCTTCAGGTTGGTATGATTCGGCTATTCACATGAGGGAGGTGTAGGTATGAGCATGATCCAGGAATTTAAAGAATTTGCCCTCAAAGGCAACGTGATGGATCTGGCGGTCGGTGTGATTATCGGCGGCGCGTTTTCCACCATTGTCAATTCCGTGGTTAAAGACCTGATCATGCCGGTTGTCGGGGTCGCTACCGGCGGCCTCGATTTCTCCAATATGTTCGTTCGCCTGGGCCATATTCCGGCCACTTACAAAGGCAACCCCGAATCGTATAAAGACCTGCAGACGGGTGGCGTGGCGGTGTTCGGTTACGGTTCGTTCATTACCGCGACGATCAACTTCATCATTCTCGCGTTCATCATCTTTCTGATGGTCAAGTTCATCAACAAACTGCGCAAGGAGCCGCAAGCCGCGCCGGCGGAGCCGCCGCCGCCGCCGGAAGACGTGCTGCTGCTGCGCGAGATCCGCGATTCGCTGAAGAACCAGCAGCGTTAATCGTCGAATCAAGCTCGGGTTGGACGGCCTGAGCCAGTGAAATCAAAAGGCCTGTTGCGATCGGCGTCGCGACAGGCCTTTGTGTTTTCACGCTGCCTTCAGCGCGCCGCGCTTTATCGAGCCTTACCCTTCCTGTTGCGCCTTCAATTGCGCCGCGCTTTCGATCATCGCTTCGAGCTGGCCGAAATTGACAGGCTTCGTCAGATGCGATGTAAAGCCCGCGCTCAAACAGCGGCGCACGTCCTCGTCGGTGCCGAAGCCGGTCAGCGCGACGGCTGGCACGTCGGAATGTTCGCGAAACGCCTTGACGAAATCAAGACCGGTGCCATCGGGCAATCCGACATCGCTGACAACCAGATCGAACCTGTGCAACTGCGTCGCGGCAAGCGCATCGTCGACGCGCCCGACCACCGTCACCTGATGACCCAAGCCGCGCATCAATTGGGCCATCACGTCGGCGGTGTCGGCATGGTCCTCGATCAGCAGCACGGACAGCGAACTCGCCGGCTGCACGTTGCTCGGCACGATGACCGGCGGCGCGGCGGCCCGCGCGGCGGCGGTCGGCAGCGTGATCGTGAAGGTCGCGCCGCAATGCGGACCGGGACTCTGCGCGGTCACAGTGCCGCCGTGCACGTCCGTCAAAGCCTTCGTGATCGCAAGACCGAGACCCAGGCCGCCGAACTGCCGCGTCGTGCTTTGGTCGCCCTGCTCGAACGCATTGAACAGCTTGCCGATCTGCTCCGGCTCGATGCCGATGCCGGTGTCTTCGACCGAGATCTGCACCTGCATGCGTTCGTCGCGTGTGCGCACATAGATATGGCCGCCGTCCGGCGTGAACTTCGCGGCATTGCGAATCAGGTTCCACAGCATCTGTTGCAGCCGCGCGCGATCGGCGAGCACGTAGTGATGCGTCGCCTGCTTCTCGACATGCACGTCCTGCTGCTTGACCTGGATTTCGCTGCGAAAGAGTTCAAGCACGCTGTCGATCACCTCGTGTACGTCGACGGTCTCCAGCGACAGCCGCAGCTTGCCGTTCGCGACGCGCGTCAGATCGAGCAGATCGTCGATCAGCCGCGCCTCCAGTTCGACGTTGCGGCGGATCATGCGCACGCTCGCACGCGCCTGCTCCGGCAGTTCCGGGATCATCTCGAGCACGCTCGCGCCCGCGAGCACCGGCGTGAGCGGTGTGCGCAATTCGTGCGACAGCATCGCGAGAAAACGGTCCTTCGCGCGATTCGCTTCTTCGGCGGCCTGGCGCGCGGCCTGCTCGGACTCGAGCAGTCGCTCGCGCTCCTCGATCGCCTCGCGCTGCGAGTGGATGTCGGTGCAGCTACCGAACCATTTGCTGACGTTGCCATCGGCATCGCGCATCGCGACCACGCGCACGTCGAACCAGCGGTACTCGCCGTCGTGGCGGCGAATCCGCATCTCGTGCCGATAGTCGCCGCTGCGGCTCGCGACGGCCTTCAGCCAGCTTTGCCGGATCTGCTCGCGATCGTCGGGATGCACGGCGTCGAGCCACGCGAGACCATGCGAGCCATGTTCGGGCAAGCCGGTGTAGTCGTACCACTGCTTCGACAGGAAGTCGCAATCGCCGGCCGCGTCGCAGGTCAGCACGAGATGCGGCAACGTCTCCGACAGCGTGCGGTAATGCAGCTCGCGATCGCGCAGCAGCAGCGCTTCGTCGGACGCGCGTTGCAGCCGCACCTGCGACAACACGCGCTCCACGGCCTCTGGCAGATAGTCGAGATAGTCGCCGGACTTCGGCACCACGTCGGACACACCCGCGCGCAGCGCTTCGATCACGCGCGACTCGTCGGTGAAGCCGGTCACGAGGATCGCCGGAATGCGCACGCCCTCCGCGCGCAGACGGCGGAAGAAATCGAGCCCGGTCTCCGGTCCGCTCAGTTGATAATCGAGCACGAGCAGATCGGGGGCGCGGCTCGCGAGCCGCTCGCGGGCCGCCTCGACGCCGGCGCAGATCGTCACCCGGCAGCCGGCGCGTTCGAGCGACTTGCGCGCGAGCCGCAAGATGCCCTCGTCGTCATCGACGACGAGCACATAGGCGGCATGCGGGGTGGACACTTCTTCGATCATGCAGGTGCTCTCCGGCTCGGTACGGTGCTCATCTTGTCATGAACGGCTTTCGGACAGCTTCAAGGCGGCGCGAGTCGATGCCCCGGCGGCAGTTTGACCACTTGCAGGAAAAAGCCGAGCCGGCGCACGGCCTCGATGAACGCATCGTATTCGACCGGCTTGCAGAGATAGACGTTGCAACCGAGTTCGTAGCAGCGCGCGATTTCGCGCGGATCGTCGGTCGTGGTCAGCACGATCACGGGCACGGCGGCGGTCTCGGGGGCTTCCTTCAGACGCCGCAACACCTCGAAGCCGTCGACGCGCGGCATCTTCAGATCGAGCAGCACGACGAAATTCGCCAGATTCTCGCGCGGCGGATAGGGCTGGCCGTCGGCGTCGGTCAACGGCTCAGCGGCCGCGGGGCCGAAGAAGTAATCGAGCGCCTGCTGGCCGTCGCGAAAGCGCACGAAGCCGTTCGAAATGCCGGCGCGGCGCAGATTCCGCTCGACGAGCGTCGCGTGGCCGTCGTCGTCTTCGATCAGAACGGTGCTGACCGCTTGCGCGTGATTCATAGGCTCTCCGTGCCAACGATTCGTCATCCATGCCGCCGCGAGAAGGGCAGCGACGGTGCGCCGCGCTCAGAGGCGCGCCGGCTGCTCGGGCAGCACCACGAAAAAGGTCGATCCGGTGCCTTCGGCCGATTCGACCCAGACGCGCCCGCCGTGCCGCTCGACCGCGCGCCGCACCACCGCGAGGCCGATCCCCTCGCCGCTTGCAACGTCCCCGTGCAGACGCTGGAACGCGCGAAACACCTTCGACAGATACACGGCCGGAATGCCGAGCCCATTATCGCGGACGTAATAGGTGCGCATACGGACCGCGCGCGGCTCGCTTTCGTCGACGGGTTCGGGCGCGAGCGCGCCGACCTCGATGCGCCCGCGGCGCGCCGGATCGAGGAAAGTCAGCGCATTGCCGATCAGGTTGCCGAAGATCTGCTCGACCGCCGCCGGATCGCCCCATGCGGGCGGCAGCTCGCGCACCGTGACGCTCGCGGCGCGCTGGTCGATCGTGCCTTGCAGCCCATCGACGACTCGCGCCACCGCGCGCTCGACGCTGACCCGCTGCCACTGATATTCGAGCCGTCCCGCGCGCGAGATGCGCAACAGCGCGTCGATGATCGCCGCCGCGCGCGCGACCGCGGTGCGCAAATAGTGCAACGACTCGCGCACGTCGCCATCGAGGATCTGCGTCATGCGCCGTGCTTCGTTCTCCGACAGACGAGCCTGTCCGACGAGCACGTCGAGTTCGTCGCACGACACGTGCAGCTCTTTCGAAAACCCCTGCAGATTGACGAGCGGCGAGCGCAGATCGTGCGACACGCTGTAGATGAACATCTCGTTGTCCTGCGTTTCCTGGCGCAATTCCTCATTGACGGCCGCCAGTTCGCGCGCGCGTGCTTCGAACTCCGTCTTCAGCGCCTCCTGCCCGGCTTCCGCCTCGCGCAGACGCGCATCGGTCTGATGTAGCACCGTGTCGAGCGCGGCGATTTCGTCGCTGCCCGACAACGGCGCCGCGAGCGGCCGGCCGCTGCCGAGCCGCTCGGCGTTATCGGTCAGCACTTCGAGGCGTTGGCCGATGCCGCGCGCGAACACGAAGGCGGTGACCGCCCAGATCAGCATCGAGCCGAACACCGCGGCAATGAGTGCGCGCTGCTGAAGCTCGCGCCGCTCGCCGAGCGCGCTCGAGCGCTCGACGTCGAGCTCCGACGCCGCCGCGCCGAACTGGGCCAACTCGTCGCGGAACACGGCGATCTGCTCCGGCAACTCGCCGGTTTCGAGCGCGATATAGGGGCGTAGACTGCGCCCCTCGTGCAACGCCTGCGAGATCGCGACACTCTGTTCGCGATACGCGTCGATCGCGCGCCGCATGCTGCGCACGCGCTCGGCCTGGACCGGCGTTTCGGCGACGAGCGCATCGAGCTTCGCGAGCCGGTCATTCAGGTCGACCCACACCGCATGGCGGTCGATCAGCGAGGCGCTGCCCGTCACCATCGCCGTGCGCACGCGCGCGGCCTGACGCAGCAGCGGATCGACGATGGCCGACGACTCGTAGAGGATCTGCTTGCTGTTGTCGACCCATCGCGCGGCCTGCGCGGTCCGCTCCTGGGTATCGAAGACGACCCCGAGCAGCGCGAGTTCGACCACGCTCGGTATCGCGATCAGCAGCAGACCTTTGGTGAATAGTTTCATGGTTCCGTCAGGGCGTTCAGGCTGTGGTTCAGGCTGTCACTCGAACGGCGGGGCTCGCGCTCACCCGTCGCGCCCTGCAAGGCGGGCGCCGCGCGGCTGGACGGGCCATTATCGACGTGAATCAGAGATATTTCAACGACGCGCCAGCAAGCGCTCGACCACACAAAAATGACTTTTTTATTGGGATGGGATGTTTTTTCCGCGCCGCCTGCGTCTATGATGGAGACAAGGTGTGCTGGGATGCGAATGCGCGCGGCGAGGCGGTTCGGCATGATTCGTGCGGGAGGCGGTGGGGCGATGCGGTAGCGTCGAATCATCGTGAATCCGGCCTTGTCGTATGCTATAAAACATCGACGTGCGGCGCGCGAAAGCCGGGAGTGGTCGCATGAGGACGCAGCGATTCTTGCAATTCTTTTTCAGGCGAATTTTTATGTCCTTCCCGAAAAAGCGTAGACGCGCGAAGGTGGACGGCGACGAGTCGTTCCTCGCGGTTCTGCGGCATTTCAAGCCGTTCGGTCAACTCGACACCAAGATTGCGCGGGCTCGCGCGCAGGACGAACCGGTGCTCTATGCACACGTGCTGCCCGGACTCGACGTGCTTCTATGCAGTGTGCGCGGCGCACAGCCGCCCTACCCCGCACCAGCCGAATTGCGGCGGCGCTGCCTCGAATCCATTACCAACGCGCTGGAGCAGCCGCTCGATGGTCTCGAGAACGGCGGCTACTGGTATGAGGCCGACGGCTTCGGCTTCCTCGTGTTCGCGAGCCGTGCGCGCGGCAAGATTCTGACGGAGTTCGGCGCGACACGAATCGGTACCCGGCGCGGCGTGCGTCGCCAGGATGCGTCGGGCGATGCAACACCACGTTCGCTCAGATAGGCCAATCGGGCACCCTGAAGTTCAGGGCTGCTGACAGGTCGTTCTCTTCGCTTCATCGAAACCCTGGCTCGACGGCAACCGCGCGCAGTTCCTCACGCGGCATCATGCCGTTGATTCGGCGATCGCATCATCGACGCGCTCGCCGCGCCTCAACTGCCCTTGTATTCGGCCGCGCTCGCCGGCGACTGCGTCGCGGGCTTACGATCCGCCGCGGCTGGCGACGACGCGCCGCCCGAAGACTTGTTGACCGGCGCGCCCTCGAGCGATATCGGCGCCTTCGGCTGCTGCTTGACGCCCGGCGGCGGCGCCTTCGGCATCTGCCGCGCTTGCGCGAGCAATCGCGCGCACGGCAGCGGCTTGTTGTTGCTCGGCGCGAGCAGCGGGATCAGCGCCGCGAACGGATTGATCAGCCCGAGCCCGACCGCCGCGCCGCCGCGCAACGCGAGCGCGGCCGCATTGACGCCGACGTGCGGATCCTTGAAGGTGCCCTTCACGTAAAGCGGCGAGCGCAGCGAAAAAACCCGAAAGCCCTTCGTATGCGGATGCACGCCCAGGTCCATCGTCTCGTCGCGCAGATTCACGTGACCGTCGATGTTGATCACCGCGTCGCCGGTGTCGAGCGCGAACACGCGCGCTTCGAGCACGCCGTCGGTCGCGACGAAATCGGCAGCCGCGCAATTGATCTTCACGTCGCTAGTGCCGAACAGCTTTTCATAGACGACGTTCGCGACGTTGAGCCCGGCCGCCTCCATCAGCAGACGGCTCACGGTGCCGTCGGTCACGAGCGCCTTCAACTCGCCGTTCGAAGTCGCCGCGAGCGCCGCCGGCGAATTACCGGTCGCGGACAGCGACGCATCGCCGTTGATCTCGCCGAGCGCGTTCTGCATCGTCTTGAAGTTCGGGAACAATTGCTTCAGCTTGACGTGCCGCGCGGACATCGCGAAGCGGCCCTTCAGCGGCGCCGCGCTGCCATCGAGATGAATGTCCGACGCGAGCGAGCCGCCCGCGACGCCGAACTTCAGCGGCACGAGCGACAGCACGCCGTCGGTCATCACGACGTGCGTGTACAGATCCGTGATCGGCAGGTTCGAGTTCTTGATGATGCGCCGGCCGGTGAACTTGACGTCGGCGTCGATCGCCTTCCAGCGCTCGGTGCGGAACTCCTCGACCGGCAGCGCGCGGTTGCCCGGCTGCGCGGCCGCGTCGCCGCGCCTCGCCTTGCTCGCGTTCGAATCGGCGCCGATCACCGGCGCGAGATCCGAGAACTGCAACAGATGCGACTCGAGTTCGCCCTGCAGCAGCGGACGTGGCTCGCGCCCGGTATAGGTCAACGAACCGTTCAGATCGCTGCCCCCGACCCGGCCTGTGAAGTTTTCATACGTGAACACGTTGCCGCTCGCTTTGAACTGACCGATCAGACGCCCCTCGGTCGCGTACGGCGGGGTCTCGGGCAAGGTCACGCCGGTCAGCGAATACAGGCGCGCCAGGCTGTTGCCCTGCAGCCAGAGACGCAGATCGAGCGCCGCGAGATGCGCCGGATCGGTGAGCGTGCCGACGAAGGCGATATGCAGATCGCCGGCTTTGACATCGGCCTGCACCGGGAACGGCCGGTTCGCGTCTTGCAGCGCGAGCACGCCGCCGAGCTTGCCGCTGCCCGACACCGGCGTGCGGTTGTAGGTGCCCTTGACGGTCCAGCCGATCGCATAAAGCGGCGTCGCGCGCCTGGCGCCAGGCGAGGTGCCGCTCGCCCCCGAGACAGCCGCGGCCGGGCTGGCGCTCCCGCTGGTGGTTTCGGCTGGGGCGGCGGCGCCGCTCGCCGCGAGCACGCCGGAACTCGCGGCCACGCCCGACGTTGCGGATGCGCCCGATGCGCCCGACGCCTGCGCCGCCGCTTCATAAGCCGCCGCTGCGGAAGCCGCCTTCGCCTCCGAGGCCGCCTGTGCCTCGGCCTGCGCGGCGAGTTGGCGCGCGCCCGCCCGGCCGACGGCCTGAGCCGACGCGCTGCGCGAGGCCGCTTCCTGCTGCTTCAGCGCGTCGCCGATCGGGATCGGCTGCCCGAGCGTATCGACGACCATCTGCACCTCGACCTTCTTCTGCTGATCCGACAGCGCGATGTTGCCCTTCGCGAACGCGATATCGTGCAGATCGAGCTTCCACTCGGTGGGTCCGCTCGACGACGGCAGCTTGAAGGTCCAGTTCTTGCGCCCGTCGACAAGACGTTCCAGATCGACCGACGGATTCACGAGGTTGATCGCCGGAATCACGATGTCGTGCGCGAGCAGCGGCAGCACCTCGACCTCGAAGTCGATTTCGTCGAGCGTCGCGAACTGCGGCTGTTTGGTCCAGTCGGGATTGCCGATCGTGATGTTGGCCGCCGAAAAGCGCGGCCAGGGCACCCAGCCGCGCCAGCCGGTCTCGCCGACCGCATGACGCCAGCCCACCTTCAGGTCGCCGTTGATCGCAAACGGCCGGCCGATCGCCTGGCTGACCTTGTCGTCGATGTAAGGCCGCGCGCGGTTCCAGTCGAAGCTCAGGATGAAGATGACGAGCGCGACGATCAGGATCACGAGCGCCGCCAGCAGCCATGCAAAGACTTTTCCGACCCGTCGTCCGGTGCCGCTCGACCCTGCCATTGAAAAGCTCCGCGTGTTGTTCCACGTTGTGCACCGTGCAGCAGTTATCGTACCTGGCGCGCGAGCATGAATCGCCGCGTTGGTCGTGCGCTGTTGCGCCTCGTCGTTTTATCATGGCGCACGCTTTACCGACAGCCCCACCGGCACACCCTCCCCACGACGTTCCAACCATGACCGATGTTCCCTTCGTCCTCGCCGACGGCATCGTACGGCGCGATGCGCAGCGCGGCCAGACGCTGTTGCAGCCGACCACCTTCGCCCTGCGCGCCGGCGAGCGCGTCGCGATTACCGGACCGTCCGGCTCCGGCAAGAGCGTGTTTCTGCGCGCGCTCGCGCTGCTCGATCCGGTCGATGCGGGGCGCATCCTGTGGCATGGCGCGCCGCTCGAGCGTGCGCGGATTCCGCGCTACCGGCGCGCAATCGCGTATATCCGGCAGCGGCCCGCGCTCATCGACGGCAGCGTCGAAGACAATCTGCGCTATCCGTTTGAGCTGCGGGCATATCGCGACGCGCGCTTCGATCGCGCGTGCGCGGCCAGGCTCGCAATGCAGGCCGGCCGCGGCGAGGACTTTCTCGGCAAGCGCGCAAGCGAATTATCGGGCGGCGAAGCGCAGATCGCCGCGCTGATCCGCGTGCTGCAACTCGCGCCCGAAGTGCTGCTGCTCGACGAGCCGACCGCCTCGCTCGATCCGGCGTCGTCGCGCGCGATCGAAGCGCTCGTGCAGGCGTGGTTCGACGCCGCGCCGGGCGCTCACGCATCGATGTGGGTGTCGCACGATGTCGAGCAGGCGGCACGCATGAGCGAACGGCATCTCACGATGCGCGCCGGCGTACTGGCCGAACACACTCCCGTGCGGCGCGATGCGGACCAACGCGCTCCCGCGGACCAGCGTCGGGAGCCCCGCCAATGAGCCTGCAGAATCTGAGCTTGTGGGACGTCGCGATCGCGACGCTGCTGATCGTCGTGAATGGCGCGGTGTCGGTCGCGCTGAAGCTCGATCTCGAGCGCAAGCTCGCATGGGCGGCGGTGCGCACCGTGGTCCAGTTGCTCGCGATCGGCTATGTGCTCGGCTGGGTGTTCAGTTTCGCTCGCTGGTACGTGGTGCTGCCGCTGATGATCGTGATGACGCTGATCGCCGGTTTCGCCGGCGCGCAGCGCGGCAGCCACACCTATGCCGGACAACGCGCCGACAGCGTGCTGTCGATCTGGGTCAGCTCGTGGCTCGTGGCCGCGGTGGGACTGTTCGTCGTGATCCGCATCCATCCGTGGTACGCGCCGCAATATGCGATTCCGATTCTCGGCATGATCCTCGGCAACACGCTGACCGGTGTATCGCTCGGCATCGAGCGGATGACCGAGGAGCTGACCGCGCGGCGCGACCGCGTCGACATGGCGCTCGCGCTCGGCGCGACACGCTGGGAGGCCGCGCAGGCGCCGGCGCGCCAGGCGGTGCGCGCGGGCATGATGCCGACGTTGAACCAGATGGCGGTGGTCGGCGTTGTCAGTTTGCCGGGCATGATGACCGGTCAGGTGCTGGCCGGGCAGTCGCCATTGCAGGCGGTGCGCTATCAGATCGTCATCATGTTTCTGATCGCGGCGGCGTCGGCGCTGGGGACCGTGGGCGCGGTGCTGCTCACGTACCGGCGGCTCTTTTCGGCCGAGCATCAGTTCTTGCCGACGCGGCTCGTCGAGCGTGAGACACGCAAAGGATGACGCACAAGGATGACGCGCTAGCGCGTGCTACGGTCGCACGCTCGAACCTTCAACGCTTCGCGGTGACGGCGATCTCCGTGCCGTCGGTCAGCGTCAGCGTTTTCGTCGTGCCGTTGACCGGCATCGTGAAACGCACGATCTGACTCACGCGCACATCGTTCGGACACTTGAGCGTCTTGCCGCCGCTCGTCACGGTTTTCACGCCATGCGGCGTCTGCGCCTGGAAGCTCAGCTGGACGGCCGCGATGCCGTCGCTCGACACCACCGGCGAGAAGCGGATCTGCGTCTGGCGGATCATCGCGCCATTCTCGTCGACCGGCAGCGACGCATAGTCCGGGCATGCGTCCGTCGCGGCCACCGGACCGCCGGGCGGCACGGTCTTCCACGTGAAGTCGTCCGATTCGCCCGAGCGGATCGTGCGGGTCTCGTGGGAATTGCCGAACTGTTTCGACGTGACGCGAACTGTGTAGCGGATCGGACCGTCGAGCGCGGCCTTGTTGGTCACCGTGATCGGCGTGGCTGCGCGAGCAGCCGGCACGAGCGCGCAGGCGAGAGAAGCGACAACGGAAACGGCGGAGAGTTTGAAGCTGAAGCTCATACTGTCACCTCCTTGTTGTGCCGCTGCGCGCTCGCGTCGACGCGACTGCCTGTGCACTGTTCACGCACTGCCGAGGGCCGGCCGGTTCATACCGGCTGGCCTCGCCGCAAGACACGCAACCGTTTTGGCATGCTGCGTCGTCAGTCTAACGCCAAGCGCGCTGCCGCGCGTGTCGTGTCGGCCCGGGTGTTAACCCGCTTGCGGCGACGCGCTTTCTGCGCGTCGATTTCATCTCAGAAGCCGGTCAGCACCAGCTTGCCGATCGCGTGTCCTGCTTCGAGCAACCCATGCGCGCGACGCAGATTCTCCGCGTTGATGCGGCCGAGGTCCTGGCCGAGCGTCGTGCGCAACGTGCCCGCATCGACGAGCCGCGCGACCTCGGTCAGCAGCTTGTGCTGCTCGATCATGTCGGTCGTGCCGAACATCGAGCGGGTGAACATGAACTCCCAGTGAAACGCGGCGCTCTTCGCCTTCAGCAATTCGACGGGCACGGCGGCGCTGTTCTCGACGATCGTGCAGATGCCGCCTTGCGGCTTGATCAGTTGCGCGGCGGCCGGAAAATTACGGTCGGTGTCGTTGAAGATCAGCACGTAGTCGACCTGCTCGATGCCGATCTCCTTCATCTGCGCGGGCACATCGCCGAAATGATCGACGACGTGATCCGCGCCGAGCTCCCGTGCCCATTTCGCCGATTCGGGCCGCGACGCGGTCGCGATCACCTGCAGCTTGCCGAGCTGCTTCGCGAGCTGGATGCCGATCGAGCCGACCCCGCCCGCCCCGCCGAAAATCAGCACCGTACGGCCTGCGTCGGCGCCCTGCGGCGATACGCCGAGGCGATCGAACAATGCTTCCCACGCAGTGATCGCGGTCAGCGGCAACGCGGCCGCGTGCGTGAAATCGAGCGACGCCGGCTTGTGTCCGACGATCCGTTCGTCCACCAGATGAAACTCGCTGTTGGCGCCCGGCCGGGTAATGCTGCCCGCATAGAACACCGGATCGCCGACCTTGAACAGCGTGACCTCGGGCCCGGCCGCGACGACGGTGCCGGCCGCATCCCAGCCGAGCACGCGCGGCGTCTTTTCGACGGCGTCTTTCGGCGCACGCACCTTGGCGTCGACCGGGTTCACGGAAATGGCTTCGACCTTGACCAGCAGATCGCGGCCGGTCGCTTCGGGTTTTGGGATCTCGACGTCGACGAGCGCTTCTGCGTGATCGATGGGCAGATAACGGTAGAGTCCGACGGCTTTCATGGCTGCTCCTTGTGGGTTCGGTTGATGTGCACGCATGACTCGTATCGTAGGATGGTTCTTATTCTGATAAAACAGTCATAATCACTGAAACATTTTTTGGTTTTTCAGAATAATGGACGATTCAAGCCCGGCCGGCCGGTCCGTGCCCAGCGAACGCGAACGGCTCGATCTGCTCGACGTCGCGTTGTTCGTGCGTGCCGCGCTGCTCGCCAACGTGTCGGCGGCCGGGCGCGAGTTCGGTTTGTCGGCGGCGGTCGCGAGCGCGCGGATCGCACAACTCGAAAAGATCCTCGGCGCGCGTTTGTTGCATCGGACCACGCGCCGCATCAGCCTCACCCAGGACGGTGAAGTGTTCATGACGCGCGCCGAGGCGCTGCTCGACGCGGCCGCGGCAGCGCGCGCATCGGTCGGCCGCGCGCAGGCCGCACCGCAGGGCCGGCTGCGCGTGTCGATGCCGTCGTCGTTCGGGCGTCAGCACGTGTCGCCAGTGATCAGCGAGTTTCTGCGCCGCTATCCGGGGGTCAGCGTCGATCTGCGCCTGACCGATCAGGTGGTCGATCTGGTCGACGCGGGAATCGATGTCGCGCTTCGCGTCGGCGTGCTGAAGGATTCGTCGCTGGTCGCGCGGCGGCTCGCGGTCAACCGCCGCGTGCTGTGCGCGGCCCCCGCCTATCTGGCCGCGCGCGGCACGCCGCATCATCCGTCGGATCTCGCGGGGCACGAGTGCATCATCCTGTCGGAGCAGCGCGACTGGCGCTTCGTGACGCCCGCCGGTCCCCTCGACGTGCGCGTGAGCGGCCGCCTCGTCACCGACAACGGCGAGGTGATTCGCGACGCGCTGCTCGCGGGCTTCGGCATCGCGCTGAAATCGACATGGGACGTGGCGCCCTATCTGCGCAGCGGCAAACTCGTCAGCGTGCTCGCCAGCTATCCTCTCGCGGACGACGTCGCGATCTGGGCCGTGTACCCAAGCCGCGCGTTCGTGCCGCCGAAAACGCTCGCCTTCATCGACTTCGTCGCCGCGCATTTCGGCGATCCGCCGTACTGGGATCGCGAGCCGGTTGGCCGGGCGGGCGCGTAGGCGCGATGCCCGCTACGCCGCGTCAGCGCTTGCCGACCTTTGCGCCGCCCTGCTTGCGATCCGAGTTCACATCGGCATGCGCGTCGTTCTGCGTGCGTTGCTGATACTCGCCGCCGCCGCGGCGGTCGGTATCCTGCTGCCCATGCTCGATGTCGTCATGCGCCTGCTTGCCGACATGGCGCGGCTCGTCCTCGTGCTGCGACTCGGGATGCTGGTCGGCTTCATGCGGCAGCGGCGCCGCGGCTTCCTGCAGCGACTTCGGATCCTTGTTCGCGTGCGGGTCGGCTTGCGGGTCGCCATCGGTCGATTGCGGCAGGGTCTTCATTGCATTGCTCCTTCGCGAAGCGCGTTCGCGCGCCAAGTACGCACGGCGCATTCGCGGGTTGGATTCAGCCACCCGGACGCGCGCTCATCACGCGACGTCCAGACGCTTTTTCATCGCCGCGGTGATGCGCTGACGCGTCTTTGCGTAGTCGGCCCACGGGTCGTTTCCGAGGCCGTCCACACGCTCGTGGACGTTGCGGATGCCCCATTGATCGCCGCTCGTCGTGCTCTCCAGTTCGTCCCACGCGAGCGGCACCGACACCCCGAGCCCCGGCCGCGCGCGCGCCGAGAATGCGGCCACCGTGCTCGAGCCACGGTTGTTGCGCAGATAGTCGATGAAAATCTTTTTCTTGCGATTCTGCGCGCCCATCTTGGCGCTGAAGTACTGCGGCAGCGTCGCCGCCATGTGCTGCGCGACCGCCTGCGAGAAATCCTTCACTTCGTCCCAGCCGGCCTGCTTCGCGAGCGGCACGACCACGTGCAAGCCCTTGCCGCCGCTCGTCTTGCAGAACGACTTCAGGCCCAGTTCGTCGAGCAGCGAGCGGGTCAGTTGCGCGGCCTCGACCATGCGTTCCCAGCCGAGCGACGGGTCCGGGTCGAGATCGAACACCATGCGATCTGGCTTTT
This sequence comes from Paraburkholderia sp. MM5384-R2, assembly GCF_014201025.1. Taxonomy (NCBI): domain Bacteria; kingdom Pseudomonadati; phylum Pseudomonadota; class Betaproteobacteria; order Burkholderiales; family Burkholderiaceae; genus Paraburkholderia; species Paraburkholderia sp. MM5384-R2. Next base: position 374,102 of record NZ_JACHDI010000001.1, read on the forward strand.
CGATGTTCGACGCGACCGCATTCCACGTATGAAATTCGACGGTGCCCATCTGCGCGGCGCCGACCAGCGCGGCGAGCGTGTCGATCGTGATCAGCGGAGGATGGCCCGGATCGAGTCCCTCGTGCTGCGTGACGTGGGGAATCGACAGCTTCTGGCTGTGCTTCTGGAAGAACAGCTCACCGCCGATATCCTCGGGCGCGCGCACCAGCGCGACGGGCCGCTCGCGCAGATGCGGCAACATCCATTCGGCGATTGATTCGTAGTACTGCACCAGTTCGAGCTTGCTTACGCCGCTGCTCTTGTCGATCACGCGATCGGGATGCGAGATGCGCACGCCGGCGATTTCGCTCTGTGCACGCGAGCGTGTTGCCGTGGTTCGGGCGGGCGCGCTTTCCTTGGCGGCGGGCCTGGCGGCACTGGCGGTCTTGCTGGTTGCGCGCTTTTTCGGCGCGCCTGTTTGCGGCGTAGCGGCGGTGGCGGTTTCGGTTTGCTGTTGCACGTCGACTCCTTGTCGGGCGGTTTCCCTGACGATCTGGCGGGCCGGCTTGTCGTCGCGCAGGCTGACGAACGACGCCTGGCGCACGATGCCGTCGCCCGTCCATTCGGCGAAGTTGCATTCGGCAACGAGCACCGGCTCGACCCAATGCACGGGCGTGCGGCTGCGCTCGCGCGGCGTGCTCGCGAACGGCATGCGCTTGCTCGCGTGCGCGTCGAGCCCCTGTTTGACCGAGCGCAGCAGCGCGGCGTCGAAGCCGGTGCCGACGCGGCCTGCGTACTGCAGCCGGCCATCGGCGTCGTAGACGCCGAGCAGCAGCGCGCCGAACGCCGAGCGGCTGCCGCCCGGCTCCGAATAGCCGCCGATCACGAACTCCTGGCGGCGCCGGCACTTCAGCTTGATCCACGACGGCGAGCGGCCCGACACATAGCTGCTGTCACGCCGCTTGCCGATGATGCCTTCGAGCGCCATGTCGCACGCGCTCTTGAGCAGCTCGTCGGCGCTGAACGCGAAGTCGTTCGAAAAGCGCAGCACGCGATCGTCGACGCCTTCGAGCAGCGCCCGCAAAATCGCGCGGCGCTGTTCGAGCGGCACGTCGCGCAGGTCGTAGCCGTTCAGAAACGGCAGATCGAACAGATAGATCACGATGTCCTGCGGGCGATGCGCATCGAACGCGTTTTGCAGCAACTGGAAGTTCGGCACGTCGCGTTCATCGAGCACGACCGCCTCGCCGTCGAGCCACGCGCTTTGCACATCGAGTGCCGCGAGAGCCTCGATCTGCTTGCTGAACTTTGCGGTCCAATCGTTGCCGTTGCGCGTGAAAACGCTGACGGCACCGCCCTTCGCTTTCGACGCGTGGTCGATGCGCGCGAGCACGCGGTAGCCGTCGAACTTGATTTCGTAGAGCCAGTCATCGCCTGGCGGCGCGCTGTCGACGAGCGTCGCCAGCTCCGGCTTCAGGCTCGCGGGCAAGGCCGCTGCGACCGCGCCTTCGATCGATGGCGATGCGGCGAGTTCGCGTAGCGACTGCGCGCTGCGCGTCGCGACGATGTCGGGGCGTTTGGGATCGGCTGCGCGGCGCGAGGATGCGGATTTTGCCGGCTTGCCCGCGCTCGTGGCCTTGCCGTCGCGCGAGGTTTTCGTCTGCGCTTTCGATTGCTTCGTTTTCCTGCCTTTCGAAGCCCCGTCGGCCAGCAGGCTGCCCGGCAGCTTCTTCAGCACGTCGTAGTCGCTTTCGTCGCGCGCTTCCTCGTCGCGCTCCTTGATCAGCAGCCATTGCTCCTTGTCGCCGCTGCCGCGCATGTGGCTCCGCACGAGCGTCCAGCCGCCATGCAGCTTCTCGCCGTGCAAGTGAAACTTGAGCTTGCCGGCCGCGTACGACCGCGCGGCTTCGGCCGCGCCGCCCGCCGGCTCCCACGTGCCGCGATCCCACACGATCACGGTACCCGCGCCGTAGTTGCCGGGCGGAATCTCGCCCTCGAAGGTACCGTATTCGACCGGATGGTCCTCGACGTGCACCGCGAGCCGCTTGACCGCCGGGTCGAGGCTCGGCCCCTTCGGAACCGCCCACGACAGCAGCGCGCCGTTCAGTTCGAGCCGGAAGTCGTAGTGCAGACGCCGCGCGTCGTGCTCCTGGATCACGTAGGAGAGCGTATCGGGCGCGGCACGCGTCGCGCGCTTGCCGGTCTTGCTCGCGGCGCGCTTGCGGGTCGTCGCGCCGGCAGGCTCCGGCGTGTCCTCGAAGCGGCGCTTGCGATGATAGTGCTCGAGCCGGTCGTTCATGGCGATGACTCCGGTGCGCTTGGTGCCATAGGCGGCTCGGCCGCGCGCTCAGGCCGCCGCGCGCCGTTTGCGGGACGTTGCGGTGGTTTTCGACGTCGCGCGCCCGCTGCCGCCGCTGCCGCCGCTACCGCTGCGACTGCGCGCCGTGCTTGCCGCGCGCGGCTTTTTGCGCGCGGGCGCGGCCGCCTCTTCGTCGGACTCGGCCTCGCTATCGCTCTGATCCTCGTCCTCGTCGGCGGCGCGCTTGCGGCCCGTGGCGGCCTGCTTGCCCTTGCCGCGGCCAAGACTGCGGCGCAGCAGATCGGACAGGTCGAGAATGTCGGCGGACTTGCGCGACTCGTGCGGCGTTTCGACCTCGACGACCTCCTCGGTCTTGCCCGCCTGAATCTTGCGCTCGACGAGCGCCATGATGTCGTCGCGAAACGTATCGTGATACTGCATCGGGTCCCACGTCTCGCTCATGTCCTCGATCAGCTTTTTCGCCATGTCGAGTTCTTTCGCCGACACGCCGGCGGCCTTCATGCCTTCGGGCGGCACGTTGAATTCGTCGAAATTGCGCACCTCGTCGGCCCAGCGCAGTGTGTTCAGCGCGAGCATCGGACCGAGCGGAATCAGCGCCGCCAGATGCTGCTTGTTGTGCAGCACGACACTCGCGACGCCGATCTTGCCCGACGCCGTCATCGCCTCGCGCAACAGCGCATAGACTTTTTCACCCTTACGGTCGGGCGTCAGGAAGTACGGCGTATCGAGATAGAGAAACGAGATGTCGGGGGCGTCGACGAACGCGAGGATGTCGACCGTCTGCGTCGACTCGGGGTTCGCCGAGCGGATTTCGTCGTCCGACAGCACGACGTAGTGATCCTTCTCGTACTCGAAGCCGCGCACGATGTTGTCGCGGGTCACGTCCTTGCCGGTCCGCTTGTTGAACTGCTTGTAGCCGATCGGATCGATCGTGCGCTTGTCGAGCAGATTGAAGCCGACCTTCTCCGACTGCGTCGCCGGATAAAGCTGCACCGGTACGTGGACGAGCCCGAAACTGATTGCGCCCTTCCAGATCATGTGTGCCATCGCGCGCCCCCCTGTCCCATGGCCCTGAGATATCAGGCGAAGCAGCAAGCGTGCCCGCGTTTCGGCGCGCTCGACACTGCTGCCACGCGTAAAGCAGGAGCGGGTCGGCTCGGCGGCGTGCTGTCATGGGGTTGTAAGTCTTGCGACGAGGCGGCAAAACCTACGGTTTTCCTGGTGCGCGCGGTCTACGCGACGCCCGCATCAAGGCTCGAGCAGGACCGGTACCGACGCAAACCCGCGAAACCGCACGCGAGCGCCCCGCGTCGGCTCACCATCGACGCGATACGCCGGGAAGCGCTGCACGAAGCGCCCGATCGCAATCCGCGCCTCCAGCCGCGCCAGCGACAGACCCGCGCACTGATGAATCCCGAACCCGAACGCGAGATGCCGGTTCGGGTCGCGGCGGATATCGAAGCGGTCCGGCTCGGCAAACTGCTCGGGATCGCGATTGGCCGCGCCGATGCACAGCGTGAGCGGCGTGCCGCGCGCGAGCGCGACGCCGCCGATCTCGGTATCGACGGTGGCCATGCGATTGCCGAGCTGGTTCGAACTCTCGAAGCGCAAGCACTCCTCGACCGCGGTGCCGATCAACTCCGGCTCGCGCAGCAGCGCGGCACGCTCGTCAGGCCACTCGCTCAGCGTGACGAGCCCGTTACCGATCAGGTTGGTGGTCGTTTCATGCCCGGCGTTCAGGATGAAAATGCAGTTCTGCAGCAGTTCGGCTTCAGATAGCTGCTCGTCCGGCCCCTCCCCCTGGATCAGCCGCGTCAGCACGTCGTGCTGCGGATCGCCCGGCTCGCGGCGGCGTCGTGCGACGAGGCCGCGCAGATAGTCGACGAATTCGCTGACCGCGCGATTGCCGCGCTCGAACTGCGCGTCGGTCAGCGACGGCTCGAGCGCGCCCAGTATCGCGAGCGACCAGTCGCGCAGCGGCGCGCGTTCATCGTGCGGCACCTCGAGCAGATTGCCGATCACCTCGACCGGAATCGCCGACGCGAATTCGCCGATCAGATCGATACGCCCGCGCTGCGCGGCCGCATCGAGCAGGCCGTCGACGAGCCGGATCAGGGCGGGCTCCATCGCCGCGATCGCGCGCGCGGTCAGCGCGCCGGCGATCAGCTTGCGCACCCGCGTATGGCGCGGTGGATCGTTGAACACGAGACTCGTGGTGTGATGCGCGTAGAGGAGAGAGTCGCCGTATTTCGGGCGGAATTCGACGGTCTTGTCGGAGCTGAAGGTCTTGGGGTCGCGGTAGACCGCCTGCACGTCGCGAAAGCGCGTCAGGAACAGCGAGCCGTCGGGCATGCGCCGGATTGGCTCATAGCTGCGCAGTGCGTGATAGACCGGATAGGGATCGGCGTAGAACGCCGGGCTCAGATGACGCAGATCGAAGTCGCGGGCAAGGGAGGATGCCTCGCGGGTGGTTGCCGGGGTCATGCGTTGTCTCCGTGGGGCGTCTTGTTGCGCCCGTGTGGGGTGGTGGGTTCGTGTGACCGTATTCGTTCGGCCTGCTGCGTTACGGCGATGCGCCGATCGCCGGCTTCAGCCAACGCGACGACTGCATCACATGATTCGATGCGCCAGTATGAACCGCACGCCGCCGGAGCGCACGGCAAGGCGCGGCATAGCCGCCGGCGACGGGCCAACGCACAGAACCGATACAATAGCGGGATTTTCCGCGCGCCACGCGCCTCTTTCTTCCCGCGTCACCGGTCGTTTATGAACCTCGTCATTCAAAGCGTCGCCCCCCTTTGCGCCGACCACCACAAAACGCTCGTCGCGCTCGCACGCGGCTCGCACGCCGCCGTCATCGACGAGCACGCGATTCGCATCGCCGACGCGAACCTCGCGCAACGCGCCGACGTCGAAGCGTATTGCTATGCGCATCGACTCGACTACGCGTTTGTCGAAACCGGCCGCCAGTTGAGCGACTTCGGCCTCGTCGCGATGGACATGGATTCGACGCTGATCACGATCGAGTGCATCGACGAAATCGCCGATTTCTGCGGACTCAAAGCCGAAGTCGCGGCGATCACCGAGGCTGCGATGCGCGGCGAGATCAAGGACTTCAACGAGAGCCTGATTCGTCGGGTCGCGCTGCTGAAAGGGCTCGACGCCAGCGCGCTCGAGCGCGTGTACGAGGAGCGGCTGCGGTTGTCGCCGGGCGCCGAACGCATGCTGGCCGGCGCGCAACAGGCGGGCCTGAAAACGCTGCTCGTGTCGGGCGGCTTCACGTTCTTCACCGCGAAGCTGAAGACGCGCCTTGGGCTCGATTTCACGCGCGCGAACACGCTTGAAATCATCGACGGCAAGCTGACCGGCAATGTGATGGGCGAGATCGTCAATGCCGAGGTGAAAGCGCGCACGCTGCGCGAAACCTGCGCGACGCTCGGCCTCGAACCGTCGCGCGCAATTGCGATGGGCGACGGCTCGAACGACCTGAAAATGATGGCCGAAGCGGGACTCTCCGTTGCATTCCGGGCGAAGCCGGTGGTGCGGGAAGCAGCCAGCGTGTCGTTCAATTTCGTTGGACTGGACGGTTTGTTGCGGTTGGTTTGAGGCTGGCGCTCGAGGGATCCGTTATCGCTCGCGTCGGCACAACGACCGACGCGCTGGCGAGCCGCGCAAACCGTTGCGTTATCTGTTGAAAATGGCCGGCAGGAACAGAGCGAACATGCCGATGGAAATCAGGATGCTGAAGATCAATACGCCCTTCATAATGCGATCGTGATTTTTGCCTATTTCCAATGACAGGATAAATTGTTTCATAAGCTCCTCCACAAGACAGAACAAGTATAAGAGCTGCACTATCCAATAAAACTAATTGAGGTAAATGTGCAGGGCCGCGGATAGAAGCGCCGCCAGGCAGGTCATGAAAATTGACGTGCCTATCGCCCCACGTGATTGCGCGCCAACCACGGACTCGGTCTGCCGGTGATCGATAAGTGTGACGAAGCCGTCCCGCCGCACCTTGAGTAAGCACGCCATCACGGCTATGGAACAGGCGAACGCCAACCCCCAGAACCCAACGATCCCCAACGCAAGCATCGACGTCTCCCCGCTGCCCTGCTCCAAGGCCATCACCGCCTCATAAATCGCGGCGGCGCAAAGTCCGATCGCACACCAGAACAGTTGCCCGTCCTTGACCGACGCCGCAATCATCGTCCTGGCAACGCGCCAGCCATACGCGGGCGCGACGAGCGCGAGCGTAAAGATCGGCCCGGCAATCGGCACCGCAAGGTTCAGCAACAGCCAGAAGAAAAGATTCATCCAAGCCCCTCCCCTGAGCGCCGCAACGTTATCCGGCAAGCACACGATCGTAGCGTCGCGCCGCGACATCGAACATTCGGCCGAACGGTCGGGTCTGCCTGATACTCAGGGCAACAAAAAAGCCCGCCGGGAACACATCCCGGCGGGCTTCTCGAACAACGTGTCGAACAGGGCTAACGCGCGTTAAGCCAGCTTGGCCAGGCTCTGCTCGATATCCGCACGCAGGTCCGCCTCGTCTTCCAGACCGATATAGAAGCGCACCAACGTGCCGCGATGCGGCCACTGCGCCGCAGTGCGCATCGACGCGATGTCGTACGGCATCGCGAGGCTATGCGCGCCGCCCCAGCTCCAGCCGAGCGAAAACAGTTCGAGCGACTCGCAAAACGTGTCGATCCGCGCCGCGCTGTACCGTTCGTCGAACACCACCGAGAACAGTCCGCCCGCGCCGCTGAAATCGCGCTTGTACACTTCGTGCCCCGGACAGTCGGCGAGCGCCGGATGCAACACCGCGACGATTTCCGGCCGGCTCTTCAACCACGTCGCGAGCGACAGCGCCACCCGATCGTGCTGCGCGAAACGCAACTGCATGCTCGGCAGGCTGCGCAGGATCAGCGAGCAGTCGTCCGAGGACACGCCGATGCCCATGCGCATGCGCGCCGCCTTCAGCTTCACATGCACGTCGCGCTCGACCGTGATCGTCGCGCCCATCAGCACGTCGCCGCCGCCCGACTGGTATTTGGTCAGCGCCTGCACCGAGATGTCGACGCCGTGCTCGAACGGCCGGAACGCGAGGCCCGCGGACCACGTGTTGTCGATCGCGGTGACGACCTTGCGCGCGCGCGCCGCAGCCGTGATGGCCGGTACGTCGGGCACTTCCATCGTCACCGAGCCGGGCGCCTCGATCCAGATCAGGCGCGTGTTCGGCTGGATCAGACTGGCGATGCCCGCGCCGATCAGCGGATCGTAGTAGCGCGCCGTGATACCGAAATCGCGCGCGAGCCAGTCGCCGTGGTCGCGGTTCGGCGAGTACACGTTATCGGGAATCAGCACGTCGTCGCCGGCCTTCACGAGGCCGAAGTAGACGTTCGAGATCGACGACAGCCCCGACGGCTGCAGCAGCGCATGATTGCCGCCCTCGATCGCGGCGAGGCGCTGAGCGAGCGCGATCTGCGTCGGCGTCGCATGCAGGCCGTAGCGCCATTGCGCGTCGTTTTTCCAGTCGAGCGCGCGCATCGCGGCGAGGTCGGGAAACACCACCGTCGACGCGCGCGTGACGGGCGTCGAGAACGATTCGAAGCCCGGCGTGATCTGGTCCTCGGCACGCACGATGCGGGTCTGCAGGCCATGTTTGAATTTGGATTCAGTCATGTGAAGCTCGGTGAAAAACATGGTGAAGCGAGCCTGAAGCAACGGCCGCGCTGCGCGATTCCGGATGCCCGGCGCGCGCGCGCATCAGTAGCCCGTTTGCAGGTTGCTGACGCCGCCCACTGGGTGCCCGCCGGCAGCGGGTGCCGGCGCGGGAGCCGCCGCGCCGTTGGCCCCGGCCGGTTGCGGTGAGGGGGCGGCAGGCCTCGTCGCCGCACCGCCGGCCGAGCCGGCCAACGGCACCGCCTGCCCTGCCGCCAGCGGCTTCAGGTTGAATTCCTGCGGGTTCGAATCGTCGACGTTCATGCGGTCGCCTTCGAGCGAGCCGTCCGCCGCGAACTTGCCGACCCAGTTGCCGGTGATATGCGTGCCGTCGTTCGATTCCTCGACTTCGAGCGTATCGCCGTCGCGATCGCCGGCGATCAGAATCACCTCGCCGCTATCGGTGTACTGATACTCGCCGTGCACGCCAGATGGATCGTCGGTCTTGGGCCCGAGCCGCAGCACGATCGGCCGCGCGCCGAGCGTGCCCACGTAGCGCGGAAACTTCGCGAACTCGGGGCTCGGTTTCAGCGGCAGCTGGATCGGCGGCGGCGCGGCCAGTGCCTTGACCGCATCGCTTTCCGCCCACGCCTGCGACGGCATCCACAGCACCGTGCCCGTACACAACAGCGCGGCGGCGCTCACCACCACGCCGGCGCGCCGGCGCAAGGCGCGCGTTGCCGAACCCTTCGTCACTTTCGCTTCCTGCATCCCGTCGATCCCTGTTGCTGGTTCCTGCTTGCTACCTATGTCGCGCCGGCCTGCCGTGCGCGCTCACAGACGCTCGAAAACCGCCGCGATCCCCTGCCCGCCGCCGATGCACATCGTGACGAGCGCATAGCGCCCGCCGATGCGCTGCAGCTCGTACAGCGCCTTCACGGTGATCAGCGCGCCGGTCGCGCCGATCGGATGGCCGAGCGAAATGCCCGAGCCATTCGGATTGACCTTGGCCGGATCGAAGCCGAGCTCCTTGCTGACCGCGCAGGCCTGCGCGGCGAATGCCTCGTTGGCCTCGATCACGTCGAGATCGGCGACCGTGAGACCCGCCCGCTCGAGCGCCTTGCGACTCGCCGGCACCGGGCCGATGCCCATATACGCCGGATCGACGCCCGCATGCGCGTACGACACGAGTCGCGCCAACGGCTTCACGCCGCGCCGCTCGGCGACGCCACGCTCCATCAGTACGACGGCCGCGGCCGCGTCGTTGATGCCCGAGGCGTTGCCCGCCGTCACCGTGCCGTTTTCCTTCGCGAACACCGGCTTCAACTTCGCGAAGTCGTCCGCCGTTGCGTTCAGCCTCGCGTGCTCGTCCGTGTCGAACACGACGTCGCCCTTCTTCGACGCAATCGTGATCGGCAGAATCTGTTCCTTGAAGTAGCCGCTCGTGATCGCGTGGGCCGCGCGACGATGCGACTCGAGCGCGAGCGCGTCCTGCGCGTCGCGCGAGATCTCGTATTTGCGCGCGACGTTCTCGGCGGTCACGCCCATGTGGATCGACTGGAAAGGATCGTTGAGCGCGCCGACCATCATGTCGACGAGACGCGCGTCGCCCATGCGCTGTCCGAAGCGCGCGGCCGGCATCGAGTACGGCGCGCGGCTCATGTTTTCCGCGCCACCGCCGATCGCAATGTCGGCGTCGCCTAGCAGCACGCTCTGCGCGGCCGAAACGATGGCCTGCAAGCCCGAGCCGCACAGCCGGTTCACGGTCAGCGCGGGCGTATGCTGCGCGACCCCGCCGTTGATCGCGGCGACGCGCGCGAGATACATGTCTTTCGGCTCGGTGTGCACGACGTTGCCGAACACGACGTGTCCGACTTCGTCGCCCGACACGCTCGCGCGCTCGAGCACTTCGCGCACCACGCGCGCGCCGAGATCGGTCGGCGCGAAATCCTTCAGGCCGCCGCCGAACGTGCCGATTGCCGTGCGCACACCACTTACCACCACTACGTCCCGTTGCATCGCCTGTCCCTCCTGTTGTCTCTCCAGTCTGCCTGGATGATTGCACCAGCGCGGGCCATGCTGCGCCGCGCGCGGCTTACGTAAAACCTAGTTCGCCAGCCGCCGCTCGACGGTCTCGCGCGACGGAATCGGCGCGACCGCGCCATAACCTTGCGTGGACAGCGCGGCGGCAACGTTCGCGTAGCGCGCGGCGGCAAATGGATCGTCGCCCGCGACGATGCGCGCGATGAAGGCGCCGCCGAAGCAGTCGCCGGCGCCGGTTGCATCGACCGCGTCGACGACATGGCCCGGCACGACGCGCCGCTCGTTGGGTGTCGCGATATACGAGCCGTCCTTGCCGAGCTTCAGCGCGACCACGCCCGGCCCATGCGACAGCAGAAAATCGACGATCTCGTCACGGCCGGTCAGCCCCGTCAGTTCGGTCACATCGTCCCAGCTCGGCAGGCAGATGTCAGTCTGGCGGATCGCCTCGAGCATCACCGCGCGCGCCCGCGCCAGCGGCCACAGCTTAAGACGCAGATTGGTGTCGAAGCTCACGCGCGCGCCGTTCGCGCGCGCATGCGCGATCGCTTCGAGCGCGGCGTCGCAGGCGCTGACGCTGATCGCGAGACTGATGCCGGACAGATGGACGACCTTCGCCGCCGCGAGCGCGTCGCGCGGCAGATCGGCGGGTGCATAGCGGCTCGCCGCCGAGCCCGCGCGCAGATAGTCGAACGCGTGGCCGTTGGGGCCGTGAGACACGAAATAGACGCCGGTCGACGCCTGCGCATCGATGCGCACGAACGACGTGTCGACCTGCTCGCGCTCCCACAGATCGACCAGCAGGCGTCCGAAATGATCGGCGCCGACCGCCGACACGAAACCGGTCCTCGCACCCTGGCGCGCGGCCGCGATGCAGAAGTTCGACGTATCGCCGCCGAAGCCTTGCAGGTAGTTCGGTTGATCCTTCGCCGACTGGTTGAATTCGATCATCGCCTCGCCGAGCGCGAGGATGTCCGGTGTGTGAGCTTCAGGCTGTGCGGCCGCGCTGTGCGTCATCGCTTAGACCTCGCCCCACAAATCGTGGCCGTCCGCGCCGGTGATCTTCACCGATACGAAATCGCCGACCTTGTAGCGCTTCGACGCCTTGGCGGACGGCGCGATATAGACGACGCCGTCGATCTCCGGCGCATCCGCCGCGGTGCGGCCGATGCCGCCGTCCGCGTTGATTTCGTCGACGAGCACCTTCAGCGTCTTGCCGACCTTCCTCGCGATGCGCTTGGCCGACACCTGCTCGGCCACTTCCATGAAGCGCGCGCGACGTTCCTCACGCACTTCATCGGGCAGCGCGCCGTCGAGTTCATTCGCGCTCGCGCCTTCGACCGGCGAATACGCGAAACAGCCGACGCGATCGAGCTCCGCCTCGCGGATGAAATCGAGCAGCGTCTCGAACTGCTCTTCGGTCTCGCCCGGAAAGCCGGCGATGAACGTGCTGCGGATCGTCAGATCGGGGCAGATCTCGCGCCAGGCCTTGACGCGCTCCATCACCTTCCCGGCGTTGGCCGGGCGCTTCATGCGCTTCAGCACTTCCGGATGCGCGTGCTGGAACGGCACGTCGAGATACGGCAGCACATGGCCCTTGTACGGACCCTCGGCCATCATCGGAATCACTTCGTCGACGCTCGGATACGGATACACGTAATGCAGGCGCACCCACGCACCATATTGCGCGGCGAGTTCGCCGAGCGCGGCGACCAGATCCGTCATGCGCGTCTTGATCGGCTTGCCGTTCCAGAAACCGGTGCGGTATTTGACGTCGACGCCATATGCGCTCGTGTCCTGCGAGATCACGAGCAGTTCCTTCACGCCGGACTTGAACAGGTTCTCCGCTTCGAGCATCACTTCCGCGACCGGGCGCGACACCAGATCGCCGCGCATCGACGGGATGATGCAGAACGTGCAGCGGTGATTGCAGCCTTCGGAAATCTTCAGGTACGCGTAGTGGCGCGGCGTGAGCTTGACGCCCGCGGCGGGCACCAGATCGACGAACGGATCGTGCGGCTTCGGCAGATGGCTGTGCACCGCCTGCATCACCTCGCCGAGCGCGTGCGGGCCGGTTACGGCGAGCACCTTCGGATGCACTTCCTCGATCAGCCCCGAGCCGCTCGCGCTCTTCTTCGCGCCGAGGCAACCGGTGACGATCACCTTGCCGTTTTCGTTGAGCGCTTCGCCGATCGCGTCGAGGCTTTCCTGCACGGCTTCGTCGATGAAGCCGCAGGTGTTGACGACCACGAGGTCCGCGCCGTCATAGGTGCCGGAGATTTCGTAGCCTTCGGCGCGCAACTGGGTGATGATCTGCTCGGAATCGACGAGGGCCTTGGGGCAGCCGAGAGAGACGAAGCCGACTTTCGGCGTGGCGCCCGGCACGGCCGGAGCGTTCGAGGGGGTGGAAGACATGGGGAACCGCTTGAAGACGTTAAACCCTGAATTGTAGCGGTTCGCCACCGCCACCGCTCGTAAGTCTTTGAATTCTAGCCTTCAAACGGGGATGGGTTCGGCAGGACCGGGTTGATTCAGCTCGCTGTTTTCGTCGCTGGAAACGTGCCGACGCGTCGGCGCCGACGCGGCTCCGGCCGCCAGCGCCTGGCCGATTACCGTAAGAATTTCGTCAGAGTCCTGCACTCGCCGGATCGCCGCATGCAGTTCGGCGGCTTGCGGCCAGGTCCGCTGCAGGTAGCTGAGCCACTTCTTGACGCGGCCGTGCTCATGGGTCAGCGTGCCATGCGCCCGCAGCTTGTTCATGTAGCCGACGATCGAACCCAGCACCTGCTGCCATTCGTCGGCAGATGGACACGGGTCGATGAGCCCGCGGATTCGCTGCGCGAGGAACGGATCGGACACGGCGCCGCGCCCGATCATCACGTCCGCGCAGCCGCTGACCGAGCGGCAACGCTGCCAGTCCCCCACCGTCCAGACTTCGCCGTTCGCGACGACGGGCACGTCGACGGCGTCGTCGATGCGCGCGATCCACTCCCAGTGCGCAGGCGGCCGATAGCGGTCGTCGCGCGTGCGCGCATGCACGACGAGCGAGGCCGCGCCGCCGTCCGCGAGCGCCTGCGCGCATTCGATCGCCCGCGACGTGTCGGACACGCCGAGGCGCATTTTTGCCGTCACCGCGATATCGGCAGGCACCGCGGTGCGCACGGCCGAGACGATCTGGTTCAGCAACTTCGGGTTCGCGAGCAGCATCGCGCCGCCGCCGTGCTGATTGACGACTTTGGCGGGACAGCCGAAGTTCAGGTCGATACCGTAGGGCGACAGCGTGGCCGCGCACGCGGCATTGCGTGCCATCCACTCGGGATCGCTGCCGAGCAGTTGGATCACCATCGGCGTGCCGCTGGCGGTCACGCTCGCGTGCAGGATTTCGGGCGCCTCGCGCTCGTAGACGCGGGTTGGCAGCAGCGAGCCTGTGATGCGGATGAACTCGGACACGCAGCCGTCGAAAGCGCCCGCGCTCGTCAGCACGTCGCGCAGCACATAGTCAGCGAGCCCTTCCATCGGGGCGAGAAACAGCCGGCTCATGAGCGGTGTGGGTGAACGGGGAGTCAGAGCAGAATGATCCGCGCGGCCTTCGCAACGGAAGACGCTGACGCGATCAGGGAGACGGTCTGAAACATAGGACGGGTCCAGCGGAAGAAACGGTAACGGCGCAAGCAGCGGTGTGCCGGCAGTGGACGCAACGGATATCGAGCCGCGGCCGGAATCCGGTTCCGACGGAAAAGCGTCCCCACGCGCGGGCCGCCATTGTAGCGCGTCGGCGGCTGCACTCCCGCGAGCTCGCCGCCATTCACTCCTTCACTTCTTCTCCGTCTCCGGATTGGCCTGCGGCGTGGCCGGCGCATTGCTCACATTGCTCACATTGCTCGCATTGACCGCGCCGCCCGGCGTAAACGGGAACGTGGCGAACATGGTCTTCGCCTGATTCTGCATCTGCTCCTGCATCTGCACGAACATGTTCTTCGATTGCTCGATGTAGCTGGTCATCATGCCCTGCATCATCGGCGCCTGCATGTTCATGAACTGCGACCAGACTTCGGGGTTCATCGCCTTGCCTTCATAGAGATTCTTCGACTGGTCGGCAAGCTTCGCCTGAATGTCGATGAAGGCCTGGATGTTCTTTTCCAGATACGTGCCCATCATGCCCTGCATCGCATGACCGTAGAACCGGATGATCTGCGACAGCATCGACGACGAGAACATCGGCAGGCCGCCGCTCTCCTCTTCGAGAATGATCTGCAGCAGGATCGAGCGCGTCAGGTCCTCGTTGCTTTTGGCATCGATCACCTTGAAATCTTCCTGATCGAGCACGAGTTGCTTCACATCAGTCAGCGTGATGTAGGTACTCGTCTCGGTGTCGTAGAGCCGACGATTCGGATATTTCTTGATCAGTCGTTCGGCCGTTTTCTTTGTAGTAGTAGTCATGTAACGCCTTTAAGCTCGAGTTAAGCAAACGCGGAAACGGCGTCCGGGCTGTGCAACGGCATCCATTGCGCAGCCCGGACGCCGGCAAAACCCTCTGAGCCGAAGCGCGCCGCCTTCCGGTCCGGCGCGCCAATGGCTCAGCCCATATGCAAGCCGCCGTTCAGCGAAAAATCGGCGCCCGTAGCGAAGCCCGATTCTTCCGACGCAAGCCACGCGACGATCGAGCCGATTTCGCCCGGCTGACCGAGGCGGCGCACCGGAATCGTCGCGACGATTTTTTCCAGCACGTCCGGGCGGATCGCCTTGACCATGTCGGTGCCGATGTAGCCCGGCGACACGGTGTTGACCGTCACGCCCTTGGTCGCCACTTCCTGCGCGAGTGACATCGTAAAGCCATGAATGCCGGCCTTCGCGGTCGAATAATTGGTCTGGCCGAACTGGCCCTTCTGGCCGTTCACCGACGAAATGTTGATCACCCGGCCAAAGCCACGCTCGACCATGCCGTCGATCACCTGCTTGGTGACGTTGAACAGGCTGGTCAGATTGGTGTCGATTACCGCCGTCCAGTCTTCGTGCGTCATCTTGCGGAACACGACGTCGCGCGTGATGCCGGCATTGTTGACCAGCACGTCGATCTCGCCGACTTCGGCCTTGACCTTGTCGAATGCGTCCTTGGTCGATTGCCAGTCACCGACGTTACCCTCGGAGGCGACGAAGTCGTAGCCGAGTACCTTCTGCTCGTCGAGCCACTTCGCACGGCGCGGCGAATTCGGGCCGCAGCCGGCGATCACCCTGAAGCCTTCCTTGTGCAGACGCTGGCAGATGCTGGTGCCGATGCCGCCCATGCCGCCCGTTACGTACGCAATTCGCTGTGTCATAAACCACACTCCGTTATCGTTGTCGAGGCACCTGCCGGCGACCTCGTGCCTCGCCTGATGCTGGTTCGCGTTGCCGCCGGGCGACCGTCTGGCAACGCGCACTGCCGACACGAGTCACCTGTTGCAACGCGCCGCACCGCCAGTTGGCGTGCCGCGCGGCCAGATGCCTGTGCCGGCGAAGACCGCGCGCGACCGGTCGCGAGTGCGCGCGGCGTACCCAGCGTACTTTAAACGCGCTCGACCGCGAGCGCGACACCCATGCCGCCGCCGATACACAGCGACGCCAGACCCTTCTTCGCATCGCGCTTCTGCATTTCGTGCAGCAGCGTGACGAGAATCCGGCAACCGGACGCGCCGATCGGGTGCCCGATCGCGATCGCGCCGCCGTTCACGTTGATCTTCGACGTGTCCCAGCCCATCTGCTTGTGCACGGCGAGCGCCTGCGCGGCAAACGCTTCGTTGATTTCCATCAGGTCGAGGTCGGCCGGCGTCCAGCCCGCGCGCTCGAGGCAACGGCGCGAAGCCGGTACCGGGCCCATACCCATCACCTTCGGATCGACACCCGCGTTCGCGTATGCCTTGATGCGCGCGAGCGGCGTGAGGCCGAGCGCTTCCGCTTTTTTCAGCGACATCACGAGCACCGCGGCTGCGCCGTCGTTCAGACCCGATGCGTTGGCCGCCGTGACCGTGCCTTCCTTCGAGAACGCCGGCTTCAGGCTCGCGAGTGATTCGGCCGTCACGCCATGACGCACGAATTCGTCGGTGGTGAAGCGCAGCGGCTCGCCCTTGCGTTGCGGAATCTCGACCGGCACGATTTCGTCGTTGAAGCGCCCCGCCTTCTGCGCGGCTTCCGCCTTGTTCTGCGACAGCGCCGCGAACGCGTCCTGCTGTTCGCGCGTGATGCCGTGCTCCTTCGCGACGTTCTCGGCCGTCACGCCCATGTGGTACTGGTTGTAGACGTCCCACAGGCCGTCGACGATCATCGAGTCGATCAGCTTCGCGTCGCCCATGCGGAAACCGTCGCGCGAACCCGGCAGTACGTGCGGCGCGGCGCTCATGTTTTCCTGGCCGCCTGCCACGACGATGTCCGCGTCACCGGCGATGATCGCGTTGGCCGCGAGCATCACGGCCTTCAGACCTGAGCCGCAGACCTTGTTGATCGTCATGCCCGGCACGGCGGCCGGCAAACCCGCCTTGATCAGCGCCTGACGCGCGGGGTTCTGACCGGAGCCCGCCGTCAGCACCTGGCCCAGAATAACTTCGCTCACCTGTTCCGGCTTCACGCCTGCCCGTTCGAGCACGGCGCGCACCGCGAGCGCGCCGAGTTCAGGTGCGGCAATCTTCGCCAGCGACCCACCAAACTTGCCCACTGCAGTACGAGCGGCCGATACGATCACAACATCAGTCATTTCCATATCCTCCGGGCATCCCGGCCAACTGCGCCACAGCCCGTTACGTTAAAAATTGCGTTGCAACTTGCGTTGCTCTCACGCCTTCATCAACCAGACGCTCATTCACCTGCCAAACACCTATGCACCGGCCGACTGCGCACTATGCCGACGTCGACAGCAATGCCGTACGCGCGCGTCGAGCCTGCGCGTAAACCTACTCCCGCTGCCGCACGTAGCGGCCCGGCGCCGGCTCGATGACCGGGAATTCGTCGGAGCCCAAATTGGCGCGCGGCTTCACTTTCTTGCCGCCGTACTGATCGAGCCAGTCGGTCCATTCCGGCCACCAGCTGCCGGGCACTTCGGTCGCCGCGTCGAACCATTCGTCCGCGCTTTCGGGCAGCGTCTTCGCGTCGGTATCGAGCTTCCAGAAGCTGCGCTTTTTCTTCGCGGGCGGATTGATCACGCCGGCGATATGGCCCGACGCGCCGAGCACGAACTTTAGCGGCCCGGTGAGCAGCGGCGCCGACGCATACGCGGTTTGCCACGGCACGATATGGTCTTCGCGCGAACCGTAGATGAAGGTCGGCACGTCGATCTTCGACAGATCGATCGGCTCGCCGCAGGTGGTCAGCGCACCGGGCTCGCGCAGTTTGTTCTCGAGATACGTGTTGCGCAGATACCAGACGTACATCGGCCCAGGCAGACTGGTCGAGTCGCTGTTCCAGTACAGCAGGTCGAACGGTACCGGCGTGCGGCCCTTCAGGTAACTGTCGACGACATAGTTCCACACGAGGTCGTTCGGGCGCAGGAACGAGAACGTGTTCGCGAACTCGACGCCGCGCATCAGTCCCGGCGGCGCGCCGTTCTTGCCGCCGATGCTCTGCTCGCGCATCTGCACGTGCGCCTCGTCGACGAACACGTCGAGCACGCCCGTGTCGGAGAAGTCGAGCATCGCGGTGAGCAGCGTCATCGACGCGGCCGGATGTTCGCCGCGCGCCGCAGCCACCGCGAGCGCGGTGGCGAGCATCGTGCCGCCGACGCAAAAGCCGAGCGTATTGATCTGCTCGCGGCCGCTGATCTTGCGCACGGTGTCGATCGAGGTGAGCACACCCTCGCCGATGTAGTCGTCCCACGTCTTGTGCGCGATGGACTGATCCGCGTTGCGCCACGAAATCAGGAACACCTGATGGCCCGAATCAAGCCCGTGCGCGACGAGCGAGTTTTCGGGTTGCAGGTCGAGAATGTAGTACTTGTTGATGCACGGCGGCACGATCAGGAGCGGCCGCTCGCGCACGGTCGCCGTGCGCGGCTTGTACTGGATCAGTTGCAGCAGATCGTTCTCGAACACGACCGAACCTTCGGTGTTCGCGAGGTTCTCGCCGACCGCGAAACGCGATTCGTCGGTTTGGGAAATCTTGCCGCGCTGCATGTCGGCGAGCAGGTTCATCACGCCCTGGCGCAAGCTCTCGCCTTTGCTGTCGAGCAGCGTTTTCTGCGCTTCGGGATTCAGCGCGAAGAAGTTGCTCGGCGAGGCCGCCGCGGTCCACTGCTGGACCGCGAAGCGAATGCGCTCGCGGGTTTTCGGCTGGGTGTCGAGCGCGTCGACCATCTGCTGCAGATAGCGAGCGTTCAGCAGATACCACGCGGCAGTGAACGCGTAGGCGGGCGCCGCGCTCCAGGCGTCTGCGCTAAAGCGCCGGTCCTTGAGCTCGGGCGCCTTGATCGCCGACGTGGTGGCCTGCTGGATCAGCTCCATCGCCTCGCGCGAATAGTCGGTCTGCAGCTTCTGCAAACGCTCGGGCGGAATCGCGGCGTTGGGAATGCTCAGCCCCGGCAACGACGGCAACGCACCGGCGGCCAGCTTGCTGAAGTCGGGCATGCCGGGAAACGCCGGTATTTGCGGGAAGCCCGCCGCTATCTGTGCAAGGTCCGGCATCTGCGGCATTGAGGGCATCTGAAATGCCGTGCCATCGGGCTGCGCGCCGAACGAACGCCAGGCGTTCATCCAGGCGTCGAGAAATTGCAGCATGCCTGCGGCTGACGATGCACCGCTCGTACCGGCCTGCTGCGTCTGCTCCTTCGAGGAGTCGGTGCTGGGGGAAGCTGAGGAATGAGATGCTGCCATACCTGCTTTTGACCGGTAAGTCCTTGCGGACGGGTTAAGAGGCAGGTCCGTGCGCATGTGGCGATTGCTCGCGACTTCGTCACGCCCTGTCCCATGAACGACGAGGAGCTTAGAAGGAACATTCTTGCTCCCCATCACAAGGCATGTCAATGCTTGCTCCCGATTTTGCCGCAGTGCGATAGTTTTTTAATTATCGTTTTCCCTGTATGGCAAATCGCGCTTTAACGCACCAAATGATGCCTGCCGCGGGTAAATCCGAAAAACTCCTATGGCGCATGGCACTTAAGCATATTTATTCGTTCGGTCGCCCACACAGCCGGCGGGCGATTCGCGCTATCGGCGGGCCTTCCGGCAACGCAACAAAAAATGCGTGTGAAGGCCGGGGAACGGGCCGTCAGCGACGGGTCGGCAGTGGGATTCGCGAATAACGACCCGGTGCGCATTCACGCGAAATAAAACCACGGCTCGATTTTAAAAGTATGACAAGATGCGCCCGCGCGCCATCCCGAATTAATCGGCAATTGATTGCGCCTGTTCGTCGATCCAGATCAACGCGGCCATGCGACCGGTCTCGCGATCACGGCGATACGAATAAAAACGCTCGCGCAACGTGACCGTGCACAGATCGCCGCCGCTGATGCGCGTAAGGCCGAGCCTCTGCAGGCGCAGGCGCGCCAGCGCCGGCAGATCGGCGAGATATTTGCCGGCATTCGCGGGATGCGCGACGAACGCCTGCGCGGTCGCGTCGCGTTGTGCATCGTCGGCACCGGTCATGAAGGCGTCACGCACGTCTGCGCCGACTTCGAATGCGGTGGGCCCGATCGACGGGCCGAGGTACGCATGCAGCTCGCTCGCCCGCACACCCGCCAGCGCCGCGACCCGCGCGGCGGTCTGCTCGACGATGCCCGCCGCGAGTCCGCGCCATCCGGCATGCGCGGCGCCGACCGCGCGCCCCGCTTCGTCGCACAACAGCACCGGCATGCAATCGGCGACCATGACGACGCACGCGATGCCCGCGCCATCGGTGACGCTCGCGTCGGCGCGCGCCGGCGCACCATGCTCGCGCGCGTGCGCGATCACATCCTCGGCGCGGACGATGCCGGCGCCATGGATCTGTTCGAGCCACGCGGCCTCGCGAACACCGGCAAGCGCGACGAGCCGTGCGCGATTGCTCGCGACCGCGGCGGGATCGTCGCCGGTCTTCATGCCCAGATTCAGCCCGCCGGGCTGGTCGGCACCGTCGCGCCAGCGGCCGAACGGCGCGTCGCTGACGCCGCCGTCGCGGGTGGTCACGAGCGCGCGCACGCGCGGCGACACGTTCCATGCGGGTTGCACGACATCGGCAAAACCCAGCTCCGGCAGATTGGTGCTCATGCGTGATCGTCCTCGTCGTGGTCGCTGTCTTCATCGTACGCGCCGTCGTCGAACGATGCATCGTAGTCCGCATCCTCGCCATACGCATCGTCGAACTCGCCCGCGTCGTCGCGACCCAGACCGAGCGCGGCCGACAACGCCTCGATGTCGGCCGGCACCTCGGCGCGCCATTGCATCGAGCGGCCGGTCTTCGGATGAATCAGGCCGAGCCGCCACGCGTGCAGCGCCTGGCGCGCGAAGCCGTCAGGCAGCGGCGTGACCGAGCGCTTGCCGCGCGCGCGTCCGTACACGGGATCGCCGAGCAACGGATGACCGATGTGCGCGCAATGCACGCGAATCTGATGCGTGCGCCCCGTCTCCAGATCGCAGTGAATCGCCGTGACCGGCTGACGCTGCCAGATCGCCGAGGCCACGCGCCGGAAATGCGTGCGCGCCGGCTTGCCGGCCGCGCCCGTCACCACGGCCATGCGCGTGCGCTCGCGCGGATCGCGGCCGATCGGCGCGTCGATCGTGCCTTCGTCGGGCAGGTTGCCCCACACGAGCGCGAGGTAGCGGCGCTTGACCGTGCGCGCCTGCAACTGGCGCACGAGGTCGGTCTGCGCCTCGAGCGTGCGCGCGACCACCATCAGCCCCGAGGTCGCCTTGTCGAGCCGATGCACGATGCCCGCGCGCGGCAGACCCGCCGCGGACTCGCCATAGCGGTAGAGCAGCCCGTTCAGCACGGTGCCGCTCCAGTTGCCAGCCGCCGGATGCACGACCATGCCGGCCGGCTTGTTGATGACGACGAGCGTGTCGTCCTCGTAGACGATGTCGAGCGGCACCGGCTCGGGCGTGAAGGCGAGCTGCTCGGGCAGCAGATCGGGCACGAGCTCGATCGTCGCGCCAAGCGGCACCGGCTGGCGGATCTTCGCCGCCTTGCCGTCGACGCGCACCCGCTGCGCCTCGATCCAGCTTTGCAGACGACTGCGCGAGAACTCCGGGAATACTTTGGCGAGCACCTTGTCGAGTCGCTCGCCGGCCAGTTCGTCGGGTACCACGACGCTGCGCGGCGCTTCGTCGGCCGAGCGCACGGGCACGGGTGCCGCCGCGGCCGCAGAGCCTTGCGGGCTGCTTGCGGCGAGCGCGTCGCCGGAGAAATCGTCGTCGACGGAATCGGCGCCCAACGCGTCGGCCGGGTCGGCGCTTACGCTATAATCTTCGTTGCTATTCCCGGAGCCTGCGGCGCCTGGAGTATTTGAGCGGGTCATTGAATCTGGGTCACCTGGACGTAAAGCTAGACTGGAAAATGCGAGCCTTGAACACCATCACTGAAGCGGCGATCAATTTGGCGGCCATCAAGAAGGCGGCCCGGAAAGTGGCCGGATACATTGCGTGCGCCGCGGCCGTCGTCGCTGTTGCGGCTTGCCACGGCCTGCCGGAGAAGACCGACGAAACGGCCGCGTGGAACAACAACAAATTATATACGGAGGCGAACGACGCCCTGACCGGTGGCGACTGGGGCAAGTGCGCGAAGTATTTCGAGCTGCTCGAGGGCCGCGACCCGTTCGGCCACTTCGCCCAGCAGGCGCAGATCAACGTCGCGTACTGCAACTGGAAAGACAACGAAAACGCCGCCGCCGACCAGGCCATCGACCGCTTCATCCAGCTGCACCCGGATCACCCGGACATCGCCTACGCGTATTACCTGAAGGGCATGATCCACTTCAACGACGACCTCGGTCTGTTCGGCCGCTTCTCGGGCCAGGATATGAGCGAGCGCGATCCGAAGTCGCTGCGCGAGTCGTATGACGCATTCAAGGTCGTGGTGGACCGCTTCCCGAACAGCAAGTACGCGGCGGACGCCGCGCAGCGCATGCGCTACATCGTGAATGCGCTCGCATCGCACGAAGTTCACGCCGCGGACTACTACTATCGCCGCGGCGCCTATGTCGCCGCGATCAACCGTGCGCAGCTCGCATTGCGCGAGTACAAGAACGCGCCGGCCATCGAAGACGCGCTGCACATCATGATCCTGTCGTACGAGAAGCTGAACAACCAGCAACTCGCCGACGACACTCGTCGCGTGCTGGCCGGCACCTTCCCCGACAGCCCGTACGTGACCGGCCACGCACGGCCCGGCACGGCGAAGTCGTGGTGGCAGTTCTGAGCCCTCACGCGCCGACGGCACACTGACCTTCGTCTGAAAACGAAAACGCCACGACCTCGGTCGTGGCGTTTTCGTTTATGCGCGCCGCGAGACTCAATCGCGCTCGAACAGCGCAATCGATTCCACGTGCGACGTATGCGGGAACATATTGACGACGCCCGCGCCCACCAGACGATAGCCGGCCTCATGCACGAGCAGCCCGGCATCGCGCGCGAGCGTGGCCGGCGCGCACGACACATAGACGATGCGCGTCGGCAGCGGCCCGTTGCCGCTCTGCGCGATCTCCGCGAGCGCCTTCGCGATCGCGAGCGCGCCTTCGCGCGGCGGATCGACGAGGAACTTGTCGAAGTGGCCGAGCGCGCGCAAGTCGTCGGCGGTGACTTCGAACAGGTTGCGGCACGCGAACGACGTATGCCCGGCGACGCCATTCAGCTCCGCATTCGCGAGCGCGCGCTGGGTCAGCACTTCGCTACCCTCGATGCCGACCACTTCCCGCGAGATTCGCGCGAGCGGCAGCGTGAAGTTGCCGATCCCGCAGAACAGGTCGAGCACGCGGTCGGTGCGTGCCGGCGCCAGCAGGCGCAGCGCGCGGCTCACCAGCACGCGGTTGATCGCGTGATTGACCTGGGTGAAATCAGTTGGCTTGAATGGCATACGGATGCCGTATTCGGGCAGCGTGTAGTCGAGCTGCACGTCGAGAGGATAAAGCGGCGTGACCGTGTCGGGACCGCCCGGCTGGATCCAGAACTGCACCTTGTGCTCGTCCGCGAACTCGCGCAGCACCTGCTCGTCCCCGGCCGTCAGCGGTTCGAGGTTGCGCACGACGAGCGCCGTGACCGACGAGCCGACCGCGAGCTCGAGCTGCGGCATGCGGTCGTAGATAGACAGCTTGCGGACCATGAAACGCAGCGGCATCAGCATCGCCGACACATGCGGCGGCAGCACCTCGCAGGTCTTCATGTCGGCGATATAGCTGCTCTTCTTCTCGTGAAAGCCGATGCGCATGCCGCCGCGCTCCGGCAGGTAGCGCACCGCGAGCCGCGCGCGATAGCGATAACCCCAGGACGGCCCGTGAATCGGCCGGAACACCGTTTCGGGGCGCAGCTTCGCCAGATGCTGCAGGCTGTCCTCGAGCACGCGCTGCTTGACCGCCACCTGCGCGCGCATGTCGAGATGCTGCATCGAGCAGCCGCCGCAGATGTTGAAGTACGTGCATTTCGGCGTCGTGCGGATCACGCTTTCGCGGAACACCTGAACGACTTCGGCCTGCTCGAATTTCGGCTTGCTGCGATGCGTCGAATAACTGACGAGTTCACCCGGCAGCGCGCCTTCGACGAACACGACCTTGCCTGGCGTGCCGTCTTCGCTCGTGGTGCGGCCCACGCCGCGCGCTTCCATATCGAGCGAAACGATTTCGATCAGCGGTTCGTTGCCGGTAATGACGGGCGCCGGCGCCGGGGCGTGCGCCCTGGCATGCTTCGATGAGCGCCGCGGCGAGCGACGTGGGGGGGCAGTTCGGGACACCTGCGGACTTCCTGACAAACTATGGGGGAAAGGCGAGATTGTAGACGAAGCGCCGGGCTTGCCTGCGATGCGGTGCGGACCACACGCGGAGCGAGTGCGGATCGCGGCCCGGATTGCGGCTCCCCGGCGCAGGCTCTGCTCGCGCGCGCTTACTGCACGAACGCCGCCAGATACTCGGCCCACTGCGGCGCGCTTTCCAGCGCGAGCGCGTTCTTCACGAGGTTGATCTCGTCAGCATACTCCGACGGCGAAAAGCCACCGCGCATCAGTTGGAAGCGGCAGTACAGCAGGTACGTATTGACGACGTCGGTCTCGCAGTAATTGCGGATTTCTTCGATACGCCCTTGCTGGAACGCCTGCCACACCTGACTGCCGTCCATGCCCATCTTGCCCGGAAAGCCGCACATCTTCGCGAGCGCGTCGAGCGGCGCGTTCGCGCGCGCCTGGTACATCGCGAGCACGTCCATCAGATCGGTGTGTCGCGCGTGGTAGCGGCTGATGTAGTTGTTCCACTTGAAGTCGCGGTCGTCCTCGCCGAGATCCCAGAACCGGTAGGCGGGGATGCCGTTGACGAGCGCGCGGTAGTTGAGCACCGGCAGATCGAAACCGCCGCCGTTCCACGACACGAGTTGCGGCGTGTACTTTTCGATCACGCGATAGAACGACTGCACGAGCGTCGCCTCGCCGTCCTCGGGCGTACCGAGCGAGCGCACGCGAAAACCGTTGTTGTCACGGAACACGCAGGAAATCGCCGCGACCCGCTGGAGGTGATGCGGCAGAAAATCGCTGCCAGTTTTTTCGCGGCGTGCGGCGAACGCGTGCTCGGCGACGTCGGCATCGCTCATCGACGCGGGCAAATCTTCAAGCCGGCGGATGCCGGCGACATCGGGAATCGTCTCGATGTCGAAAACAAGAATCGGTGTCATCAGGTCAGAGAACGGCGTCTTTGCGGACACCGTTTGAGGCAAAGAAGCGCTTCAGTCGCACCAGCGCTTCCTGTTGGATCTGGCGCACACGCTCGCGCGTGAGGCCCATTTCGTCGGCCAGCTCCTCGAGCGTGGCGGGCTCGATGTGATTCAGACCGAAGCGCCGCTCGATCACATGGCGGTGCTTGTCCGACAAACGCGCGAGCCATGCGCGTGTCAGTGTTTCGAGCTCGCGATGCTGCACTTCGGCGTCTGGCGACTGGCTCTGGTCGTCCGACAGCAGATCGAGCAGGCTGCTCGCCGGATCGAGATCGAGCGGCGCATCGAGCGAGGCGGTGTGCTCGTTCAGCGCTAGGATGTCGGTGACTTCGTCGGTGGTCTTGCCGGTCAGATAAGCGATGTCGTCGATGCTCGCGTCGCGGCGCTCGGCCGCCTCCCCCGAATTCATCGAGTTCTTTTCCAGATGGCGCTTCGCGCGCAACACCTGGTTGAGCTCACGAATCACATGCACGGGCAATCGCACCGTACGCGCCTGGTTCATGATCGCGCGCTCGATGCTCTGGCGGATCCACCACGTCGCGTAGGTCGAGAAACGGAAGCCGCGCGTCGGATCGAATTTTTCGATTGCGTGCATGAGGCCGAGGTTGCCCTCCTCGATCAGATCGAGCAGCGGCACGCCGCGATTCAGATAACCCTTGGCAATGCTGACGACCAGCCGCAGATTGCGCTCGATCATCACCTGCCGCGCTTCGAACTCGCCGGCCTTGGCAAGGCGCGAATATTTCTGCTCTTCCTCGACGGTGAGCAACGGCTTCACGCTGATGCGATTCAGATAATGCTGGATCGTGTCGGCCGTGAGCTCGGCCTGCAGCAGTGCGCGGAAATCGTCGGCGTCGGGCGGCGCCTCGCCGGTGGTTTCGCGCGCGTCAGCGCTCTCGCTGTCGTCGAGGCCGCTCTGGCGTTCGTCGAGATCGCGCTCCTCCGCGACCTCTTCTTCCACTTCCGAAGCGCCGCTTTCGTCCACTGCGGCAGACGTGACTTCGCTGATCGTCTCAGACTCGGCTTGCGGCGGGCGGCGCTTCGATTTCGGCATGGTCGTATCGCTTATTGCGGCGGCAAATACTTCAGTGGGTCGACTGGTTTACCCTGTCGGCGAACTTCGAAATGCAACATCACACGGTCGGAATCGCTATTGCCCATCTCTGCGATCTTCTGCCCCTTCGTAACCGCGTCCCCCTCTTTTACCATCAAAGCGCGGTTGTGTGCATACGCGGTGAGATAAGTTGCATCATGCTTGATGATAATGAGATTGCCGTAACCACGCAGCCCATTTCCGGCATAGACGACGCGACCATCGGCTGACGCTTTAACCGGCTCGCCCGCGGAGCCGCCGATATTGACGCCCTTGTTGGTCGAGTCGTTGAACGTGTTGAGCAGCGGACCGCGCACCGGCCATGCAAATGCTACGTTGCCTGCCGCGGCGCTGCCGATGTCGGCGCTCGCGGCAGAGGGATTGGCCGGAGGCGCAGCTACCGCACCATTCGCGGGCGTACCGTTCGTCGCGCCGCCGTAGAGAGGCGGCATCGCGGCGCCGACCACGGCCGGCGCGTTGTTGTTCAGCGGCGCGCTTTGCACCGCGCCCGAGCTGCCGATCGGCGCGGTCGACACGCCCGGCGTCATGGCCGCGGTATTCGCGCCCGGCGGCACGACGCGCAGCAGCTGGTCGACTTCGATCTGATTCGGGTTGGTCAGGTTGTTCCACGTCGAGATGTCGCGGTAATTCTGGCCGTTTTCGAGCGCAATGCGGTACAGCGTATCGCCCGGCTTCACGCGATAGTAGCCGGGCGGCGGCGGGCCGAGCGGCACCGCCGGTTGCGCCGCGCCCTGCGCGGTGGCGAGTGTGCCGCCGCCGGAGCGGTCGACGACGGGCGCCTGGTCGAGCCGGGATGCACAGGCCGTCATCAACAGGGACAAGGCGAGCACGCACACGCTGCGCTGGGTTACGGTCAGGGGGGTATTCGGGGTGGTTCTCTGCATCGCGCGCAACATACTCATCGGTGTCAAATCACTCCGGATTTTAAGGGTACAAAGAAAACGCGATCAAGCCGCGACTCGCGCCATTGCGCGGGGCCGAGGCGCTCGATCAGCGTCAGCACCTGGCTTTGTCCTTCCTGCGAGCCGACCGGCGCAACCAGACGTCCGCCGATCGCAAGCTGCTCGAGCAACGCCTGCGGCACGTCGAGCCCGGCCGCCGCGATCACGATCGCGTCGAACGGGGCCGCCGACGGCAAACCGAGCCGCCCGTCGCCGTAATGCAGCCGGATATTCGGAATGCGCAGCGGACGCAGATTCGTCTTCGCGCGCTCGGACAGCGGCTTGATGCGTTCGATCGAATAAACCTCGCGCGCGACCTGGCTCAGCACCGCCGCCTGATAGCCGCAACCGGTGCCGATTTCGAGCACCGTGTTCAGCGCGCGCCCGGCCGCCGCGAGTTCGATCATTCGCGCCACCACCGACGGCTTCGAGATAGTCTGGTGATGACCGATCGGCAGCGCGGCATCTTCGTACGCCTGGGCCGCAAGACCCGGATCGACGAACATGTGGCGCGGCACCGCCGCCATCGCGTTCAGCACACGCTGATCGCTGACGCCATTGGCTCGCACGCGTTCGACCATGCGTTCGCGAACCCGTTCCGAGGTCAGCGCCAAGGCGTTGTTCATCGCGCCGCTGGTCGCGCCGCCGAATGCGCCGCCGAATGCGCCGCCCATCGCACCGGCCAACGCGGCGTTCAGCGCGGGTTTCGCGCTTTGCTGCAGTTGCGACTGGAGTGGCGATGGCGTCGCGCGTGCGCTGTGGCCAGACGCATGCGTCGAGTTTTTGCCTGGCTTGACCGACGACTTTGGTGCTTGCTTGACAGGCTGCCCCGCCAATGCACCAGCCAACGAGTTCGCCGTTGTCTTTGCGACTGGCGCGGCCTGCGGCTTTGGCGGCATTGCACCGGTCGCCGCCGTTGACGTACCGAACGAAGCGCTTTGCGTCTTCGCCTGGGGAATCACCTGGGGTCGCGTCGACGGCGTAGATTGCGCAGCAGCTGAGGTCCTCGCTTGCGCCCGTGCGGCCGCGCCGCCCTGCGTCGGTTTCGCCGACTGCTGCCGTGCGTTCAACGCCGCGCTCGCCGCGAGCGCCGCCGCGCGCATCTCGCCCGGACGTCCCTCGGGCCGGCGCGGTTCGCGCACCAGGTCCTCGAGACCTAACGGAAAGCGCTTCGCGCGCTCGCCGGTCATGAACTGCCGCTCCCGGCGCGCAGCCAGTCGCGCGCCGCGGGCAGCATTTGCGTGTAGGTCAGATCGAGCTGCAGCGGCGTGATCGACACGGCGCCGTTGGCCACCGCATGGAAGTCCGTGCCTTCGCTCGCGTCGCGCGCCTGGCCCGAGGCGCCGATCCAATAGATCGGTTCGCCGCGCGGATTGGTCTGGCGGATCACCGGCTGCGACGGATGACGTTTGCCGAGTCGCGTGATCTGCCAGCTGCGCAGTTCGTCATACGGCAGGTTAGGGATATTGACGTTCAGCAGCGGATGTCCCGGCAACGGCCGCGCGAGATAATGCGCGACGATTTCGGCGGCAACGCGGGCCGCGTCTTCGAGATGCGCCCAGTCCTTGTCGACGAGCGAGAACGCGATGGCCGGCACCCCGAACATGATGCCTTCGGTGGCGGCTGCGACGGTGCCGGAATACAGCGTGTCGTCGCCCATGTTCTGGCCGTTGTTGATACCCGACACGACCAGGTCCGGTGTATGGTCGAGCATGCCGGTCAGTGCGATGTGCACCGAGTCGGTCGGCGTGCCGTTCACGTAGTAGAAACCGTTCGCCGAACGCAGGACCGACAGCGGCCGCCACAGCGTCAGGGAATTCGACGCGGCGCTGCAGTTCTGTTCGGGAGCCATCACGGTGACGTCGGCGATCGGCTTCAGCGCTTCGTAAAGCGCGGCGAGGCCCGGCGCCAGATAACCGTCGTCGTTGCTGAGTAGGATTCGCATGCGCCGATTGTAACCGAGGAAGGATGGCACGCGAACGACATGGACGGCGTGTCTGCGTGGCGTGCACAAGCGTCGTGCGAGCCAGTATTTTCCAGGTGCGCGGATGCTTGTATCGAACGCAAAGATGCTGCTTCGCACTGAACGCGCGGCCGTGCGCGCTCGTCGATGAATCGGCATCCTGTGCGTACTTCGCGCTGTGCAATGCAATACGGCTTGCGCGAGGAGCGCGCGCGACGCATCAAAAGCGCGCTGCACGTTGTAACCCGCAGCGCAATAAATCGCACGGTCGTGCGCTTTGTTTTACACTCGAAAACACTGCCAACCCTGAACGATACGGAGACACGATGCGCGCGATTCGCTGCAAGCAGTACGGGCCGCCCGAGAGCCTGGTCGTCGACAACCTGGCGGATCTCGAAGCGCCGCCTGGCCACGTCGTGATAGACGTGAAGGCCGCGGCCGTCAATTTTCCCGACGTGCTGATCATCGAGAACAAATACCAGTTCAAGCCGCCGCTGCCGTTCACGCCCGGTTCGGAAGCCGCGGGCATCGTGCGCGCGGTGGGCGAAGGCGTCACGCAGTTCAAGCCTGGTTCCCGCGTGGCCGCGTTCACCGGCTCCGGCGGTTTTGCCGAGCAGGCGCTTGCGCCCGCCGCGGCCTGCGTGCCGCTCGACGATGACGTGTCGTTCGAACTCGCGGCCGCGTTCACGCTCGCGTATGGCACCTCGCATCACGCGGTGGTCGATCGCGGCGCGCTGCAGCCGGGCGAGACGATGCTCGTGCTCGGCGCGGCCGGCGGAGTCGGGCTGGCGGCGGTCGAAATCGGCAAGGCGCTCGGCGCGCGCGTGATCGCGGCGGCATCGAGCGACGAAAAGCTCGCGACCTGCGTGAGGCACGGCGCGGACGCGACGATCAACTACAACACCGAGGATCTGCGCGAGCGCATCAAGGCGCTCACCGACGGCAAAGGTCCGGACGTGATCTACGACCCGGTCGGCGGCGTGTATGCGGAGCCGGCGTTTCGCAGCATCGGCTGGAGGGGGCGTTATCTGGTGGTCGGCTTTGCGAATGGCGAGATTCCAAGGCTGCCGCTGAACCTGATGTTGCTCAAGGGCGCAAGCGTGGTCGGCGTGTTCTGGGGCGACTTCGCAAAGCGTGAGCCGCAGCGCAATCGCGCGGCATTCGAGCAGATGACCGGCTGGATTCGTGAAGGCAAGCTCAAGCCCTACGTGTCGGCCCGCTACTCGCTCGACGACACCGGCCGCGCGTTGCGCGACATGGCCGAGCGCCGCGTGATCGGCAAGGTGGTCATCACGCCGTAGCACGACCAATAAAGCAGCATCAAAAACGGCGCGGCGGCCGACTGCGATTTCGGCCGCCGCGCCGCTTGCGATCCACGTTCACAGCTTCTCGGTATCCCCGGTGCGCGGCTGCCACTTCATCAAACGCCGCTCCGCGGTCCCGACGATCGCATCGAGAATCAGTGCGAACGCGGTCAACACCAGAATTCCCGCGAACACCGTGTTGATATCGAAGGTGCCCTCGGCCTGCAGGATCAGATAGCCGACGCCGCGCGCCGAGCCCAGATACTCGCCCACCACCGAGCCGACGAACGCAAGCCCCACCGACGTATGCAGGCTCGAAAACACCCAGCTCATCGCGCTCGGCAGATAGACGAAACGCAGCAGCTGTTTGCGGTTCGCGCCGAGCATGCGCGCGTTCGCGAGCACGACCGGGCTCACTTCCTTCACGCCCTGGTAGACGTTGAAGAACACGATGAAGAACACCAGCGTGACGCCGAGTGCGACCTTCGACCAGATGCCGAGGCCGAACCACACCCCGAAGATCGGCGCGAGAATCACGCGCGGCATCGAGTTCGCGGCCTTCACGTACGGATCGAACAGCGCGCTCGCGGTCGGCGCGAGCGCGAGCCACAGGCCGACGCCGAGTCCGATCGTGGTGCCAAAGACGAACGCGAGCACGGTCTCGACGAGCGTGATCCACAGATGCAGATAGATCTCGCCGCCCGTGAACCATTCCCAGATCCGCTGCAGTACTTTCTGCGGCTCGCCAAAGAAAAACGCCGCCTTGTTCGGATCGTCGAAATAGAACGGCGGTATCAGCGTCGGGCTCGTCAGCACGTACCACAGCACGAAGCACAGCACGAGCAGCAGCCACTGCCAGATCACCAGATTCGCCCGGCTCGGGCGCAACGTCTTCCACATGACTTGGTTTGCCTTGGACGATTATTGAACACGTCTTCTTTTCGATGCGCAGGCGGGGATGCGCTGCACATTCAAACAGCGGTCAGTTGCTGCTGATAACCCTTGAGCACCTCATCGCGCAGCACACCCCAGAGCTGTGCATGCAACTCGACGAAGCGCGGATGCGAACGGATTTCGGCGACATCGCGCGGCCGCGGCAGATCGATCCGGAACTCGCCGATCGGATGCGTCGCAGGCCCGGCCGACAGTACCACCACGCGGTCCGACATCGCGATCGCTTCGTCGAGATCGTGCGTAATGAACAGCACGGCCTTGCGCTTCGCGGCCCAGAGATCGAGCAGCTCGTTTTCCATCAGCTGCCGCGTTTGAATATCCAGCGCGGAAAACGGCTCGTCCATGAGGATGATGTCGGGGTCGAGGATCAGCGTCTGCGCCATCGCGACGCGCTTGCGCATGCCGCCCGACAGCTGATGCGGATAGCGGTCGCCGAAGCCGCCGAGACCGACACGCTTCAACCACTCTTCGGCCTTCGCGCGCGCTTCCGAGGCCGGCACGCGGTGAAACGACAGGCCGGCCATCACGTTGTCGAGCGCCGAGCGCCACGGCATCAGCGCATCTGCCTGGAACATATAGCCCGCACGGCGATTCAGGCCGCTGAGCTGTTCGCCGAACACGCTGACGCCGCCCGTCGACGGCTGGAGCAGCCCCGCGCCGATGTTCAGCAGCGTGGACTTGCCGCAGCCAGTCGGCCCGACGACCGACACGAACTCGCCGGGCTCGATACGCAGCGTCGTGTCCTTGACTGCCGTGTAGCGCTGTGCGCGGTTGTCACGCGCGGCGAACGTGCAGGTGATGTTTTCGAGCGCCAGGGCAGCAACGGTCATCGTACGGCTCGCTTCGGGAATCGGGTTAGCGGGGAGTTGTCGCGGCGACGCTGGGGCGACGGCTGTGGACGCGGCGAAACGCCTTGCCCACGTCCCATTCGATGCGCCTGTGCGCGCGCCGCGTCGTTTATGCCTTGACGGTCGCGAGCGCCTTCTTCACGAAGTCGTTGGTCCACGTCTTCGACAGATCGATCTGCGCGTTCTGGATCACCGGATCGAACGCTTTCAGCGTCTTCAGCGACGTCGCGGGACCGTCGGCGGGCATCAGGCCGTCGGGCGACATCGCTTCGCGCACGTGCTGCCACGCGTCGAGATAGAGCGCGCGGTCGCCGAGCAGATAGCTCTCCGGCACCGTGTCGATCAGTTCGCCGCCGCTCGCGTTCTGCAGCCACTTGAGCGCGCGCACCATCGCATTGGTCAGCGCCTGCGTGGTGTTCGGGTTCTTCGTGATGAACGACTGCGATGCGTACAGGCAGCCCGCCGGCATGTCGCCGCCGAACACGATGTGCGTATCGGTGAGCGTGCGGGTATCCGATACGACGCGCACGTCGCCGGCGCGCTCGAGGCGCGTGACGACCGGATCGAGATTGGCGATCGCGTCGATCTGCCCGGACTGCAGCGCGGCGATCGCGCCGGCACCGGCGCCCACGCCGATGAACGCGACGTCCTTCGGACTGAGCCCCGCTTTCGCGAGGACGAAGCTCGCCATGATCGACGTCGACGAACCCGGCGCGGTCACGCCGATCTTCTTGCCCTTCAGATCGGCGATCGACTTGTAGTTCGGCATCGTCTTCTTCGACACCGCGAGCACGATCTGCGGCGCGCGGCCCTGCAGCACGAATTCGCGGAACATCTGCTTTTGCGCCTGCAACAGCAGCGTGTGTTCGAACGCGCCGGAGACCACGTCGGCGCTTCCGCCGACTGCCGCCTTCAACGCCTGCGAGCCGCCCGCGAAGTCGGAAATCTCGACTTCGAGCCCCTCGTCCTTGAAGTAGTTGCGGCGCTCGGCGATCGTCAGCGGCAGGTAGTAGAACAGGTTCTTGCCGCCGACCGCGATGGCGACCTTGGTGGTCTCGGGCTTGCCCTGCGCGAAAGCGAACGGCGTGGCCGCGAGCGAGGCGCCCGCGAGCGCCGCACCGCCGGCGAGGAAGGTTCTGCGTTGCATGGTCCGTTGTCTCCAGATTTTTTGTCGTCCGGCTTTTTGACCGCCCGTGCGCGCGTGGCGCAAGCGCTTGGCCACGGTGTGGGGCTGCCGGTCGCGCGGCGCGAATCGTGCATCAGCGCCGCGCTTTACGCGCCTTTCTCTATGCGTTGCGCTGTGCGCATCAGACGATCTGTTGCGCCCGCAACCGCGCGATGCCGTCAGCATCATAACCTAGCGATTGCAGGACTTCATCGGTATGTTCACCCAGGTCTGGCCCGAGCCAGCGCGTCTCACCGGGCGTCGCCGACAACTTCGGCGTAACCGCGGGCAGCGTGATTTCCTTGCCGTCCTGCCACTTGAACCGCTGGATCATCTGCCGCGCGATGAACTGCGGATCGGTGAACATATCGGCGACGCTGTAGATGCGGCCCACCGGCACGTCGGCCGCGTTCAGCACCGCGAGCGCTTCGTCGATCGTGCGCGTGGACAGCCACGCGCCGATCGCGGCGTCGATT
The DNA here is from genome assembly GCF_014201025.1 of Paraburkholderia sp. MM5384-R2. Taxonomy (NCBI): domain Bacteria; kingdom Pseudomonadati; phylum Pseudomonadota; class Betaproteobacteria; order Burkholderiales; family Burkholderiaceae; genus Paraburkholderia; species Paraburkholderia sp. MM5384-R2. Next base: position 407,713 of record NZ_JACHDI010000001.1, read on the forward strand.
TCCTGCGTGCGCGGCACGCGGCCATCGTTATGCGCGAGCGCCGGATCGTTGGCGAGATCGTCGCGTTCGATCGCGATCATCAGGCGCCTGAAGATCGGATCGCTATTGCCGCCGATCACGATGCTGCCGTCGCGGCACGGATACGTATTCGACGGCACGATGCCCGGCAGAGACGCGCCGGTACGCTCGCGCACCATGCCGTAGACGCCGTATTCGGGCACCACGCTTTCCATCATGTTGAAGACGGCCTCGTACAGCGCGACGTCGACGACCTGCCCCTTGCCGCCGTTCACCTGCTTGTGATGCAGCGCCATCAGCGCGCCGATCACACCGTGCAGCGCGGCGATCGAATCGCCGATCGAAATGCCGATGCGCGGCGGCGGCAGATCCGGATAGCCGGTGATATGGCGCAGACCGCCCATCGACTCGGCGATCGCGCCGAAGCCGGGCCGGTCGCGATACGGGCCCGTCTGGCCGTAGCCCGACAGACGCACCATCACGAGGCCGGGGTTCTCGGCGGACAGCACGTCGTAGCCGAGCCCGAGCTTTTCGAGCAGACCGGGCCGGAAATTCTCGACGACGATATCGGCCTCTTTCGCGAGGCGCCGCACGATCTCCTTGCCCTCTTCGGCTTTCAGGTTGATCGTGACGGACTTCTTGTTGCGCGCCTGCACGGCCCACCACAGCGACGTACCGCCGACTTCCGGATACAGCTTGCGCCATTTGCGCAGCGGGTCGCCGCCTTTGGGGTCTTCGATCTTGACGACGTCGGCGCCGAATTCGCCGAGAAAACGCGCGGCGAACGGCCCGGCAATCAGCGTGCCGAGTTCCAGCACCTTGACGCCGGCGAGCGGACCACACGCGTCATGCGGTGCGGCGCTCGCGCCTGATTCGGGGGTGGCGCTCATGAGTCTCCCTGGTTCTACATCGTTGTGTACCCGGTCTGTTTGGTTTGCAACGACTTGCGACGATGCGTGCCCGGACGGATATGGCGGCGGCCAACGAAGGCCGCGTGGCTACATCGAACGACGGTCGAGCATCGCGCGCGCGATCGTGCCCGCGTCGACATACTCGAGCTCGCCGCCCACCGGCACGCCGCGCGCGAGGCGCGTCACGGCAAGGCCGCGCGCCTTCAGCGTCTGTCCGAGGTAATGCGCGGTGGCCTCACCCTCGTTGGTGAAATTGGTGGCCAGCACGACTTCCTTGACGACGCCATCCGATGCGCGCTTCACGAGCCGGTCGAAATGGATTTCCTTCGGGCCGATGCCGTCGAGCGGACTCAACCGCCCCATCAGCACGAAATAGAGGCCGCGATAGGTCATCGTCTGCTCGAGCATGATCTGGTCGGCCGGCGTTTCGACGACGCACAGCAGCGACGGATCGCGCTCCTCATCGAGGCAGACCTCGCAGATCTGCGCTTCGGTAAATGTGTTGCACTTTTCGCAGTGACGCAGGTGCTCGGTCGCGAACAACAGCGAGCGCCCGAGCTTTTCGGCGCCTTCGCGATCGTGCTGCATCAGGTGATACGCCATGCGCTGCGCGGACTTCGGCCCGACACCGGGCAGTGCGCGCAGCGCTTCGACGAGCGCCGACAGGGCGGAAGGTTGTTTCATGCGGATCGGCGTCGACGTGGGTGGTGCTCGGGTGGGCGAATCGGGATGCGGGGGTGTTTCGATGTTGCCAGCCTGCGCGCGGCGCGCGGCGGCGAGCGTCTGCGTTCGCGCCGCGGCAATGAACCGCCGCGGCGCTCACCCGCTTCAACCCGTTCCCAATCAGAGCAGGTTCAGAACGGCAGCTTGAAACCCGGCGGCAGCGGCAGGCCGGCGGTCATGCCGCCCATCTTTTCCTGCGCGGTCGCCTCGGCCTTGCGCACGGCGTCGTTGAACGCGGCGGCGACGAGATCTTCCAGCATGTCCTTGTCGTCGGCGAGCAGGCTCGGGTCGATCGACACGCGGCGCACGTCGTTCTTGCAGGTCATCGTCACCTTGACGAGACCGGCACCCGACTGCCCCTCGACTTCGATCAGCGCGAGTTGCTCCTGCATCTTCTTCATGTTTTCCTGCATCTGCTGGGCTTGCTTCATCAGCCCGGCGAGTTGGCCTTTCATCATGGACGTGCTCCTTCTAGATAGCGTGAAATCTGGCATTCCGGCGCCGCGCTGCGACGACGCCGCGAACGATGGATCAGTGGGCCGGCGACGCGCCGTTCGGGGCGGCGTCCGGGGTAATCGGGCAGATCGAGCCCGGCACGATGCTCGCGCCGAACTCGCGAATCAGCGACTGCACGAACGGATCGGCGCTGATCTCGCGCTCGGCTTCCTGCTGGCGCTGCGCGCGCAGCTTCGCGTCGTGCGCGGCGGCGGTACGGCGCGCCGGGCCGACTTCGACCTGCACGTCGACGTTCTGGCCGAGCCGCTCGACGAGCGCTGCCTTCAGTTTAGCGACCTGCGACGCTTCTGCGTATTGCGGCACCGGCACGTTGAGCTTCAGCGTGCTGCCGTCGAGCGCCATCAGTTCGCTGTTGAACGCAAGCTGATACGAGATGCCCTTCAGCGGCAGATCGACGGCGAGCGCCGGCCAGTCGCCGGTGAAACCTAGCGGATCGAGCGGCACGGCAGGCGGCAGCGGGCGCGTATCGGCGAGCGGCGCCGGCGCGGCGGCCTGCGCGGCCGCGCCGTCCATGCGGACGTCGTCGGGGCCGCGGTCGAACACCGGCACGAAGTCGTCGTCTGGCGGAATGAAGTACGCGTCGTCCGCGGCCGACAACGGCAGGTAGTCGTCGGGCGGCATGTCGTCCCATGGTGGGATCGACGGGCTGTTCTGCTGCGCATTGCTGCTCGCGCCGCTGTTTGCGTCGCGAGCGGGCGCAGCCTGCGCGGCGGTGTCCTGCGACTCGCGGCGTGACGCACCAGGCGTCGGCGCCGGCACAACCACACGCGGCGCGGCGGGTTTCGGTGCGGCCGGCTTCGGTGCGGCCGGCTTCGCGGGCACGGCCGTGTTAGCGCGGCCACGGTCGGACGATACTTTCATGCCGGCGTTGCGCAGCACGTCGAGCGCGGCGCTGGCGCCGCCCGCGCGGCGCGGCACGGAGTCGGCTGCGGCCGCCGGTGCCGCCGTTGAAGCGGGCGCCGCCAATTCCGGCTGCGCTTCCGGTTCCGGTGACGTGGCCTCTTCCGCTCGACCAGGCGCGGCAGTTGCAAGCGCGCTCGGTGCGGACGAAGGTGCGATGTCGGAAACTTCGTTCGAGACCGGCGCGCTCGAGCTGGCGATCGTGGCGACGGCATTCGCGGGCGCGTCTTCCCACGGCGCCAGCTGGGGTGCTGTAATGGCAGGCGCGTCTGTCACGCGGGCGACTTCGGCGTTGGGCGATTGCGGTGCTTCTTCAGATTGCGCGGAGTCGGCTGCGGGTTTCGCGATCGGCTTTGCAGTCGGCGCGGTCGATTTCATCGCGTCGCCCTGCTCCTCGCCGGCAACGCTTACCTGAGGTCCACGAACGGGCGCAGCAGCTGCCATGGCCGTCGCGGACGACGGTGACAGCGCGCGCAGCGCGGCAACCGTCGGTGCACCCGAGCGCTGCGCACCGGCGCCGGCTCCGCCCGCACCGCTCTGCGTGCCAGCGGCTCCCGCCGCTCCGCCACCGCCGCCTGTCGGCGCCGGCTCGAACGCGAGCATGCGCAGCAGCGTCATCGTGAAGCCCGCGTATTCGTCGGGCGCGAGGCCCAGTTCGCTTCGGCCGATCGTCGCGATCTGATAGAACAGTTGCACCTGCTCGGCGCTCAACGCGTCGGCGAAACGGCGCAAGTCGGCCGCCTCCGGCCATTCGTCGAGCACCGACGAAGGCGCGAACTGCGCCCACGCGATCCGATGCAGCAGGCTCGCCAGATCTTGCAGCGCCGTCGAGAACGACAGGCTGCGCAAGGCCATCTCGTCGGCGACCGCCAGCACCGCCGCGCCGTCGCCCTGCGCGAGCGCGTCGAGCAGGCGGATCAGATAGCTTTGGTCGAGCGCGCCGAGCATGCCGCGCACCGCGTCTTCACTGACCTGGTTCGCCGAATAGGCGATCGCCTGATCGGTCAGCGATAGCGCGTCGCGCATCGAACCGTCGGCCGCGCGCGCGAGCAGGCGCAACGCCTGCGCCTCGTGAGGCACGCTCTCTTCGCCGAGAATGCGTTCGAGATGCGACACGATATGGCCGGCCGGCATCTGCTTCAGATTGAACTGCAGACAGCGCGACAGCACGGTGACCGGAATCTTCTGCGGGTCGGTGGTCGCGAGGATGAACTTGACGTGCGGTGGGGGCTCTTCGAGCGTCTTCAGCATCGCGTTGAACGCGTGGTTCGTCAGCATGTGCACTTCGTCGATCATGTAGACCTTGAAGCGCGCGTCGACGGGCGCGTACACCGCGCGCTCGAGCAGCGCGGCCATTTCATCGACGCCACGATTACTCGCCGCGTCCATTTCGACGTAATCGACAAAGCGCCCTTCGTCGATCTCGCGACACGCACGGCATACGCCGCACGGCGTCGACGTCACGCCGGTCTCGCAATTGAGCGCCTTCGCGAAGATGCGCGACAGCGTGGTCTTGCCGACGCCGCGCGTACCTGTAAACAAATAGGCATGGTGCAGACGGCCGCCGTCGAGCGCATGGGTGAGCGCGCGCACCACGTGCTCCTGTCCGACGAGCGAAGCGAAATCCTTCGGCCGCCATTTGCGTGCGAGAACTTGATAGGTCATCCGGAAATTGTATCAGTAACAATGGCGCGCAAAACCGATTCGGGAAGACGCGTGAAATGCGCGAAACGGCCACGACGACGCTCCATCCGAAGACGGCGAACGATCAATACAAAAGCTCGGAATGACTGAGGAGAAACTGCGGAGAAGCCGTGAAAACGGCCACGGAGAAAAAAGCAAGGAAAGGTGACGAGCCCAACCCTCGGCACTGGTGGAAAACGGCTGTGGCTGCTTCGTTCCCGACCTGACCAGGTTGACCATCCCTCCATGCGAGGAGGCCCGTCACGAAGGATTCTATCATTGCCGCGCGCATTGTGCGACTGTTGGCACGAGCAAAACGCGAACGACGCTCCGCTTCGAACGGCTTCGCGCGGTTTGCGGCCGCTTTCTGCACGCCGCCAGACGCCCTCCCGGCCACCGCGGCGACGCGCGCCACGCGCCGGAACTTGAGTTCGCCGCGCGCGACACCATTTAGATTGCAACGCGGTCGCCGTGAGCCGCAGAAACCGGCCGACGCTGCGGCGGCGGCCTATTAGCCCCACTGCCTTGATGAGTACTATCGCCATCGGCAACGCATAGCGAATTAAGCTACACTGCCAGTTGAAAGACCCGCATACGCGACTCTTTCCGCGCATTGCGTGAAAATCCGGCGTTTTTTCAGGCGGTTTTTCTGATTTTCACAGGCATGCGCGGCGAGGCTCTGGATGCGGCAAAGCGAACGGAGTTTTCCCAGTTTTTGACGTATCGTGGCGAGCAATTCAGGCGGGCCTCGAACCGACAGAGGTATTCATAAATGAGCGAACAAATCAAGCATATTAGCGACGCATCGTTCGAACAGGACGTCGTGAAATCCGATAAACCCGTGCTGCTCGATTTCTGGGCCGAATGGTGCGGTCCGTGCAAGATGATCGCGCCGATCCTCGACGAGGTCGCGAAGGATTACGCCGATCGCCTGCAAGTCGCGAAGATCAATGTCGACGAGCATCAGTCCACGCCGGTCAAGTTTGGCGTGCGCGGCATCCCCACATTGATCCTGTTCAAGAACGGCGCCGTTGCCGCTCAGAAGGTCGGAGCTCTGTCGAAGTCGCAACTCACCGCGTTCCTCGACGGCAACCTGTAAAGCAAGCAGTACGCCGCGGCGCTCGCGGCTCCATCGCGCGCCGCAGGCAGTTGGAGAATCGGGCGCATCGGGTGTGCAAACCGCCGCGCCCGCCGGTCAAGCGTGTTGTCAGCCGGCAACACGCTTTGCAACAAAGATGCCGCGCTGCCGGACTGGCTTAAATTGGCGTGTGCTATGCTAGAATCCACAAAACGTCGAAAAGACGTGTAAGTCTTTGAGCGGCTCCGCTCACCCTCCTCCCAGATTTCATTTCGTCGCACCTTCTCCTGCGGGTTCTCCGTATGCATTTATCCGAGCTTAAGACTCTGCACGTGTCCCAATTGATCGAGATGGCCAATGGCCTCGAGATCGAAAGCGCGAACCGCCTGCGCAAGCAGGAATTGATGTTCGCCATTCTAAAAAAACGAGCCAGAGCGGGCGACACGATCTTCGGCGACGGCACCCTCGAAGTGCTGCCGGACGGTTTCGGCTTCCTGCGTTCGCCGGAAACCTCCTACCTCGCCAGCACGGATGACATCTACATCAGCCCGTCGCAAATCCGCCGCTTCAATCTGCATACGGGCGACACGATCGAAGGCGAAGTGCGCACGCCGAAAGACGGCGAGCGCTATTTCGCGCTGGTGAAGGTGGACAAGGTCAACGGCCAGCCGCCGGAGGCCTCGAAGCACAAGATCATGTTCGAAAACCTGACGCCGCTGCACCCGAACAAGGTGCTGCTGCTCGAACGTGAAATGCGTGGCGAAGAGAACGTGACCGGCCGCATCATCGACATGATCGCGCCGATCGGCAAGGGCCAGCGCGGCCTGCTCGTCGCGTCGCCGAAGTCGGGCAAGACCGTGATGCTTCAGCACATCGCGCACGCGATCAAGCAGAACCATCCCGACGTCGTGCTGTTCGTGCTGCTGATCGACGAGCGTCCGGAGGAAGTGACGGAAATGCAGCGTTCGGTGGCCGGCGAAGTGATCGCCTCAACGTTCGACGAACCCGCCGCGCGTCACGTGCAGGTCGCCGAAATGGTGATCGAGAAGGCCAAGCGCCTCGTCGAAATGAAGAACGACGTCGTGATTCTGCTCGACTCGATCACGCGTCTCGCGCGCGCTTACAACACGGTGGTCCCGGCGTCGGGCAAGGTGCTGACGGGCGGTGTCGACGCGAACGCGCTGCAGCGCCCGAAGCGGTTCTTCGGCGCGGCGCGCAACATCGAGGAAGGCGGATCGCTGACCATCATCGGCACGGCGCTGATCGAAACCGGCAGCCGCATGGACGATGTGATCTACGAAGAGTTCAAGGGCACCGGCAACATGGAAGTGCACCTCGAGCGCCGTCTCGCCGAGAAGCGCGTCTACCCGTCAATCAACCTGAACAAGTCTGGCACGCGCCGCGAAGAGCTGCTGATCAAGCCCGAAGCGCTGCAGAAGATCTGGGTACTGCGCAAGTTCATTCACGACATGGACGAAGTCGAGTCGATGGAATTCCTGCTCGACAAGATCCGCCAGACGAAGAGCAATTCCGAGTTCTTCGACATGATGCGTCGTGGCGGCGGCAGCTAACGCGCGACGTTCGTGCTGGCCGTATTAGTCGGCAACTGCAACGCATGAAAAACCGCTCGCAAACTGCGAGCGGTTTTTTTTCGTCCATCGTCCGCAGAGACAATGCGCCGCGTTTTGCGAAGCTGCTGCCGCGCGAGAAGTGGATCATCGTGCCGGGCTTCGGGGTGGCCGCGTTCGCCGCCGGGTGGATGACACGCATGTCGCCGGACGTCGGCGAAGCGGCGCTCGCCCTGCCGCTGCTGCTGCGCGGCCTGCTGTTGCTGTTCATCGTGCCGTCGGTCGCGAATCTGACGTGCCGCATCTTCTCGATCGAGGAGGCGTTCACGCACGGCTACCGGCTGAAAAACATCGTCCGGCAGTTGACCATCTCCTTCGCGACCGCCTCGGCGATCATCGTCGAACAGCACCGGCTCGCGCTGCATCAAAGTCGCCTCGCGGAGTCCGTGAATCCGTACAATCCGGTCTACCAGAACACGCTCGCGACGCTGGCGCGCGGCTCCGCCGCCGGTCATGCGGCGAGCGAAGCGCACGCGCTCGCGATCGCGTCGATCAGCCGGTCGATTGCGCAGCAAGCCAGTTTGCTCGCGTCGCTCGACGGTTTCTATTTTCTGATCGGCGTCGCGATATGCGGCGGCCCGTTCGCCGCGTGGCAAAAACAGATCGACTGAAGGTGGGCTCCAAGCATGCTGTCGAAACTCACGAACTGGCTGGGCGCACGGCGTCGCGAGCGCGCGCTGCGCGACTACGCGATCGACGATTCCTTGTGGCAGGCGACACTCGCCGGCCTACCCTTTCTCACGCATCTGGAAGCGCCTGATCTCGCGCGGCTGCGCGAGAAGACGAGTCTCTTCCTCGCGCAGAAGGAGTTCTCGACCGCGCACGAGCTCGAGCTGACCGATGCGATGACGGTCGGCATCGCCGCGCAGGCGTGCCTGCCGGTGTTGAATCTGAGCCTCGATCTGTATCGCGGCTGGGTCGGCGTGATCGTCTATCCGGGCGAGTTCGTGATCCGCAAGACCGTTGAGGACGAAGATGGCGTCGTGCACGAGATCGAACACGACGCCAGCGGCGAGGCGTGGGAAGGCGGCCCGGTGGTGCTGTCGTGGGAAGACGCGCAGATGACCGATGGCAGCGACGCATACAACGTCGTGATCCACGAGTTCGCGCACAAGATCGACATGCTCAACGGCGAAGCGGATGGCCACCCGCCGCTGATGCGCCGCTGGCACGCGCCGCTCGATGCGCAGGCATGGGCCGATGTGTTCGACCATGCATACGATCACTTCTGTGCGAAAGTCGACGCGGTGCCCGAGCGACGCTGGGCGCGTTTCGAACGCGAGTCGCTGATCGATCCGTATGCGACGGACCATCCGTCGGAATTTTTTGCCGTATGCAGCGAGGCGCTGTTCGTGCGGCCCCAAGCGTTCGAGGCGGAGTATCCGGAACTGTACCGACTGCTCGCGCGCTACTACCGGCAAGATCCAGCGCGCGTCGGTTTGACGTTCACGCCCATTTGAGACGCCGCGAATGGGCGCCGCTTGCGCCGCAATAGAATCCGCTGGCAGAAAAATCGCCAAGCGACTGATTTTCTGGCATAATCGCGGTTTTTCGACCGTAGGCAAGTGGCTCGCGCCTGAAGGCAGTCCCATTCGAGGCTGCACGCGGGTTGGCTACCGCCAGATTAAAGGAAAGACCATGAAAGAAGGCATTCACCCGAATTACCGCGAAGTCCTGTTCGTCGACATGTCGAACGACTTCAGGTTCGTGACGCGCTCGACCATCCAGACGCGCGAAACCGCGGAATTCAACGGCAAGACCTACCCGCTCGCGAAGATCGAAGTGTCGTCGGAATCGCATCCGTTCTACACCGGCCAGCAAAAGATCATGGACACGGCCGGCCGCGTCGAGAAGTTCAACAAGAAGTTCGGCGCACGTGCTTCGGGCAAGGCAGTAAAGTAATACCGCAACGGTGCCGGCTGCCGGCCGGCAACGGAGCAAACAGAAAGGGCAGCGCGAGCTGCCCTTTTTTGTCGCCTGCGCTTGTGCGCCCGCTGGGTCGCACGCCGCGCTGTCGCGACACTGTGTTACAGCTTGTCCATTGACGTTGCCGGGCGTTACCGGCCGTGACGTGCATCGCACGGCACGACTACAATGCCGGATGCTCGAAACGGGCCCTCGCGCCCTGACCTGCCGGGCCGCTCCGGCTGCATCGTTTATCCAGACTCCACACACTGCATGAGACCTGTCGTTCGCCTCACTGCCTCTGCGACCAGTGCGTTGCCGCGCTGGCTGCTGCTGGCCATCTGTATCGTCTACGCCTCGTTCGGCCTGTTCGGCCGCGATCCGTGGAAGAACGAGGACGCAGCCGGCTTTGGTGTGATGTGGACGATGGCGAACGGCGGCGCGCACGATTGGCTGCTGCCGAATCTGGTCGGCAAATATCTGACCGAGGACGGCCCGCTCGGCTACTGGCTCGGCGCGAGTGCGATCCGCGTCCTCGCACCGTGGGTCGACGCGAGCAACGCGTCGCGCGTGTTCACGGGCCTGCTGTTCTGCGCGGGCTGTGCGTTCGTCTGGTACGCGGCGTATCTGCTCGGCCGGCGTGCCGAAGTGCAGCCATTCAAATATGCGTTCGGCGGCGAGCCGGAACCGCGCGACTATGGCCGCACGCTCGCCGATGGCGCACTGCTGATCCTGCTCGCGTGCTTCGGCCTCGCCGAGCGCGGTCACGAGACCACGCCGCAGCTCGCGCAGTTCGTCTGCATCGCGATGCTCGTGTACGGCCTCGTGCGCATGATCGACAAGCCGATTCAGGGCGCGCTGATCTGGGGTCTCGCGATCGGCCTCGTCACACTCGCGAGCAGCCCGGTGCTGGTCGGCGCGCTGCTGCTCGGCACGCTCGCGATGACGCTGATCGTACGCGAAACGCGATCGCGCTGGCTGCTGCTCGCGGGTCTGCCCGTGGCGCTCATGCTCGCGGTGTCGTGGCCGATCATCGCGCTCACAGCGTTCCCGGACGACGCTGTCTGGTATCTGAACCAGTGGCTGCACGTGAGCCTGAGTTCGTTCGCGGGCCCGCCCGGCTCGGTCGCCGCGTATGCGCTGAAAAACCTGCCGCTCTTCACGTGGCCCGCCTGGCCGCTCGCGCTGTGGTCGTGGTTCAGCTGGCAGGGACTGCGGCGCGCGCCGCACGTGGCGATTCCGCTGTCGGTGATCGGGCCGCTGTTCGTGCTCGTCGTGCTGCAAAGCCATCAGTCGAACCGACTCTACATGCTGCTGCTGCCGCCGCTTGCGGTGCTCGCCACTTTCGCGCTGCCGACGCTCAAGCGCGGCGCGATCAATGCGATCGACTGGTTCGCGCTGCTGAGCTTCACGATCCTCGGCAGCTTCGTATGGCTCGTGTATGTGGCAGGGCTGACCGGCTTTCCGCATCCGCTCGCGCGCAATCTCGCGCGACTCGCGCCCGGCTTCGTGCCGCAGTTCAAGATTCTGTCGTTCGTGTGCGCGGTCGCGGTGACCGTGTGCTGGTTCCTGCTGGTGCGCTGGCGCCTCGCGCGTCATCCGAAGGTGCTGTGGCGCAGCGTCGTGCTGTCGAGCGCCGGCACCACGCTGATGTGGGTGTTGCTGATGACGCTGTGGCTGCCGGTCGTCAACTACAGCCGGACCTATCGCGACGTCGCACAGCAGATCGCCGCCCATTTGCCCGATGACTACACGTGCATCGCGCCGGTGCGCCTAGGCAATGCGCAGATCGCGACGTTCGCGTATTTCGGCGACATGCACTTTTCGTTCGACCAGGACTGCGACGTGATCCTGCGTCAGGACTCGCAGGACTACGGCGACCCGAGCGCGATGCCCGACTACATCTGGAAGCTCGTGTGGGAAGGCCGCCGCGCGGCGGACCGCGACGAGCGCTTCCGCCTTTACGTGCGCATCGACCGTCCCAAGCCGCCGCCCGGCAAGCGCCGCAACTGGCACAAGAAGCGCGACTGACCATGTTCGCCGACGTACGGAAGATCGCCGCGCTCGCGTGGCCCGTATTGATCGGCCAGTTGGCCATCATCGCGTTCGGCGTGATCGACACGGCGATGGTCGGGCGCTACTCGGCCGTCGATCTGGCCGCGCTCGGCCTCGGCTCGTCGATCTACGTCTCGGTCTATATCGGCCTGACCGGCATCCTGACCGCGCTGCAGCCGATCACCGCGCAGCTGTACGGCGCGCGTCGCTACGGCGAGATCGGCGAAGAGGTCCGCCAGTCATGGTGGCTTGCCGCCGCGCTGACCGTGATCGGCTTTCTGATCCTGTTCTTCCCCGGACCGTTGCTGGCGTTGTCGCGGGTGCCCGACGCGCTGCACGAGCGCACGCTCGCGTACCTGCGGATTCTCGCGTTCGGGCTGCCCGCCGGCCTCGCCTTCCGGGTCTACGGCTCCGTTGCCAATGCGCTCGCCAAACCGCGGCTCGTGATGTTCCTGCAGATCGCCGCGCTGCTGCTGAAAATTCCGCTCAATACCTGGTTCATCTTCGGCGGCCTCGGCGTGCCCGCGCTGGGCGGTCCGGGCTGCGCGCTCGCGAGCACGCTGCTCAACTGGGCACTCGCGGCGCTCGGCATGCTGCTGCTCGCGCGCATCGACGATTTCAAGGCACTCGGCATCTTCACGCACTTCTGTTGGCCGGTCTGGAAGCGCCAGGCCGCGCAACTGCGGCTCGGTATTCCAATGGGGCTGTCGTATCTGATCGAGGTCACGTCGTACACTTTCATGGCGCTTTTCATCGCGCGCTTCGGCACGACGACGCTCGCCGGACATCAGATCGCCGGCAACGTCGGCGCGGTGCTCTATATGACGCCACTGTCGATCGGCATCGCGTCGTCGACGCTGGTCGCGCAGGCGCTCGGCGCGCATCGGCCGCAGGCGGCGCGCACGCTGTCGCGTCACGGCATCGCGATGGCGGTTGCGATCGCGTGCTGCTATGGCGCGCTCGTGCTCGTGCTGCGGCCATATATCGTCGCCGGCTATACGACGAACGCGCAGGTCGCGGCGAAGGCGTTGCCGCTGGTGCTGATCGTCGCCTGCTACCACCTGTTCGACGCGTTGCAGATCTCGACCGCGTTCGTGCTGCGCGCCTACAAGGTCGCGGTCGTGCCGACCATCATCTATGCGGTGGCGCTGTGGGGAGTCGGGCTCGGCGGCGGCTATGCACTCGGCTTCGATACGACCGGCCTCACGCCGCCCTGGCTGACCGGCGCGCGCGGCTTCTGGGTCGCGAATACCGCAAGTCTCGCGATTGCCGGGCTCGGCTTGCTCGTGTACTGGCGATTCGTGAGCCAGCGCTATTTGCGCGAGGCTGCGGCGGCGCTGGTTGATTCGGCTGTTTGAGGGGATGGAGGGTTGGGAAGGCCGCGAATAGCACCGACCGGACCGTCAGTTGCGCCCAAGCCAGGGTGAGAGACGACCTGTTCTGCATCCGCCTTTCCGTCCCCACGCAGCTCAGCCCGCTCACGCCGCGTATGCGGCCTGCCCCTCCCGATCCTTGGCCTCGAAAATTTCCCGCGCCGCGAACAGCGCATTGAGCGCGGCCGGAAAGCCCGCATAAAGTGCCATCTGCATGAACACCTCGACGATCTGCTCGCGCGTGCAGCCGACGTTCAGCGCCGCCTCGATATGTACCTTCAGCTGCGGCTGCGCGCAGCCGAGGGTCGCGAGCGACGCGATCGTCGCAATCTCACGCGTGCGCAGATCGAGCTGCGGCCGGCTGTAGATGTCGCCGAAGCCGAATTCAATCAACAGGCGTCCGAATTCCGGCGCGACGGGCGCGAGCGCGGCGATTACCTGCTCGCCCGCCGAACCGTCGATTTCCCTGAGCTTATCCCAGCCCCGCGCGTAGCGGTCGTTGTGTGCGTAGTCCATTGCGAGTCCTTATCGGGGTGTGAGGGCGACGAGGCTTCGTCGTCCTGTCGTGCCGGATCGGGCTCAAGCGCGCCGCTCGAGGCCGCCTCGTAGTACGCGATCTTGTCGTCGATCGCGCCGAGGTTGCCCTGCAGATCGGCGATCCGCGCGAGCAACGCGGTGCGATGCGCAACCAGCAGGTCGCGGCGTGCGCGCATCGTCGGATGGCCTTGCGCGCGCAGCGCGGCGATCTGTTGCATGCCGGAGATCGACATGCCCGTTGCCTTCAGACGCATCACGAAGCGCAACCAGTCGAGATCGGCCGGCGAGTACAGCCGGTGCCCCGTCTGCGTGCGTCCGACCGGCTGGATCAGGCCGGCCTGTTCGTAATAGCGCAGCGTGTGCGTGGACACGCCGATCGTTTCGGCGACCTGACCGATGGTGAGCGCGGTTGAGTGTTTCGACATGACGGACTCAGGTTAGGACTTCGAGTGCACTCTAAGTCAAGCGTCGGACGCTGTCATTCCTTTGCGTTGCTCATTCTTTATCGCAGACGAGTTATCGCGATCGATATCGACCGATAAATTCACCGGCACTGCATGCCGCCAAAAGCTTTAAATATTGTGTGGTGGATTTACTTGTCATCGATCGATCGGTATAAATCGTCCGCTATCTCAAATCGGGCCTGCGATTTGTCCTATGCTTAAACGCAGCGCCCGCTGACAGGATAGGTCGTCCGTTCCCGGCTAACTTTTTGCCCTCAATGGAGTGCTTGCCATGCTGAAGAAGCTTTTCATGCTTTGCGTCGCTGTGGCTTTGTCGCTGTCGGCCGGATTTGCCGCGGCCGTGGAAGTGAATACCGCCGATCAGGCCGCGCTCGAATCGGTCAAGGGCATTGGCCCCGTGCATGCGAAAGCGATTCTCGACGAACGCGCCAAAAACGGCCCGTTCAAGAGCGCCGACGATCTCGCCGTGCGTGTGAAGGGCATCGGCCAGAAATCGGTCGAGAACCTCGAAGCGGCCGGACTGACGATCAACGGCTCGTCGGCACCGCCGACCGGCGCGAAGACGTCCACCAAGCCGGCCACGAAGACCACACCGGCGGCTCCCGCGGCAACCACCGCCGCCGCGCCCGCTGCCACGACGGCAGCGCCGGCCGCGGCTGCGCCTGCCTCGGCCGCGAAGCCGTCGAAGTCGAAGAAGAAGGACAAGGCCGCAGCATCCGAAGCGGCAACCGCTACGGCTGCGGCCGCCGCGGCAGCCAGCGCACCGGCCGACGCGTCCGGCACCAAGGCTTCGAAGAAGAAAGCGAAGAAGAGCAAGGCGGCATCCGCCGCGGCTGCGTCCGGCGCTTGAGCCCGGCGGGGCTGCCGCCCTTGCGTTTCACCGCGACGCGCAACCGCGCGTCGACGTCACCCGCCCGGCCGTCATACGCGCCGGCATTGAAGAGAGACCGTCATGAGCCTACTCGACACCATCGGTTCCCTGCTTGGCAAATCGCCAGAAGGCGGCGGCCAGCAAGCGCTGATCGCCGCCGCGCTCGAATTCGTCAACAACCAGCCTGGTGGCCTGAACGGCCTGATCCAGCGCTTCCAGGAAAAGGGCCTCGGCGACGTCGTGTCGTCGTGGGTCGGCAATGGCGAAAACCAGCCGATCGCACCCGACGCGCTGCATAACGTGCTGGGCTCGGAAGCCGTGACCGGTCTCGCCGCCAAGGCCGGCGTCCAGCCGGATCAGGTGACGGGTCTGCTGTCGCAGATCCTGCCGCACGTCGTCAACGCGGCCACGCCGGAAGGCGAAGTGCCGGCCGATGGCAAGCTGAACGCGACCACGGTGCTCGGCGCGCTCGGCGGCCTGTCGGCGCTGCTCGGCAACAAGGGCAACGCTTAAGCACGCTGTGCGCCATGCGCTGGCGGCTTGCAGAGACCTTCGCTCCACGGTGATGCCACCGGTTTGAAATCGGCGAACAAAAGAAAACCGGCAACGAAGTCACCTTCGTTGCCGGTTTCTTAACGTTGGCGGGAACGACTCGCCTGCTATCGTCCCTTCGCATCGTCAAGCCATCGCCTTCAGTGCACGACGCGCTCGAACAGCAGCTTGCCGTCGTCCACTTCGACCGGAATTACATCCTTCGGACCGAACTTGCCGGCCAGAATCAGCTTCGCGATCGGGTTCTCGATCTCCTGCTGGATCGCCCGCTTCAGCGGCCGCGCACCGAACAGCGGGTCGTAGCCGACCTTGCCGATGTGCTCGAGCGCCGCGTCCGACACCACCAGTTGCATGTCGAGCTTCGCGAGCCGCTCGTGCAGACGCTGCAGTTGGATCCGCGCGATCGACTGGATGTTCGAGCGATCGAGCGCATGGAACACGACGACGTCGTCGATCCGGTTCAGGAACTCGGGCCGGAAGTGCAGCTTCACCTCTTCCCACACGGCGTCCTTCACGGCTTCCTGCGGCTCGCCGACCATCGCCTGGATGACCTGCGAACCGAGGTTCGAGGTCATCACGATCACCGTGTTCTTGAAGTCGACGGTGCGGCCCTGGCCATCGGTCATGCGGCCGTCGTCGAGCACCTGCAGCAGCACGTTGAACACGTCCGGATGCGCCTTCTCGATTTCGTCGAGCAGGATCACGCTATACGGCTTGCGGCGCACGGCCTCGGTGAGATAACCGCCCTCCTCGTAGCCGACGTAACCCGGCGGCGCGCCGATCAGACGCGCGACGCTGTGCTTCTCCATGAACTCGCTCATGTCGATACGGATGAGATGCTCTTCCGAATCGAACAGGAACGACGCCAACGCCTTGCACAGCTCGGTCTTGCCGACGCCGGTCGGCCCGAGGAACAGGAACGAGCCATACGGACGGTTCGGGTCCGACAGACCCGCGCGCGAGCGGCGAATCGCATCGGCGACCGCGCTGATCGCCTCGTCCTGGCCGACCACGCGCTCATGCAGCTTCGACTCGATCTGCAGCAGCTTTTCGCGCTCGCCCTGCATCATGCGCGACACCGGAATACCGGTGGACCGCGACACGACCTCGGCGATCTCTTCCGCGCCGACCTGCGTGCGCAACAGACGCGGACGCTTCGGACTGTTCTGCTCCTCGGCTTCGGCGCGCGTGACTTCCTTCAGTTGAGCCTCGAGACCCGGCAGCTTGCCGTACTGCAATTCAGCCACCTTCTCGAGCTTGCCCTCACGCTGCAGACGCACGATTTCCGCACGCGTCTTCTCGATCTCTTCCTTCAGCTGCGCGCTGCCCTGCACCGCCGCTTTTTCCGCGGTCCAGATTTCATCGAGGTCCGAATATTCGCGGTTGAGCCGCTCGATTTCCTCTTCGATCAGCTGCAGACGCTTCTGCGACGCTTCGTCCTTCTCCTTCTTCACCGCTTCGCGTTCGATCTTCAGCTGGATCAGACGACGGTCGAGCCGATCCATCTCCTCCGGCTTCGAGTCGATTTCCATCTTGATCTTCGACGCGGCTTCGTCGATCAGATCGATCGCCTTGTCGGGCAGGAAGCGGTCCGTGATGTAGCGATGCGACAGCTCGGCCGCCGCGACGATCGCCGGGTCGGTGATGTCGACGCCGTGGTGCAGCTCATAGCGCTCCTGCAGACCGCGCAGGATCGCGATGGTCGCCTCGACCGACGGTTCGTCCACCAGCACCTTCTGGAAGCGGCGCTCGAGCGCGGCATCCTTTTCGATGTATTTGCGGTATTCGTCGAGCGTGGTCGCGCCGACGCAATGCAGCTCGCCGCGCGAGAGCGCCGGCTTCAGCATGTTGCCCGCGTCCATCGCGCCTTCGGCCTTGCCGGCGCCGACCATCGTGTGAATCTCGTCGATGAAGACGATGGTTTGCCCTTCGTCCTTCGCGATGTCGTTGAGCACCGCCTTCAGGCGCTCCTCGAACTCGCCGCGATATTTGGCGCCCGCCAGCAGCGCGGCCATGTCGAGCGACAGCACGCGCTTGTTCTTCAGCGTTTCCGGCACTTCGCCGTTGACGATGCGCTGCGCGAGCCCCTCGACGATCGCGGTCTTGCCGACGCCCGGCTCGCCGATCAGCACCGGGTTGTTCTTGGTGCGGCGCTGCAGGATCTGAATGGAACGGCGGATTTCGTCGTCGCGGCCGATCACGGGGTCGAGCTTGCCTGCGCGGGCGCGCTCGGTCAGGTCGATCGTGTATTTCTTCAGCGCTTCGCGCTGGCTTTCGGCGTCCTGGCTATGCACCTGCGAGCCGCCGCGCACCGCGGCGATCGCGGTTTCGAGCGCCTTGCGCGACAACCCATGCTCGCGCGCGAGACGGCCGGCCTCGCCTTTGTCGTCGGCGACTGCGAGCAGGAACATTTCGCTCGCGACGAACGTGTCGTTGAGCTTCTGCGCTTCCTTGTCGGCCTGGTTCAACAGACCGGTCAGTTCGCGGCCGATCTGCACGTTGCCGTCGGTGCCCTGCACTTGCGGCAGCCGCGTGACCGCGTCGTTCAGTGCGGTTTGTAGAGGTTGTACATGCACGCCGGCGCGCGACAGCAGCGAGCGAGCGGAGCCGTCCTGCTGCGCGACGAGTGCCGCGAGCACGTGGACGGGTTCGATGTACTGATTGTCGCGGCCAACCGCCAGACTCTGGGCGTCCGCAAGCGCTTCCTGGAATTTAGTGGTGAGTTTGTCGATTCTCATCAAGAGACCTCCAATTTCGATTACCACCAAAATGAGGCGTTTTATTAGGGTTTCAAGCGCTTTTTTGGCCTCGGTCGCAACTATTTAACATTTGAGCGCAAGAACTGCCGCGATCCTTCCCCAGTGGCGCGGCGGGGCGGGTTTGCGCACCCCGGAGCCGGCCGGATGTTCTAGTTCTTGTGGCCCAGCGTCGCCGGACTGCCGCCGCGCGTGCTATCCGATACCACCGTAATCGGCAGCGGCACCATCTGAATCGTGGAGCCTAACCCGAGCAACGCCGCGAGCGGACTTTTCGGTTGCGCGACTTCGCCGATCGTAAAACGATCGAGCTCGGCGAGAAAAGCGAGGTTCGCCGCCTGCAACGCGCCACGCAGCCGGCACTGCGTCGTGATGACGCAAGGCCGCTGTTGGCCCTGCCGGTCCGGCAGACAGCCGACCAGCGCAAAGTCGCTTTCCGTGACCCGCACCACGTCGCCGACGGTCAGCGACAGCGATTGCGCGCCGAGCCGCAAGCCGCCGTTGCGGCCGCGCACGGTTTCGACCCAGCCGAGCTCGCCCAGCTGCTGCACGACCTTCATCAGATGGTTCTTCGAGATGCCGTAGGCTTGCGAAATGTCCTGAATCGTCGATAATCCGTCGCCCCGTACCGCGAGGTACAGCAGCACGCGCAGCGCGTAATCCGTATAGTCGGTAAGTCTCATAGGTCCCGGTATAGCTTGAAAGGCTGCGAGCACGTGCCTTGAATGTCCCGATAACCGCGTCGAGACAAGGGTTGCCGGGAACGAGCGCTACGCCCTAACATGACTGGCTGGCATGACTGGCCGGCGGGCGTCGTTCCCCGAATCGCGCTGCAAAACTGTTTCGGATAGCAATAGTAGCTTTTTCCGCATCAACCGTTTGTTAGAAAAACGGGGGGGTCAAGGTTCAGTTCAGCCGTCATCGGCAACCGCAATTTTCTGGAATCCGCATGAATCCGTCTTTCCCCGCCGCGCCGCCGGTCGAACGCGCGGCCGAACCCACCGACGCCAATATCGGCGACCTCGTCCATGGCTTTTACGATCGCGTGCGTGCCGACCCGCTGCTCGGTCCGGTCTTCGACGCGAAGCTCGCGGGCCGCTGGGACGACCATCTGCCGAAGATGTGCACATTCTGGAGCAGCCTCGTGCTCGGCGCGAAGCAGTATCGCGGCAACGTGCAGCAGGCGCATCAGCCGCTCGAAGGCATCGAGCCGCAGCATTTCAGCCGCTGGCTGTATCTGTTCCTCGATACGGTCGAATCGCGCTATCAGCCGGCCGCGGCGGTCCGTTTCATGGAGCCGGCGCTGCGGATCGCGCAGAGTCTGCAGCTGAGCCGTTTCGGCTGGGATTACAAGATCCCGCCGGAGCAGCAGGCGCTGCTCGAGCGGGTGGCGCCGAAGCGTCGGCCGCGAGTTGGCGACGTTGACGACGATGGCGAGCATCCGTCGCGGCCGGCTGGGGAGCCGTTCCCGGTGCCGATCATCGGACGCTCGCGGGACGAGTGAACGTCGACGCGCCGACGCCCCTCACACAAAGACGCCGCGTGCGCCGTCGCAACTCCGCGGCCCGCGACTCGTTTACTCCGGAGTCCGATTTCCCGAATCGATTCCCCAGCGCGCGAGCGCGGCATCGTCGGTCACGCGCGCGTCGACCCAGCGCTCGCCCGCGTCGGTTTTCTCCTTCTTCCAGAATGGCGCTTCGGTCTTCAGATAGTCCATCACGAATTCACACGACGCAAACGCGTCGCCGCGATGCGCGGCCGTCGTCGCAACGAGCACGATCTGATCGAGCGGATACAGCTTGCCGACGCGATGCACGATCAGCACCTCGATGCCCGGCCAGCGTTCGCGCGCACGCTCGACGATCGCCTCGAGCGACTTCTCCGTCATGCCCGGATAATGCTCGAGCTCCATCGTCTCGACCGCGCTGCCCTCGTTGAGATCGCGCACGGTGCCGACGAAGCACGCGAGCGCGCCGATCCTCGGATTGCGCGCGCGCAGCGCGGCCACCTCGGCGCTGAGGTCGAAGTCTTCGGTCTGGACGCGAACGGGCATGGACGGCTCCTGAGGGCTTTTGTCGCTGGCGTGAACGTGATGGACGAGAGCGCGGTTCAGCCGCCGGTGACGGGCGGAAAGAACGCGACCTCGCAGCCCTCGGTGATGCGGGCGCTCGCGCCGGTCATCACGTGGTTGCAGGCCATGCGCAGCGCGCGGCCTTCGGCGAGCGTCTCGGCCCAGATGCCGCCACGCACGCGCAGCCACGCGCGCACATCGCCGACGGTCGCGATGCCGTCGGGCACCTCGACGCTTTCGTCGGACGTATTGAGCGCTTCACGCACGCTCGCAAAGTATCGGAGTTCAATCTTCATCGGGATATCGCCGGTCTACGCCGCGCATGCCGCGGACGACCGGCCTCAGTTCAACAGTTCGGAAAACGGAATGAAGCGCACGGTTTCGCCTGCGCTGATCGCGTGGTTCGGCGGATTGTCGATCAGACCGTCGCCCCACACGGTCGACGTCAACACGGCCGAACTCTGATTGGCAAACAGATCGAGCCCTCCCGCCACGTTGACGCGCGCGCGCAGGAACTCGTTGCGGCGATCGGCCTTGCCCTGCGTGAAGTCCGCGCGCAGCGACAGCGCGCGCGGCGCGACCGCCTGCACGCCGGCCAGCCGCAGTACGAACGGACGCACGAACAGCAGGAACGTCACGAAGCTCGACACCGGATTGCCGGGCAGGCCGATGAAAAACGTTTCGGCCGGCTCGCCCCCATTTGCACCACCCGCACCACGCCGCACCGCGCCGAACGCGAGCGGCTTGCCCGGCTTCATGGCGATCTGCCACATCGACAGACGCCCTTCGGCCTCCACCGCCGGCTTCACATGATCCTCCTCGCCGACCGACACGCCGCCGCAGGTGAGAATCAGATCGTGCGCCTCGGCGGCTGCGCGCAGCGTCGCGCGGGTCGCGTCGAGTTGATCGGCGACGATGCCATAGTCGGTCACGTCGCAGCCGAGCTTCTCGAGCAGGCCGCGCAGCGTGAAGCGATTCGAGTTGTAGATCGCGCCGGGCTTCAGCGGCTCGCCGGGCATCGTCAGTTCGTCGCCGGTGAAGAATACGGCGACTTTCACGCGGCGGCGCACCTCGAGCCGCGCGCATCCGACCGACGCGGCAAGCCCCAACGCCTGCGGCGTGAGCCGCGTGCCGGCCGGCAGGATCACCGAGCCCGCGCGAATATCGGCGCCCTGTGCGGTGATCCACTCGCCCGCCTGCGGACGATGCACGATCGTCACCTCGTCGCCAGCCGCCTCGGTCTGCTCCTGCATCACGACCGCGTCCGCGCCGGCGGGCACCGTCGCGCCGGTGAAGATGCGTGCCGCGCTGTTGGGCGCGAGCGGCGTCGGCGCATGGCCGGCCGGAATGCGTTGCGAGACCGGCAGGCGGCTGCCGTGCGCGAGATCGGCGATGCGGACCGCGTAGCCGTCCATCGCGCTCGTGTTCATCGGCGGCACGTCGAGCGGCGACGTGACGTCGGTGGCGAGCACGCGATTCAGCGCGTCGAGCGTCGGCAGCGTTTCGATACCGTCGAGCGCGCGCGCGGCGTCGAGCAGGATCGCCAGCGCATCGGCAGTGGCGAGCATCGGGGCGCGGGGCGTGGGTGTGGACATCTGGAGGGTGGAAGCCGCAGGTTAAAAGAACATTGTAGCGGCCGATGCCGTTAGCCTGGGCGGCCGGGCGTTATGGGGAGCTTTTGATGTTTTTCGGTGCGTGGCCGCGGAGGGTGCGGCCAGCGTTTTCTCGTAGTGCGGGCGTGAGCGTCGATCAACGCGAAGCGACACGCGGCCCGCTCGCCCTTATTCGCCGGTATTCGCGACGATGAAGTCCTTCACCCGCTGCGCATCGGCGGGCACGACCTCGAAGCGCTGCGGCAGCGACTCGAGCCCCGAGAACGCCGCCGGGCGCTCCGGCTCGCGCAGCAGCGCCTCGCGGATCGTCTCGCCGAACTTGATCGGCTGCGCGGTCTCGAGCACGATCATCGGAATGCCGGGTTGCAGATGCTCGCGAGCGACCTTCACGCCGTCGGCCGTGTGCGTGTCGATCATCGTGTCGTAGCGCTGGAACACGTCGCGGATTGTGTCGACGCGGGTGTCGTGGCTGCTGCTGCCCGACACGAAACCGAACTCCCTTACGCGCGCGAAGTCGCCACTTGCCGCGAGATCGAAACCGCCCTTCTCCTCGACGTCGCGGAACAGTTGCAGCACGCGCGCCGGATCGCGGCCGAGCAGGTCGTACACGAAGCGCTCGAAGTTCGATGCCTTCGAGATGTCCATGCTCGGGCTGCTCGTGTGATACGTCTCGGCCGCCCTGCGTACACGGTAAATACCAGTGCGGAAGAACTCGTCGAGCACGTCGTTCTCGTTGGTCGCGACGACGAGCTTCTCGATCGGCAGACCCATCATGCGCGCGATATGACCCGCGCACACGTTGCCGAAGTTGCCCGACGGCACCGTGAACGACACGCGCTCGGCGTTCGACTTCGTCGCGGCAAAGTAGCCCTTGAAGTAGTAGACGACCTGTGCGACGACCCGCGCCCAGTTGATCGAATTGACCGTGCCGATCTTGTACTTCGCCTTGAACGCGTGATCGTTCGACACCGCCTTCACGATGTCCTGCGCGTCGTCGAACACGCCTTGCACCGCGAGGTTGAAGATGTTCGGGTCTTGCAGGCTGTACATCTGCGCGGTCTGGAACGCGCTCATCTTTTTGTGCGGCGACAGCATGAACACGCGGATGCCCTTCTTGCCGCGCATCGCGTATTCAGCGGCGCTGCCGGTGTCGCCCGACGTCGCGCCGAGAATGTTCAGCGTTTCGCCATGCTTCGCGAGCGCGTACTCGAACAGGTTGCCGATCAGCTGCATTGCCATGTCCTTGAACGCGAGCGTCGGACCGTTCGACAGTTCGAGCAGCGACAGCGGCGCGCCGTCTTCGACGCCGAGCGTCTTCAGCGGCGTGATCTGCGCGGCGCTTTCGTCGTCGCGCACGTTGCAGTAGGTCGCGGCCGTATAGGTCTTGCGCGTCAGTGCGCGCAGGTCGTCGGCGGGAATGTCGTCGCAGAACTTCGACAGGATCTCGAAGGCGAGATCCGCGTACGGCAGCGTGCGCCAGCGCGTGAGTTCGTCCGCGGTGACGCGCGGATAGTCGGCCGGCAGATACAGGCCGCCGTCTTTCGCGAGACCGCCGAGCAGGATCTCGGAGAAGGTATGGCGCTCGCCGGCACCGGCGCCGCGCGTGGAGAGGTAGTTCATAGTTCGGCCTAGTTCAGCGCTTCCATGCGCAGCTTCGTGACTTGCGAGACGACGGTCTCGAGCGCCTCGATCGACCTGATCGCGGCGTTGACCTGCTTTTCGACCGTCTCGTGCGTGATCAGCAGAATGTCGGTTTCGCCCTTGCCGTTCGCGTCGACGAGCTCCGATTCCTTTTGCAGCAGCGCGTCGATTGAAATGCCGGTGTCCGCCAGAATGCGCGTGATGTCGGCGAGCACGCCGGTCACGTCGGCGACGCGCAGGCGCAGGTAGTAGCCGCTCGTGACTTCTTCGATCGGCAGGATCGGGGTGTTCGACAGGCTGTCCGGCTGGAATGCCAGATGCGGCACGCGGTGCTCGGGGTCGGCCGTGTGCAGACGCGTCACGTCGACGAGATCGGCGACCACGGCGGAAGCCGTCGGCTCGGCGCCCGCGCCCTTGCCGTAGTACAGCGTCGTGCCGACCGCGTCGCCGTGCACGACGACCGCGTTCATCGCGCCTTCCACATTCGCGAGCAGGCGCTTTTCCGGAATCAACGTGGGGTGCACGCGCAGCTCGATGCCCTTGTCGGTGCGGCGCGTGATGCCGAGCAGCTTGATGCGGTAGCCGAGCTCCTCGGCGTATTTGATGTCGATCGCGGCGAGCTTGCTGATGCCTTCGACGTACGCGCGGTCGAACTGCACCGGCACGCCGAACGCGATCGCGCTCATGATCGTCGCTTTGTGCGCCGCGTCGACGCCCTCGATGTCGAAGGTCGGGTCGGCTTCCGCGTAGCCGAGCTCCTGCGCGGCCTTCAGCGCGGTCGCGAAATCGAGCCCGCGGTCGCGCATCTCCGACAGGATGTAGTTCGTCGTGCCGTTGATGATGCCCGCGATGTACTGGATGCGGTTCGCCGTCAGCCCTTCGCGCAGTGCCTTGATGATCGGAATGCCACCCGCCACCGCCGACTCGAACGCGACCATCACGCCGTTCGCGCGCGCCGCCTCGAAAATCTCCGTGCCATGCACGGCGAGCAGCGCCTTGTTGGCGGTGACCACGTGCTTGCCGTTGTTGATCGCGCGCAGCACGAGGTCGCGCGCGATGCCGGTGCCGCCGATCATTTCCGCGACGATCGCGATCGAAGGATCGTCGACGACCGCGTTGAAGTCATCGGTCAGCGCCACGCTGCCGGCTTCGCCGCCAAGCGCCGCGGTCGCCTTGGCCGGGTTGCGCACGGCAATGCGCGCAATCTCGATGCCGCGACCCGCGCGACGTTTGATTTCTTCCTGATTGCGGCGCAGTACCGTGAAGGTCCCGCTGCCTACCGTGCCGAAGCCCAGCAGTCCAACTTTGATCGGTTCCATGCAGCGTGTGTTTCTAGTAGAGGTTTGAAAAGGGTGTCGGGGGTGGCACGAGCGGCGCGCCTCATTTGACACATCAGGCGCCACATCGTACGCGACCCCGGCTCAGGCTGTGTGACGTTTGCGGTAGCCGTCGAGGAAGCGCGCGATCCGGTTGATCGAATCCGCGAGGTCGTCGACGTTCGGCAGGAACACGACACGGAAGTGATCCGGCGTCTTCCAGTTGAAGCCGGTGCCCTGCACGAGCAGCACGCGCTCTTCGAGCAGCAGGTCGAGGATGAACTGCTGGTCGTTCTGGATCGGATACACCTTCGGGTCGAGGCGCGGGAACATGTACAGCGCCGCCTCGGGCTTCACGCAGCTCACGCCGGGGATCGCCGTCAGCATGTCGTAGGCGAGCTCGCGCTGCTTGTACAGGCGCCCGCCCGGCACGATCAGGTCGTTGATGCTCTGATAGCCGCCGAGCGCGGTCTGGATCGCGTACTGGCCGGGCACGTTCGGGCACAGCCGCATCGACGCGAGGATGCCGAGCCCCTCCAGATAGTCTTTCGCGAGCCGGCGGTTCTCGCCGGTCAGGCCCGAAATGGCCATCCAGCCGGCGCGATAGCCGCACGAGCGGTAGCTCTTCGACAGGCTGTTGAACGTGACGGTCAGCACGTCTTCGGACAGCGACGCCATCGACGTGTGCGTCTTGCCGTCGTAGACGATCTTGTCGTACACCTCGTCGGCGAAGATCACGAGGCCGTGCTGGCGCGCGATCTCGATCAGGCCGAGCAGCAGTTCGTCCGAGTACAGCGCGCCGGTCGGGTTGTTCGGGTTGATCACGACCAGCGCGCGCGTGTTCGGCGTGATTTTCGCGCGGATGTCATCGAGGTCGGGCATCCAGCTATTCGACTCGTCGCAGATGTAGTGCACCGGCGTGCCGCCCGCGAGGCTCACGCCGGCGGTCCACAGCGGGTAATCGGGCGCGGGCAGCAGCACTTCGTCGCCGTCGTTGACGAGGCCCTGGAGCGCCATCACGATCAGCTCGGACGCGCCGTTGCCGATGTAGACGTCGTCCAGCTCGACGCCGTGCGCGCCCTTTTGCTGCGTGTAGTGCATGATCGCCTTGCGCGCGGCGAACACGCCCTTCGAGTCGGAGTAGCCCGACGAGCTGGGCAGGTTCAGGATCATGTCCTGAATGATCTCGTCGGGCGCCTCGAAGCCGAACGGCGCCAGATTGCCGATGTTCAGCTTGATGATGCGGTGACCCTCTTCTTCGAGCCGCTTCGCATGTTCGAGGACGGGCCCGCGAATGTCGTAGCAGACATTCAACAACTTGTTGGATTTGAGAATCGGTTTCACGGCGGGCACTTCATCCTGGTTGATGGCTGGGGCAGACCTTGGGCAAACGGGGCCTGGCTGACGACGCCGGGCCGCGCGGATTCACCGCTACGGGGAATTCGGACGCGGCGGCGCCGGCGACGGCGGCCAGCCGCGAAATGGGGTCGAACTGTCGAGCGGCCCCGGCTTTCCGGGTTCCGGCGTGGAAAAAACGCAGCGAAAGCGGGCGATGCCAACCCAGGTGGCCGGTGGGCCACGGCGATGCGCCCAGCGCGGCTTGTGGCGGCACTTGAGCGAGGGGCGCCGCAAGGCGGCTAAAAAGTTATAATTTAGCGGATTTTGGCCGACTTCCGCAATGCACCACCCGCATCGGCAAGCCTTTTCGGCCTTCTCGTGTGTCACACGCGTCGAACCGCGCGGCCTGTGCGACGTGCAGCCAGGCCGGCAACACGCATGACGTCTCACGACGACTTCGGAAAACCAATTTGAAATTACATCAGGATTCCAGCGGCGCGCTCAATACCGTTACCGGCTACGGCGCCGACTACGTCGAAATCAATCTGGTGCGTCACGCGGGCAGTATTCTCGTGCTGCCGGACGCGCCGGTCATTCCCTGGCCCGTCTCGTCGTTCGAGCAGTTGAGCGCCGAGCATTTCGCGATGCTGGTCGACGCCGCGCCCGAAGTGGTCGTGTTCGGCAGCGGCGAGCGGCTGCGCTTCCCGCACCCGCGCCTGACCGCCGCGCTGACCGCGAAACGCATCGGCGTAGAAACGATGGACTTCAAGGCCGCCTGCCGCACCTACAACATTCTGATGGCCGAGGGCCGCAAGGTCGCGGCCGCGTTGCTGATCGAGGCCTGAGCGTGCCCGGCGCCGGCGCATCCCGCGCCGGCGCACCCCGGCCGGCCCGGTTCTGGCCCCCCGCGTCGCGCCCGTGCGCGCGCCGTCGATAACAAGAAGGGTTGATATTTCATGAACGATACGCCGTCGAGGCTACCGCTCAATCGCACCGCGATCCTGTTGCTGGTGCTGGTTCTCGCCGTGATCTGGTTCGTGCCGCTCGGTTGGCGCCATCTGCTGCCGAGCGACGAAGGCCGCTACGCCGAAATGGCGCGCGAAATGTTCCTGACCGGCGACTGGATCACGCCGCGCTACAACGGCTACAAGTACTTCGAGAAGCCGCCGCTGCAAACCTGGGCGAACGCGCTGACGTTCGCGTGGTTCGGCATCGGCGAATGGCAGGCGCGCCTCTACACCGCGCTGACGGGCTTCGCCGGCGTGCTGCTGATCGGCTTTACCGGCGCCCGCGTGTTCAACGCGGCGACCGGCGTGTTCGCGGCACTCGTGCTCGCCTGCTCGCCGTACTGGAACCTGATGGGCCACTTCAATACGCTCGACATGGGCCTGTCGCTCTGGATGGCGCTCACGCTGTGCGCGCTGCTGCTCGCCCAGCGCCCGAACCTGCGGCCCCCATGCGTGCGCGGCTGGATGTGGGTGTGCTGGGCGTCGATGGCGCTGGCGGTGCTCTCCAAGGGCCTGGTCGGGCTGATCCTGCCGGGCGCGGTGCTGGTGCTCTATACGCTGATCGCGCGCGATTGGGCGCTGTGGAAGCGTCTGCATCTGGTGAGCGGGCTGATCGTTTTTTTCGCGATCGTGACGCCGTGGTTCGTCCTCGTGCAGCAGCGCAATCCGGAATTCCTGAACTTCTTCTTCGTCGTTCAGCAGTTCAAGCGCTATCTGACGCCCGAGCAGAATCGCCCCGGCGCGTTCTACTACTTCGTGCCAGTGCTGCTGGTGGGCTTCCTGCCGTGGCTGTCGGTAACCGTGCAAAGCGTGCGCCACGCGTGGCGCCAGCCGCGTCAGCCGAATGGCTTCGCGCCGGTCACGCTGATGCTCACGTGGATCGTCTTCATTTTCCTGTTCTTCAGCGCGTCGCACTCGAAGCTGCTGTCCTACACGCTGCCGATCGCGCCGCCGATCGCGATGCTGATCGGCATGTATCTGCCGCTCGTCACGCGCGAGCAGCTGCGCCGGCATCTGGCGGGCTACGCGCTGTTTTTCGTGGTCGCCGCGTTCGCGGCGCTGTTCCTGCCGCGCTTCGGCACTGCGCGCAATCCGGCCGAGCTGTACGCCGAATACCGCGTGTGGGTGCTCGCCGCGCTAGCCGTCGCGTTCGCGCTCACGCTGTTCGCGCTGTGGCTGAACCGCCGCGGCCAGGGCGGC
Organism: Paraburkholderia sp. MM5384-R2; assembly: GCF_014201025.1. Lineage (NCBI taxonomy): Bacteria > Pseudomonadati > Pseudomonadota > Betaproteobacteria > Burkholderiales > Burkholderiaceae > Paraburkholderia > Paraburkholderia sp. MM5384-R2. The sequence continues at coordinate 435,869 of NZ_JACHDI010000001.1, forward strand.
GTGGGCGCCAACGCGCGAGTCGGTCTCGGCAGCCTCGCCGCGTTCGGCGCGGGCTGGCTGCTGCTCGGCACCATCGCGGGCACCGGCCACGACGTGTTCGGGCGCCTGAGTTCCGGCGCGCCGCTCGCGCCCGCGATCAAGGCCGAGCTCGCGAAGCTGCCGCCCGACACGCCGTTCTACTCGGTCGGCGTGCTCGACCACACGCTGCCGTTCTACGTCGGCCACACGATGATCATGGTCGCGCACCCGGACGAGCTCGCATTCGGCGTGTCCGTCGAGCCGCAAAAATGGGTGCCGACGGTCGACGCGTGGATCGCGCGCTGGAAGGCCGAACGCTACGCGCTCGCGCTGATCCCGCCGCCGACCTACGACCGCCTCGTGAAGCAAGGCGTGCCGATGCAGGTGATCGCGCGCGATCCGCGCCGCGTGGTGGTGATGAAGCCGCTCGCCGACGCGGCTGCCGCCGCCCCGGCCGCAGCCGCGGCAGCAGCACCCGCTACCCCCGCTAACGCCGCCTCGGCAGTCGTGGAAGTGAGGCCCGCGGCATCGGCCACGCCGGCCCCCGTCTCCACGCCCGCGGCAAAGCCCTAACCCTTTCGAGAACCAGACCGTTCGATGAACCCGATTTCCCTGTTCTGCATCCTGGCCGGCGTCACGCTGAATGCCGGCGCGCAGCTGCTGCTCAAGGCCGGCACGAATGCCGTTGGACACTTCGAATTCACCCGTGCGAACATCCTGCCCATCGGCTTCAGGCTGGCAACCCAGCCGCCGATCATCGGCGGACTCGCCTGCTACGTGATCAGCGTGGCGGTGTGGATCATCGGGCTCTCGCGCGTGGACGTGTCGATCGCTTATCCGATGCTGTCACTGGGCTACGTCGTCAACGCGATCGCCGCGTGGTACCTGTTCGGCGAAGTGATGTCGGTGCAGAAGCTGGTCGGCATCGGCATCATTCTCGTCGGCGTGGTCGTGCTCGCGCGCAGCTAGGCGCGGCGCCCCGCGTAGGAACCCGCGCGGCACACGCGCCGCCTAAGCGAGACGTAAGGTAGGCCGCGGTAAGCTGTGCGGTTGCGTTTTTTAAGCCGCGGCCTTGGGTTTGCGGGTAGTTTGTGGTTTACTTCGCGCCCGTCGGGCCGCGCCCCTTTCAATCGAGCGATGCATTCATGAGCCAGTCACAAGTCCCGTTTTTGCCGTTTGTCAAACCCGAGATCGACGAGGAAACGATCCAGGGCGTCGCCGACGTGCTGCGTTCCGGCTGGATCACCACCGGCCCGCAGAACCAGAAGTTCGAGGCCGCGCTGTCCGAGTTCTGCGGCGGCCGCCCGGTGCGCACCTTCAATTCCGGTACCGCGACGCTCGAAATCGGCCTGCGCATCGCCGGCGTCGGTCCCGGCGACGAAGTGATCACGACGCCGGCCACCTGGGTGTCGACCTGTAACGTGATCCTTGAAACCGGCGCGACGCCAGTGTTCGCCGACATCGACCCGATCACGCGCAACATCGATCTCGACCTGCTCGAAAAAGCGATCACGCCGCGCACCAAGGCGTTGCTGCCGGTGTTCCTGTCGGGCCTGCCGGTCGACATGGACCGTCTGTACGGGATCGCCCGCGCGCACGAGCTGCGCGTGATCGAAGACGCCGCGCAGGCATTCGGCTCCACCTGGAACGGCGAGCGCATCGGCAAGCTCGGCGACATCGTGTCGTTCAGCTTCCACGCGAACAAGAACCTGACCTCGGTCGAAGGCGGCGCGCTGGTGCTGAACAACGAGGAAGAAGCGGTGCTCGCGCAGAAGTACCGGCTGCAGGGCATCACGCGCACCGGCTTCGACGGCATGGACTGCGACGTGCTCGGCGGCAAGTACAACCTGACCGACGTCGCCGCGCGTGTCGGCCTCGGCCAGTTGCCGCATCTCGAGCGCTTCATCGCGCAGCGCAAGAAGCTCGTGCGCGCGTACTTCGCGCAACTCGAAGGCGGCGCGGCCGTTCAGCTCGGCGTCGGCCTGCCGCCCGCGGACTTCGAAAACAGCAACTGGCACATGTTCCAGATCACGCTGCCGCTCGAAAAACTGTCGATCGACCGCGCCGGCTTCATGGGCGAGCTGAAGGAGCGCGGCATCGGCTCGGGCGTGCACTACCCGGCGCTGCACCTGTTTTCCCTGTACCGCGCGCGCGGCTTCAAGGAAGGCATGTTCCCGCACGCGGAGCGCTTCGGCGCCACCACCGTCACGCTGCCACTCTTCACGCTGATGAACGAAGGCGACGTCGAGCGCGTGTGCCGCGCGGTCAACGAAATTTGCGAACACTACGGAAAATAAGCGGACATGACTTATTCGGAACATCGCGCCGTCGCACCGGAAGTGTCGATCATCATTCCGGTGTACAACGAGGAAGCCGGACTGGCTGCGCTGTTCGCGCGCCTCTATCCGGCGCTCGACGCGCTCGGCACCGGTTATGAAGTGATCTTCATCAACGACGGCAGCCGCGACAAATCCGCGGCGCTGCTCGCCGGGCAGTTCCGCGCGCGCCCCGACACCACGCGCGTGATCCTGCTGAACGGCAACTACGGCCAGCACATGGCGATTCTCGCGGGCTTCGAGCAGTCGCGCGGCGACATCGTGATCACGCTCGACGCCGACCTGCAGAATCCGCCCGAGGAAATCGGCAAGCTCGTCGCGAAGATGCGCGAAGGTTTCGACTACGTCGGCACGATCCGTCGGCAGCGCCAGGACAGCCTGTGGCGCCGCAAGGCGTCGCGCGCGATGAATCATCTGCGCGAGCGCATCACGCGCATCAAGATGACCGACCAGGGCTGCATGCTGCGCGCCTACAGCCGCCATATCGTCGATACGATCAACCGCTGCGGCGAAATCAACACGTTCATCCCGGCGCTCGCGTACACGTTCGCGCAAAATCCGGTGGAAATCGAGGTCGCGCACGAGGAACGCTTCGCCGGTGAGTCGAAGTACTCGCTGTACTCGCTGATCCGTCTGAATTTCGACCTCGTCACCGGCTTCTCGGTGGTGCCGCTGCAATGGCTGTCGTTCATCGGCGTGATCCTGTCGCTAGGGTCTGCGGCGCTGTTCGTCCTGCTGCTGATTCGCCGTTTCATCATCGGCGCGGAAGTGCAAGGTGTGTTCACGCTGTTCGCCATCACGTTCTTCCTGCTCGGCGTGATCATCTTCGCGCTCGGCCTGCTCGGTGAATACATCGGCCGGATCTATCAGCAGGTGCGTGCGCGGCCGCGTTATCTGGTGCAGACCATTCTCGAGCAACGCGACGGCGGGGCCGTCGCCGAAGCGCCGCGTCAGACCGTCGTGCAAGGCGTGCAGCCGGTGCCGGTCGCCGACCAGGGACACCATCCATGAAGCCGCGCGCCGTCGTATTCGCGTATCACAACGTCGGCGTGCGCTGCCTGCAGGTGCTGCTCGCGCGCGGCGTCGAGGTCGCGCTCGTCGTGACCCACGAAGACAACCCGAGCGAGAACATCTGGTTCGACAGCGTCGCATCGGTGGCAGCCGGGCACGGCATTGCCGTCGTCACGCCGGCCGATCCGAAGAGCCCCGAACTGCGCGCCGCGGTGAGCGCCGCGCGGCCGGACTTCATCTTCTCGTTCTACTACCGCCACATGTTGCCGCTCGACCTGCTCGCGATCGCCGCACGGGGTGCTTACAACATGCACGGCTCGCTGTTGCCGAAGTATCGCGGCCGCGTGCCGACCAACTGGGCGGTGCTCAACGGCGAAAACGAAACCGGCGCAACGCTGCACGAAATGGCCGCGAAGCCCGACGCCGGCGCGATCATTGCGCAAACACCGGTGCCGATCCTGCCCGACGACACCGCCGCGCAGGTCTTCGACAAGGTCACGGTCGCCGCCGAGCAAACGCTGTGGCGCGTGCTGCCGGCGCTGCTCGCGGGCGAGGCGCCGCATCTGCCGAACGATCTCGCGCATGGCAGCTACTACGGCGGGCGCAAACCGGAAGACGGCCGCATCGACTGGAATCAGTCCGCGCAACAGGTCTACAACCTGATCCGCGCGGTCGCGCCGCCGTATCCGGGCGCTTTCACCGAGCTGAACGGGCGCCGTTTCATCGTCGCGCGCGCGCGTCTGGCCGCGCCCGGCGCGCTCCGCTCGGATTTGCCCCCGGGCCTGCACGTAAGCGATAATGCCGTTTTCGCGATCTGCGGCGACGGCCGCGCGATCAACATCCACGAATTGCGGCACCAGCACGACGGCGGCGAGTCTGCCGTCAGTCCGGCGGAGTTCGCCCAGCTCATCCAATCTCATTCATGAAAAAAGTCCTGATTCTGGGTGTGAATGGCTTCATCGGCCATCACCTGTCCAAACGCATTCTCGAAACCACCGACTGGGAAGTGTTCGGGATGGACATGCAGACCGAACGTCTCGGCGACCTCGTCAATCATGAGCGGATGCACTTCTTCGAAGGCGACATCACGATCAACAAGGAATGGGTCGAATATCACGTCAAGAAGTGCGATGTGATTCTGCCGCTCGTCGCGATCGCCACGCCCGCAACGTATGTGAAGCAGCCGCTGCGCGTGTTCGAACTCGACTTCGAGGCGAACCTGCCGATCGTGCGTTCAGCCGTCAAGTACGGCAAGCATCTGGTGTTTCCGTCGACCTCCGAGGTCTACGGCATGTGCACGGACGAGCAGTTCGATCCGGAAGAATCGCAGCTGTCGTACGGCCCGATCAACAAGCCGCGCTGGATCTACGCGTGCTCGAAGCAGCTGATGGACCGCGTGATCTGGGGCTACGGCATGGAAGGCCTGAACTTCACGCTGTTCCGTCCGTTCAACTGGATCGGCCCGGGCCTCGACTCGATCTACACGCCGAAGGAAGGTAGCTCGCGCGTGGTCACGCAGTTCCTCGGCCACATCGTGCGCGGCGAGAACATCAGCCTCGTCGATGGCGGCGCGCAGAAGCGCGCGTTCACGGACATCGACGACGGCATCAGCGCGCTGATGAAGATCATCGAGAACAAGAACGGCGTCGCCACCGGCAAGATCTACAACATCGGCAACCCGATCAACAACTTCTCGGTGCGTGAGCTCGCGCACAAGATGCTGACACTCGCGGCCGAATTCCCCGAGTACGCGGACTCGGCCAGGAAGGTGCAACTGGTCGAAACGTCGTCGGGCGCGTACTACGGCAACGGCTATCAGGACGTGCAGAACCGCGTGCCGAAGATCGACAATACGAAGCAGGAACTCAGCTGGGCACCCACGTCGACTTTCGACGAAGCGCTGCGCAAGATTTTCGAAGCGTATCGCGGCCACGTCGCGGAAGCCCGCGCACTCGTCGAACAGCAATAAGGGCGCGTCCTTGGCTCGCATCGTCCTGAAGATCGACGTCGACACGCTGCGCGGCACCCGCGAAGGCGTGCCGCATCTCGCGCGCATCTTCGACCGCTTCAAGGCGCGCGCCACCTTCCTGTTCAGCCTCGGGCCCGACCACACCGGTTGGGCGATGCGCCGTGTGCTGCGGCCGGGCTTTCTGAAGAAGGTGTCGCGCACGTCGGTGCTCGAGCATTACGGCGTCAGGCAGTTGATGTACGGCGTGCTGCTGCCCGGTCCGGACATCGGCGCGAAGGCCGCGGCCGAGATGCGCGCGATCCACGAAGCCGGCTTCGAGTGCGGCATCCATACGTGGGATCACGTGTACTGGCAGGACAACGTGCGCGCCAAAGATCGCGCGTGGACCGTCGCGCAGATGCAGCGGAGCCACGCGCGGTTCATCGAGATATTCGGCGCGCCGCCCGTCACGCACGGCGCCGCGGGCTGGCAGATGAACGGCCACGCGTTCGAGCAGATCGACGCGTGGGGCATGCGCTACGCTTCCGACGGCCGCGGCCACTCGCCATATCTGCCGGTGGTCGACGGCAGGACGCTGAAGCACGTGCAGCTGCCGACCACGCTCCCGACGCTCGACGAAGTGCTCGGTGTCGATGGTGTCGATACGCACAACGTCGCCGCGTGGATGCTGAAACAAACTGAAAAAAATCCGCACGACCAGGTGTTCACGCTGCACGCCGAACTCGAAGGACAGAAACTCGCGCCGGTTTTCGAACAGTTGCTCGAAGGCTGGCGCGCCCAGGGCCACACGTTCGCGACGATGGGCGATTACTACGCCACGCTAGACCGCGAGACGCTGCCATCGTACCCTGTCGCGTGGGGCGAGATTCCGGGACGCTCAGGCGAACTGATCGTCCAGCCCTGAAGGCCCGCGACGCGGGAGTCGTTGGAAGGCGCGCCGCTTGTTGCGCGCCCGTTGCCCGCCCGTTGCCCGCCCGTTGCCCGCCTGTTGCCCGCTTCCTGCCGGGTCTGACGATCGGACAACCGCGCGCCGACCGTATTCCCGAACAACAACAACCTCGACGACAGACCGGCCGACGCCGCGGCACCTAGCGACGCCAGCCCCAATAACCGGAGAACCTCGTGTCCATCGCAGTCGACCAACCCATCCCCGACTTCACCGCCGCCGCGACGGGCGGCGAAATCACGCTGTCAAAGCTGCGGGGCAAGAAGGTGGTGCTGTATTTCTATCCGAAGGACAACACGCCGGGCTGCACGACCGAAGGGTTGCAGTTCCGCGATCTGTATCCGAAGTTCAAGAAAGCCGGCGCGGAAGTGATCGGCGTGTCGCGCGACAGCCTGCGTTCACATGACAACTTCAAGGCTAAGCTCGAACTACCCTTCCCGCTGATTTCCGACCCGGAAGAAACGCTGTGCGCCCTCTTCGCCGTCATCAAAATGAAGAAAATGTATGGCAAAGAGGTACGGGGAATCGAGCGCTCCACGTTCCTCATCGACGCCGATGGCGTGCTGCGCCACGAGTGGCGCGGCGTTAAAGTGCCGGGCCACGTCGACGACATTCTGGAGGCTGTACAAGCGCTTTGATGCGCGTTATATTGGCCCGCAATGAGTGCCTGTCCACCCCACATTGTTCTCCGCAGCGCCAGCCCTGACGGCCGCCTGACCGGATCCACCGGTGCCGTTCGGAGCGTGAGGCGCAACGTGAGCATCATCGTCGAGCCGCTTGCCCCGAATGCCGGGGCGGCGGCTTTTTTAATTGCGCGCGACCGTTCGTTCATCGGTTCACGCGCTTCCGTCAAGGAGCCTATCGAAAACCAGGCGAACCGGCATCTCTAGACCGAATGCGCGCCTCCTCGCGCAGACTCGATGTCCCGTGAGGGCATCGTCAGAATGCGACGGGCGGCGCACGATATGTGACCCGATCATTTCGAGGGAAACCATGCCTTTGCCTACTCCCCCCAACAAGCTCGGCAATCTTTTGTCGGCTGACGAATACAAGGCCAAAGCCGTCACGCCCGCGCGCTCCACCACGAAAAAACAGGCGCGTGAAGGGGAATCCGCAGAGTCGGCCGATTACGGCCGCGCCAATGTCGCCACACCGATGGCGCAGGCCGCCAACGCCGCCACTACGTTGTGGCCCGTGCCCGCCGTCGAGTCGCCGCCCGCCGCGCAACCCGCGCCCGCGCGCGGCCGCAAGGCCAGGCAGACCGCCGCTCTGTTGCAGCCGGTTCCGTCCGCGCGAGCGCAGCTCGAAGCCGACGCGGCCGAAGCGCAGCCGGTCGTCGCACGCGCGCCCGCCGCGAAGCAGCGCACGGACGAAACAGCCGCCGCGCCCGCCGCAGCGAGCCCTGCGGCCACGCGCAAGAAACGTGGCACGGGCGCCACGCCAGCCGAGGTGCAGAAGCTTTTCGTGCTCGACACCAACGTGCTGATGCACGATCCGAGCTGCCTGTTCCGCTTCGAGGAGCACGACGTCTATCTGCCGATGATGACGTTGGAAGAGCTCGACAACCACAAGAAGGGAATGTCGGAAGTCGCGCGTAACGCGCGTCAGGTGAGCCGCACGCTCGACGCGCTCGTCGCGAACGCGGGCGACATGGCCGACGGCATTTCGCTCGCGCGTCTGGGCAGCCGCGAGGCGTCCGGGCGGCTGTACTTCCAGACCCGGCTGACCGCGATCGAGCCGGTCGAAGGTCTGCCCGAAGGCAAGGCCGACAACCAGATCCTCGGCGTCGTGCGCGCGCTGCAGCGCGATCGCGCGGATCGCCAGGTCGTGCTGGTGTCGAAAGACATCAACATGCGCATCAAGGCGCATGCGCTCGGTCTGCCCGCCGAAGACTACTTCAACGACCAGGTGCTCGAGGACAGCGACCTGCTGTACACGGGCATCCGCGCGCTGCCGCAAGACTTCTGGACCCGGCACGCGAAGGGCATGGAAAGCTGGCAGGACACGAAAACCGGCACCACGTACTACCGCGTGACGGGTCCGCTGTGCGCATCGATGCTGGTCAACGAGTTCGTTTATCTGGAGCCGCAGAACGGCGAGCCCGCGTTTCATGCGCTGGTGCGCGAACTGAACGGCAAGACCGCGCTGCTGCAAACGCTGCGTGACTATGGCCACCACAAGAACAACGTGTGGGGCATCACGGCGCGCAATCGCGAGCAGAACTTCGCGCTGAACCTGCTGATGAATCCGGACATCGACTTCGTCACGCTGCTCGGCCAGGCCGGCACCGGCAAGACGCTGGTCGCACTCGCGGCGGGTCTCGCGCAGGTGCTCGACGACAAGCGCTACAACGAGATCATCGTGACGCGCGCGACGGTGCCGGTCGGCGAAGACATCGGCTTTCTGCCGGGCACCGAAGAGGAAAAGATGCAGCCGTGGATGGGTGCGTTCGACGACAACCTCGAAGTGCTGCAGAAAACCGACGACGCCGCCGGCGAATGGGGCCGCGCCGCGACCCAGGAGCTGATCCGCTCGCGCCTGAAGATCAAGAGCATGAACTTCATGCGCGGCCGCACGTTCGTCGACAAGTATCTGATCATCGACGAGGCGCAGAACCTGACGCCGAAGCAGATGAAGACGCTCGTCACGCGCGCGGGTCCGGGCACGAAGATCATCTGCCTTGGCAACATCGCGCAGATCGATACGCCTTACCTGACCGAGGGCAGTTCGGGCCTGACCTATGTGGTCGATCGCTTCAAGGGCTGGGCGCACAGCGGACACGTGACGCTCGCGCGCGGCGAGCGCTCGCGCCTCGCTGATTACGCGTCGGAGATTCTCTAGCGGTTTGCCGGTTTTTTTTGGCGTTTGATCGCAGGCCGCGTCCGGTTCGTTCTGGACGCGGCCCTTTTTATTGCGTGGGCGTTCCACGCAGGCAACACTTAGCGCACAAACTTCAAGTAATTTATCAACAATTCTTGCCGCAGCCTTGTTGGGCGGCTACCATCCCGACATCGTCAGTGAGTAAACGGGCGCTTACCGCCCGTGCCGTCTTCATGCGCCGACTCGCCTTATCGCTGCTGCCCGTCCTGCTGCTCGCCGCCTGTGCCGGTGCGCCGCAGAAGACGTCGCGCGGGTCAGGCGGCAGCGTCGTCGCGAACGGCGCCTATCGCGCGCCGCCGCCCGACTTTCCCCACTTCGTCGATCACAGCATCGGCCGCGAGGAAATCTCCATTCAGGCGATGAGTCTCGTCGGCGTGCCCTACCGTTGGGGCGGCAATACGCCCGACAGCGGCTTCGATTGCAGCGGGCTCGTGCGGTACGTCGTGCTGCGCGCGGCGTCGGTGAACCTGCCGCGCACGACGGCCGAGATGAGCGGGCGCGGCGAGTCGATCGAACCGGACGAAATCGCGCCAGGCGATCTGATCTTTTTCAACACGACGGGGCGCGCGCATTCGCACGTCGGCATCTACGTGGGCAAGCTGCGCTTCGTCAACGCGCCATCGACGGGCGGCACCGTGCGGCTCGACTATCTGACCAATCCCTACTGGGCGAAGCGCTTCGACGGCATCCGCCGGATGGCGGGACCGGCGGCAACGCCGGCGCCGTTCGATACGCCGAGCTATCAGGCTGCGGCGCCGCAAACCGAGCGAGGTGCTGCGGCCGCGGCGACGGGCACGGCAACAACCGTGGCAGCTCCGGCAGCGTCGATCTACGCGGGCCCGACGGCGCTGTCCAGCCCGGCGTCGATGGCAACGGCCCGGCCGGTCGCGAGCGCGCCGCCGGCGACCCGTGCAGGCCGCGGCACGCCCGTCGTGCAAGCCGATCAATTCGAGCCGCCGCCGTCGGGCCTCGGCGCCGCGCAGTTGCAGGCACGCTCAGCGGGCGCCGTGGCAGCGACGATGGTCCCCGCGGCTCAGACGAGCACGTATGAAAGCGGCGCTCGTTCGCCCGCTCAACCGATGCAGTCCGCGACGACCGCTCGCACCCTTGCCCAACCTTCACCCGACCCGATCGACGCCGCCGCCGATGCCTTCGAACCGCCGCCACCCGCCTCCATCGCGGAACGCCAGGCGCGGCAGATGCAGCAGACCGAAGGCACTGGATCCGTGCAGCTCATGCGTGCGTCGACGGCTTCCCACGGCGTGCCCGCACCCACGCAAAGCAGCGACGACCCGATCGCCCGTTTCGCGAACGGCAACTTCTGACGCCGTGATCTGCTATCGTCATCGATATTCTTTCGACGGCGGGTAACGACCATGGAACTCGGGCTCAGAAATAAGGTGGTGCTCATCACCGGCGGCAGCAAAGGCATCGGTTTCGCGTGCGCGCGCGCCTTCGCACAGGAAGGCGCGAAGGTCGCGATCGTGTCGCGCGACCCCGCCAACCTTGCGCGCGCCTACGAACAGCTGAAACAGGAAGGATTCCACGTGCACCGCACGCGCGCCGACCTGCACGAAGCGCACAGCGCCGCCGATATCGTCGAGGAAGTCAGCACCGCCGTGGGCCCGATCGACGTACTGATCAACAGTGCCGGCGCCGCGCGCCGGTACGACCCCGAGACGCTCGATGCCGACGCATTCCGCGCGACGATGGAAGCGAAGTATTTCCCGTATATCTATCCGCAGCAGGAAGTGCTGCGCCGTATGGCCGAGCGCGCGAAAGCCAACGGCGGTGCCGAGCCGGGCACGATCGTCAACATCATCGGCATGGGCGGCAAGGTCGCGAGCGACATCCATATCGCAGGCGGCGCGGCCAACGCGGCGCTGATGCTCGCGACCGTCGGCCTCGCGCACTACTACGCGCGCTATGGCATCCGCATCAACGCGATCAATCCGGGCTCGACGCTGACCGAGCGCGTCGAGGAAGCGGTCCGGCTGGAAGCGGCGCAGCAAGGCATTGGCAACGACGAAGCGCTGGCGCGCGGCCAGGCCCGGATGCCGCTCGGGCGCTATGCAAAGCCGGAGGAAATCGCCGACGTGGCGCTGTTCCTCGCGAGCCGCCGGGCGAGCTATGTGACGGGCGCGATCATTCCGATGGATGGTGCGAATGCGCCGCTGATCTGAACGCGTCGTGCAACGCGCTTTTTAGTCGAACTGCGTAGGGACACCGGTGCGATGCCATGGGCGGCATGTAGCCGAAGCCCGCGCGTGCTGTTCAGCCAAACTCAGCCGAACCCGGCAGCGCAGGCCTGCATCGCATGGTGATTACAGGAAGTGGTGGCCCAGCCACCAGGCCCCGCCGGACAGCACCGCGGAAGCCGGGATCGTCAGAATCCAGGCCCAGACGATGTTGCCGGCGACACCCCAGCGCACCGCGCTCAGCTTCTGCGTCGCGCCGACTCCGACGATCGCGCCGGTGATCGTATGCGTGGTAGAGACGGGAATGCCGAGCGCCGAGGCGGTAAAAAGCGTGATCGCTCCGCCCGCCTCCGCGCAGAAGCCGCCGACCGGCTTCAACTTCGTGATTTTCTGGCCCATCGTGCGCACGATGCGCCAGCCACCGAACAGCGTACCGAGACCCATCGACAGATAGCAGCCGCCGATCACCCACAGCGGCGGCGCGTCCGCCTTCATCGACGCGAAGCCGGTGGCGATCAGTAGCATCCAGATGATGCCGATGGTTTTCTGCGCGTCGTTGCCACCGTGACCCAGGCTGTACAGGCCGGCGGAGAACAATTGCAGACGCCTGAAGCGACGGTCGACCTTGCTAGGCGGCGTGCGGAAGTACAGCCACGACACCAGCAGCATGAAAAACGAGCCGAGCACGAAGCCGAGCAGCGGTGAAATGAAGATGAACGCGACGGTCTTCATCAGGCCATCCCAGTTCAGCGATCCCCAGCCAGACTTCGCGAGCGCCGCACCCACGAGGCCGCCGATCAGCGCGTGCGACGAACTGGACGGAATGCCGTAGACCCAGGTGATCACGTTCCACGCGATCGCGCCGACCAACGCGCCGAAGATCACGTAGTGGTCGACTATGTCGGGGTCGATCGTGCCCTTGCCGACGGTCGTGGCCACCTTCAGGTGAAACACGAAATACGCGATGACGTTGAACGCCGCCGCGAACGCCACCGCCTGCTGTGGCTTCAGCACGCCGGTCGACACGACCGTGGCGATCGAATTCGCCGCGTCGTGAAAGCCGTTCATGAAGTCGAACACCAAAGCAATGGCAACCAGGCCGGTGACGACCCAGATAGCGAGTTGTATCGATTGCATTATGCGTTTTCCAGCACGATGCCTTCGATAATGTTGGCCACATCCTCACACTTGTCCGTGATCGTTTCGAGCAGCTCGTAGATCGCCTTGAGCTTGATCAGGACCTTGACGTCGTCTTCCTCGCGGAACAGCTTCGACATCGCCGCGCGCAGCACGCTGTCGGCTTCCGATTCGAGCCGGTCGATGTCCTCGCAGGCCTTCAGGATCTGGCTCGCCTGCTTCATGTCCGACAGCAGGCTGACCGCGAACTGCACGCGCTCGCAGGTCGCCGTGCAGATATGCGCGAGCTGGCTCGCCTCCGACGTGACCGCTTGCACGTCGTACAGCGAGATCGCGGTGGCGACGTCCTCCATCAGGTCGAGGATGTCGTCCATCGTCGTGATCAGCTTGTGGATCTCGTCGCGGTCAAGCGGCGTGATGAAGGTCTTGTGCAGCAGGTCGATGGCTTCGTGCGTGAGCTTGTCGGCCGCTTTCTCGGCCTTTTGTACGTTCTGCTTGTGGGTTTCGGCGTCCTGCAGATTGTCGATCAGGAGTTCGAGTTCGCGGCTTGCCGAGATGATGCACGTTGCGTGCGCATTGAAGATTTCAAAGAACTTGCCCTCGGTGGGCATGAATCGACCGAACATTGGGATCCTGGAAATGGGTCACGTTATGGCTGACATAAAACCGCCATATTGTACCGTTCCGCCATCATTGCCGCACTCGCGACAGCGCCGTTACAACAGCCCACGGCGCCTCGCGTCACTCGCCGCCGTAGAAGTTCTGCGCGCCCGCAAAGTTGTCGAACTTCGTGTATTGGCCGTGGAACGTGAGCCGAACGGGACCGATCGGACCGTTCCGCTGCTTGCCGATGATGATCTCCGCGGTGCCCTTGTCGGGGCTGTCCGGGTTGTACACTTCGTCGCGGTAGATGAACAGGATCACGTCGGCGTCCTGTTCGATAGCGCCCGATTCGCGCAGGTCCGACATGATTGGCCGCTTGTTGGGCCGCTGCTCGAGACCGCGGTTCAGCTGCGACAACGCGATCACCGGCACGTCGAGCTCCTTCGCGAGGCTCTTCAGCGAACGCGAGATTTCCGAGATTTCGGTCGCGCGATTTTCGCCCGACGACGAACCGCTCATCAGCTGCAGATAGTCGATGATGATCAGTCCGAGCTTGCCGCACTGGCGCGATAGCCGGCGCGCGCGCGAGCGCAGTTCCATCGGGTTCAGACCGCCGGTTTCGTCGATGAAGATCTGTGCCTCGCTCATTTTCTGCACCGCGTGCGTGAGCTTCGGCCAATCCTCGTCGGTCAGGCGCCCGGTTCGCATGCGATGCTGGTCGAGCCGGCCGACCGAGCCCAGCATACGCATCGTGAGCTGCGTGCCCGGCATTTCCATCGAGAACACCGCGACGGGTAGTCCGTACTCGACCGCGACGTATTCGCCGACGTTCATCGAAAACGCCGTCTTACCCATCGACGGACGGCCCGCGACGATGATCAGCTCGCCGCCGTGCATGCCCGAGGTCATACGATCCAGATCGACGAAACCGGTCGGCGTGCCGGTCACGTCGCTCGGATTGGCGGTGTGATAGAGCGTGTCGATCCGCTCGACCACCTGGGTCAGCAGCGGCCCGATCTCGAGAAAGCCCTGGGTGCCGCGCGCGCCGTCTTCGGCGATCGAGAACACCTTCGATTCCGCTTCGTCCAGCAATTGCCGGACTTCCTTGCCTTGCGGGTTGAACGCATCGGCGGAGATTTCATCGGCGACCGACACGAGCCGGCGCAGCACCGCGCGGTCGCGCACGATTTCCGCATAGCGGCGGATGTTGGCCGCACTCGGCGTGTTCTGCGCGAGCGCGTTCAGGTAAGCGAGGCCGCCGACTTCTTCCGCCTTGCCCGAGGTGCCGAGCGCTTCGTAGACGGTGACCACGTCGGCCGGCCGCGTGGCCGCAATCAGCTTGCCGATGTGCTCGAAGATGATGCGGTGGTCGTAGCGGTAGAAGTCGCTTTGCGCGAGGAAGTCGGCGATGCGGTCCCAGGCCGCGTTATCGAGCAGCAGGCCGCCCAGCACCGATTGCTCGGCTTCGATCGAATGCGGCGGGACTTTCAGCGACTCGAGTTGGGGATCTTTGGACGGTGCGTTCATGGGGAGGAATTATCGGGCAATCCGGCGACGGCTGCGAGCGGAAAAAACGCAAATACGGGGATATACGAGAGATAGTCGGGCACAAAAAAAGCAGGGGCCGGTTTCCCGGCCCCTGCTCTTCACCAGCAATACGCTGGCTGATCCTGCTTGATGCTTGGATGCGGTCGGCTTAGACGTGCTCGCCGATCACGGCCACCGTCACATCGACGAGAACGTCGGTGTGCAGCGAAACCTGAACCGGGTGCTCGCCAACCATCTTCAGCGGGCCTTCCGGCAGACGCACTTGCGCCTTTTCCACTGCGAAGCCTTGCTTGCCGAGCGCTTCGGCGATGTCAGCGTTCGTCACCGAGCCGAACAGACGGCCGTCGACGCCAGCCTTCTGATTGACCTGAACGGTCTGGCCTGCCAGCTTTTCGCCTTGAGCCTGAGCGGCTGCCAGCTTTTCAGTGGCGTGCTTTTCGAGTTCTGCGCGGCGCACTTCGAATTCAGCGAGGGCTTCCTTCGTTGCACGGCGAGCTTTCTTGTTCGGGATCAGGAAGTTACGTGCGTAACCGTCCTTGACCTTCACGATGTCGCCGAGGTTACCCAGATTGACGACTTTTTCCAGAAGAATGATTTGCATTCGGATGCTCCTTATCGCGTCGTCGGGTTAGGCCTTGTGCTGGTCGGTGTACGGCACCAGCGCGAGGAAACGTGCGCGCTTGATAGCCGTATCCAGCTGGCGTTGATAATGCGCCTTGGTACCCGTGAGACGTGCCGGCGTGATCTTGCCGTTCTCGCCGATGAAGTCCTTCAGCGTTTCGATGTCTTTGTAGTCGATGTACTCGACGCCAGCAGCCGTGAAACGGCAGAACTTCTTGCGCTTGAAGAGCGGGTTCTGTTGCTGACGACGCTTGTCGAATTTCTTACCAGTCGGGCGGGGCATGATTAGTCCTTTCCAATGTCCTGCAATGCTGTGATGTGAAATACCAGAGTTCGCGCGTTACGGTGCTTTTTAGCCAGAAAACCTGTGAAGAGCGTTTCGACGCCCATCTGACAGTTTTCGAGCTTACCGCTCGCTTCGCCCGCGGCGACCGCCTGCATGGTCAGTTCGACCTGACGGGCAATGCCCGCCTCGACGACTTCCGTGCGGTGGTGCAACGTGCAGCTTGCAATCGGAACGCCGGCGGGGGTGTACCGCACCGGTTCGCGTTCGACGACGCTCGCCGTAAGTTGCAGCCGGTTCATGTACCTGTTTATGTCTTCGTGTACGAGAGCGGAGCGACGCTGCGTGTCTGGCAGCTTAAATAATGAGTCTTAAGCCTGCGCTTCGGTCGGCTGAGCTGCTGCCGACTTCTTGGCTTCTTCGCGCTGCACTTCCTTCATCATCGGCGACGGGCCGGTTTCGGCCTTCTTCATCTTGACGATGAGGTGACGCAGAACGGCGTCGTTGAACTTGAACGCGTGTTCCAGCTCGTCGAGCGTGGTCTGGTCGCACTCGATGTTCATGCAGACGTAGTGAGCCTTCGCGAGTTTCTCGATCATGTAGGCCAGTTGGCGACGGCCCCAGTCTTCGACGCGGTGGATCTGACCACCGTGCGACGTGATCGTGCCCTTGTAACGCTCGATCATGGCGGGCACCTGCTCGCTTTGATCGGGATGCACGATAAAGACGATTTCGTAATGACGCATTACACACTCCTTGTGCTGACTTTTGGATAGAAGCCGCCCGGGCGTCGGAACCGGTGCGGCAAGTGAGAAGCCCAAGAGTCTAACCCGAATGGGGACGGGTTGCAAGGAATTCCGCCGATTCGGCGGGGGAATCGGATGTGTTTTCAAGAGCTTAGGGTGGTGGGTCGCGGAAGTCGGGCCGTCCTTGCCCCTCAACCCGCTTCCGTGCGCTGGCTGCCGCTCTGCAAACGCGCTCTGAGCGCCGCTTCGAGTCCCTTGAGCGCATCGGGCGCGGCGTCCGAGATCGCCCACCAGGTCATGCCCGCCGCGTCCCAGTGCGCGATCGAATAGCCGTCGTGGGCGGGCGATGCCGGCGCCGCGCCGTCAATGCCACGCGTCGTGGACTGCGGAAACACATACAGGTCGATCACGTGCTTGCCGTAGCGGTACACGAGCACCGCGACCCGCTGGTGCGCGAGGTAGTCGAGCCGCCCCCCCTCCAGCGCGAAGCCGGCCGCCGCGAGGTCCTCGACCGGCGGCGAATAGTCGAGCCGACCGTTGAACCATGGCTTGACCGTGTGACGGTCGGTCGAAATTACGTCGATGTCGCGGCCGGAAACCTGCGCGCGCACATGGCTTTCGATGAGTTCGTCGGTGAATGGCGTGAATTCGGCGGGACCGCGCAGCGTCAGCGTCAGGACAGCGGTGGCCACACACAGCGCGATCACGAGCACCGCGAGACCGCCGCGCGCGACCACGCGGTTGGCACCCCCGGCGGCATGCGGTCCGTTGACGCCGATTAGCCGGCCGCGTGAATCGCCCGAGCGACCCGGACCGCTGAAGCCACTGAGCCACCGGTCGAGCCACGCGGGCCGCCGCGCCCAGCGACGCTGACGCTGAGGTTCGTACGTCGCCATGTCGGTCATCCCGGCGCTAGCGCTGCCGGTAGACTCCTCCTCCGCATCTTCAGGCGCCGCCGTCGTGGCCAACCCCGCAGTTCCTCCCTCTACCGCGCCGGGCAAGCCCGCCACGATCCGCGCCCGCAACGACTGCGGCGCCCGATGATACGGCGCCGCGCGCAGCGCGCCGCTCAGCGCGCGCAGGTTGTCGCTCGCGCGCCGGCAGTCGTCGCAGCTCTCGATATGCTGCTGGACCCGGCGCGCATCGGGTGCCGGCAGTTCGTGATCGGCATTCGCCTCGAGGAGCCGCCGAGCTTCGTTACAGTCCATCCGGCGTCTCCTGAGCGGGGTCGGCGGCAGCGCCGGGAATGTTGAGGGGCCGGCCGTCGGCAAACGCCCGGAGTTGCGTCACTGTTGCGGTGGCGGGCACGACCGCCGATGATGCCGCGCGGCCGTCGCCGGAACTTCGCGGTGCCCGGTCGGAGGGCGCGCAGGGCGTGGACGACCCCGAGGGCGCGACTGCCGCCGACTGCACGACTCGCCCGGACTGCGCCCCCTGCTTCAGCGGCGCTTGCGTCGACCCGCGCCGGTCACCCTGCCCGCCTTTGCGCCCCCCGCCAACCGACTCCCCCCCGCCTCGCTGCTGCGCCATCAACGCCTCCGCCAGCTTGCGCCGCCCACGCGCGAGCCGCGACATCACCGTACCGATCGGCAGATCGGCCACCACCGCGATCTCCCGATATCCCATCTCCTCGAGCTCGCGCAAGATCAGCACCTCGCGATACTCGACCGGCAAACGCGCCAACGCGTCGTGTACCTGGCGTGCATCCTCGTCGCGGATCAGCAGCGTCTGCGGATCGTCGCCGCCCGCGCTCCAGCCGTCGAGGGTCGCGTCGTCCATCGTTTCGTCGAATTCGAGCATGTCGTGCAATGGCGCGCGACGGCGCCATTCCGTGTACCAGGTGCGGCGCACGATCGCGAGCAGCCACGGCCGCGCGGAGTCGCCGCGAAACGTATCGAAGAAGCGGAACGCGCGCATGAACACTTCCTGCACGACGTCCTCGGCATCGTTCGGATTGCCGCACAGCCAGCGCGCGAGGTTGTACGCGGCGTCGAGATGCGGCAACGCCAGCTGCTGGAAGCGGCGGCTTTTCGCTGCATCGGCATCGGCGTCTGAATCGGTCTGGACCACGTGGGCCCCTCCAAGGGCATGGCGGCTGCGTCGTGCGGGTCGCTGTCGCGCGTCCCGCGTGGTGTCGTTCCTGACGTGTCTTTCACAGCAGAACTGGCCATAGCCCGAGTTTATTCCCGACTCAGGCGAGCATTCGCAAGAAAGACCGCGATCGCCTGCGCGCGCCGCTCGCCAGCTAGTACGATGGCCGGTTCCAGTAGTCGTCGCTCGCGTACACGTCTTTCAGATAGTCGATGAAATAGCGTACGCGCGCCGGCACGAAGCGCTGCTGCGGATAGACCGCAAGAATGTCGTAATCGGGCAGCGCATATTCGTCGAGCACGGTTTCGAGCTCGCCGCGCGCGAGCTGCCGCTGGATTTCCCACGTCGAACGCCAGCCGAGTCCGAGCCCCTCCGAAACCCAGCGATGCAGCAGTTCGCCATCGTTGCAGTCGAGCGAGCCGCCCACCCGCACCGTCGCGAGCTTGCCGTTGCGGCGGAAATACCAGCCGCGGTTCTGCCCGCCTTGCAGATTGAACGCGAGACAGTTGTGGGCCGGCAGGTCCTCGAGCGTCTTCGGCTTGCCGTGACGGCGAAAATAGTCGGGCGTACCGCACACCACGCGCCGGTTCGACGCGAGCTTCACCGCGACGAAGTTCGGATCGACCGCGCCGCCGATGCGGATCGACAGATCGTAGCCCTCGCGCACCAGATCGACGACCCGGTCGGTCAGATTGAACGACATCTGCAACTCGGGTTTGTCGCGCAGAAATGCCGGCGCGAGCGGCGCGACGTGCTTACGCCCGAACGCCGCGGGCGCCGACACGATCAGATGGCCGTTCACCGCGCGGCGCCCCGCGCTCAGTTCGTTTTCCGCCTGATCCCATTCGCTGAGAAGCCCGCGGCAGCGTTCGAGAAACGCGGCGCCGTCCTCGCTGACGACGAGCCGCCGTGTCGTGCGATACATCAGCTTCACGCCGAGGCGCTTCTCGAGCGCGTCGATGCGCCGCCCGAGAATCACCGGCGACACCCCTTCCTCGAGCGCCGCCGCCGCGAGACTGCCCGCATCGGCGACCCGCACGAAGGTTTCGATCTGTTTGAAGCGGTCCATGTTCGTCTCCCACCTGTCTCTTGCCGGGCTGATGCCGGCCGTGCGCCGGGCTTCACGTCATTCCATACTCTTTGTTTCGGAATAAGCGACCCGGACTGATCTTATCAAACCTTTGGCGCAGGCCTACAGTGTCCCTCAACCGACGTAATTCCCGACCTTGAGGAGACATTCATGGCCAAAATGAGAGCCGTCGACGCCGCCGTTCTGGTGCTCGAAAAAGAAGGCATCGATACCGCGTTCGGCGTGCCGGGCGCCGCGATCAACCCGTTCTACTCGGCGATGCGCAAAGCCGGCGGCATCAGCCACGTGCTCGCGCGCCATGTGGAGGGTGCGTCGCACATGGCCGAGGGCTACACCCGCGCGCAGCCGGGCAACATCGGCGTGTGCATCGGCACCTCGGGCCCCGCCGGCACCGACATGATCACCGGTTTGTACTCCGCGCAGGCCGACTCGATTCCTATTCTGGCTATCACAGGCCAGGCGCCGCGCGCGCGTCTGTACAAGGAAGACTTCCAGGCCGTCGATATCGAATCGATCGCCAAGCCCGTCACCAAGTGGGCCGTGACCGTGCGCGAGCCGGCGCTGGTGCCGCGTGTGTTCCAGCAGGCGTTCCATCTGATGCGCTCGGGCCGCCCGGGCCCGGTGCTGGTCGATCTGCCCATCGACGTGCAGCTCGCCGAAATCGAATTCGACATCGACACGTACGAGCCGCTGCCGGTCTACAAGCCGAAGGCGACCCGCAAGCAGATCGAAGCCGCGTTGACGATGCTGAACAACTCGGACAAACCGCTGATCGTCTCGGGTGGCGGTGTGCTGAACGCCGCCGCTGAAGATTTGCTCGTGACGTTCGCCGAAACCATCGGCGTACCGGTGATCCCGACGCTGATGTCGTGGGGCGCGATTCCCGACGATCACCCGCTGATGGTCGGCATGGTCGGTCTGCAGACCTCGCATCGCTATGGCAACGCGACGATGCTCGCGTCCGACTTCGTGCTCGGCATCGGCAACCGCTGGGCCAACCGTCACACCGGCAGTGTCGATGTCTATACGAAGGGGCGCAAGTTCGTGCACGTCGACATCGAGCCGACGCAGATCGGCCGCGTGTTCGGCCCGGATCTTGGCATCGTGTCGGACGCGAAGGCCGCGCTCGAACTGTTCGTCGAAGTCGCCAGCGAATGGAAGGCCGCGGGCAAGCTGAAAGATCGCGCCGCGTGGGTTGCCGATTGCCAGCAACGCAAGCGCACGCTGCAGCGCAAGACGCACTTCGACAACGTGCCGATGAAGCCGCAGCGCGTCTACGAAGAGATGAACCAGGTGTTCGGCCGCGACACGTGCTACGTGAGCACGATCGGCCTGTCGCAGATCGCCGCCGCGCAATTCCTGCACGTGTACAAGGCGCGCAACTGGATCAACTGCGGCCAGGCCGGCCCGCTCGGCTGGACGATTCCGGCGGCGCTCGGCGTGCGCGCGGCCGACCCGCAACGGCCGATCGTCGCGCTGTCGGGCGACTACGACTTCCAGTTCATGATCGAGGAGCTCGCGGCCGGCGCGCAATTCAAGCTGCCGTACGTGCATGTCGTCGTGAACAACTCGTACCTCGGGCTGATTCGCCAGGCGCAGCGCGCGTTCGAGATGGACTACTGCGTGCAGCTCGGCTTCGAGAACATCAACTCGCCGGAGATGAATGGCTATGGCGTCGATCACGTCGCCGTCGCCGAAGGTCTCGGCTGCAAGGCGATTCGCGTGTTCAAGCCGGAAGAGCTGAAGCCGGCGCTGCAAAAAGCGCAGTCGATGCTCGCCGAGTTCAACGTGCCGGTGATCGTCGAAGTGATTCTCGAGCGCGTGACCAACATCTCGATGGGCACCGAGATCGACGCGATCAACGAGTTCGAGGAACTCGCGGAAAAGCGCGAGGACGCGCCGACGGCGATCAGCCTGCTCGATTGAGCGTTGCGTCTTCGCGGTATTCGCAGCATTCGGCGTGCTCGATGCGCGAGGGCCGAGTTTATGCTCCGCGCCCTCGCCTCATCACGACCAGCGCGCCACTCCCTGACCGACCTGAGAGACAAAAGCACCATGCCTAAATTCGCAGCGAACCTGACGATGCTGTTCAACGAAGTGCCGTTCCTCGACCGTTTCGCGGCAGCGGCCAACGCCGGCTTTCATGCCGTCGAATTCCTGTTTCCCTATCCGTATTCGATCGCCGAATTGAGCGAACGTCTGCAACAGAACCACCTCAAGCTGGTGCTGCACAACTTGCCGGCCGGCAACTGGGAAGCCGGCGAACGCGGCATCGCGTGCCTGCCCGATCGGGTCGCCGAGTTTCAGGAAGGCGTGGGCCGCGCGATCGAATACGCAAGCGCGTTGAAGGTGCCGCAACTGAACTGCCTCGTTGGCATTCCGGGCGCGAACGTCGACGCCGACACCGCCCGCGCGACGATCGTCGACAACCTGCGCTTTGCCGCGCGCGAGCTCAAGAAGGCCGGCATCCGGCTGCTCGTCGAGCCATGCAACTCGTACGACATTCCGGGCTTCGCGCTGAACCGTTCGCGCGACGGACTCGACGTGATTCGCGAGGTCGGCTCGGACAATCTGTTCCTGCAATATGACATCTATCACATGCAGCGGATGGAAGGCGAACTCGCGGCGACGATCGAAAAGAACCTCGCGCAAATAGCGCATATCCAGCTCGCGGACAACCCCGGGCGGCACGAACCGGGCACCGGCGAGATCAATTATCCGTATCTGTTCGCGCTGCTCGACTCGCTCGGCTACGACGGCTACGTCGGTTGCGAATACAAGCCGCGCACGACGACCGATGCCGGCCTCGGCTGGGTGCAAAGCGTGGCAGGTCAGGCGCGTGGCGCGGCGCATGCGGCGGCTTGAGGCGCCTTGGGGTTCCTGATGGAACCCCGAAGCCTCAACGCACGCCCCCTATAACCCTGGAGATACACACACATGGCAAAGATCGGCTTCATCGGACTCGGCATCATGGGCGCGCACATGGCGCGCAACCTCATCAAGGGCGGACACGCGCTGTTCGTGAACGGCGCGTATCCGGTGCCGGACGACATCGCGAAGAGCACGAGCGTGGTCGCCAGTTCGACCGCGGTCGCGCAGGCCGCCGACATCGTCATCATCATGGTGCCGGACACGCCGGACGTCGCCAACGTGCTGTTCGCCGACGACGGCGTCGCCGCCGGCCTCACCAAAGGCAAGCTCGTCATCGACATGAGCTCGATCTCGCCGCTCGACACCCAGGCGTTCGCGAAGAAGATCAACGCGCTCGGCGTCGACTATCTCGATGCGCCGGTGTCCGGCGGCGAAATCGGCGCGCGGGATGCGTCGCTGACGATCATGGTCGGCGGTCCCGAGAAAGCCTTTGCGCTGGCCAAGCCGTTGTTCGAGCTGATGGGCAAGAACATCTCGCTGATCGGCGACAACGGCGCGGGTCAGACCTGCAAGGTCGCGAACCAGATCATCGTCGCGCTGAACATCGAGGCGGTCGCGGAGGCGCTGCTGTTCGCGTCGCGCTCGGGCGCCGATCCGGAGCGCGTGCGCAAGGCACTGATGGGCGGCTTCGCGTCGTCGCGGATTCTCGAAGTGCATGGCGAGCGCATGACGAAGCGCACGTTCAATCCAGGTTTCCGGATCGAGTTGCATCAGAAGGACTTGAATCTCGCGCTCGATGGCGCGCGTAAGCTCGGCATCGCGCTCCCGCATACCGCGAGCGCGCAGCAACTGTTCAGCGTCTGCGCCGCGAACGGCGGCAAGGCGTGGGATCACTCGGCGATGGTGCGCGCGCTCGAAATCATGGCGAATCATGAAGTCGCGCAGGCGCCGGATAGCGAGGAAGCGAAGGCGGCTTGAGGTCTTCGTGCTTCCTCTTCAGTTCAGCTCGCCGTTGATTCCGCCGGTTGCCGCTTCGGCATCGGCGAGCTCACGGTGAACACAGGTGGGGCGCCCGTTCGTTGCACGGCAGCTTGGCTTGCCGGCGCGGCGTAACGGGCAAATCGCGCCGCTCTGGGCTGAGAGCGGCAAGTGGGGTCCGCAGCGGCACCCGTCGGTGACGGGGAAGCCTTGGTCGGTCAGACGTCGTCGTCGGGTGTCCGGCTGTCGGATTCGCCAATCAATACGTATCGAACACCTTCTGCAACGCCGCCGGCGCAGTGTGGCCCGCGGCCAGCGCCAGCATCAGCAGCACCCTCGCCTTGTACGGATTCAGCGAACCCGCGCTGACGAAACCGAGCGCATCGTCGGCCGCCGCGCCGTTGCGCATCACATGCCCCGAACCCACGCGCGACGAGCGCACCACCGCCACGCCGCGCAACGCGGCATCCGCCAGTGCCTGCTGCAACGACTGGTGGATCGAGCCATTGCCCGTTCCCGCCACGACGATGCCGCGCACATCCGCGGCGACCAGCGCATCGATGGCGATCCGCGACACGCCCGCATAGCTCGTGACGATCTCCACCTGCGGCCACGCCGCATCGATTGCGAATTCGCTCGCGACCGTATGCGCGCGCACCACGCCGCGCTGGAACTCGACGCGGCCATCCTGCACCCAGCCGAGCGCGCCGATTTCGGGCGACTGGAACGCATCGACCGCATAGGTGCTCGTTTTCACGACGTCGCGCGCGCTATGAATCCGGTTGTTGAACGCGACCAGCACGCCCTGCCCGCGTGCCGCCGCGTGCGCGGCGACCGTCACCGCGTTTAGCAGGTTCAGCGGACCGTCGGCGGACAGCGCCGACGCTGGGCGCATCGCCGCGGTCAGCACGACCGGCTTGTCCGACTTGACGGTCAGATGCAGCAGATAGGCGGTTTCTTCGAGCGTATCGGTACCGTGCGTGACCACCAGGCCGTCGACGTCGTCCGTCGCGAGCAGCGCGTTGATGCGTTGCGCGAGTGTGGTCCACAGCGGCAGCGACATGTCCTTGCTGTCGACGCTGGCGATCTGCTCGGGCGCAATCCGCGCGACCGTAGACAACGCCGGCACCGCCGCGAGCAGCTGATCGACGCCGACGACGCCCGCCTGATAGCCCGACGTATTGGCCGCGTCCGGGGCCGCGCCGGCGATCGTGCCGCCGGTCGCGAGCACCGCGATGCGCGGCAGCGTCGGCGCGGTGCTATGGCCGGGGGGAATCGGGAGAGAGGGAGAAGTCGAGGTATTCATGGCGGCGATTGTAAGCGATGCGCTTCGCGTCGCCATGCGTGGAAAACCGGACGCGGATTCGGCTTGCGCGAGCGTGCGCAACGCGCAAGCGGGCTTAAATCTCATGCGGTGCCCAATTGCACTCATCACCACAAGTATTGACGACGGGTGCAAGTCCCATCCTAAACTGGTCGCGGCTCTAAGCCGCCTCGCGCAACTGCGCCGCGATGTCCGCCTCGCTCAACTGCGGCGCGAACATCTCGAGCAACCGATAGGCATACGCGCGCAGGAACGCGCCCTTGCGCAAGCCGACACGCGTCGTGCTCGCCTCGAACAGATGCTGCGTGTCGAGCGCGACGAGTTCGCTGTCGCGCTTCGGGTCGTAGGCCATTGCCGCGACCACGCCGATGCCCATGCCGAGTTCGACGTAGGTCTTGATCACGTCGGCGTCGATCGCGGTCAGCACGACGTCGGGCAACGCACCCGCTTTCGCGAACGCCTGATCGATATGCGAGCGGCCGGTGAAGTCCTGGTCGTAGGTGACGATCGGGAATTCGGCGATCTCGTCGAGCGTCAGATTCGCACGGCCGACGAGCGGATGATCCTTCGGCACCACCACGACGTGATGCCACGAATAGCACGGGAACGTGACGATGTCGGGAAAACGGTCGAGCGCCTCGGTCGAGATGCCGATATCCGCCTCGCCGTTGATGATCATCTGCGCGATCTGCTGCGGGCTGCCCTGACGCAGCGCCAGATGCACTTTCGGGAACACCGACGTGAACTGCCGAATCACCTTCGGCAATGCGTAGCGTGCCTGCGTGTGGGTGGTCGCGACGACGAGGTGGCCGCTGTCCTGATCCGCGTACTGACGCGCGACGCGGCGCAGATTCTCCGCATCGAGCAGCATCCGCTCGATCAACTGATGCACGGCCTTGCCCGGTTCGGTGAGCCCGGTCAGACGCTTGCCACGGCGGATGAAGATGTCGACCCCGAGTTCGTCCTCGAGATCCTTGATCTGCTTCGATACGCCCGACTGCGAGGTGTAGAGCACGTTCGCCACTTCGGTCAGGTTCATGTTCTGCCGCACGGCTTCGCGCACGAAGCGCAATTGCTGGAAATTCATCGTTGTGTCTCGGTTCTGCCAGAGTTGAGTTATTGGAGCCGCACATGCCAGGCGAACCACGCGGTACGGCTGATACGTTCTCTCCTGTCCTCAGCGCCGCACAGCGGCGCCGCCACCTCACTGCGCCGGAAACACCCGCAGCGCGCGCGGCACCACGGTGACGCCGTCGCCGACCGCGAGTTTTAGATCACGCCACGTTTCGCGATCGAGTTCGGCTTCGAGCAGATTGCCCTCGCGACCGGCGAGCTCGACGCGCACCGAACCGCCGAGCGTCACCACGCGCCGCACGTCGACGACAATGCCCTCGCGATGCCCCGTCGCCTGCGGATACAACTGCAGATCGTGCGGCCGCACATAGGCGAACGCCGGGCCCTTAAAACCCGCCGCGATCGCGACCGGCAGCGCCGCGCCATCGACGACGAAACCTTGCGCATCGACGCTGCCGTGCAGGCGGTTCGCCGCGCCGAGAAACTCGTAGACGAACGGCGTCCGCGGATGGTCGTACACGTCCTGCGGGCTCCCTTCCTGCTCGACATGCCCGCGATTGAGCACGACGATGCGATCCGCCACTTCGAGCGCTTCTTCCTGATCGTGCGTGACGAAGATCGTCGAAATATGCAGATCGTCGTGCAGGCGACGCAACCAGCTTCGCAGTTCCTTGCGCACCTTCGCGTCGAGCGCGCCGAACGGCTCGTCGAGCAACAGCACCTTCGGCTCCACGGCCAACGCGCGTGCGAGCGCGATGCGCTGGCGCTGGCCGCCGGACAGCTCCGACGGATAGCGCTGCGCGAGCCAGTCGAGTTGCACGAGCTTCAGCAACTCATGCACCTTCTCACGAATCACCTTCTCGGACGGACGTTCCTTGCGCGGCTTCACGCGCAGCCCGAACGCGACGTTTTCGAACACCGTCATATGCCGGAACAGCGCGTAGTGCTGGAACACGAAACCCACCTCGCGCTCACGCGCGCCGACCGCCGCGACATCCTGGCCTTGCAGTTCGACCCGGCCGCCGTCCGCGTATTCGAGGCCGGCGATCACACGCAGCAACGTCGTCTTGCCGCAACCGGACGGCCCGAGCAGCGCGACGAGTTCGCCCGGAGGAAAGTCGAGCGACACGTTGTCGAGCGCGACGAAATCGCCGAAGCGCTTTTGCAGGTTACGAACGGTGATACCCATTTACAGCTCTCCTTGCTTGAGCGGATGTCGCTGCGACGCAGGCGTGGCGTTGACGAAAAACGAATGCGAAGCGGACTGCGCGCTATTGGCCTGCGAAGCGCCGGACGGCGACACGGGCCCCGCGTACGCAGGCACTTCGCGCGCCGCCGACAGTTCCGCCGACATATGACGCTCAGCCAGCAGCTTGAGCCCCAGCGTAACCAGCGCCAGCAGCGCGAGCAGCGAGGCCACGGCGAACGCGGCCGAGAAGTTGTACTCGTTGTAGAGGATTTCGACGTGCAGCGGCATCGTGTCGGTCTGCCCGCGAATATGGCCCGACACGACCGACACCGCGCCGAACTCGCCCATTGCGCGCGCATTGCACAGAATCACGCCGTACAGCAGACCCCACTTGACGTTCGGCAGCGTGACGCGACGGAACGTCTGCCAGCCCGATGCGCCGAGCACGTGCGCGGCTTCTTCCTCGTCGTTGCCCTGCGCCTGCATCAGCGGAATCAGCTCGCGCGCGACGAACGGGAACGTGACGAAGATCGTCGCGAGCACGATGCCCGGCACCGCGAAGATGATCTGCACGTTGTGATCTTCGAGCCACGGGCCAAACCAGCCCTGCGCGCCGAACATCAGCACGTAGATCAGACCGGAGATCACCGGTGACACCGAAAACGGCAGATCGATCAACGTGGTCAGCAGCGCCTTGCCGCGGAATTCGAACTTCGCGATACACCACGACGCCGCAAGGCCGAACACGAGGTTCAGCGGCACCGCGATCGCCGCGGTGAGCAACGTCAGTTTGATCGCCGACAGCGCATCCGGATCGGCGAGCGCTTCGAAGTAAAAACGCAGCCCCTTGTTCAGCGCCTGGTAGAACACCGCGGCGAGCGGCACGGCCAGAAACAGCGCGAGAAACAGCAGTGCGAGGCCGATCAGCAGCCAGCGCACGAGCGCCGGCTCGCTGACCGGATCGGGGCGACGCGCCACGCTCGCCGGGTGGGTCGGAACGCGGCTCATTGCACACCTCCACCGATAGCGGCGACGCTCGTGGCCACTGGCGCCGATCCCGTCTTGCCGCGGCTCGTGCGCCGCTGCAGATACCACTGCAGCGTGTTGATCGACAGCAGCATCAGGAACGACACGACCAGCATCACGACCGCGAGCGCCGTCGCGCCCGCGTAGTCGTATTGCTCGAGCTTCGTGATGATCAGGAGCGACGTGATCTCCGACTTCATCGGCACATTGCCGGCGATGAAGATTACCAAGCCGTATTCGCCGAGCGCGCGCGCAAAGGCGAGCGCGAAGCCGGTCAGCAGCGCCGGCAACACGGCCGGCAGCACGACGCGGCGAAACGTGAGCCAGCGCGATGCGCCGAGACACGCGGCCGCCTCCTCCTGCTCGCGCTCGAACTCCTCGAGCACCGGTTGCACGGTGCGCACGACGAACGGCAGGCCGATGAACGTCAGCGCGACCAGCACGCCCGCCGGCGTGAACGCGATCTTGATGCCGAGCGGCGCGAGGAACTGGCCGATCCAGCCGTTGCCCGCATACACGGCCGCGAGCGAAATGCCCGCCACCGAGGTGGGCAGCGCGAACGGCAGATCGACGACCGCATCGACGATACGCTTGAACGGAAACGTGTAGCGCACCAGCACCCACGCGACGAGAAAGCCGAACACCGCGTTGATCAGCGCGCCGCCCAGCGCCGAGAAAAACGTCAGCCGATACGACGCGAGCACACGCGGCGACGTGACCGCGCGCACGAACTGATCCCAGTCGAGCGTCGCGGTTTTCAGAAAGGTCGCCGCCAATGGAATCAGCACCACGAGGCTCAGATAAGCCACCGTGATGCCGAGTGTCAGGCCAAAACCGGGCAATGCGCTCGGCTTGCGGAAGGTCAACGTGGTCATGCTGGATACTCGTTCATGGTTGATGCTCGCGCGGTTGTTCGTTTTGCCGTGCTGCCGTACTGCGGTACTGCCGCACTGCTGGCCACCGGACCCCGGTTAGCGGAAAGCGCGCCCATTGGGCGCGCCCTTTTTCCCTGGCTGTGATTCAGGCGGTGGTTCTTACTGCGGCTGATAAATCGAATCGAACACGCCGCCGTCCGCGAAATGCGTCTTCTGCGCGTTGGTCCAACCACCGAACGAATCGTCGATCGTGTACAGCTTCAGCTTCGGAAACTTCGCGGTCAGCTCGGCGGGCACCTTGCTGGAACGCGGACGATAGAAATTGCGCGCGGCGATCTCCTGACCTTGCTCGCTATACAGGAAGTTCAGATATGCCTCGGCCAGCTTGCGCGTGCCGTGTTTGTCGACGACCTTGTCGACCACCGCGACCGGCGGCTCGGCCAGAATGCTCACCGACGGCACCACGATCTCGAACCTGTCCGGACCAAACTCCTTCAGCGACAGGAACGCCTCGTTTTCCCACGCGATCAGCACGTCGCCGATACCGCGCTGCACGAAGCTCGTGGTCGCGCCGCGCGCGCCCGAATCGAGCACGCCGGCGTTCCTGTACAGCTTGCCGACGAACTCCCTGGCCTTCTGGTCGTTGCCGCCCGGTTGATGCTCGGCGTACGCCCACGCGGCCAGATAATTCCAGCGCGCGCCGCCCGAGGTCTTCGGATTCGGCGTCACGATCGACACGCCCGGCTTCACCAGATCGTCCCAATCCTTGATGTGCTTCGGGTTGCCCTGGCGCACCAGAAACACGATCGTCGACGTGTACGGCGATGCGTTGTCCGGCAGACGTTTTTGCCAGTTCTTGTCGACGAGCCCCTTGTTCGCGAGCGCGTCGATGTCATAGGCGAGCGCAAGCGTCACGACGTCGGCCTGCAGTCCGTCGAGCACCGAGCGAGCCTGCGCGCCCGAGCCGCCGTGCGACTGCCTGAAGGTGACGGCTTCGCCGGTGCTGGCCTTCCATTCCTTGCCGAATGCCTGATTGATGTCCTGATACAGCTCGCGCGTCGGATCGTAGGACACGTTCAACAGCGTGGTGTCGGCGTGCGCGACGCCGCTTGGGCCCAACATGCCAAGCGCGCCCGCCGCGCCGACGGCGAGCGCCGCGATCAGTTTTCTGGTTCGAGCCGCAAGCCCCGTATACCGATCGTTCATTTCAATTTTTCTCCGCGTGATGGTCCGCTGATGAGCGTCTGGTGTTGTTCTGCGTCGCTCTCACGTGCACATGAGCGCCAACCGGAGGCCAGTCTATCGAAGCGCTTTCATGATTAAAAATAATGTTTCTTCATTTTTTAATGCTCAAAAGTGGTAACGACAGATGCGCCGGCGGTTGGGACACCGACAACGCCGTCATGTCGCCGATAAACGACGCCCCAGCGTGGCCCTTGCGACGAACTTAAAGTAAAGCTTGAAAAGCGCCGAATACTGTATAAAAATACAGTCACCTGTTCATACATACAGTGGCCATGACAAAACTCACCGCACGACAGCAGCAGGTTTTCGATCTGATCCGCCGCGCGATCGAACGCACGGGCTTTCCGCCCACTCGCGCGGAAATTGCCGCCGAACTCGGGTTCAGCTCGGCCAATTCCGCGGAAGAGCATCTGCGCGCGCTGGCGCGCAAGGGCGTGATCGAACTCGCGGCCGGCGCGTCGCGCGGCATCCGCCTGCTGTCCGGGCAGGAGGACGCGCCGTATCAGTTCACCCTGCCGCATGCGGGCCTGATGCAGTTGTCGTTGCCGCTGATCGGCCGGGTCGCGGCGGGTAGCCCGATCCTCGCGCAGGAACATATCTCGCAGCACTACGCGTGTGACCCGGCGCTGTTCTCGAGCAAGCCCGACTACCTGCTGAAGGTGCGCGGCCTGTCGATGCGCGACGCGGGCATTCTCGACGGCGACCTGCTCGCGGTGCAAAAGCGCACCGAAGCGAAGGACGGCCAGATCATCATTGCGCGGCTTGGCGACGACGTGACGGTCAAGCGTCTGAAGCGCCGGCCGAACGGCATCGAACTGATCGCCGAAAACCCCGATTACGACAACATCTTCGTGGAAACCGGCAGCGCCGATTTCGCGCTCGAAGGGATCGCGGTCGGGCTGATCCGCCCCAGCGAGTTCTGATCTTTCGCTGTCGCCAGAACGCTTGCGCCGGTTTGTCCGACCCAAGCCGCATTTACGCCTGCATCTATGCCGCATCGCCTGGAGAGACTCATGGAACGCCTTGCCCGCCTGTTGCCCTTTCGCCAGTTCGGCCGTCTGCGCCATCTGCGCAAGCTCACGCCCTGCGCGCTAATCGAGGCGCCCGCTGCGCGCACGCCGTCGCTGTTCGACGCGGCTGCCGAAGCTTCCGGTCTGCCGTCGTCGTTGCCGGCGTTCGCGCGCGTGTCGCTGAATTCGGCGCTGAACATCGCCGAGCCCGCGCGTCGCGCGCCGGTGCGGGTCTATCATGGACCGTCGCGACTGATCATGGTCGGCACAGTCGACGCCGTATGCCGTATGATCGATCGCTGCATAGCCGACGAAGCCAACGTGCACGGCGCGGTGTTCGAAGCCTGAGCGAATCCTGAGTACGCATGCAACAAGCACTTCGGATGTTCAGAGATTCGCGTGGGATGGGATCGTTTCGACCTCGCCGTGGTCGACGTTAGATCATCACTGACGTGGAGCCCCATTCGATGACAATTCGGAAACGCATACAGGGCAGCGCCACCCGGCCGCTGCTGATCACGCTGATCGTGGTGATCGTGATTGCCGCGCTGGGCTTTATTTATGCGTCACCGTATCTCGCGGTGAACAATCTCAAACGCGCCGCCGATGCGCGTGACGTGCAAACCGTCAATCAGTACGTGGACTTTCCCGCGCTACGCGATAGCCTGAAGCAACAGGTGGGCGCCATGCTGACACGCCGGCTCGAGGCGGATGCCGGCAACAAGATGGCCACGATCGGCGCGGTGATCGGCGTGACGCTGATCGGCCCGCTCGTCGATGCCTATGCGACACCCGACGGCGTCGCGGCGCTGCTGAACGGCATGCCGCCGCGTGGCACGCCGGGCGAGCAACCGTCCGCGCCGCCAGCCGCGGGCGGCGAAGCGCCGGCCGCACCAGCCGCGGGCGACACCACCACGCAGGCAAGCGCACCGCCGCCCGGGCGTCAAAGCACAGCCGGCTATCGCAGTCTCAACGAGTTTGTCATCACGTACCGGCGTGGCGAAGGTAACGCGAATTATTCGGCAATCTTTCGTCGCGAAGGTCTGGTCACGTGGAAGCTCGCGGCGATCAATCTGAACGAGTGAGATCGAAGCCTGGCCGGATGGGATGCGTGGCTGGCCATCGGGGCCGGCCACGCGACAGGTCTATCCACATCTGGGCTAGATGACGGGGCGCGCGGCTTCGCGTCCCTCACTAGCCCATTACGCCGCAGCCGCCTGCTGCTGCTCCTGCGCGGACGAGCACGCCACCAGAATGCTGCACGACACGCGGTCGAGCAGCGGCGTGTTGCCCGCCCCCATCCACCACCGCGACAAACCAGTCCGGCAGCGATGACCCACCACCACGAGGTCGACCTGCAACTCGTTAGCAAGATTGGCGATCTCGTCGATTGGATGACCGAATGCGAAATGCCCTTGCGCGCTCACGCCTCGCTCGGTCAGCCAGTTCACGCCCTCCTGCAGAATCTCGCGGGCCGTTTTTTCGAAGCTGCTGCAGGCGACGTCCGTCAACAGGCCCGCGCTCTGCGCGATGCTCGAACGCATGTCGACGACCGACAGCAGATGCGTTTCCGCCTTCAGTTCCAACGCCAGATCGGCACCGCAACGCAGGGCTTTGCGGCCTTCGCGCGAGCCGTCGTAGCACAACAGGATTTTCTGGTAGCTCGCCATCTGTTTTCTCCATTCGCGCGGAAAGCGCGGTCTGAATCAATCATGGTGCGCCGCAATTCGGCTTGCAAGGGATGGAAAACGCTAAGTGCATACTCGGTGCATGCCGATCCAGTCTGCACAAGCGTTGGGCGACCCGACGCAGCGTTTGCACACGGATGCCGCAATGCAAAACTTCGTTTGCGAACGCTGCGTCGACACACTGCGGGCCGGTTGACGTGCCAGTCGTGCCACCGCCAATCAGCGGCGCCAACCGACACCGAGAAGCGCATCGCACCCCACGCATGACGCGTTCCCGGACACCCGCTCGCATCAGCGATCCGATACCCGGAGTAAGCGGCTTCGCGTGCGCAATGCGTGCATCGCAGGTATGTTGTGTGTCTTGCGCGTACGTTGTGTCTTTTTCCGGAGCCTTGCTCGAGCCATGCCCACCGCCCCCATCGAATTCCATCAGGTCAGGAAAAGCTACGGCGAAAAAACGGTCGTCGACGGATTGTCGTTTCATGTGAACACCGGCGAATGCTTCGGGCTGCTCGGCCCCAACGGCGCCGGTAAGACCACGACATTGCGCATGCTGCTCGGCATTGCGGCGCCCGACGCCGGCGCGATCCGGCTGTGCGACGAGCCGATCCCGGGCCGCGCGCGCCTCGCGCGCTCGCGCGTCGGCGTGGTGCCGCAGTTCGACAACCTCGATCCCGATTTCACGGTGCGCGAAAATCTGCTCGTATTCGGTCGCTACTTCGGTCTGAGCGCCGCGCAGTGTCGCGCGGCGGTGCCGGGTCTGCTCGAATTCGCTCGCCTCGAGAACAAGGCGGACGCGCGCGTGAGCGAACTGTCGGGCGGCATGAAGCGGCGCCTCACGCTCGCGCGCGCGCTGATCAACGATCCCGACGTGCTGATCATGGACGAGCCGACCACCGGTCTCGATCCGCAAGCGCGCCATCTGATCTGGGAGCGGCTGCGCTCGCTGCTCGTGCGCGGCAAGACCATTCTGCTGACCACGCACTTCATGGAGGAAGCCGAACGGCTCTGTCATCGCCTGTGCGTGATCGAGGAAGGCCGCAAGATCGCCGAAGGCGCGCCGCGCGAGTTGATCGAGTCCGAAATCGGCTGCGACGTGATCGAGATCTACGGCCCCGATCCGTTTGCGTTGCGCGACGAACTCGCGCCGCTCGCCGAGCGCACCGAGATCAGCGGCGAGACGCTGTTCTGTTATGTGAACGACGCGCAGCCCGTGCATATGCGCCTCAAGCAGCGCGCCGATTTGCGCTATCTGCATCGGCCGGCGAATCTCGAGGATGTGTTTCTGCGGCTCACCGGTCGCGAAATGCAGGACTGAACCCATAGCGAGACACTTGATGGACGCACGTACTTACGAAACCCACGACGGCACGCCATCGGCGCAAGAACCGTTCGGTGCCTTTCCCGCCAATGCCACGAACTGGATCGCGGTGTGGCGCCGCAATTACCTGGTGTGGAAAAAGCTCGCGATCGCGTCGATGTTCGGCAACCTCGCCGATCCGATGATCTATCTGTTCGGTCTCGGCCTCGGGCTCGGGCTGATGGTCGGGCACGTCGACGGCGTGTCGTATATCTCGTTCCTCGCGGCGGGCACGGTGGCGTCGAGCGTGATGATGTCGGCGAGCTTCGAGTCGATGTATTCGGGCTTTTCGCGCATGCACGTGCAACGCACGTGGGAGGCGATCATGCATACGCCGCTCACGCTCGGCGATATCGTGCTCGGCGAGGTGGTGTGGGCCGCCAGCAAATCGGTGTTGTCGGGTGTGGCGATCATGCTGGTGGCGGGCGCGCTCGGCTATGCGAGTTTTCCGTCGATGCTGCTCGCGCTGCCGGTCATCGTGCTGGCCGGTCTCGCGTTCGCGAGCCTCGCGATGATCGTGACGGCGCTCGCGCCGTCATACGACTTTTTCATGTTTTATCAGACGCTCGTGCTCACGCCGATGCTGCTGCTCTCCGGCGTGTTCTTTCCGATCTCGCAACTGCCCGGCGCGGCGCAAGCGGTGACTGCGGCGCTGCCGCTCGCCAATGCGGTCGATCTGATGCGCCCGGCGATGCTCGGTCGGCCGATGGAGCACGCGGCGCTGCATGTGAGCGTGCTGGCCGCTTATGCGGTCGGCGGCTTCATCGTGTCGGCGATCCTGTTTCGGCGTCGCATGATGAAGTAAACCGAACGCGCGGGCGGCGCGTTGCGCCTGCACCCGCGCAAGACGACGCCGCGTCGGTCGTCGCACGGCGTGTTTGCTATCGTTGTGCGCGCTCAGTCCTCGTCGTCGGTCCACGGAATGTCGACGTCGGAGATGAACGCGACCGTCGCGAACGGGCCGCCCTCGTGACGCCCGATCTTGCCATCGGCGCGCTGCCATTCCACCCGGAACACGGTGACCGGATCATCCGCGATCAGCCGCACCGTGCGCAATTCGTCGGGATCGGCGTCCTCGACCGGACCGTCGAGCGAAATCAGCAGCGCCTGTGGCCATAGACCATCGGCGGGATCGTAGATCTTGTCGCCGTCGTGAATCAGCGTGAAGGCTTCCACGCCGATGGTCGCCGACGCATCGACGATCATCTTGGCGAGCGCACGCAACAAGGCGGTCGCTCGCGCCGAGTTCGCCTGACGGATCGCGAGATCACCGCGCGTGAGAGCCTGCTCGAGTTTTGGATTGGTTTTCTGTTGCGCCATGGCTGTGTTGGTCCTATCGCTCTGTCGTGGGCAACGCGCCATCGGGACGACGCGCCGCGTTTCTATTTGGGTCCATCTATTGCCGCTTGTGTGCATTGCAGCATCGCGGGCTGAGCGGCAGGTCCGCGGTTCGACTGTCATTGTTCCGCGTTTCCCCTGATCGTGGCGCGCACCATCAGGGTCGTTTTCTCAGGGCCGTCCTTGCCGTCCACCACAGTTTAGGTCGTGATTCGGATTCCGGGAGAACATTTGCCGCTTGGTGCGTGGCATGTGTCGCATTTCATGCATCGGCTCGCGGGCGCCGCGGCGTACGTTTACCGCGTCCACCGGTGACCTTCGAAGCCTGTGCCCCAGCCGGCTTCGCATCCGCGATCCGCGCGATCAGATGGTCGCGAAACGTGCGCACCGACGGGGGCAACTCGCGCCCCGCCATCGTCTGCACCTGGATGCTGCGCTGGCGCATCTGCGGGTCGGTGAGCGGAATCACGACGAAGCCGTCGCCGGCATAGCGGTCGCGCACCGACAGCAGCCCCGTGAACATGATCGCTCCGGACCGCTGCGCGTAGCGATAACTCGCGCCGCTGTTGTTGCAGATCAGATCCGGCTCGAGGAGGATGCCTTCGAGCGCGCACGTGATGTCGATCAACTGGCGAATCGTGGTGCCCGTCTCCGACAACACGAGCGGATAGCGACTCACCTCGGCGAGCGACAGTTTCGCGCGCGCCGCAAGGGGATGATCGGCGCGCAGCAGCACGAACACCGGCGCGCGTTCGGTGTGCTCGACCTTCACGCCCTTCTCCGGCGCGAGGCTGAACGACAGCGCGATATCGACGTCGCCGTCGCGCACGTGGCGAGTGGCGTCGGCCGGCGACATCACGGTCAGCGTGAAATCGATGCCGGGGTGCTCGGCGCGGAAACCCGCAATCGCGGCGGGCAGGAAGTCGACCGCAAAACCCTCGGCGGTCGCGATCTTGATCCGGCTGCCGTGCAAGCTCGCGAGGCCGCTAATCTCTTTCATCACGTGCTCGGCTTCGAGCAGGCTGCGTTGCGCGTACGCAAGCAGCCGCTCACCGGCCTCGGACAGCGTCATGCCGCGCGGACGCCGCTCGAACAGCGTCACGCCGAGCTCGCTTTCGAGCCGCACGATTTGCCGGCTGATCGCCGATACCGCGACGTGCAGCCGCTCGGACGCGTCGCTCAGCGAGCCGCCGCGCGCGACTTCGACGAAATAACGCAACGCGATGCCATGCAGTGAACGTGCCATCCTGGACGCCTCGATCGAATCAGTTGCAACGGTGCCCTGGGTGGGCGGGTGCCGCGGTTCGCGCCGACGCGCGACGCTTTGCTTTTCCGGCAAGGCAAGCTTCGAAACATGATCATTGTGACAAAAATGGCGCCCTTCTAGAATCGATCGCAATCACGTTGCAGGCGATTCGCCTGAACGCCGCGCCGAGCATCGAGCCATCGAGCCTCGCGGCCCTCCGCCCCTTCACCCGTCCCCCGCATCGGAGACATCGACATGAGCCGCAACCAGGCCATCGAGCTTGCCACCCGGCACTTCGAATCCGGCGCTTTTCTCGCCGATCTGAACCGTCGCGTCGGTTTTCGCACCGAAAGCCAGGAAAGCGATCGCGGCGCACTGCTGCTGTCCTATCTGACCGACGAAATCCAGCCCGAAGCGGAGCGCCTCGGCTTCAGCACGCGCATCGTCGATAACCCGGTCGATGGCTTCGGTCCGTTCCTGATCGCCAACCGTCACGAAGGCGATCATCTGCCGACCGTGCTGATCTACGGCCACGGCGACGTCGTGCGCGGCTACGACAGCCAGTGGCGCGCGCCGCTGACGCCGTGGGCGGTGACCGTGGAAGGCGAGCGCTGGTTCGGTCGCGGCACCGCCGACAACAAAGGCCAGCACTCGATCAACCTCGCCGCGCTCGCGAGCACGCTCGCCGCGCGCGACGGCAAGCTCGGCTTCAACACGAAGCTGTTGATCGAGATGGGTGAGGAAACCGGCTCACCGGGGCTCGACGCGATCTGCCATGCGCATCGCGACGAACTCGCCGCCGACGTGCTGATCGCCTCCGACGGTCCGCGTCTCGCAGCGCGTCGTCCGACCGTGTTTCTCGGCTCGCGCGGCGCGGTCAATTTCAGGCTGTCGCTGAACCTGCGCGACGGCGCGCATCACTCGGGCAACTGGGGCGGCTTGCTGCGCAATCCCGCGACGGTGCTCGCCAACGCGCTCGCGAGTCTCGTCGATGCGCGCGGCGTGATCGCAGTCGACGGCCTGCGTCCGCCGCCGATCCCCGAGGCCGTGCGCCGCGCACTTGCCGACCTCACGGTGGGCAACGGTCCGGGCGACCCCACCGTCGATGACAACTGGGGCGAGCCGGGTCTTTCCGCGCCCGAGCGCGTGTTCGGCTGGAACAGCTTCGAAGTGCTGGCCTTCAAGGCGGGTAATCCGGAGAACCCGGTCAACGCGATTCCGCCGTCGGCGTTCGCGGTCTGCCAGTTGCGTTTCGTGGTCGGCACCGATTGGGAAAACCTCGGCAAGCATCTGCGCGCGCATCTCGATGCGCACGGTTTTCAGCTGGTCGAAATCGACGTCGAACGCGGCGCGCCGGCCACGCGGCTGGATCCCGACGATCCGTGGGTCAGGTGGGCGATCGCGTCGCTCGAAGCGACCACCGGCAAGAAGACCGCGCTGCTGCCGAATCTCGGCGGCACGCTGCCCAACGAGGTATTCGCCGACACGCTCGGTCTGCCGACGATCTGGGTGCCGCATTCCTATCCGGCCTGCTCGCAGCATGCGCCGAACGAGCACCTTCTAGCACCGGTGGTGCGCGAGGGCCTGCAGATGATGGCGGGACTGTTCTGGGATCTCGGCGAGAATTCGCCGCTTGCGGCGAAGCGCGAGACGGTGGATACGGCAAAGGCCGCGGGTTGAGTTCGGCCGACGCCGAGTGATTCACTTGATTCGCTGCGCCTTGCGCGGCCGCCCCGGCAATCGACCGGGGCCACCGCGGCAAGCGCGTCGCGCTTACCTCGACATCAAGGCGCCGGATTCGGCTGCAGCTCGTGCAGCCTGTCGATTTCCGCCAGCACTTCCGGCGACAGCTTCACGTCCGCGCTGGCGATGTTTTCCTTCAATTGTTCGAGCGAGGTCGCGCCGATCAGATTGCTGGTCACGAACGGCCGGCTATTGACGAACGCGAGCGCGAATTGCGCGGGGGTCATGCCGTGGCGCTTCGCGAGCTCGACGTAACGCGTGGTCGCCTGCACGGCTTGCGGCTTGCTATAGCG
The DNA here is from genome assembly GCF_014201025.1 of Paraburkholderia sp. MM5384-R2. Taxonomy (NCBI): domain Bacteria; kingdom Pseudomonadati; phylum Pseudomonadota; class Betaproteobacteria; order Burkholderiales; family Burkholderiaceae; genus Paraburkholderia; species Paraburkholderia sp. MM5384-R2. Next base: position 474,606 of record NZ_JACHDI010000001.1, read on the forward strand.
CTGGAAGCGCTCGAACAGCGTGATGCGCGCGCCGGCAGGACGCGCGCCGCCTTCGTACTTGCCCGACAGCCAGCCGAACGCGAGCGGTGAATACGCGAGCAGACCGATGTTGTCGCGATGCGCGTACTCGGACAGACCCACTTCGTACGTGCGGTTCAACAGGCTGTACGGATTCTGGATGCTGACGATGCGCGGCAAGCCGAGTCTTTCGGCCGCGCGCAGAAACTGCGCGACGCCCCACGGCGTTTCGTTCGACACGCCGATATGGCGCACCTTGCCAGCCTTCACGAATTCGGCGAGTACCGTCAGCGTTTCTTCGATCGGCACCGTGTACGCGTCGTCGACCCACGGATACGACGGACGGCCGAACGTCATCGTGCTGCGATCGGGCCAGTGCAGCTGATACAGATCGACGTAGTCCGTTTGCAGACGTTCGAGGCTGTCGTTGAGCGCCTCGGTCAGGTTCTTGCGATCGAACTGGTTGCCCTCGCCGCGAATATGACGCGGATTGTGCGGCTGACGCGCGGGGCCCGCGATCTTGGTGGCGAGCACGATCTTCTCGCGCGCGCTCTTGTGCTGCGCGAGCCACGTGCCGATGTAGCGCTCCGTCGAGCCCTGCGTTTCGGCGCGCGGCGGCACCGGATACATTTCCGCGGTGTCGATCAGGTTCACGCCGTGATCGAGCGCGTAGTCGATCTGCGCGTGCGCTTCCTGCTCGGTGTTCTGCTCGCCCCACGTCATCGTGCCGAGACCAATCAGGCTAACCTGCACGTCGGAGTCGCCGAGTCTGCGGTATTCCATCTAACTTGTCCTGTTGAAGAGGTGAACGGAAAGCGCAGACGTTACCACGCCGACGCATTACCTGCAGCAAGGCTAGAATGCGGGGCCATGCGTTGCAGCGCGCCGCCTGGTGCTTGCGCGTTGCGCGCTTTGCGTTCTCGACGCGCGTTTCATCATGACTTCGTTGCCATGAATCACGAACACCTCGAATTGCTGGTCACGCGCGTGATGCCCTACGGGAAATTTAAAGGCCGCGTGATCGCCGACCTGCCCGGCCACTATCTGAACTGGTTCGCGAGCCAGGGCTTTCCGCCCGGCGAGATTGGCCGTCTGCTCGCGTTGATGCACGAGATCGATCACAACGGCTTGAAACCGCTGCTCGACCCCTTGCGCAAACCGAAGCCCCTGGAGCGTTGAGACCGTGGCCGTGAAAGCGTTGCCAGGCCGGCTGAAAGTCGCGGCGCAGGCAAACTGCAAGCAATGTAGGACAGTACAAATTCATACAGGTTTTTTCTTGCGGATCGCGCTTGCGTGGCCTTTAATCGGCATAGGTCGTCGCGCTGTGAAACGTCGCGAGTGAAGCGGATCAGTCGTCATTCGCTGAACAATATCGATGTGTTCCGGCGCCGTGCGATCCCCCGCCTTCGTGACTCCCTGCATGTCCATGTCGCAATTCAGCCTGTCGGCGTTGCTCGAATTCATCGGCCACGATCTGTCGCCGGTGCGCGCGGTCATCCTGTTCTTCGTGATCGGCTACGTCGTGGTCGGACTGCCTGTGCATTTTCGCCAGGGCGCGGCCTCGCGCGACATCTGGGGCACGGCCGCCGGCGTAACGATGGCCGCCATCTACGCGGCGTTCATTGCCGGCGTGTACCCGTGGCTGCATCACGTGTCGGTGATCGCGCGTTGAGCGTCGACCGCCGTCAGGTGGGGTCCGAGACCTTCCCATAGCGGTTCACGCAATTCGCCTCGCGGCTGCCAGCGCCGCATCGACGTTCGATACAACGGTCGGCGCATCTGTGCGGAACTCGCGGTACTGACACGCCGCATCGTCTCGCGAGCGAGGCAACGTTCGTCTCACTCGAGCCCCGCAGTGCGCGAGCATGCGACGCACGTTCGCCTCGCAAGCGTCGACCAGCTCCTCGTGCTCGATCTCGATCATCACGCCCGCGTGTAGAACGCGCCGCCAGTGCGTTATCAACGCATCGTACGCGCGCTGACAGCGGCCCAGCTCGCCGAGGTGGCAGCCGAACGACACGTCGTAAAAATGCGCGAGAAAATCGATAGACAGGTCTGCGATGGCGAGCGGCGGCCATGATTGATGCGCGCGTTCGGCAGCGCGAGATGAATGAGGCCAACGTTGATGAAGTTGAACGGGTATTTGTCGGCAAAGCGCGCGAGCGCGCCAAGCGATTCCGCCTCGTTGTCGCGCGTGCTCTCGCGATACAGCACGTTGCCTTTGAGCAGATGATCGAACGGGGCGGGCACGCGAATCGTTTCCGACTTAAACGACGAATCGTCCGATGGAAGTTAGCAGCCACGCCCTTCAGTAACGTATCAGATTATTAACGAAGTGTTACCGCAACGCCGCTCGGTAATGCGCGAGAAGATTGGCGAAACGGTCGAGCGTCGCGGCAACGGCTCGCGTGGTCGAAGCCCCGAGCGCGCACCGCCGCGCCGGCGCCGGTAACGCTCGGACACAAACGCGGCTGAACTCCGTTGCGCGCGGTTTTTCTGAGGTTTACGTGAAGGAGAAAATCGTGACCAGGCTCATTGCATCGATGACGCTGCTGGCGGCCGCGGCAGCGAGCATCACTGGATGCGTCGTCGCGCCGCCAGCGGACTACGGCTATGCGCAACCCTACTATCCCTACGCCTATGGACCGCCTTACTACGGCCCGGCGTACGGCTCGGTTGGTATCTATGGCGGTTTCGGAGGGTCGTGCTGCTATTACGGACATGGGTATTGGCACGGGCGCGGCGGATGGCATGGCGGTGGCGGGCACGGCGGGCACGGCGGGCACGGCGGGCACGGCGGCTGGCATGGCGGGGACGGCGGATGGCACGGTGGCGGATACGGCGGCATGCACGGCGGCGGCAGCTCATGGAGCAGTGGTGGCGGGATGGGGGGACATGGGCATGGGCATTGAGGCATTGAGATTGAGCCATTGACGAACCGGTGGCCGCCTCTGTCGCGATATGGCTCCAGCGCGCCCGGCGGTTTCTGGCCTTGCGGTAAAATTATTGTTTTGATTCAAGCCGCCTGGCCGCTCCATGTCTTTACCTAGCACTCCCAGCCCCCGCCGCGTGTCCGTTGCCCCGATGATGGATTGGACGGATCGTCATTGCCGCTCGCTGCATCGAATGATTTCGCGCCATACCTGGCTTTACACGGAAATGGTGACGACCGGCGCGCTGCTGCACGGCGACGTGCCGCGTCATCTCGCATTCACGCCCGACGAAGCGCCAGTCGCGCTGCAACTCGGCGGCAGCGAGCCCGACGATCTCGCGCGTTCGGCCAAGCTCGGCGAGCAATGGGGCTATGACGAAATCAACCTGAATTGCGGCTGCCCATCCGAGCGCGTGCAACGCGGCGCGTTCGGCGCATGCCTGATGAACGAGCCGCAACTCGTCGCCGATTGCGTGAAGGCGATGCGCGACGTCGTATCGGTGCCAGTCACGGTCAAGCACCGCATCGGCGTCGATACGGTCGAGGAATACGGCTTCGTCCGCGATTTTGTCGGCACGATCGCGCAAGCCGGCTGTGAGGTCTTTATCGTTCATGCGCGCAACGCGATCCTGAAGGGCCTGAGCCCGAAGGAAAACCGCGAGATTCCGCCGCTCAAGTACGACTACGCGTATCAGTTGAAGCGCGATTTTCCGCAGCTGGAAATCGTCATCAATGGCGGTATCAAGACGCTCGACGAAGTCGACGCGCATCTTCAGCACGTCGACGGCGTGATGCTCGGGCGCGAGGCCTATCACAACCCCTACCTGCTCGCCGATGTCGACGCGCGCTTCTACGGCTCCGCGCAGGCGCCGCTGACGCGCGAGCAGGTCGAAGCGAAACTGATCGAGTATTGCGCGACCGAAATGGCGCGCGGCACCTATCTCGGCGCGATCATGCGTCATGCGCTTGGGCTGTATCGCGGCGAAGCGGGTGCGCGTGGTTGGCGTCGAGTTTTGTCCGACAGCAAGCGACTTGCGGCCCGTGATCTGACCATCTTCGACGAAGCAAGACAGCATCTGCGCGAGCCCATCGAAATTTTTGAATAAAGGACTAGGCAAACCACTATCTAGTCCCTATAATCTCGTTTCTTCGTCGGCGAGACAGGTTTTTAGAGCATGTCAAGCGGATGTTAGTGGTGGCTGTAGCTCAGTTGGTAGAGTCCAGGATTGTGATTCCTGTCGTCGTGGGTTCGAGTCCCATCAGCCACCCCAAAGAATTCAAGCAAACGGCGTTGTGAGCAATCACAACGCCGTTTTTGTTTTGCTGACGGCCTTCTGCATTTTCCACGATGTCTGTGCGGTTTTCCGCCCCGCAATCACTCCTTCCCGCCTTCTCCCGCCTCTCAAAAACCGCTTGGCCAACAGGGCCGGATCACCGGTCCGCCTTGCGGCGCGTACGTCTGAACGATTGTTTCTTCGTCGGGAATAGTAATTTCAGATTATCGGCACAAATTTTCAATAGTAGGGGTATACACTGGCTTCCATCGACGTTGCAGACACCTGGTTCACTGGCTCCTGCAACATCTTCCTGAAATGCAGTCGAAACGTTATCGGAGTCCTACCATGAAGACCAAGTTTATCGCCGCCCTGCTGGTTGCCGCTTCTGCCTCTATCGCCGCTCCCGCTTTTGCCAGCGGCTATGGTCCGGCACCGTACTACCGTCCGTCGGTTGGCGCGCCGGCTTCGCAACAAGGCCAGAACGCGCAGACCGTCGCTGCTGAACGCGCCAACGCGCAATCGAATGCATACGGCGGCGTGAATAGCGTGTCGACGCAATCGGGCACGCGCAGCGAACCCACGTCGGGTCCGCAATCGGTGTTCTTCGGCCACTAAGCCGCCAGCAGTACCGTCAGATCCGCTGCCTCTGAGGCAGCGATCAAACTGGGCGCCGCGCATGCAGTATCGATGCCGGCGCCCAGTTGCATTTACGGCAGCCGTGGTACCCGGTACGTTGCCCGGGTAGCGTTCGGTTTGCAACCGTTGTCTCGTGCGCCTGCCGCTTCCTTGCCTCATCCGAACAGGGCGTCCCCTTCCGTCGCGACGCGGCTATCCGCGTCTAACTCGCCAGCCCCGCATCGATCAATTCGCGCGCCGCGCGAAAAGCCGCCTCGGCGGCCGCATGCTCGGTGGACCACAAGCTATCGATATGCACGAGCTGCCAGCCGACCACCGTCGAATCGTCGCGCAGCACCCGGAAATGCGCCTTGACGCCGGTCAGTACCTGTTCCACCGCCACCTCGATGTCGTAGTCGCCATAGCGCGCCTGATAGTCGCCCATGTCGACGCCCTTCGGCTCCATGCTCATCTCCGTGGTTTCGCTGATCGCGGGTAGGCGGACGCGCGCGTCCGCTGGCGTCGCGCTGGCCAATCACCTGCTCGCGACTCAGCCGCGACGCGCCGCCTCGCTCTACACACCGGCCGTGCGGCCGGCCGCCGATCAGCGGATCAGTTGCAATCGCCGGAAAGATACTGCCGGCCGTTGCAGTTGATTTCGACCCCACCGCTGCCCGCTTCGGCAACCAGGTCGCATGCCAGCAACTCCGCCGCAACGGACTGCGCGACTTCGGGCGCCGTCTGTCCGACGCCGACGTCGTTCAGACGCCGCAACGCTTCGACCGCTTCAGGACTCAAGGACTTCGACATGGCCGTCTCCGTCGGAATGCTCAATTCATCGTAGCAAGTTTCATCGGCGGATGCAGGTGTGCGCGCCTGACGAGCCCGCTCCCCGGAGCGTCGAGCCTGGCAATTGGCGTCTGAAACCGGCGTGACCGTCAGGAGCACGCCTCAACGCGCCAGCAGCGGCCCCGGAACGCGGCCTGCTACTAGCTAATCGTGCACACAGCCGCGTGTCTGCAGACGGCACGCGACATCGAAGGAGAACGACATGAAGCGAGGCAATTGGGCCACGTTGACGGCCACCGCCGCCGCGCTGGCGGCGCTCTTCGCGAGCGGCGCGAGCGCCGTCGCGCAGACGGCGCCCAGCGCGCCGCCGGACAGCCATGCGCCGATGGCCAAACGGCCCGAGGCGGCCTCGGGCGCCGGCGGTTCGAGCAACCCGGACAACATGCCGATCAAGCGACCGGCGAAGCCAACCAACGACCACATGTCGCACGAGCCGCCCGCAAGCGGCGCAAACGCGAAATAGCCGCTGCGCACGCCGCTCGCATTGGCGGAGCGTCATCAAAGCCGCGCGATCGACACCTCGGTCGACTTCACGAGCGCGACCACCTCCGAGCCGACTTTCAGTTCGAGTTCGTCGACCGAGCGCGTCGTGATCACCGACGTGACGATGCCGAACGGCGTCTCTACGTCGACCTCGGACACCACCGAGCCGCGGATGATTTCCTTGACCTTGCCTTTGAACTGATTGCGCACGTTGATGGCGGAAATGCTCATTTCAGATCACTCCACAGAAGCAGTTGATAACGGAATCGGATCGATTTGCCAGGAAAACTCAGACGGCCCAGCGCACTTCGGTCGGCCGCGTGAGACGGCCGGGTTCGGGCAAGCCATACGGGTCATAGGGCCTGATACGCGCGATGCGCCAGCGTGTCGTCGTTCGGCGCGTTGTTCAGCACGCGTTGCAGCACGTGGTCTTCGAGTGCGGCGAAGCCCGCCGACGCCCGCGCGCGCGGACGTGCGAGCGCGACCGGCTGATCGAGCGCGATGCGGCCTTCCTCGATCAGCAGAATCCGGTCGCCGAGCGCGACGGCTTCGTGCACGTCGTGCGTGACGAGCAGCGCGGTGAAGCGATGCTCGCACCACAGCCTTTCGATCAGCGCGTGCATTTCGATGCGCGTCAACGCATCGAGCGCGCCGAGCGGCTCGTCGAGCAGCAGCAATTGCGGACGATGCACGAGCGCCCGCGCGAGCGCGACGCGCTGCCGCTGACCGCCCGATAGTTGCGCGGGCCAGTCGTTCGCGCGTTCGAGCAGGCCGACTTCGGCGAGCACCGCGCGTGCATCGTCGCGCGCGCCGCGGCCGAGGCCGAGCATCACGTTTTGCAGCACGCTTTTCCACGGCAGCAGACGCGCATCCTGAAACATGATGCGGGTGTCGAGCGGACCGCCGTTGCCGGCGCGCTTTTCGAGCACGCCCGAGCTGGCTTCTTCGAGACCCGCGACGAGCCGCAGCAAGGTCGACTTGCCGCAACCGCTGCGGCCGACGATCGCGACGAAGCTGCCCCGCTCGATCGACAGATCGAAGCCCGACAGCACCTCGCGCTCGCCATAGCGCTTGCCGACGCCGCGCGATTGCACCGCGTAGTCGCTCGCGGGGCGCGCGTCGCTGCGGGCCAGGGCGGTGGCGGGTTGCAAGCCGGCTTGCGAGCCGTGATGAGTCCCGCCCGCCCCGTCCCGCTCAACCAGCGCAGCCTCGTTCGCGTCGTGGTCCGCGAGCCGCGGCTGCGCGAGTTCGGTCTCGAGATCGCTGCCCGCGATGCCGCCGAACGTCGTCGATAGCGTCGTTGCGCTCATACTTTTGCTCCTCGCTGATAGGCCGGATGCCAGCGCAGCGACACGCGCTCGAGGCTCTTCGCGAGCATGTCCGCGAGTTTGCCGAGCGCCGCGTACAGCAGAATGCCGACCACGACCACATCGGTTTGCAGGAATTCGCGCGCGTTCATCGTCATGTAGCCGATGCCCGATTGCGCGGAAATGGTCTCGGCGACGATCAGCGTGACCCACATCAGACCGAGCGCGAAACGCACGCCGACCAGAATCGACGGCAGCGCACCCGGCAGAATCACGTGGCGGTACAGTGCGAAACCTTTGACGCCATAGCTTCGCGCCATCTCGGTCAGGTTCGCGTCGACCGAACGGATGCCGTGAAACGTGTTCACATAGACCGGGAAGAACACGCCGAGCGCGACGAGGAACACCTTCGCTTGCTCCTCGATGCCGAACCACAGGATCACGAGCGGAATCATCGCGAGCGCGGGAATGTTGCGGATCATCTGTACGGTCGAATCGAGCACGATTTCCGCGGGTTTGAAGAGACCCGTCGCGAGTCCGAGCACCAGACCGATGCCGCCGCCGATCGCGAAGCCCGACACCGCGCGCCAGGTGCTGACCTTCACGTCGGCCCACATTTCGCCGGACTGGATCAGCGACCATGCGGCCTTCACGACCGCGAGCGGCTCGGGCAGCACGCGCGTCGAAAGAGCACCGCTGCGCGCGGCGATTTCCCACGCGAGCAGGATCGCGATCGGCGCGAGCCACGGCAGCAGGTGCGCGCCGAAACGGCGCAGCGCGGCAGCGCGCGCCGTGGACGCGGGCTGCTGGGTTACCGCCGTTCCCGCGCTCAAAGTGATGTCACTCATGTTGGCTTTTCTCCTTGCCTGTCGATCGTCGTGCGCGTGTCGCGCAAGCAGCGCGACCCATGCTATGCGCGCGCTCAACTCGCGCTCGCCGCCTTCGGCAGATAGCTGGTGCCGACGATTTCGCCGAACGGCCCCGACAACGGCCCGTTGGCAACCTTGCTGAAGCGTTGCGGCAGCAGCGGAAACACGAGTTCGGCGAAGCGGTAGGATTCCTCGAGATGCGGATAGCCCGACAGGATGAACGTCTCGATGCCGAGCGCCGCGTACTCCTTCATACGCGCGGCCACCTGCTCCGGACTGCCGACCAGCGCGGTGCCCGCGCCGCCGCGCACGAGCCCCACGCCCGCCCACAGGTTCGGATAGATCTCGAGCTGCTCGCGCCCGCCGCGCTTGCCGCCGTGCAGCGCGGCCATACGGCGCTGCCCTTCCGAATCCATCTTCGCGAACGACGCCTGCGCACGCGCGACCGTGTCGTCGTCGAGCTTGCTGATCAGCTTGTCGGCCGCGGCCCACGCTTCCTCCTCGGTCTCGCGCACGATCACGTGCAGCCGGATCCCGAAGCGGATCTGCCGGCCGCGCGCCGCGGCGCGTGCGCGAATGTCGGCGATCTTCTTCGCGACCGCTTCGGGCGGCTCGCCCCACGTCAGATAGGTGTCGATGTGCTCGGCCGCGATATCGTGCGCGGCCGCCGACGAGCCGCCGAACCACAGCGGCGGATGCGGGTTTTGCACCGGCGGATATAGCGCCTTGCCGCCCTTCGACCGCAAATGCTTGCCGTCGAAATCGATCGCTTCGTTGCTGTGCGACGCGGCGAGCAGCTTGCGCCAGATATGCAGGAATTCGTCGGTGATTTCGTAGCGCGTGTCGTGATCGACGAACACGCCGTCGCCGGCCAGTTCGGCCGCGTCGCCGCCCGTCACCACGTTGATCAACAAACGCCCGTTCGAGAGCCGGTCGAACGTCGCCGCCATACGCGCGGCGAGTCCCGGCGACGACAGCCCCGGGCGAATCGCGACGAGGAACTTCAGCCGCTGCGTCACGGCAATCAGGCTCGACGCGACGACCCAGGCGTCCTCGCACGAGCGGCCGGTCGGCAGCAGCACGCCCTCGTAGCCGAGCGTGTCGGCGGCGACGGCGATCTGCCGGAAGTAGTCGTAGTCGGCTGCGCGTGCGCCTTGGGACGTACCGAGATAGCGGCTGTCGCCGTGAGTCGGAATGAACCAGAACACATTCATGTTGTTACTCCTGCCTTTTCCTGACGTAATGAAAACGGTGAGCGCGAGCGCCGGCCGCGCGCATCGAGCCGGCAACCGGCAAGGCGCTGCGGCGCGTTGAAGGATTGAGAAACGGACGATGGACTCAGGCCATCGGCAACTGCGTCAAATCGATGAAGGCTGTGCGCCTGGCGGACGACACCGCGAACACGACCGCGCGCGGGCCCTGCGACAACGGAGATTCGGCGTGAGGCTCGACATTGCGACGGCTTTCCTCGACCAACGTGCGCGTGAACGGAGATTCGGCGTGAGGCTCGACATTGCGACGGCTTTCCTCGACCAACGTGCGCGTGATGCGCTCGATTTATCGGACGACGGCGACACCCGAGCCGTCTGCATGAGGAACCAGTCTATGGAGCGGTCCGCGGCTTTTGAACGATTTTTTTGAGCTTAGGATTTGCGCTTTCGCGATTAGCCCGGTTCTACCGCATACGGTTGTTGCGCTTTATACACGCGGCCCCGGCCGCCCAACCCCGGTCGATATAATGGCGCTCGTTTCCAATCACCCGGTACAGGTCTTGCGATTCGCGTCGCCTGTACGTTGCCGGTGCCATGCATGCAAAAAATTATTCTGCCGTTCGTCGCCGGCTTTCTGGCTTCTTTGTTCTTTCGCGAATCGACGCTGGCGCTGATGCACGCTGCCGGCATGATCGACCCCAGCGGTTTTTCGACCGCGCCGTTTTTGCCGCTCGGCCTGCCTGAGTTCATCGCGAACGCAATCTGGAGCGCGTGCTGGGCCGTGCTGATGGCCTGGCTGCTGCGCGTCGCGCCGCATCGGCGCGCGCCGTGGGCACCCGCGTTCGTGTTCGGCGGCATCGTGCTGACGGCGGCGAGCGTGTTCGTCGTCGATCCGCTGCGCGGCATCTGGCCGAGCGGCAACATGCTGCCGCGCCTCGCGGTGGGCTTCACGGCGAACGCGATGTGGGGCTGGGGTGCGCTCGTGTTCATGCGCGCGTTCATGGCGAGCGAGGCAGAGGAATAAGCGCGGCGAACATGAATTCGCGCAACGCGTAGATTCGCGCGGACGGGTTCGAGAGGCCGCGCGTTCAGCCGCGCAGAGCGCCCAGCGGGTGCTCGTTCGCCGGCCACGGGCTGTCGAACATCTGCTCCACATCGGCCCGGTTGACGTCCTCGATGCGCGCGAAACGCCAGCGCGGCGCGTTGTCCTTATCGATGATGCGTGCGCGAATGCCTTCCACCGTATCGCCGCGCAGAAAGCTCGAGCGTGTCAGATCGAGATCAGTGCGCAGCACGTCGGCCATCGACCCTTCCGCGCGCGTGACCACTTCGAGCGAGACCGCCATCGACAGCGGCGAGCGCTCGCGCAGCACCGCGATCGTCTGCTCGGCCCACTCCGCCGTGTCGCCACCGCGCTCGCGTTCCTGTTCGAGCGACTTGAGTATCCGCGCGACGTCGGGCAGCGCGAAATGCCGGTCGATCAACGTCCGCGCCTTCGCGAGCGCGCTCTCCTCGGGCCGCGGCGCGACCTGATACGCGAGCGTCTCGCGCTCGACGCACGCAACCACATCAGCACCGCGGTCGAACGGTTCGCGGCTCAACCTATCGACGAGCGCGGGCAACCCCGCGTCGTCGATGTAGGCATCGGCGAGGCCCGCGTACAGCGCGTCGGCCGCGCCGATCGTCTCGCCGGTCACCGCCAGATAGCGGCCGATCGCGCCAAGCGTGCGCGCGAGAAACCAGCTCGCGCCGACATCCGGAAAGAGGCCGATACGGGTTTCGGGCATCGCCATCTTCGTTGATTGCGTGACGACGCGCAGGCCGCCGGTGCGATGTGCGCCCTGCGAAATGCCCACGCCGCCGCCCATCACGATGCCGTTCATCAACGCGATATACGGCTTCGGATACACGAAGATCGCGTGATTGAGCCGGTATTCCTCGCTGAAGAACGTATCGCGCGCCTCCTGGTCGCCGGTTTGCGCCGCTTCGTACATGAAGCGGATGTCGCCGCCCGCGCAGAACGCGCGCTCGTGCCGGCTGCGCACGACGACGGCCAGCACCTCGGGGTCCTCGCGCCACTGGTCGAGCGCCGCGTGGATCGCGCGGATCATGCCGGTCGACAGCGCGTTCAGCGCTTTCGGCCGCTCCAGTTCGATGAGACCGATGCGGTTGGCTACGTGGGTCGCGATTTCGTCGCTAGTGGCGGGCAAGGCGGACGTGGACATGGAGAACTGGGCGCGGCGGCGCGGCATGAGGTGGAACCGAACGTTATCACGGGCCTGCCGCTTTGCGTTTGGTGGGGAGTTCGGGGGCCGGGTCCGTGGAGCCGGCCGACTTGGCGTGGCGCCGCGCGACGGTTTTCTTGCCGCGGACTGCGGCGCTGTTCGATGCGCCCGCCGCCACGGCCTGCGGCACACCGAGCCATGCGTCGAGTGTTACGCCGACGAGCGTCTCGAGCGGCGCGCTCGGAAACACCGGGCACGTGAGATTCAGCGCGACGATGCCATGCAGACTCGCCCACAACGCCTCGGCCCAGATGGCGGGCTCCATCGATGCGACCGACGCCGACAGACGCCCCGCTGCTCGCAATTCGTCGAGCGCGTCGATCATGATGTGCAGCGCGGCCTCGTCGGGGTCGTCGTCGGCAACGCCGCCGGCGGCGTTGCCCAGGGAGGCGGTCGAACCACCGGTCCCGGCGTTCGCGCTTTTGTCGCCCGTGTTGCCGTCGTGTTTGCCAGTGCCAACCCCGCCCCTGAGCGCCGCGCCGGTATAGCTCGGGTCCTCCATGAAAATCAGCCGGTACGTTTCAGGATGCTCGACGCCAAACGCGACGTACGCGCGCCCGAGCGCCTTCAGCCGTTCGGCGGGATCCGCGATCTGCACGAGCGGCACGAAGGTCGCGAGCAACTGCGCGTAGCCTTCGGCGCACAAGGCCCGCGCGATGTCGTCGCGACTCGCGAAATGCAGATACAACGTGGCGGGCGAATATTCGATCGCGTCAGCGATCTTGCGCATCGACAGCGCGGCAAAGCCCTCGCCCACGACGATGCGCCGCGCGGCATCGAGGATGCGTTCGCGCAGTGCCTGCTTCTGGCGGTTTTTTCGTTCGGCGATTCCCATGACTCGCAATTTTCAGATTGACAAACTGAAAAGTCAATTTAAACTGAACATCGTTTACTGAACGATGTTCAGTACATTTTCACCTGTCAAATCGAGCAGCCACGAGCGCGCGACGATGTCGCGGCGCCATCTGAGGGAGTCGTCATGCAAGCCACGGGAAAGGTCGGTTTATTCGGTGCAGCGGGCGCTGCGGGTCAAAGCATCGCGACGGCGCTTGGCGCGGCGGGCCGCGATTACCGGGTGGTCGGCCGCTCGCGCGAGGTATTGCAACGGACTTTCGGAGACGACCCGCACGCGGAGATCGTCACCTGGAACCCCGACGACCCCGCCTCGATCCGCGCCGCGGCCGCCGGTCTGCAGACCGTGATCTACCTCGTCGGCGTGCCCTACGACCAGTTCGCGCAGCACCCGCCGTTGATGGAGAAAACGCTGGCTGGCGTGACGGCCGCCGGTGTCGAGCGCTTCATTCTGATCGGCACCGTGTATCCGTATGGCCGCGCGCGCGGCAACCCGGTCCGGGAAGATCATCCGCGCGAGCCGCACACGTTCAAGGGCCGCATGCGGCTTGAACAGGAAAAGCTCGTGCTGGCCGCGCATGGCCAGAAAGGTCTCGAAACGCTGGTATTGCGACTGCCCGATTTCTACGGACCGGGGGTCGAGCGCAGCCTGTTGCACGGTGTCTTCGTTGGCGCCGCTACCGGCAAGCGCGCGCAGCTGCTCGGTCCCGTCGACGTACCGCACGAATTCATCTATCTGCCGGATGTCGGTCCCGTGGTCGAACGACTCACGCGCACGCCCGAAGCCTACGGCCGCTGGTGGCATCTCGCGGGCGCCGGCACGATCACGCAGCGCGAGGTGGCTCGCGAGGCCTACGCGCTCGCGGGCTCCGGGCCGAAGCTGATGGTGGCCGGCAAGGGCATGCTGCGCGTGCTCGGGCTATTCAATCCGCTGATGCGCGAGTTGGTCGAGATGAACTATCTGATGACCGAGCCGGTCGTGCTCGATGATTCGGCGCTGGCGACGTTGATCGGGCCGCTCAGGAAGACGTCGTATCAGGAAGGGATCAGGCGGTGCTTCGAAGCGGCGCGCGAGGTGGTGCCGGCACGCGACATGAATCAGCGGCAAGGCGTTGGCGATGCGTAGGTGAAGTGAAAACCGCAGAGATGGACCTGCACCCGGCCTCTGGCACCGACGGTCCGTAGGCAGGTCCGCTTAGCCTGCCATCTGCCCCGGCGGAAAGTGGCCACTCTTGAGCAGCACGGGTGTGCCGTTACTCATCTGCAGATGCTCACGCGCAACGGCCTCGATGCGCGGCCGGCCCGCATCGAACGCGCGCAACCAGCCGTCGAGGTTCTCGCTGTAAGCGCCGAAATGATCCTCGAGCGCTTCCACCGAGATCGCGCACGGCACCGGCTCACCGTCCACCAGCGCGGAAAACACGACGGTCAGGTTGGAGTCGCGGTAAGCAGGCGCGTCTTCGGGAAAACGGATTTTCATGGTCGCCTCGTCAGAAGTTGGCGGCGGGAACGTAGCTCGCACGGAAGGCCCTGCGCGCCGCCGATCCTCGCAAGTCCCGCTATGGTACTCGCGCCGCCGGATCACGGTCCAGCGCACGCGGGGGCCTGATTCAGGGCATCGCGCGCTGCCTTGGCGAGCCCATCGGCGGGCCCTTTGCACGGAAATCGCCGACACGCTCACGGCCCATCCAGCAATCGGTCGACATACTCGCGGGCCGCCCGTTCGACGAACGCGAGCGCCACTTCTTCACTGTCGAAGCGTTGCCGGTCGCCGAGCTCGAGCAGCGTTTCCATCCGGTGCGGATCGTCCGGGCCGAGCTCGGCGAGGCTGACCGTGCCGACGTAGGTACCGTCCGCTTTGGTGTGCGCGTCGCCCGACGGGCCCGACGTGCTGCCCCCTGGCACGAGGCGCGCGGCGGCGCTGATGTAATAGCCGCGATAAGGGCCACTGACCCGTTCAGCCATCTTCGTCCTCCTGTTGCGGTTGCAGAGCTGGCGCCAGTCGCAACGGCGCCGCCCTATTGCTTCAGCATGCGGCGCGCCGCTGCACTGGGTGTGTGCGGGCGGCCCGTCCCATAACGATAAGGCGCGTTGCAGCGCGATAAGTTCTGCTCGCGAGACGCGCCCCCCGCGCCGCGCCAAAAGAGCCGCGCCAAAGAGCCGCGCCGCACTTCAGCCGCGCGCGCTGGTCGAACGGTCCATACCGGCATGCTCCATGCTGTCGCACGGTACCTGTTACGACGCCATTTCGAGGCCAGCGAGCGCAATATGGGAAAATATTTTCTGCAGGATCATGAACTGCCCGAGCCGGATGCGGCGAACCGCTGGTTCGAGTACGCCGAAAGTCACGGCATCGACATCCCGAAAGCGATCGGCATCTGGGAAGACGCAGCCACTGAAGAAGGCGCGGAAGCCCGGCGGCTCCTCAACGCGGCGGGCATCACGGTCGAAATGACCTGAGCCGTGACGCGCGCCCTCGCGCTCCACAGCGACCGACCCGACCCGGCAGACCCCCTCTATCTGAACGAAAGGACACAACACGATGCAATTCACGACGCAACCGCGACGCGCCGGCCGATTCCACCGCCTCCGATCCAGCGCCGCGCTTGCCCTCGTGCGTCGCGCGTCGCTGTCGGCCGCCTTGCCCGCCGCGCTGCTGCTCGCCGCGGGACTGGGCGGCTGCGCGTCGTCGAACACGACCACGCTGATCAATCTGCCCAACGGCCAGACCGGCTTCGCGGTCAACTGCAGCGGCGCCGACGCCGGCTCGAGTTGGGCCTCGTGCTACGTGCAAGCGGGTAAGGCCTGCGGCGCGACCGGCTACGACATCGTCTCGAAAGACAACGACGAAGGCGGCACCGCCGGCGGCAGCGTCACGAACGTGGCGTCGGCGAACGTGAAGGGCCGCTCGATGATCGTGCGCTGCAAGTAAGCCGATTTACGTGCCTGGCGGCAATCGCGGCGGCTGGCGCGGGCGCTCAATGCGCCTGCATCTTCGAGAAGAGATTCAACACCGCGACGCCAGCGACGATCAATCCCAGCCCGATGATCGCCGGCACGTCGGGTACCTGCCGGTACAGCACTAGCGCGACCAGCGTGATCAGCACGATGCCCGCGCCGGACCAGATCGCGTAGACGACGCCGACTGGAATGCTTCGGAGCGTCAACGACAGGCAATAGAACGCGATGCCGTAGCCGAGCACGACGACCATCGACGGCAGCAGGCGTGAAAAGCCGTCCGAGGCCCGCATCGCGGAAGTCGCGATCACTTCGGCGACGATCGCGATCGCGAGCAGCGCATACGGGGGTACGCGCATCGCGTCAGTTTTTCGCGAGCGCGAGCTTGCCGTAGTCGTGACCGAGATGCGCGCACAGCGCTTCGACCACGAGTTCATGATCGGCGCGCTGCGGCAGACCGGACACCGTGATCGAACCGATCACGCCCGCCCCTTCCACCGCCAGCGGAAACGCGCCGCCGTGCGATGCGTACTCGGTGGCCGGCAGTCCGTGCTTGTCGGCGAGCGTCGCGCCCGCGAGCTGCATTTTCAGACCGATCGCGTACGAGCTACGGCGAAATTGCGCGACGGTGTTGCCCTTGCGGCGCGCCCAGTCGACGTTGTCGGGCGTCGCGCCGTCGAGCAGGCTGAAGAATAGCGGCTGGCCGAACGTGCGCACGTCGATCGCAGCGGCAATGCCGCGCGCTTTCGCGACTTCGTGCAGATACGCGCCGACTTGCCACGCGCGGTCGGCATCGAAGCGGGGAAACACGAGGGTCTTTTCCTGAATGGCGATGACCTGCAGGTCGTGAGCGATATCCATGGGGTTCAGAACGGGTCGGGGCATCAGAGTCAAAGGGGCCGCCGTCGTGAAGATCCGGCGAGCCGCGTGGAGAATCTGAATTCTAGCGCAGCGTCCGCGCACGGCTTTCCAGAGCCTTTCCGATAGGCGACGTCGCGCGGGCAGAGCGAAGCGCAATGAAGCCAATTCTTACATGGCTATTGCGCTGGCCGTCTGGCTGGTCTATAATCTTTTCTTCGACGGACGCGGGGTGGAGCAGTCTGGCAGCTCGTCGGGCTCATAACCCGAAGGTCGTAGGTTCAAATCCTACCCCCGCAACCAACCGAAATCATTGAAGGGTTACAACGCATTGGCGTGTAACCCTTTTTTGTTTTTGTGGCCTTGGTCTGGCGATCCCCTTGACCGCCCCACCCTCAGGCGAAAAAAAAGCGCGTCAACTGAATGACGCGCCAAGCTACGAGGCAATGTACAAGAGAGAAAAGATGACTGCGGTGGACGCGGTGGCCTCCATCGCAACCATCAGGACCGATGCTATCAGCGCATCTAAAAATCGACTGTCAATCAATGTCAGACACGACGGTGCTCGCCGCCTTGGACGTCGTCTCGCGCAGCCCCTGTCGGCTCCTCAGTAATCCCCCGCCCCGGTGATAAACTCCTATCACCCTTTCTCGTCCCCTTTCCAATGAAATTCTGTTCTGTCTGCGGCCACGGCGTCAGTCTGAGCATTCCGCCGGGCGACAATCGCGAGCGCTTCGTATGCGGCAGTTGCGGCACCGTGCATTATCAGAATCCGCGTAACGTGGTCGGCACCGTTCCCGTGTGGGACGACAAGGTGCTGCTATGCCGTCGCGCGATCGAGCCGCGCTACGGTTACTGGACACTGCCCGCCGGCTTCATGGAAATGGGAGAAACGACGGCCGAAGCCGCCTCGCGCGAAACGCTCGAGGAAGCCGGCGCCCGCGTCGAGGTGCAGAACCTGTTTTCGCTGCTGAATGTGCCGCACGTGCATCAGGTGCATCTGTTCTACATGGCGCGGCTGCTCGATCTCGACGTCGTCGCCGGCGAGGAAAGCCTCGAAGTGAAGCTGTTCGAGGAGTACGAGATTCCGTGGGACGAGATCGCGTTTCCGACCGTCGGCCAGACGCTGCGCTTTTTTTTCGCCGACCGCGCGGCCGGCAGTTTCGGCCTGCATACCGGCGACATCTTCCGCTCCCTGCGCGAAGGCTGAGCGGCGCGCATGGTTCCCTGGCTCGGAGCTGACGACCCGTTTCCGCCCGTCGAGCGCGCGCTCGGCGCCGCGAGCGGCGCGCCCGGTCTGCTGGCGGCAAGCGGCGATCTGCTGCCGTCGCGCCTCATCGACGCGTATCGGCGCGGCATCTTCCCCTGGTATTCGGACGGCCAGCCGGTGTTGTGGTGGAGCCCCGATCCGCGCATGATCCTGCGCCCCGCCGAGTTCAAGGTGTCGCCATCGCTGCGCAAGACGCTCAAGCGCGTGTTGCGCGACGACGCGTGGGAAATCCGCGTCGATCACGATTTCGCCGCCGTGATGCGCGCCTGCGCGCAGGCGCCGCGCCACGGTCAGCGCGGCACGTGGATCACCGCCGACGTCGTCGAAGCCTATTCGTCGCTGCACCGCCTGGGCGACGCGCACAGCATCGAAACCTGGCTCGGGGGCAAGCGTGTAGCGGGATTGTATGGCGTGTCGCTCGGGCGGATGTTCTTCGGCGAATCGATGTACACCGACGTCACCGACGGCTCGAAAATGGCGCTGGCCGCGCTGGTCGGCCACTTGCGACGTCACGAAATAGAAATGATAGACTGCCAGCAGAACACGTCGCATCTGGCGTCGCTCGGCGGCCGCGAGATAGCGCGCAAGGCGTTTGTCGCGCATGTTCGCGCGTCTGTCGGCGCGCCGGCCATCCCGTGGCGCTTCGACAAGACCGCCCTGCTCGACATCCTCGCGCGGGCGGCGTAGGAAAAATCAGGCCGAATCCGGTCCGCCGCCCATCGAATAGCGGCATCAACCGCCGGGCGTGCCGGGTTTGCATTACCAGAGACGCTTCGAGAGCTGCCAACGTGACTCATCCCAACGAGCTGCCTCTTTCTCCGCTTTCCGCGCTGCAATTTTATGCAACGGCTCCCTATCCCTGCAGTTACCTGGACGGCCGCATTGCGCGCTCGCAGGTCGCCACACCCAGTCACCTGATCAATTCGGACGTCTACACCGACCTCGTCAAGGCGGGCTTCCGGCGCTCGGGCGTGTTCACGTATCGCCCGTATTGCGACGGCTGCCGCGCGTGCGTGCCGGTGCGCGTGCCGGTCGAGCGTTTTCAGCCGAACCGCACGCAGCGGCGTGTATGGAGAAAGCACGGCGACCTGATCGCGACCGTCGCGCCGCTGCACTACGACGAGGAGCATTACGCGCTGTATATGCGCTACCAGTCGGCGCGCCACGCGGGCGGCGGCATGGATCGCGACAGCCGCGACCAGTACGAGCAGTTCCTGCTGCAAAGCCGGATCAACTCGCGGCTCGTCGAGTTTCGTGAGCCAGCGCCGCTGCAGCCCGATGGGCGACCTGACGGGCCACCTGACGCGCGGGGCGCGCTGCGCATGATCAGCATGATCGATATCCTCGGCGACGGGTTGTCGTCGGTGTACACGTTCTTCGAGCCGAGCCTGCCGCACGCGAGCTTCGGCACCTACAACATCTTCTGGCAGATCGAGCAGGCGCGCAGCCTGAACCTGCCGTACGTGTATCTCGGCTACTGGATTCGCGAAAGCCCGAAAATGGCGTACAAGGCGAATTTCCGGCCGCTCGAAGGCTTGATCGACGGCGCGTGGCGCGTGCTCGATCCGGCCAGCATCGACCTGCCCCCGGTCGATTTCTCGATGCATGGACGACGCGGGCCGCTCAGGCCGTAGTCGAGGCGCCGTCCGTCGAGTCGTTGCCGGGTCCTGCTCGTCGCCGGCAACGCCCCATCAGTCTCATCGGAGCCCAAAGCCGGTAAAATAGCGGGTTCCCATTTTCCGGCCGTCCGGCTTCATCCCGTGCTCAGCTCCCTTTATCCGCTCGTTCGCGCCCAACTCTTTCGCATGGACGCGGAAGACGCTCACCATCTGACTTTGCGCATGCTCGGCGCCGCCGGTCGCACCGGCCTCGCCGGCGCGCTCGCGTCGCGCGTGCCGGATTCGCCGCGCACCCTGATGGGCCTGACGTTCCGCAACCCGGTCGGACTCGCGGCGGGCCTCGACAAAGACGGCGCGTGCATCGACGGTCTGGCGGCGCTCGGCTTCGGCTTCATCGAAGTGGGCACCGTGACGCCGCGCGCGCAGCCGGGCAATCCGCGTCCGCGCATGTTCCGGCTGCCGCAGGCGAACGCGGTGATCAACCGGATGGGCTTTAACAACGCCGGCGTCGACCAGTTCGTGAAGAACGTCCAGGCCGCGCGCTATCGCGGCATCCTCGGTCTTAATATCGGCAAGAACGCCGACACGCCGATCGAGCGCGCCGCTGAAGACTATCTGTACTGCCTCGAGCGCGTGTACCCGTTCGCGAGCTACGTGACGGTCAACATCTCGTCGCCGAATACGAAGAACCTGCGCCAGCTGCAGGGCGCCGACGAACTCGACGCGCTGCTCGCCGCGCTGAAGGACAAGCAGCAAAGACTCGCCGACATGCACGGCAAGCTCGTGCCGCTCGCGCTGAAGATCGCGCCCGACCTCGACGACGAGCAGGTCAAGTCGATCGCCGACACCTTGCTGCGCCACAAATTCGAAGGCGTCATCGCGACCAACACTACGCTGTCGCGCACCGCCGTCGCCGGCATGCGGCATGCTGACGAAGCCGGCGGCCTGTCGGGCAAGCCGGTGTTCGACGCGTCGAACGAGGTGATCCGCAAGCTGCGCGCCGAAGTCGGCGAGGCCGTGCCGATCATCGGCGTCGGCGGCATTTTCTCGGGCGACGATGCGCGCGCGAAGCTCGCGGCCGGCGCGTCGCTGGTGCAGCTTTATACTGGTTTCATCTACCGCGGTCCGGCGCTCGTCGCCGAATGCGCGCAGGCGTTGCGCTAGGCATCCGCGCCGCCGCATATAGACATAAACAAACGGTATTTAGGTTGCGATAGGCTCGTTTGCTATGCTCTCGACCGTCAAAACATCAGACGTACAAAGGAACACGATGAAATTCGGCCTGTTGAAGAAGCTCCTCGCCACCGCGCTGATCGGCGCGTCGCTGAGTGCCGTTACCGCGCATGCGGAAGACCTGCTCGACCAGGTCAAGCAGCGCGGCACGCTGCGTATCGGTCTCGAAGGCACCTTCCCGCCGTTCAACTCGAAAGCGCCGTCGGGCGAGCTGGTCGGCTATGACGTCGACATCGCCAAGGCGGTCGCGGCCAGGCTCGGCGTGAAGCCCGAGTTCGTCACGACCGAGTGGAGCGGCATCATCGCCGGTCTGCAGGCGGGCAAGTTCGATGTGATCGTCAACCAGGTCGGCATCACCGACGCGCGCAAGCAGACGCTCGACTTCTCCCCGGCGTACACGTACTCGGCGGCGCAACTGATCCAGCGCAAGAACGACACGCGCCAGTTCACCTCGCTCGAAGACCTGAAGGGCAAGAAGCTCGG
This sequence comes from Paraburkholderia sp. MM5384-R2, assembly GCF_014201025.1. NCBI lineage: Bacteria > Pseudomonadati > Pseudomonadota > Betaproteobacteria > Burkholderiales > Burkholderiaceae > Paraburkholderia > Paraburkholderia sp. MM5384-R2. Next base: position 495,725 of record NZ_JACHDI010000001.1, read on the forward strand.
CGTCGGTCTCGGCACGAACTACATGGACATGGCGAAGGCAGTGCCGGGCATCGACGTGAAGACCTACCCGGGCGCACCCGAATACCTGCGTGATCTGGCCGCCGGCCGGCTCGACGCGGCGCTGAACGACCGTCTGATGCTCGCGTACCTGCTGAAGAACTCGAACCTGCCGCTGCGCACCGGCGCGAACGTCGGCCCGGGCAACCCGTCGGGCATTCCGTTCAGAAAGGGCAACCCGAAGTTCGCGCAGGCGATCGACGACGCAATGACCCAGCTCGAAGCGGACGGCACCTTCACGAAGATCTCGGACAAGTGGTTCGGCATCGACGTCAGCAAGCCGATCAAGTAACACGCGTGGAGTCGAACGAAGGGCGGCATCGATCACGATGCCGCCCTTCGCGCTTTTTGCGGCCCACGCGAGCTGCGGGAGCCGCGGGAGCCGAACCGCGCGCCGCGTATACCCCAAGCCGCATCGCGCGGCCCGCGCCTGAGTGCGCGCCAAAGTTTATGATGTGCGCTTTGTGCGTCAATAAGAACACTGCCCATGTCCATCACATCCCTGCTGCTCCAATCGGTGCCGGTGCTCGCACAAGGCGCGCTGCTGACGATCAAGTTCGCGATCCTGTCGATGATCTTCGGCCTGATCGGCGGCGCCATGCTCGCGCTGATGGGTATCAGCCACAGCCGTCCGCTGAACTGGATCGCGCGCGTCTATGTGAGCGTGATGCGCGGCACGCCGCTGCTCGTGCAGATCTTCGTGATTTATTACGGTCTGCCGAGCTTCGGCATTTCGCTCGATCCGACGCCGGCCGGCGTGATCGCGCTGTCGGCGAACGTCGCCGCGTATCTGTCCGAGAGCATGCGCGGCGCGATTCTGGGCATCCACCAGGGCCAGTGGCTCGCCTCGTACAGCCTCGGGCTGTCGCGGCGTCAGACGCTGCGCTACGTGATCGCGCCGCAGGCGCTGCGCATCGCGGTGCCGAGTCTGTCGAACAGCCTGATCAGCCTGATCAAGGACACCTCGCTCGTGTCCGTCATCACGGTGACCGAGTTGCTGCGCAGCGCGCAGGAAATCATCGCGTCGACCTACCAGCCGCTGCCTCTTTATCTTGCGGCCGCGGCCGTGTACTGGGTGCTGTGTCAGGTGCTCGAGTGGGCGCAGCGCTGGTACGAGCGGCGGCTGTCGCTGCCGACGCGGCACTGAGCGCCGCCCGCTCCTTTTCGTTGCCCCCAGCGGCTCATTCCCCAGCGAACTTGAGCCCCAACGCCGCGCGCGCCGCGTCGGCCATTGCGATCATCTGTCGCGACGTGTCGTGCGGCATCAGCGGACTCTCCAGCACACCCGCGCGAATCAGCTCGCAAAAGTGCGCGGTCTCGTAGTTCAAGCCGCCGCCTTCGAACGGTTCGTCGAGTTCGACGACGCGGCCATCCGCATAACGGATCGTCGCGCGCGACGGGTTCCACCACGGCTCGTGCAGCGTCACGTGACCGCCTTGGGCCATCAGCAGCGCATCGCCCTTGCCATGCAGATCGAGCCCGCAGAATAGCTGCGCGATACCACCGCGCTCGTGCCGGCTGTTCAGACTCGCGAACGTATCGACGCCGGTCGCGCCAAGCCGGCCGAAGGTCTGCACGTCGCGTGGCGCGCCGAGCCAGTCGACCGCGAGAAACATCTCGTAGATGCCGATATCGAGCAGCGCGCCGCCCGCATGCTCGAACGACAGCGACGGATGATCGGCCGGCACGCCCGGCACCGAGCAGCCCGCGCGCACGAGCCCGACCTCGCCGATCGGCTCGGCCGCGAGGTGCTCGCGCAACCTTCTGTAGAGCGGATAGAACGGCGGCTTCATCGCTTCCATGAAGAGCCGTTGCGAAGCGCGCGCGGTGTCGAGCACGCGCTCGAGCTGCGGAAGATTGATACACGCGGGTTTCTCGCACAGCACGTGCAGCCCGGCTTGCAACGCGGCGATCGCATAGTCGGCGTGACTGTCCTGCAGCGTCGCGATATAGAGCGCGTCGATGCCGCTCGCGAGCAGAGTGTCGAAACTGTCGCAGACGGCGCCGCCGAATTCATCGGCGAACGCCTGGGCCGGTTCCACGCGACGCGACCACAGCGCCGCGAGCCGCGTCCGCGGCACGAACGCGAGCCCTTGCGCGAAGCGGCGCGCAATCCGGCCGGTGCCGACGATCCCCCAGCGGATCTCGCGCGCTGAAGTGGTGTCCTGCTTTGCCCAATCGGTCGGTTGGGTGCTGGCTGCGTGCGGTGCCGCTGTCGTATCTGTCATCGTGTGTGCAAAGGTCCATGCGGTTCGGAACAGCCGCTATTGTCACCGATGCCGCTTGCGAACGCGGCGAACCCGGCCAATCGAACCATGCGGCATCACTGCCGCGCACCGACCTTCGACACCCCACCTCGCCGCTCCCGCCGGACATTGACAGATACGCTCAGCCCGCGCTCGCAATCACGCTCAAACCCGCGCCGGCGGCTCCGCGGAAAACCGCCCGCCGAGCTCCTCGGCCGCGTAATCGATCATCGCGAGCGCAGCGATCTCGGCCTCCTTCGGATCGCGCCGCTCGATCGCTTCGATGACGCGCTGATGCGATGCGATCGCACTCTCCCACAGCCCTTCCCGGTCGTGCACGATCGGATTGAGGGTCGACAGCGCGCCGCGAATGATCGCCGCCATCTGCTTAAAGAACTGGTTGCCGCTCGCGATCACGATGCGCGTATGGAACAGCTCGTCGGCTTCCTGATAGCCGGCCTCGCCCGGACGGATCATGCGAAACGCCTCGAACGCCTCGCGAATCGCCGCGACGTCCGCGGCACTGCCGCGCGCGGCCGCCTGCGCCGACGCGCGCGGTTCGATCAGCATGCGAAACTCGATCACGTCACGCAGAAACATCGGATCGGGCTTTGCGCGGAAACGCCAATTGACGACGTCCTCGTCGATCATGCGCCAGTCGCTCATCGGCCGGATGCGCGTGCCGATCTTCGGCCGCACGTCGAGCATGTCGCGCGCGAGCAGCATCGATAGCGCCTCGCGCATCACGGTGCGGCTCACATCGAATTCCTTCGACAGCACATCCTGCGGCGGCAGAATCGCGCCGTATTTTTCCTCGACGATGCCGCTGACGAGCCCGTCCATGACTTTGCTCACCAACGAGCGATCCTTGTTTGCGTGTTCCATGACATATCCCCGAAGCGGTGTTGACCCCGCGTGGCCTGTTGATGAAGGGCCCGTACGTATCTGTTATGCAAGTCGGATCGTTTTTCGATACGTTGCGAGCTTCGAAACGGATGCGCCAGTGGGACACTTCCTGACAGGGTTATCCCTCTGAAGATTTGTTTCGTTCGTGTAACGCCATCTGTTTCGCCAGGCACAAAGCTCGCTCGTCAAAGCCTGCCTGCGTTGTGGGGTTTGAATTGTGCGCATTCGCACGTTGGCGCGATGAAATTGTCTGATTTGCACGGACGTGGTCGGACGCCTGCGTGTTCCGGCGAACAAAGATGTCGTGCGAAGCGCAAGCGGCGCAGCTGGGTCCGCGGCGCGCGGACGCCGCATCACGCCGAGTCTTCGTTCGACGGCGCTCGCCGCGACCGACGCATAGCGGCCGCCGAAGAACAGCAGCGGCGCGTGCTCGTCGAGCGAGAACACCAGCACCTCTTTGACGAACAGCGTATGGTCGCCGCACGGATGGCGGTCCACCACGCGCGCGGCGAAGCGCGCGGCCGCATGCTCGAGCAGCACGACGCCGGCGAGGCCGGCGACCGCCGCGAAGCGCGGTGCGCAAGGCGGCGCGAAGCGGCTCTGCGCCTCGCCCGCGAAATGCCGGCTGTGCGGCTCCTGCGCCTCCGACAGCACGCTGACGCCGAACAGCTCGGCGTCCATCAGCCGTGCAAGCGCACGATGTCGTCTTTGCCGGGATCGCCGTCCGAATGCACCTCGATGATTTCCAGCGGCGTCTTGCCAGCATTTTCGAGCCGATGCCTGACGCCCAGCGGAATCAACGTCGACTGATTCTCCGACAGCAGGAAGCGCTCGTCGCCGTCCTTGCTCGACGCGTCCCACACCGAGTCCCAGGCGCCGGTGTCCGACCAGCCCGCGTCGAGCGGCACCGTCACGCCGACGAGACGCGCGTCGGTGCCGATGCGCTCCATCACCGCATAGTCGACTGAGTCGGACGGACACGCGGCGAACGCGTCGCGCGCGAGATGCAGCGCGCCGGCCTCGTCGATGCTCGCGCCTGCGAATGCGTCTTTGCAGGCCGCCGCGATCAGCGGACGGCACAGGCCGATCGCGTCGAGCCACACCGACGCGCGCACCACGAACATGCCGCTGTTCCACCAGTACTCGCCCGACGCGAAGTAGCGCTCGGCCAGCTCGGCATCGGGCTTCTCGACGAAGCGCTCGATCGTCCGCGCGCCCCGGTTTCCCAAGGCCGCGGCGGTGCGGATATAGCTGTAGCCGGTCGCCGCGCGCTGCGGCGGCACGCCGAGCGTGACGATCGCGCCCCGCGAAGCATGCGCGAGCGCTTCGTTGAGCGCCGCGCCGAACTCCGCTTGATCGGCGCTCGAATGATCGGCGGGCAGCGCGACCAGCATCGGATCGTCGCCGGCCGCGGCCGACGCGCGCGCGGCGAGCGCCGCGACGGTCAGCGCCGGAGCGGTGTTGCGCGCCATCGGTTCGAGCAGTATGCGCACCGGCTTGCGGTACTGCTCGACGCGCTCGAGCGTCGGCAGCCGCAGTTCCTCGCAGCAGACCACCAGCGGTGCGGCGGGCGGCGTGGTGCGGGCCGCGTCGGGCGCGGCCGGGTCGAACGCGTCGTCGAGCCGGCGCAGCGTCGCTTCGAGCAGCGACTGGTCGCCCATCAGCCCGATCCGCTGCTTCGGATCGCGTTCGCGCGACAGCGGCCACAGCCTCGCACCGGAGCCGCTCGCGAGAATCACCGGTTGCACGGTCAGTTCGCGCAGCGCGGCGGCGGTCCCAGCCTGCGGCGCGGGCGGATTCGCGGGCGGATTACCTGGTTCTACCATTCGATTCATTTGCGATCCTGTCGAATCCAGATCCTGTTCACGGGCCGACATGACGCCAGCAAGTGCCTCGTGGTCGCAAGCGTGTTCAGTCGTATGCGCGCGACACACAGTGCGGCCTGGGCGCCCCTGTCTGTCCGCGTGCTCCCTATGCTTCTCCGAACGGACGCAACGCCCCCGCGGCGCGATGTTCATCGTGCCTGTGCAGCTCGCCGTCGAGCGCCGCGCTGTCGGGCTGACGCAGCTTCGTGAAGCCGCCGCGATAGACGTTCTCGACGTACGACATGATGTTTTCCTGCGCCACCGACGACAGGATCGCGTGATCGGTGTGCTTGCAGAAGGCCACGTGAATGCGCGTGAAGCGCGCGAGCCGCGTGCCGCGCACGCCGAAGTAGCGCTCGAGCTCCTCGACGCCTTCGTCCAGCACACCGAACACCAGGTGCGTGTCGACGCCCCGTGCTTCGAGGTTCGCGAACAGATGCCGCTCGTCACGCGCGCCGAATTCGAGGCCACACAGTTGCTCGATCCGGTCGGCCAGCGTTTCGCCGGTCCGCGCGAGCTGGCGTACCACCAGCTCGCGCACGAGGCCCCAGCCGCCCGTCTCGCCCTTGAGCACGCGCAGCCATTTGCCCGGCTGCTTCATCGAGCGCATGTAGTTGCGCGTCGAGCCGAACGCGGACACCGGAATCATCGGCTTGCCGTGTTCGTCGCAGACGTTATGCCATCTGAACTTCTGCACGTTGACGATCACCGCGCCCACCACCGCCGCTTCGCGCATCGCCGCATGCAGCCCGGTGTAGGCGCCCGAGCAGATGCCGAGCAGCAGCGCGCCCGCATGACCGCGCGCGGCAAGCCAGCGCGACGCGTACGCGGCGTCGCCGGCACTCGACTGAGAGTACAGCGCGTCGAGGCTCAACGTGTCGCACGACGGCATGCTGTCGCCGACACCACGGACGTCGATGCGCAGCGACGCGATCCCCTGCCGTGCGAGACGCCGCGCGAAATGTACGCCGAAACGCCCATTGCCGATTCGCGACACCGCGCCGGTATTGAGCAGCAGCACCGCCGGGGCGCGCGCCGCCGCGGCGCCGTCGGGCCGGCAGTAGATGCCGAACACCTTGCCCTCGTTCAGCCACACCGGCGTCTCGTGCAGCCTCGGCGCGACATAGTGGCCGCCCGCCGGCTCTTCGCCTCGCTCGGGCACGCGCGCCACCGTTTGGGGCGTTTGTGCGCTCCCCGCCAGCAGCCAGTTCTCGATGGTCTCGAACGCGGCGTGCGGTATTTCGCTTTCGAGCGGTTCCATCATGAAGCGGCTGTATTCGTCGAACGGGTGACGCTCGAGCTCGACGCCATGTTCGCTGTAATGCGCGGCAAGCGCACCGGCGCGAGCCGGGTTCAGTGAATCGAGCAGCAGCACGCGCGCGGCCGGCCGGCTCGTCGCGCGATACAGATCCGCCGCGAGCAGGCTTTGCAGCGTGTCGCGATACATGCGAAAGCCATACGCTTCGACGAACTCGTCGGTATCGGGCTCGACCACGCAATCCATCGCGGCCGGATCGTTCAACCACTGCCGGTAATGCGCGCGCAATTCGCGCTGGTAAGTCTTGCCCGACAGCACCGGCGACATCAGCACGAGACCGTGCACATCGCCAAGTTCCTGCGCGGCAAGCGCGGCCAGCATGCCGCCGAGACGCAGACCGCACACGCTGACACGCTCGACGCCGGTCGCCTCGCGCAGTTGCGCGACCGCCTGCTTGACGCTGTCGATCCATGCGCGCCACAGGCCGGCGTCGGTCGGGTCGCCGGCTGAATCGCCGGTCGCCGGGTAGTCGAAGCGCAGCACCGGCATGCCGCGCGCGGCGAGGCGCTCGGCGAGCCGGCGCATGCCGCGATACGTGCACAGCGTGTCGTAGCCGAACGGGGAACACATCACAACGCCATCCGGGCCGTTGGCTGGATGCAACCAGCCGAATTTGCCGTCGAAGACGATGGGTCTCACGGTCCGCTCCTTACTCTTCCTTTTCAAATGATTACAACAAAGGTGCTCTCGCGCATATGTGCGTCGCGCCACATTAGTTTGGGTTCCGAATCGCGCTGCGCTGGCGTGTGTGTCGATGAGCGTGCTGTGCAGTGCAGCATGCCCCGCGCGTGGACCGACGCGCGGCGGATCGCGTCGGTCATGCGCTGTGGTCGATGCCCGCGACTGCGTGCAGCGTGCCGCGAGCATTACGTGATGGAGACGGCGCGGGCGCGCTTAGGAATGCTCCGCAATGCGGTGCGCGCGGCCGGCTCGTGGCTAACCACCGCGCTACCCTATGAGCTTTGCCATTTAACCCCCTCCCGATCGCGGCTATCTGTACGGCCACCCACACAGTCACGCGGCGCCCGGGGGCAAGATGCAAGACCTGCGACGCGTTGATGCCGCCGCGTATGTCCGCGCGGCCCTTCTCACCGGCCCGGCAATGGAACATGGAACGAAGCATCGTCAGGAACATCTTCATCAACCTTGCCGGCGCCGTCGCGCCGACCTTCGTTTCCCTCGTGACCGTGCCCACCTACATTCATCTGCTGGGCGCCGAGCGTTACGGGGTGATCAATCTGGTGTGGGCGCTGATCGGCTACTTCAGCGTCCTCGATCTGGGCACCAGTCTGGCGACCGAAAACCAGATCGCCAAGGCTCGCGCGGCCAGCGACGATTCGATCGAACCGATCTTCTGGAGTGCGTGGTTCATGAATCTCGGTACCGGCATCATCGGCGGCGCGCTGATCTATGCCGGAGCCATCGTCTACATCACCTACGGCGTGAAAATCGAGCCGACGTTCCAGCATGAAGTGATGGCGAGCCTGCCGTGGATCGCGGTCGCTGTGCCGATCGCGAACGTGACCTGGGTGTTCGCGGGCGCGATTACCGGCGTCGAGTGCTTCACGAGCTACAACATCAACCAGACGCTCGGCACCGCGCTGTTCCAGTTGCTGCCGATCGCGGCGGTCCTCTGCTTTTCGCCGTCACTGGCGATCGCGATTCCAGCCGCCGTGATCGCGCGTTTCGTCGGCGGCCTGATGCTGGGCGTGGCCGCCATTCGCGCGCTCGGCATTCGCCGTATGCGGATGCCGCAATGGCGCTTGATGATCGGGCTGTTCCGCAACGGCCGCTGGCTGCTGATGTTTTCCGGCGCGAACATGATCGCGTCGACGCTCGACCGCGTGTTCATCGGCGGACTGCTCGGCGCGCGCTTCGTCACTTACTACGCGACGCCGCAAAACCTGATCAATCGATTGAACCTGCTGCCGCTCGCGATGGTGCGCACCCTGTTTCCGCGACTGTCGGCGGCGTCGCGCGAGGATGCGGATGCGCTCGCGCACAACGCGCTCGCGTTTCTCAATGGAGCATTTACGCCATGCGTGATCATCGCGCTGTTCGCCCTGAAGCCGTTTTTGCTGCTGTGGCTCGGACCGCAGCTCGCCGCCGCGGCGCCGGTCGCGAGCGTGCTGATCCTCGGCGTGTGGCTGAGCGGCCAGTCGAGCATCCTCGGCAGCCTGTTGCAGGCGCAGACCCATCCCGTGGCAGTGGCGAGCGTCAGCTGGCTTCAGTTGCCGTTCTTTACCGGCGCGTTATGGTGCGGCATCCACTGGTTCGGCATCATGGGCGCGGCGGTCGTCGTCGTGCTGAAGGTGCTGCTCGATTACTCGGTGTTGCTCGCGTTCTCACGGCTGCATGCACGGACGATCGTGCGCAACATGCTCGCGCATCTCGCGTTTCTGCTCGTCGCGCTCGCGCTCGCGGATTCGATCAGCGCGTTGCTGTTGGCGATCGTCGTCGCGCTCGCGTTGAGCGCGGCGAACTTCGGTATGTCGCTGCGCGGGTCGAGCGAGTTGCGCGACGCGCTGTACAGGCTCTGGCTGCGTTGCGCGCCGTCGTCCGGACGGGCACGAGGCTGAGTCCCGGCGCGCGCAATCAATGACGCCGGTCCACCGCTCGTTCACGGTCGGGACCTGAATGCCAAGGCTGAAAACACGTACCCAGCCGACCCGGCATCACAACAGTTCGAACGTATTGACGAACGGTGCGCCGTCGCGCTCGCGGCGCCTCGGACCGAAGCGCGCCTGAGCGCCGCGCACCTGACGCGTGAGACCGATGAACGGCATACCGTGTTCGAGGTACGGTCCCTCCGTCTTGCGAAAGCCGAACTGCTCGTAGAACCCGCGCAAGTCAAGCGGTGCGCTCACGCGCGTGGCGCGGCCCGGCCAGCGTTGGGCGACCGCTTCGAGCACACGCTCGATCAGCATCTCGGCGGTGCCGTCGCCGCGCCGCAGCGGACTCGTCAGCACCTTGTCGATCGTCACTTCCGGATCTTCGGAATCGCCGGGCTGCACCCGCGCATAGGCGAGCACCGGCATCGGCCGCGCCATGTCTTCGACCGCGAACACATGCAAGGCCTGCTCGTCGCGACCGTCCGCGTCGAGGCACACATGCGACTGCTCGACGACGAATACCGCACTGCGCGCACGCAGCACGACATACAACTCACGTGCAGATAGCTGATCGAACTCCAGCGTTTTCCAGTTCATCACGCCCCCGGCTGTCAAAATTTTCGGCGGGTCCGGCTATGCCTGCCGTGCGCGACGGCAGGCCGATCCATGACGGTCCCTCATCATCGACTACACGGTAACGTGCGCTAAAGATGTGCTTCCGTGCGCCATCGCACTGACGCTCGGGGTTGACGATCTTTAAATACGAGCCAACGAAGCGCAGTCTTGCCAAGTTCGCCCGGTATCGCGGATGGCTTCACGCAGGCCCGCCTGCAACACCGCACTGCACCATCGCGAACGCACGCCGCGGTCTTCGCACCGCACGAAACTACACACGAAAATCAGGTGCCGACGTCATTCGACCTCGGCACCCATCGGCAGACCTTCGACCATAAGGGGAGCACTGCATGAAAACTGCATTGAGACGCATCCTGTCCGAATCCGCACGCCTGGATGTCCCGCTGGAAAGCCTCGCCGACGACGCCGACCTCTATGCTGCCGGACTCTCATCGCTCGCGACCGTGCATCTGATGCTTGCCATGGAAGACGAATTCAACGTCGAAATTCCTGACCGTATGCTGACGCGCCGCCTGTTCTCGAGCATCGACTCGATGGCCGCCGCGATGACGGAGTTGCAGCAGGCCAAGGCGGCGGCATGAGTGCGCCGCTGCTGGGTCAGGCCGCCGCAGCGGCCTGCGGGGCGGCCTCGAACTCGACTACCGACGCCCGGACCGGCGACGGCCAGGGCGCTGCCACCGGGGCGCTGAGCGCGCTCGATACCGGTCCCGAATGGCGTGCTGCAGCGCATCGTTGTGCGGCGATCGCCGCGCAGTACGCGGACGCCGTGGACCGCGAGGCGCGCTTTCCGGTCGAGGCGTTCGACGCGCTCAAGGCCGAGCGTTTGCTGTCGGCGATGGTGCCGACCGCTTTCGGCGGCGCGGGCCTGTCGCTTGCCGATATCGGTGCGATCTGCGAAACGCTGGCGCAGGGCTGCGCATCGACGGCGATGATCTATGCGATGCATCAGATCCAGGTCGCGTGCATCGACTCTCATCGCGGCGCCTCCGCCTGGCAAGCGAGCCTGCTTGCACAACTGGCCGAGCAGCAATGGCTGCTCGCGTCGGCGACGTCCGAAGAGACGATCGGCGGCAACATGCGCACGAGCGCGTGCTCGGTGGAGCTCGATGGCGCGCGTTTTCGGATCGAAAAGCTCGCACCGACGATCTCGTACGGCGCGCACGCCGACGGCATCCTCGTGACCGCGCGGCGCACCGCCGACGCGGCCGCGTCCGACCAGGTGCTGATCGTCGCGCTGCGCGCCGATACGCAGCTCGAGCGGCGCGGCGGCTGGGACGCGATGGGCATGCGCGGCACCTGCAGCGAGGGCTTCCGGCTCGTCGCGACGGGACTGGCCGAACAGATCCTCGCGACGCCGTTCGCCGACATCGCCGATCAGACCATGCTGCCCGTGTCGCACACGCTGTGGGCGTCGGTATGGACCGGCATCGCCGTCGACGCGGTCAATCGCGCGAAAGCGTTCTTCCGCGCGCAGGCGCGCGCGAAGCCCGGCACGATGCCGCCGGCGGGCCTGCGGCTCGCCGAAGCGGTCGGGCTGCTGCAGATGATGCAGGCGCGTCTATCGGTCGCGCTGGAGGCCGCGCGCGCCGCGCATCAGGCACGCGAGGGCGCGACCCAGGCGGACGCCCCGCTCGCGGCGATGCTTGGTTTCGCGTCGGACATGAACACGCTCAAGACCAGCATTTCGACCACCGCGCTGCAGGTCGTCCAGGAAGTGCTGATGATCTGCGGCATGGCGGGCTACAAGAACGGCACGCCCTATAGCGTCGGCCGCCATCTGCGCGACCTGCACTCGGCGCCCTTGATGATCAATAACGACCGTATCGCGCAGAACACCGCGAGTCTGCTGCTCGCGCAACGTCCTGCCGCGCCGGGGAGACCCTGAAATGAAGCTGATGACCGATACCGCCGCTGTCGCCGCGGCCGCCGCCGCCGCGGAGGTGGGGCCTTCGCTCACGCTGCGCGACGAGATGCTGGCCGCCGGCCTGCTGATCGATACTGGTGAAAACGGACTGTATGGCCGCAGCCAGGTTTTCGAGGACGTGATCGAGCGACTGAACCTCGCGATTACGCAGCTGGGTAAAGATCAGCAAGCCGAAGTATTGCGTTTTCCGCCCGCGATGCGCCGCACCGACTTCGAGGATAGCGAATACCTGAAGAGCTTTCCGAATCTCGCGGGCACCATCCATTCGTTTTGCGGCGACGACCTGGGCCACCACCGTCTGCTGCGCGCGCTCGACGATGCGATGGCCGACAGCGACGACGACCGCGGCGACGCGTGGCTCGCGCAACAGAAACCGACGCGCGTCGTGCTGACGCCGGCCGCCTGCTATCCGATCTATCCGGTGATGGCGCGGCGCGGCGCGCTGCCCGCCGACGGCCGCACCGTCGACGTGCTGTCGTACTGCTTCCGTCATGAGCCGTCGCTCGATCCGGGCCGCATGCAGATGTTCCGTCAGCGGGAATACGTGCGTCTCGGCAGCCCCGAGCAGGTGATGGCGTTCCGCCAAATGTGGATCGAGCGCGGCTCGCTGCTGGTGAAGCTGCTAGGCTTGCCGGTCGAAGTCGATCTCGCGAACGATCCGTTCTTCGGCCGCGGCGGCAAGATCGTCGCCGATAGTCAGCGCGCGCAGGCGCTCAAGTTCGAGTTGCTGATCGCGCTCGCCGATCCGCGCGGCAAGACGGCCTGCCTGTCGTTCAACTATCACATGGACCACTTCGGCGCGATCTGGAAAATCGCCTGCGAAGACGGCGCGACCGCGCATACGGGCTGTGTCGGCTTCGGCATGGAACGCATCACGCTCGCGCTGTTCCGTCATCACGGGCTCGACGTCGACGCGTGGCCCGACGAGGTGCGCGCGCTGCTGTGGGGCGATACCGAGACCCGCGTCGCGGATGCGCTGCAGGCGGCGCAATCGACGCAAACCGCGACCGTCGCCGGGGAGCGCGCATGAATCCATCGCCGACTTCGGCGCTTGCCGGCGCGCTCGCCAACTCGTCGCTGCCGCGACGCGCAGGCGATCCGCCGACGCATCAGCAGACCCACGCGGTGCCCGGTCCCGGCACGCAGTTGCGCGAGCACGTAGCGCACGCGCTGCATCAGGGCGAACGCGTGTGGCAGGAGACCAACTGCTATGTCGATCTGTGGATCGAGCTGCTGCACGGCTTCGGGCTCGATCCGCGCGCGGCGCTCGCGTTCACGGTCACGCAGGATTTCGAAGGCGATCAGTTCACGTTCTTCAAGTTTCCGCTCGATGATCTCGAACGTCTGTATGGCACCCAGGTGCAGGAGCTCGCGATCTACGACTCGCTCGAAGAACGCGTGCTCGCGCAGACGCTGCGCGGCCACACCGTGCTCGTCGAGGTCGACGGCTACTACCTCCCCGATACGCGCGCGACCTCGTATCGCCGGGAGCATCCGAAGACCACGATCGGCATCGACTTCGTCGACACCGTCGCGCGCCGCCTCGGCTATTTCCACAACACCGGCTACCACCGGCTCGAGGGCGACGACTACGACGGCGTGTTTCGCAAGCTGGCGCATTTCACCGCGCAGCCCGATCTGCTGTTTCCCTACGTCGAGTTCGCCAAGCAGGCGCGGCCCGCGCTCGAAGGCACCGCGCTCGCGGAGGCGTCGGCGGAACTGCTGTGCGCACATCTGGAACGGCGTCCGTTGACCAATCCGATTTCGCAATGGCGTGCCGCGTTTCCCGCGCATCTCGATACGCTGTTCGAGCGCGACGAGGCGTACTTCCATCTGTACTCGTTCAATCTGATGCGGCAGCTCGGCGCGAACTTCGAGTTCCTGTCGAAGTATCTGCAGTGGCTGTTCGCGCAAGGCTTCGAGATCCCGCCGACGATACCGGCCGCCGCGCAACGCATCGCGTCGGAGTCGATGGTGATGCAGTTCCGGCTCATTCGCGCGATCGCGCGCGGCCGTCGCGATACCTGCGAAGACTGCTTCGACGTGCTTGAAAGCGCTTATGAAAAAACGCTGCCACCGCTGGCCGCTCTGGTGCGCTAATACGGTGATGCGTGGTTGCGCGCACTTCGTGCCGCGCGGTTTTTCCGGGAATTGACCGTGGATGTGTCGACACTCGATCCGCCCGCTGACGAGGGCGATGCTGGCCGTGCGCGCGCGCCCGGCGCGATCGCGCAAGCGCATGATGCAGGCACTGCCCGCGCCGCGCCCTCGCTATGGCCGCAACGGCTCGACACCGGCTGGGCCTGTCTGAGCACCCCGCCGCACGCCTATGAGTCGCCGGCCGATCTGCCCGCGCAAGGCTGGCTCGCCGCGCAGGTGCCCGGCACCGTCGCGAGCGCGCGGCTCGCCGCCGGTCTGCTCGATATCGATCACCCGCCACCGCTCGCATTCGACGATCACTGGTATCGCGTCACGCTGATCGGTACGGGGCGGCGCCGCTTGCGTTTTCTCGGACTCGCGACGCTCGCGCAAGTGTGGCTCGACGATGTGAAGCAGCTCGATTCCGCATCGATGTTCATCGCCCATGATCTCGATATCGACCTGGATGGCCGCGCGACGCTCGTGCTGTGCTTTCGCTCACTGACGCCAGCGTTGGCAGCCAAACGCTCGCGTGCGCGCTGGCGGCCGCGGCTCGTGTCGCCGCCGACGCTTCGCAGCGTGCGCACCACGCTGCTCGGCCATATGCCCGGCTGGTGTCCGTCGATTCAGACGGTCGGCCCGTGGCGTCCGATCGAAATGCTCGGCGACGCGCCGCACGCATTCGACACGATTGATCTGACCAGCCGGCTCGAACAAGAGGATGGGGTTGTTTCGTTGACTTTACGTTTCGTACGCCCCCACGACGTCGTGGCCTGCCGTGCGACACTTTCTTGCGGCGACCATGTTTCGTCTTTGCAATGGCACGATGCATATACACTCACCGGCGACGTGCGCGTGCCCCACGCGAAACGCTGGTGGCCGCATACGCATGGAGAGCCCACTTTATATCCTCTGACGTTGCAGCTCGTCGACGGCAACGTGATCTCTCAGTCTCTGGGCTCGATCGGCTTTCGTCGTATCGAAGTGGACCGCGGTGCCGATGCTGCGGGTTTCGCCTTGCGCGTGAACGAAGTGCCCATATTCTGTCGCGGCGCGTGCTGGACCAGTGCCGATCTCGTCACGCTAGCAGGCACCGAAACGCAATTGCGCCATACGATCGAGCTCGCGCGCGCCGCTGGCATGAACATGCTGCGCGTCGGCGGCACGATGCTCTATGAGTCCGATCTGTTTTATGCGCTCGCCGACGAGTACGGCCTGCTGATCTGGCAGGACTTCGCGCTGGCGAATTTCGACTATCCGAACGATGCCGCGTTCAGCGCGCTGATCGAGCGCGAAGCGAGCCAGTTCCTGAGCCGCACGCGTCGCTTTGCCTCGCTCGCGGTGCTGTGCGGCGGCAGCGAGGTCGACCAGCAGGCGGCGATGTTCGGACTGCCCGCGGCGCAGCGCGCGCAAGCGTTGTTTACCGAGCTGCTGCCCGCGCTCGTCGCGCGCGAACGTGAGGACGTGCCCTATGTCAGCAATTCGCCATCGGGCGGCGCGTGGCCGTTTTCGACTAACGAGGGCGTCACGCACTACTACGGCGTCGGCGCGTATCAGCGCCCGCTCGCCGACGTGCGCCGCGCGCAGGTGCGCTTCGCGGCCGAATGCCTGGCATTCGCCAACGTCCCCGACGAGGCGACGCTGTACGACGCGCTCGGCACGATCCACACGCACGATCCGCGCTGGAAAGCCGCCGTGCCGCGCGATCCTGGCGCAGGCTGGGATTTCGACGACGTGCGCGATCATTATTTGCAGGCGCTTTACGGCGTCGAGCCGGCGCGCTTGCGCTATGAAGATGCGGCGCGTTATCTGGATCTGTCGCGCGCGGTGGTTGCCGAGCTGATCGGCGACGTGTTCGCCGAGTGGCGGCGCGCGGGCTCGTCGTGCGGCGGCGGCCTCGTGTGGCAGTTGCAGGATCTGCGCGCGGGCGCGGGCTGGGGCGTGATCGACGCGACGGGACGGCCGAAAAGCGCGCTGCACGGCTTCGCGCAGACACTGCAGCCGTTGCAGATCACGCTCACCGACGAAGGCCTGAACGGCCTCGATATACATCTGATCAACGAGCGCGCACAAACGTTTTGCGGCGAACTCGAGCTGGTCTGTCTGCGCGACGGCAGCGTGAAGGTCACGTCCGCGCGACGCGCGCTGACGCTTGCCCCGCGCAGCCTGCAACGCATCAGTGCGGCCGCGCATCTGGGCCAGTTCTTCGATTTCACGCATGCGTACCGCTTCGGCCCACGCGCGCACGATGTCACGATTGCAACGCTCTACGATGCCGCGAGTGGCGAGATCGTGTCCGAAGCGTTTCATCTGCCCCAGCGTAGCGTGCACGCGCGTGATGACCTCGGTATGACCGTCGAGGTCGAACGTCGTGGCGACGGCAGCGGCTGGCAGCTTGCGATCGAAACGAAGCGCTTTGCGCGCTTCGTTCATATCATTGACCCCCGTTATCGCGCGGCGCGCGACTGGTTCCATCTCGCGCCGAACCGGCGCTGTATCGTGCCGCTGCATGCGCTCGAACCGCTGCTGCCGACCGCCTTCGCGGCGTCGCCGCAAGAACTCGTTGCTCCTGCATCAAACGCGGCCTTTAAAGTGGATGAAACATGCGGGGCACCCCAGGGGGAAGTCCGCGCGATCAATGCGCTATCCGCCATCTTCTACGGCTAGTGGTCATTCCGAACTAGTCGCACGTACGCGAAGCGCCCCAAAGCTCGCTTCGCAGGTCTCGAACTGTCTGCCCGGCTCGCTCACTGTTGGCTCGAACGCGACTGTTGCCTGCTTTGAGAGGCCTTACGTGCGACAGCGCACGCACTCCACTTAACACTTCTGAATCATTTCCGGCACTTCACGAGGAGCGCTTCAAAACGTGCATGCGGCGCCAGGTTCAAATCTGAGACAACTTCGACAGCACCCCCGTTTTTGGCCGTGAAGCCTTTGATATCAAGGGATTCGCCCAAACACAAAGCTTTCATACGATGCATTCCCCAACTCGCGGGGGTGTGCATAACTGAAACAAAAAGCCGCTTTTACTCTCCCCACGCGCTGCAGGTTTCTTCGCTGCGCCGCATCAGCAGGCGTTTTCCCTAACGTTGGCACGGTCCTCGCTACTACCTCCACGCAACAGAGTGTCACCGCACACGAGCGCAACAACAGAGGCGGTGGCAGACAGGCCTAAAACGGGGCCGATGCTGTTCATCCAGGCTGTTCGCCGGGCAGCCCACTCCCGAGGATGCGGGCATCGGATCAAATAAACGGAGAGAGTCGCGCGAGGCGCGACTTTCATGCGAGGACCGATCATGTTAACACTTCAATCCGATTTGCACGGTAACCATCTGCTGGGCGCAATGCCGTCGCACGAATGGCAGGCACTAGCTCCCCACCTCGAACTGGTTCATCTGCGCACCGAGCAACTGCTATGCGACTCGGGTCAACGGATCCATCATGTGTACTTCCCCACCACCGCGATCATCTCGATGCTCTCGACGATGGAAGACGGCAGCTCCGTCGAGATCGCCGCGGTTGGCCGCGAAGGCATGACCGGCGTGCCGGTCCTCACGGGCGGCGAAACCATGCCCAACCGCGTACAGGTGCAATGCGCGGGCTTCGCCTACCGGATGAGCGCACAGGCGCTCAAGCAGCAGTTCGCGCGCTCCGACTTTCTGCGCCGCCTGATGCTGCTGTATATGCACGCTCTTCTGACCCAGGTCGCGCAGACCGCCGCGTGCAATCGCCATCACGCGCTCAACAAGCAACTGTGCCGCTGGCTGCTGATCGAGGTGGACCGCGTGGCGTCGAACGATCTGACCGTCACGCAGCAGCTGATTGCCGACATGCTCGGCGTGCGCCGCGAAGGCATCACCGAAGCGGCAGGCAAGCTGCACGACGAAGGCCTGATTCATCATAGCCGCGGTCATATCAAGGTGCTCGACCGCAAGGGCCTCGAAGCCCGCGCGTGCGAATGCTACGGCCTCGTGAAACGCGAATTCGATCGTCTGCTGCCGCGACTGCGCCAGGCCGAGACCGTCGAATAAGCGGCACGCGGCTCGATGACCGGGGTCGATTTTCCTATGTTCAGGATTACTGCTCGATGTCTCGATGCACTGTTCGTGATTGCAGGCGGTCTGCTCGCCCACTGGATGCGCTTTTCCGCACCGATCGCGTTGGCCGATACCGAGCGTCTTCTGATCGCGTTCAAGTGTGTGCTGGTTCTGTTGCTGTTTCCGGGCTTCGGGGTCTATGAGACGTGGCGCGGCAAGGCGCTCGCGCCGGTGCTCGCGCGAATCGCCGCCGCGTGGCTCATGGTGGTCGCGACCGCGCTCCTGCTCGCGTTCACGCTGCATCGGACGGATGCGGTGTCGCGCCTGTGGCTCGGCTACTCGACGCTGATCTCCGGCGCGTTGATCATCGCGACACGCTGCATCATGCACGTGGTGCTGCGCTTCGTACGTCGCCGCGGCATGAACGCGCGCACCGTCGCGCTCGTCGGCGCACCGGGCTTTGCGCGCACGCTGCTCGCGCATCTCGAGCATGCGCCGCAAGCGGGCTTCAAACCGGTGTGCGTGTTCGACACCAGCGTGCAAGGCCACGACGCGTATGGCGCGCGTCTGACCCGCCTGCCCGTGCTGACGGATCTGGAAGCGTTCGCGACGAAGGTACGCCATGACCGCGTGAACGAAGTGTGGCTCGCGTTGCCGCTTTCCGAGGAACACACGATCTACCGCTTCACGCGCACCTTCAGACACGACTTCGTCAATCTGCGCTTCATTCCCGACGTGCGCAGTCTGTCGCTGTTCAATCATGCGATCGTCGATGTCGTCGGTTTGCCGACGCTGAATCTGAGCGCGACGCCATTCTCGTCGCCGCAGATGTGGCCCAAGCTGATGTTCGACCGCCTGTTCGCCGTGCTCGCGCTCATCGTGCTCGCGCCGGTGTTCGCCGTGCTCGCGATCGGCATCAAGCTCACGTCGCCGGGACCGGTGTTTTTCCGGCAGATCCGCAAGGGCGTCGACGGCCAGCCGTTCGGCATCTACAAGTTCCGCTCGATGACCGTGCACGAGGAAGAGCGCGGCCAGATCACGCAGGCGACCCGCAACGACTTGCGCGTGACGAAGCTCGGCAGCTTCATGCGCCGCACGAGTCTCGACGAGCTGCCGCAGTTTCTGAACGTGCTGCTCGGTCAGATGTCGGTGGTGGGTCCGCGTCCGCATGCGGTCGAACACGATGATCTGTACAAGGACCAGGTATACGGCTACATGCACCGTTACCGCATCAAGCCCGGCATCACCGGCTGGGCCCAGGTCAACGGCTATCGCGGCGCGACCACCAAGGTCGAGAAGATGGAAGCGCGCGTGAAGTTCGATCTCTTCTATATCCAGAACTGGTCGTTCTGGTTCGACATGAAGATCGTCTTCATCACGATTTTCAAGGGCTTTGTTGGCCGCAACGCGTTCTGATCATGCCATCGAGGCAATCGCATCCGGGAGTGTCGGTCATCGTGCCGGCACTGCGGCGCATGCGAAGTGCGGGTACTGAAGGCGGTGCGCTGAAGGATCGCCGGAATGCGCCTGCGTTCCATTCGAGAAAAACACCCAACCGGGCAACAACGCGTACACGCCGCTGCGAATAGAAGCGCCAACGCCGGCGGCCCGATCGACAGCCGCCGTGGTTGACGCAAGATGAGCAGCCGCGACGGACCACGTCATGGACGGGTCCGCCGCGCGACCCCGCCTCTACAGGAACGCGCTGACATCGGTCTGAAACCGTACCGCGAGCGCCTTGGCGACTTTCTTGCTGATCGCGCGGCGCCCCGCGAGAATATCGCTGACCACGGTCGGCGACGCGATGCCGGCCAGATCCTTCTGCTTGAGACCATGCGTGATCAGCAGATGGCGCAGGACCTCGCGCGGCTCCGCTTTTGGAATCGTCAGGTTGCGCGCTTGCCAATGACCGACCAGTTCCGTCACGATCGCGTGCAGATCGGTGAGCGGATCGTTGTCGTTGCCGCTTAGATGATCGGACAGCGAATTGGCGACTCGCACCATCTGGTGATAATCCTCTTCGGTGCGAATCGGCGTGATCGGCAACTGGCTCTTCAGCGCAGCCCACGTTGCGGAGATGTCGGGAAAGGGTCCCGGAAGGCGATCGGCATTCATGAGTTTTAATTCGTCCTCGTCCAAAAGCCGTCGGCGCGTTAATCGGTGACGCGCGAATGACGACTGCCTGTTGTAGTGAATCGCCGTGACACGCCGAATTGCCGGCACGGCGAACTTCGCAGTGAGGAAATTCAGCGATCACGATAGCGAACGTCTGCTTCAGGTCGTTATGGCCACGCGAGGCATGCCGCGCCGGCGAATATCTCGCCCACAGCGCGTGGCGCGCACCCCGATGTCGTTTTTTGAAGTCCAATACTGCTTGCTTGACAATGACCCGCCGCGGCTGGCCTTGCACGCGCGGCGCCTATCGCGCGATACGCGATACGCGCTGCCGACACAAAGCGCGAAGCGGACGCGCCCACACCAAGAGCCGCCCGGACGCGTTGGTCAGAACGGCTCGTTACTGCCCGTTGCGAAATCACTGCATGACGACGAAAACCTCTTTCTCTCCTATCGAAAACTCCACGAGGCGAGAACAGCGAAACACCCTCACCTCATTGCCTCCACCTGCTTTTCGGTGCCGTGTCGCTGGCGATGCCGAGTTCCCGGGTCGCGAGATCGGGCTGCGCCCACCTCACCTGCTCCCCCGGCTCCATCGCCGGCAGACCCTGAGCGACCGCCGCAATCGTGCGCGTGACCTCGGCCATGAACGCCCGCCGGAACACCTGAGCCGAAAACCGCTCGGCATTCGCGCGACAGGCCGCCGGCGTGATGTACGCGCTCAGCCGCTCGAAGCGGTCGATCGCGTCGAGCATTGACACCGCCGTCTGACGCGCGAAGAAAACGCCGGTCGGATGCGGGTCGCCGACCGGCACTACCGTTTCGAGCGCCCCGCCCCTGGCGAACGCAATGACCGGCGTTCCGCAGGCCTGCGCTTCGAGCGGCACGATGCCGAAATCCTCCTCGGCGGCGCACACGAAGGCTCGCGCACGCGCCAGATACTCCTTCAGTACCCCGAATGGCTGATAGCCGAGGACCGTCACGTTCGGTCCTGCCTTCGCGCGGATCGACGCCATCTGCGGCCCGTCGCCGATCGCGATCAGCTTGCGCTGCGGCGTGGCGTTGAACGTCTCGACGATCAGATCGATGCGTTGGTGCGGCACCATCCGCGACACGGTCAGATAGAAATCGTCTTTTTCGGTGCGCAGTTCGAATTCGTTCACGTCGACGGGCGGCGGAATCACCGCGGCATCGCGCCGATAGGTTTTCATCATGCACCGCGCGACCGATTGCGAATTCGCGATCAGACGATCGACACCATTCGTCGACTGCGCGTCCCAGCCGCGCAGGTAATGCAGCAATACCCGCGCGGCCCACGACTTCGGCCCGCGCAGCAGATTCGCTTCGCGCAGATACTGATGCTGCAGATCCCACGCATATCGCATCAGCGAGTGCACGTAACTGATGTGCGTCTGATGAGGGCCGACCAATACGCCCTTCGCGACTGCGCAAGAACTGGTGATGATCAGGTCATAGCTCGACAGATCGAACCGTTCGACGGCGAGCGGCATCAAGGGCAAATAGGCGCGATAACGGCTGCGCGCAAACGGCAGGCCTTGAATGAACGACGTGGTGACCGGCTTACCGGCAAGCGGCGTGCGATCTTCGAGGAAATCGACGACGCTGAAAACGTCGGCGTCGGGAAAGCACTCGATGATCTGCCCGAGCACTTTCTCGGCGCCGCCGGGAGCGACCAGCCAATCGTGCACGATCGCCACTTTCATATTCCGTCCTATCTGTCACGAATCGCCACCTGGCCTCAGAGAAGAGTGTATGTGCCACGTTCCTGACTGTGCGTGCGCGTGCCCACATTCGACGTGCGACAGTACGCGAGTAATTCGCAGAGTCCGTTCGCGTCTGCAAAATCACGGCTTCATTCCGGCGCTTTCGTACGTGCACTACGCCTGACATATCGCCCCACGCCTGCTCGCCAGTCCAGCCCACACCTTTACGATCGGAGCGCTGCGCGAGCGACGGGCGCGCGACCTCGACGGCCGCTGTGCCTCGCGTGCCTCGCGTGCCGTTTGGCGATCGGAGCAGTCAGTTGGGAGGGCCGGGTTCGGCCCTTGGGGGAATTCGCCGTGCGCTGCACGGCGCGCGACGCAGTGGTGCTGCTGTCGGACGGCCCGTTGCGCGTGCGCTTCGAAGCGCCTGGCGCGCGGATGATCGGCGACGCGCGCGTGTCGGGCATCGCGCGGCGGGCATCGACGGCTAATTGTCTGAGCACGGTGCCAGGCATTTTCCGCCAGGTGCGCGCGATTGCCGCCGCGGCGGGCGGTATAAGCGGGATCGTGCGGCACGACCGCAACAAAAAACGCGTGTGAACCGTTGGAGCGGCTCACACGCGTCAGAGCGAACAGAAACGCAATTCGCTTAATTCTGGCCGTACGTGATCGTTTGCACGCCGGTGTCCGTGCCGAGCAGGCAAAGGTTCGCGCCGCGGCCCGCGAACAGGCCGACCGTGACGACGCCGGGCCATGCGTTGATATGCGCCTCGAGCGTGCGCGGGTCGCTGATGCTCAAGCCCTTCACGTCGATGATCTCGTTGCCGTTGTCGGTGATGAACGGCACACCCTCTTTCGTCACACGCACGACGGGCACGCCGCCGAGCGCCGTCACGCGCCGGCCGATCGCGGTGCGCGCCATCGGCACGACTTCGATTGGCAGCGGGAAATGGCCCAGCGTCTCGACGACCTTGCTCGCATCCGCGATGCAGACGAATACTTCCGACACCGACGCGACGATCTTCTCGCGCGTGAGCGCGCCGCCGCCGCCCTTGATCATCGCGCCGCTGTGATCGATTTCGTCTGCGCCGTCGACGTACACCGGCAGCGAGTCGATCTCATTCAGGTCGAGCACCTTGAAGCCGTGCGATTGCAGACGCGCGGTGGTGGCGAGCGAACTCGACACCGCGCCGCGATAGCGGGATTTGGTGGCGGCCAGCGCGTCGATGAAGCAGTTCGCGGTGGAGCCCGTGCCGACGCCGATCACCGAGCCTTGCGGCACGTTGGCATTCACGTAATCGGCGGCGGCCTGGCCGACCAGTTGCTTGAGTTCGTCTTGAGTCATGGGAGAGGCGGGAAAAGCGTGAAAAACCCGTAGTTTACCGGAGTGGCGCGGAGAAGGCCGGGTTTGGGTGGCTTTGTGCCGCGGACCACGCTTGTTTGCCGGACACGATTGGACACATTGAGACACAGGAATCATCCATCGCCATCACGAATTGATCGGCGAAATTGCTCTATTCATGAATGCGCACCCGATGGACCTTGATCCTGCTTTCGAAAGGGAATACGACACTGGCTTTTGCGCCAAATCGTGGGGCTACACTAAAGCGCCTCCTGCGCAAATAGCTGTATTTTCCGCACTCAAAGCAAAACGCCCGGAACCACCACCGCGTTCCGGGCGCCCACAATCGGCCAACAACAAGAACGACGACAGAAAAACTACTTCTTCACCGCCCGCTGCCGCACAGCCTCGAACAGACACACTCCGCTAGCCACGGATACATTCAAACTCTCCACCGTCCCCGCCATCGGAATGTTCATGACGACATCGCAGGTTTCACGCGTCAGACGTCGCATGCCCTCGCCTTCGGCCCCCATCACGAGCGCCACCGGCCCGTCGAGTTCCGTTTCGTAGACACTCTTTTGCGCGTCGTCGGCCGTGCCGACCACCCAGACACCCGCGTCCTTCAGTTCGCGCAGCGCGCGCGCCAGATTCGTGACCGTGATGTACGGGACCGTGTCGGCCGCGCCGCTCGCGACTTTCGCGGCGGTCGCGTTCAGTCCCACCGCGCGATCGCGCGGCGCGATCACCGCGTGGGCGCCGGCCGCGTCGGCGACGCGCAGGCAGGCGCCGAGATTGTGCGGATCGGTCACGCCGTCGAGCACGAGGATCAGCGGCGAGCCGCTGATGCCGTCGAGCAGTTCGGCGAGATTCTGCGCAAGCGGCAGATCGCCCGCGCGCGCGACCACGCCCTGATGACGTTCCGTGCGCGCGAGGCCCCACAGACGCGTTTCGTCGGCGGCGATCAGACGCACGCCCGCGTCCTTCGCCGCATGCAGGAAATCGGTCATACGACGGTCCTTGCGCGTCGCGTCGTAATAGACATCCTCGACCGTCGACGCATCGTGCCGGATACGCGCGGTCACTGCGTGGAAACCGTATAAGACCTTATGACGTGCCATGACTGAACAACCTTTGATGGGGCGCGCATTCAACGCGCGCCACTGTGATGAATATGAAACCAAAAGGCAGACCGCGCGCAACCGGCACGTGCTCACGTGCCCGCTGCGCGCGGTCCCGGCGCTGTGAAAGCCTCAGCGCTTCTTGCGTGCCTGCTTCGACGCCGCCTTGGTCGCGACACCGTGCTTCCTCGCCACGCGCGCTTCCTTGACCGCCGCGCTCTGCGCGGGCGCGGCCTTCTTGCGCCGCGGACCCGGCACCGACGCGCCACTTTCCACCGGCGGCATCACGCGCACGCGCGGGCCGGCGCCTTCTCCCTTGTCCGCCGCGATGCCACGTGCCGCAGGCGGCTTGATCGGCGTATCGCGCACAAGGCGGAAGTCGATCTTGCGCGCGTCGAGATCGACGCGGCTCACCTGCACGCGCACGCGATCCGACAGCCGGTAGCGAATGCCGGTGCGCTCGCCGCGCAGCTCGTTCTTGATCTCGTCGTACTGGAAGTAGTCGGAGCCGAGTTCGGTAACATGCACGAGGCCTTCGATGAACAGCGAATCGAGCTGCACGAAAATACCAAACGACGTGACGCCGTTGACCATGCCGCCATACTCTTCGCCGAGCTTGTCGCGCATGAAATAGCACTTGAGCCACGCTTCGACATCGCGCGATGCTTCGTCGGCGCGGCGCTCGTTCGCCGAGCAGTGCAGCCCAAGTTCTTCCCAGATCGCCACGTTGTTCGCGCGCCCGCGGGCGCCCCGCTTTTCCTCGTCGGCCTGTTGCATCGCGCGGGCGCGCGGCGACAGTGCGGTATTGAGCTCGACGCCGTGCGGCGGCTGCGGCTGATACTTGCGGCCCTGCAGGATCGCGTAGATCGCGCGATGCGTGAGCAGGTCGGGATAACGGCGGATCGGGCTCGTGAAGTGCGCGTAGGCCTCGTAGGCGAGGCCAAAGTGGCCGATGTTGTCGGGGCTGTAGACCGCCTGCTGCATCGAGCGCAGCAGCATCGTCTGCAGCATCGAGGCGTCGGGCCGGTCGCGGATCTGCGCCATCAGTGCGGCGTAGTCGCTCGCGTGCGGCGTGTCGCCGCCGCCGAGCGTCAGGCCCATGCCGCGCAGGAAGGTACGCAGGTTCTCGAGCTTTTCCGCGCTCGGGCCCGCATGCACGCGGAACAGGCCCGGATGCTTGTTGCGCTTGAGGAAGTCCGCCGCGCACACGTTCGCGGCCAGCATGCATTCCTCGATCAGCTTGTGCGCATCGTTGCGCGTGCGCGGCACGATCTGCTCGATCTTGCCCTGCGCGTTGCAGACGATGTACGTCTCCGTCGTATCGAAGTCGATCGCGCCGCGCTTCTGACGCGCCGCGAACAGCGCCTTGTAGACGCCATACAGATTCTGCAGTTGCGGCAGCAACGCGGCGCGGCGGGTCGCTTCCGGGCCTTTGGTGTTTTTCAGCACCGCGGCGACTTCGGTGTAGGTGAGCCGCGCGGCCGAATGCATGACGCCCGGATAGAACTGATACGCCTTCACGTCGCCACGCGCGGTGACGATCATGTCGCACACGAGCACGCAGCGGTCGACTTGCGGATTCAGCGAGCACAGTCCGTTCGACAGCTTCTCCGGCAGCATCGGGATCACGCGGCGCGGGAAATACACCGACGTGCTGCGCTCGATCGCGTCGGTATCGAGCCCGCTTTGCGCAAGCACGTAATGCGACACGTCCGCGATCGCGACGATCAGGCGGAAGCCGTCGCCGCGGCCCACCTGCACCGGCTCGCAATAGACGGCGTCGTCGAAGTCGCGCGCGTCCTCGCCGTCGATCGTGACGAGCGGCACGTCGCGCAGATCGACGCGATGGCGAATGTCGGCCGGGCGCACCTCGTCGGGCAGCTTCGCCGCTTCGGCCAGCGCGGCCTCGCCGAACTCGTGCGGCACGCCGTACTTGCGCACCGCGATTTCGATTTCCATGCCGGGGTCGTCGATATCGCCCAGCACTTCGACCACGCGGCCGAGCGGCTGCGAATGACGGCTCGGAAAATCGGTCAGCTCGACCACCACGACCTGGCCAACCTTCGCCTTGCGGGTGTTCTGCGTGATCAGGATGTCGTGGCCGATGCGCTTGTCTTCGGGCGCGACGATCAGCGCGCCGTTCTCGTTGAGCAGACGGCCGATCACGCGCTTGTTCGCGCGGTCGGTGACCTCGACGATGTGCCCTTCGGGCCGCCCACGCCGGTCATAGCCGACGATGCGCGCGAGCACGCGGTCGTTGTGCATGACCTTCTGCATCTCGCCGTTGGGCAGGAACAGGTCGTCCTGGCCGTCGTCGCGAATCAGGAAACCGTAGCCGTCGCGATGGCCCTGGACGCGGCCCGCGACGAAGTTCGACGGATGGGTCAGTTGATAGAGATTGCGCTGATCGAGCCGGATCTGGCCGTCGCGCTCCATTGCGCCGAGACGCTTGAAAAATCCTTCGCGCTCCTGGCGCTTGATCGACAGGGCTTCGGCGATGTCGTTCGCGGCAAGCGGCATTTCGCTCGTGCGCAGCACGCCGAGGATTTCTTCGCGGCTTGGAATCGGATACGGAAATTTGCTCAAGGGCTTGTCGATGATTTTTTCTCGTTGCATGGACGTCGGTCGGCGATGTGGTCCGGCCTAGAAGGCGTTTGCGTAATGCGCGCAGTCGCGCTCGGCTGCATCTGCACGGCGGCTGCGCTGGCTCGGTCATTGCACCTGCTGCTTTCTGCTCTTCTGCTCCACTGCGATTTGCACCGGAAACTGCCTGGGTCCGGCTCGTTCGACGCCAGCCGACGCGCGTCTGCCTGATCGCATGTCGACACTCGCGTCGGGACGCCGGATGTGCATCGTGCCAACGAACTACTGCGAGGCATTCTAACACCCGTGTCGGGCGCCACGCGGGCCTGCGGCGGTGGTTGGGACGCATAGTGCGCCGGGCTCGCCGCGAGGTTGAATCGCGTTCGGCAAATCGCTTGACAGGTCGGAATCTGTCGCTATAATTGCGGTCTTTGCTATTCATCACCTGCCCAGGTGGCGAAATTGGTAGACGCACTAGGTTCAGGTCCTAGCGGTGGCAACACTGTGGAGGTTCGAGTCCTCTCTTGGGCACCAGATTCAAAAGTAGAGCCGCCTTTTGGCGGCTCTCTTTTTTTGTAAGGACCGGTAGTCGAAATCGTTGTTTGTGTTTCGATTGCCGGATCAGCAGGACGGTGGTTCAGTAGCGATTGCATTACTTCGCTGCGCGTTCAACCGAGCGGATGAGAAAAGCAAGTTTGTTTGAAGCAGGAATTGACAAACTTAATCATCTTGCTAAAATAGCGGTCTAGCTTGAAGACGTGCCCAGGTGGCGGAATTGGTAGACGCACTAGGTTCAGGTCCTAGCGGTGGCAACACCGTGGAGGTTCGAGTCCTCTCCTGGGCACCATCAGTAGTTCCGGCGTAAGCCGATGTAGTCCGAGAAACCCCGTAAGATCAAAGTCTTACGGGGTTTTTTTGTTTTACGCGGTCCGATCTATACCGCTGGCATCGGCGATTTTTGCGTATACACGAATCGAAGGGGCACACCATGCCCTGACGCTCAAGCGCAAGGAATTGGGCAATGAAACGAACCTTAAAGCGGAACTTGTCGCGCTCACCGGCGGCGATTATGTGTTTCCGTTCTGCAACGACTGCCCCATCCGCTATCTCCCACCCGATCGTACAGGGTCGACCGAACGCGAATTCCAAGGGAAAGATTCCCATGGAGCTATGCCGGTCGTTTACGCAAACAGATCGAGACCATTCACCAGTCGTTTTGCCAGACGCGGTTGACGCAATTGTTCCAACCACCATTGAAGCGCGCGCCCTTCGTGGTCGCCACGCCACGCAACGTAGAGTATGTTGGGCTCACGGGGATCGGCCGTGGCTTTCTCGACGAGTTCACCTCGCGTGAGCAGCGCCGCAATCCTGCGTCTCGGCAGCCAACCAACCCCGAGCCCGTCGCGCTGGGCCAGAATCTTCGCGCGCATGCTGGGAACGGCAAGCGACGCCTGGCCGCCAACGACGCCGTAGGCACGTCCGGACGTCGTTCTCGACGAATCGGCCACGACGACGGCACGATGGGCCGAGATATCTTCGCGCCTGAGCGGACTTTTGCCTGCCGCCAGCGGATGATGCGGCGCAACCGCGAACACCCATTCCATCACACCCAGTTCGAACCACCGCAGACCGGGTATCGCCGGGGGTTCGTTCGTCGCCCCAACAACCAGGTCGCCTCGACCTTCGCGAAGCGCCTCCCACGTACCGCTCAGCACTTCATTCGTAAGCCGGAGCTTGACCCCGGACTGCAACGCGTCAAACGTACGGACGACCGGCATGAGCAGTTCGAACTCGATGATTTCGTCGGTCACGATCCATAACCGGTCCTCCCACCCGCTCGCGATCTGCCGAACCCGCTGAGTCATGCGGGCCACGTCCTGCATGAGCCGGCCTGCCTCCTCCGCCAGCACATGCCCAGCCGGGGTCAGCTGCAACCGGTAGCGCCGGCGATCGAACAACAACGCGTCGAAGCGGCTCTCGATCTGGCGCGCTGCATGCGAGACAGTTGAAGGCGCCTTGCCCAGTTGCGCGGCCGCGCGCGACAGGCTCCCGGTTTCCCGAATCGCTTCCAGCAATGCAAGCTCTTCCGCCGACAACATGTTCCACTCCATCGAACGGGTACATCGTGCCGATCGTACGGCAATACCATGCTGCTGATCCAGCATGTTGTAACGAATCTGAACGTCTCGCGAACAGGGAGCATCGACATGGGTCTGCTGGTCAATGGTAAATGGCAAGACCGCTGGTATGACCCGGCGTCGACGGGTGGTCGTTTTGTCCGTAGGGATGCCGCGTTTCGCAACTGGGTGACAGCCGACGGCGCGCCAGGGCCCAGTGGTCGTGGCGGCTTTCGCGCTGAAGCTGGCAGATACCACCTGTACGTCAGCCTGGCTTGCCCCCCGGCGCTCAACCTTGTTGCGCGATCCGGAGGGGAGCCTGATTCATATCTTCGGCCCGATGTTGCGCCACACTTGAGACCGCATCAGGGCGGGGCCACCGACGAAATGCCGGAGGCCCGCTGGCGACAATCTCGCGAAGCTCTCTCACGACGGCGCCGGTACGGCGCACGGATTGCAGGCTGTCGCGATCGCGTCGTTTAAAGCTGACTCATGCCACCATCAACGATGATCTCCGTGCCGACGATAAACGCCGATTCGGGTGACGACAGATGCAAGACGGTGGCGGCGATTTCCTCGGGCGTGCCGAAACGTCCCAGGGGAATCTGATTGAGAATTTGAGCGGCAGTGGCTTCGAGGGTCGCTGCATCCATGCCGAGCTTGCCGTACAGCGGCGTTTGCACCGGCCCGGGGCTGACGACATTCACCCGCACGCCGCGCGGCAATAGCTCCGCGGACAAGGTCTTGGCGAGCGAGATCACGGCAGCCTTGCTGGCCGCATAAACGGATGAACCCGGCATGCCGATGTGCGCGTTTATCGAGCCATTGATCACTACCGAAGCACCCTTATTCAAATACGTCAGCAGCGACTGGATCTGAAAATAGGCGCCCTTGACGTTGGTATTGAAACTCGCGTCCCAGAGCGCTTCGTCCACGTCACTGAAAGGCGCAAACTTTGCAGCGCCCGCGTTGATGAAGAGCGCATCGAGCTTGATGCCCGCCTTGCCGATCGCAATGGCGAGTTCGCGCGCCGCCGCAACCGAGCCTGTGTCGTTACGAACTGCCACCGCGTCCGCGCCAAGCACCCGTCTCGCCTCTTCGAGAGCCGCGCTGTCACGGCCCGTGATGACGACTCGCGCACCTTCCGCGGCGAACGCCTTTGCTGCGGCGAGACCGATCCCGCTGCTACCGCCAGTGATCAATACAGATTTGCCATGAAATCGAGCCATGTTTTTCTCCAATGAGCCAGGTGAGTTACTGCAATTCAATGATGCGCCGCCTCAATTGAAATGCCGTACGATCCGGGCGATGCAATCGTTCGGGATTATCGAACATTTGATCAGACGCTCGCGTGGTCCGTGCGGCGTTTTATAACGATTAGCAGCCTCGATGCTGGGCTTAAATGACATTTTCTGGTTATCGGCGGTGAACTTTATCGCGATCATTCCGCTGACCAAACCGCACAAAGGTGCCGACGCAGGCGCAACGGGAGCCGCTGGTCATTGATTGGCGCGCCGAGTGGCACCGTGAGCAACTCCATCCGGCGCAACGCCAGAAAACACCGAGCCCCAGCCCTTCATGCACGGCCTTCGGACGCACCGTTACGTCAATTCGGCGAGCCGCCGCACACGCACGGAATGACGGGGTGGTCGTGGGCTAGGTCAGGCTAGCCAGCCGCGCAGCCGCGCGTGATCGAGAAAGCGATAGACGTCGGGCGCCAGTTCGGACGTGCCGAAAAGCCGTTCGAGTTCGCCGATGATGTCGTCGAGCTCGTGTTCTCCGTCGCAACGCGCGAGGATCGCGCCGGCGCTAGTGTTGAGCTTCACCATCCCTTCGGGATAGAGCAGCACGTAGGCGTCCTGCGCCGCTTCCCACTGCAGGCGGAAGACGCTCCGCAGCCGGGGGCGCAGCGGCACGCCGCTATCGGCGTCACGCGTGTTCATAGGGGTCAGGCCTTTTCGAGCGCATCGAGGATCGACCAGAGAATTATCGAGTTTGAACCGCAGGATATCGAGCGCGCTGCTGCGCCTCGGGCGTGCCCGGCGTTGCGAGCGCCGCCCGCGGCGCCACTACGGCACTGCGGGCGGCATACCGCAGCCCGCTCAGCGATTGGCGATATACATCGTGACTTCAAAGCCGAAACGCACCTCGGCGTACGACGGGGTGATCCATTGCATGGCATGTCTCCTTGTTTGCGATGGGACGGAAGAACCGCACTCGATGCGCGGCCGTTCCCTTCAAAGCAAAGGACATGCCGATATCGCCACGCGAGGCTCGTTTGGCTCGCGCACAAGCCTTCGCCTGGGTATGGGCATCGACATCGTCGATTCGCTGACGTAAGCGGGACAAACGCGTCGCCATACGACGCGTTCGGGAGATGGGCAGTGTTGATTTTTGGAGCACCACTGCTGCGGGATGCAACAACGGTGTGACAGCACGTGGGCGAAACAGAAGTGCTGATGAAAGCGGCGCGGTGGGGTTCAGAAGTCATCCACCTCACGATCCGGCTCGACCGCGGGCATCTTGCGATAGATCGTGTTGCGCGACACGCCGAGCTCGCGCGCGGCCGCCGAAACGTTGCCGCCATGCCGCGCGAGCGCGGCGGCGATCACCGACACGGTCACGTCCCGCAGGCGCGCGCACTCCGGCGCGAACGCATTGCCCGAGCCCGGCGTATCCGCCGCGCCGCTCGACGAAACGCCGCAGCGCAGATCATCGAAGAAGTCATCGGGCAAATGCTCGCGCCGGATCTCGCCGTCCGCGTCGACCATGGCCGCCGCGGTGCGCAGCAGGTTGCCAAGCTGCCTGAAGTTGCCCGGCCATGGACAGCGCTCGAACATCGCCATGACATCGGGTGCGACGTGAAGCGGCCGTCCGCTCGCGCTGGCGATCGATTCGCGCAGCAACATCTTCTGGATCACGACCGCGAGGTCGGTACGGTCGCGCAGCCGCGG
The DNA here is from genome assembly GCF_014201025.1 of Paraburkholderia sp. MM5384-R2. Taxonomy (NCBI): domain Bacteria; kingdom Pseudomonadati; phylum Pseudomonadota; class Betaproteobacteria; order Burkholderiales; family Burkholderiaceae; genus Paraburkholderia; species Paraburkholderia sp. MM5384-R2. The sequence goes on from NZ_JACHDI010000001.1 coordinate 527,421, forward strand.
CAGACGCACCACGAGGCCATTGAGCCGGTAGTAGAGATCCTCGCGGAAGCGGTTTTGCGCGATCATCTCGCGCAAGTCCCGGTGCGTCGCGCAGATGATCGCGACGTCCACCGCAATGCTCCTCGTCGAGCCGAGCGGGTTGACGACGCGTTCCTGCAGCACGCGCAGCAGCCGCACTTGCAGCGAGTACGGCATGTCGCCGATCTCGTCGAGAAACAGCGTGCCGCCGTTTGCCTGCAGCAGCTTGCCGATCGCGCCTTTGCGCCGCGCCCCGGTGAATGCGCCCTCCTCATAGCCGAACAGCTCGGATTCGATCAGCGTCTCGGGAATCGAAGCACAGTTGACCGCCACGAACGGCCCGGCGCAGCGCGGCGAATCGTTGTGGATCGCCTGCGCGAGCAGTTCCTTGCCCGTGCCGGTCTCCCCATTGATCAGGATCGGAATGTCCTTGCCGATCACCCTCCTGACCTTCGCAATGACCGCGGCGACCTGCGGGTCACCCGTGTCGAGATAGCTCAGACGCGAGAGTCCGGCGGCCGCCTGCGGCGGCTCCTCGCGCGCCACCGCGCGGGCGCCGTCGTGCACGGCGACCGGGCGGTTGCCCTCGGCCAGCGACGCCCGCCTGAACTGCACGCGCGCGCAGACGACCGCGCCGCTGCTCAGGTTGAGCATCAGGTGCGGGTCGAGGCTCACGCGCGCGCGATCGATCAGTTGCGCGCTCGTGGTCTGGAACAGCGACGACAGCGTATGCGCGCGCAGCCCGGCGAGCGACATGCCGAGCTGGAACTGGGCGCTCCGGTTGGCCGACAGAAAGCGTCCGTCGCTCGTGAACGCCACGATGCCTTCCATCAGCGTGCCCAGAAACTCCGGACGACTATGGAAGGACACTTGCAGCGTTTCGTGAAAGGTGGTCGTAAAGAGATGATTCTCGATCATCTGCACCGACATTTTGGCGAGCGCCATCGTGTGCTGATGGTAGCTGCGGTAGTCGCCCGTCACGTCGAGCACCCCGATCGCGTCGCCATACGGATCGAGAATCGGCACGCTCGAGCAGGTCAGGAAGCGGTTTGCCGCCAGGTAGTGCTGGTCGCCGTGCACGACCATCGCGCAGCGCTCGGCCAGCGCCGTACCGATCGCATTGGTGCCCTGGCGGTCCTCGGCCCAGTTCGCGCCGGGCCGCAGCGCGACTTTCTCCGCGCGCGCGAGGAAGTCGTCGTCGCCGATCGAATGCAGGATCAGCCCTTCGGCATTGGTCAGCACGATCATGCTTTGCGTGTCGGCGATCTGCTCGTGCAGCGACTCCATCACCGGCATCGCATGCGCGCACAACACCCGGTTCTGCTCGCGTTTGAGCACGAGACCCGCGTTCGAAAGAACCTCGTATTCCGGCCGCGCCGACGCGCACAGACCAAACGTTTCGGAGCGTTCGTGCGCTTTCTGAATTGCCGGCACGGGAAAGTCATTGGACCGTATGGCAGTCTGAGCCACGGCCCGGTGAACGTCATCGCGCATTGTCTCCCTCCTGGAAAGCCTGGTACCTTGCCGGACTTTTCTTCGTCCTCTTAAGCAAGCTCCGGGCCATCCATTTCAGCGACAGCTTCGCCCGCGATCCTGGCGTCGCCCTCGACCCGAGCGATGCGCGCCAGCGCTGCAACTGTCCTGTTTCTCAACACTCGATCGCCCGGCGTTGTACCGGGATGCAACACATGGAGCGCTCTACGCGCGATATGTGCCGCCGCACGTTTCAGGCGTGCCGCCCTTTCGGACTCGCCCACAAAAATGGCATGTGACTTGCAGTAACGGCACCGCAACCGGATCGACACGGAACAAAGGGGCGACGCCTCTGCCGGCACTGCATCGACAAACACTCAGGAGACGACCATGAAGAACCGTTCGCCCGCCGCAGGCCGGCCGGCTGTCCTTGGAGCGAGCATCGCGATCGCGATGGCACTGAACGTGGCTCCGGTGCACGCCGCCCCGGACTACCCCGCCGTGACCTACGAGCGCCTCGCTCAAGCACAGAGCGACCCGGGCTGGCTCACCTACTACCGCAGCTATAGCGGCCAGTCACATTCGCCACTGAAGCAGATCGATGCATCGAATGTCGCCGGGCTCAAGGAGGCCTGGAGCTATCGGTTCCCCGCGGAACTCAAGCAAGGCTTCGAAGCAACCCCGATCGTCAACGGCGGCTACCTTTTCGTCAGCACGCCGAAAGACAACGTCTATGCATTCGATGTCAGGAGCGGCACGAAGCTCTGGAAATACGAGCCGAAGCTCGGCGCGGAATCGTTCAGGACCGCATGCTGCGACGTAGTGAATCGCGGCGTCGCGCTGTATGGCAAGAACGTCTACGTGGCCATGCTGAGCGGCGAGGTAGCCGCGATCGACGCGCAGAGCGGCAATGTCGTGTGGAAGAAGCAGATGTTCGAACCGGGTCTCGGCTACGCGTTCTCGCTCGCGCCGCTCGCGCTCGACGGCGCGATCGTGGTCGGTACATCAGGCGGCGAGTATGGGATTCGCGGCTATATCGCCGCACTCAACCCCGACGACGGCTCGATCATCTGGAAGCGCTATACGATCCCGAATGCCGGCGACAAGGGCGGCGATACGTGGCCCGACGGCATGCAGGAACATGGCGGCGGCGCGGCGTGGCTGACCGGCACCTACGACGCCGCCACGCGGACGCTGTACTGGGGCGTCGGCAATCCGGGACCGTGGCTCGCCGCGCTGCGTCCCGGCGACAATCTGTACTCCGATTCCCTGCTCGCGCTCGATCCGAAGAACGGCGACCTGAAGTGGCACTATCAGTACACGAGTAACGACACGTGGGACTACGACGGCGTCAACACGCCGGTTCTTGCCAACATCAGCTACAAGGGCAAGCAGTATGACGCCATCATCCATGCCGACCGCAACGGCTTCTTCCACGCGATCGATCGCAAGACCGGCAAGCTGATCTACGCGGAGCCGTTCGTCAAGGCGCTGTCGGTGACGGGCTATACCGCCGACGGCAAACCAGTTCAGGACGCCAGCCGGTTTCCCAAGGCCGGCACGACGATCAACACCTGTCCGAGCTTTCTCGGCGGCAAGAACTGGTGGTCGACTTCCTACGATCCCGAGCGGCACATCGCGGTGGTGCCCTCGCTGCATGCGTGCATGAGCCTGTCCGGTAAGTCGGTCAGCTACATGGAGGGTCTGCCCTATCTCGGCGAAGGCTTCGAGATCCAGCCTGAACCGGGCAGCCAGGGTTATGGCGAGCTTCAGGCCATCGATGTCAATACCGGCAAGAAGCTGTGGGGTCACTGGACCAGGATGCCCTGGAACGGTGGCGTCGCCACCACGGCCAGCGGCCTCGCCTTCAGCGGCTCGCTCGACGGCCATCTGTACGCGTTCGACGTGACGACGGGCAAGGTGCTGTGGGAGAGCCCACAACTCGCGAGCGGCATCGTCGCGCAACCTTCCGTGTTCGAAGTCGACGGCAAGGAATACGTGGCCGTGCTCGCGGGCTACGGCGGTGCGAATCCGATCTGGGGCGGCCCGATGGCCGACGTCGCGAAGGACGTTCCGCGCGGCGGCACGCTGTACGTGTTCGCGCTCGATCGCAGCTAGGCGCAGCCACCGCACCCGCATCGTTCCGCCCATCCGGCCTTCGCAGCCGCATCTTTCCGCGCCCGCACGCAGCCCATGCGGGCGCGGTGTTCCCGCCATCAGAGGAACGCACCATCATGAACATTCGATTCACTCACCTTGCTCTCGCCGGCGCGCTCGTCGCCGGCGCCGCACATGTTGCCGCCCAGGCGGCCGCGCGGACGTCGTCCAGCGTCCGCGTGTGCACGATGCCCGGCAGCCCTTCGGCCGAGCTGGACAAGTCCGTTGCACGCGCGGTGTTGAGCGCGGCGGGCATTACCGCGAAATTCGCGCCGCGCGGCATCGACGACGACGGCGGCGACGACGGCATCTCCGCTCGCGAGCTCTCGGCATCGCTGCAGCGCAACTGCGACGTGATCGCGGGCTTTCCGCGTTCGAGCGTGGCCGACGGCTCCGACTCGCACCTGCTCTTTTCCGGGAGCTATCTGCACTCCGGTTACGTCAGCGTCACGCTGCGCGGCGCCCATGCGGCCAACACCCCCGTCACGGCGCCGGACGGCAAGATCACCATTGCCGCCACCTGGTCGAGCCCGTCGCAACTGATCGCGGTTCAGCAGAAGAACGCGCGCTTCGATCTGGAAACCACCTCCGAGCTGACCGTCGACGCCCTCGCGAAAGGGCGCGCCCAGCGCGCGATCGTCTGGTATCCGGCCGTGGTGGCGTATCGGCATGCGCACCCGCAGCAGCACTTCGACGTTGCCGTCGCCGAGTCGCCCTATGCCGACTGGAATCTGGTGTTCGCGTCGGGGCCCGACACGCAGCCGCTGCAAAAGCGCATCGATGACGCGCTCACGCGTCTGCGCAGCGATGGCCGGCTCGCAGCGCTCACGCGCAACTGGGCGCTGCCAACCACCATCGCGAGCGGTTCGGCGACCGCGGCCAGCACTCACGCGAATCTCGCGCGCTATCTCGACGGCCCGATCCAGGCGTCGCCGCGTGCGGACCTATGGCGCGTGGGCGGCATGCCCGCCGCCGGCGGCTTCATCAAGGTTGCCGCGACGACCGAGACACCGTCGTTCGATCACGATCAGGTCACCCACGGTGAACATCTGTATACGGATTCGTGTGCGAAATGCCACGGCGAGAAGCTCGAAGGCAACACCGCGCCGTCGTTGATCGGACCGGCCTTCGCGCCAGCGGCGAACTCGCATCTGACGATCGGCGGCATTTACCAGTACATGTCGACCAACATGCCCGCGGATCATCCCGGCAAGATGAGCGACGAGGAGTACGCCGATCTGATGGCCTTCCTGCTCTATACGAATGGCTACGACACCGGCAGCGCGAAGCTGACCGCGCAAGCCGCGCAATCCTCGACCACACCGCTGAACGCCGGACCGCGCCACTAACACGTTGCTTCGCACCGCATTACGACGCCACGCCGCTTCAATCGAATGCGGCATGGACGACCCATTTCTTTTCTCAGGGCATCATCATGGTCTCTCACAACCGCAGACACTTCATTCTCCAGGCCGCGGGCCTGTGTGCCGCGCTCGCCAGCGCCGAGCTCGCGTTAGCCGCGCCGCCCGCCGTCGATGAAAACGACGCCACGGCCAGCTCGCTCGGCTACCGTGCGAAAGCGAGCAGCGTCGACGCAGCGAAGTTCCCCAAGTACCACGCGGGCCAGACCTGCGCGAACTGCCGTTTCTACACTGGCGCAGCGGGCGAGGCTTCAGGACCGTGCCCGATGTTCCCCGGCAAATCGGTTGCCGCTGACGGCTGGTGCAACGTCTATGCGCCACGCGTTTGAGCGCTGGTCCGTGGGTGCGCCGCGAAGCGGCGCACCCACGACGGCAGGCGAAGACACGTCGCCCCCGGACCCTTCGCTCGCTGATTCGATGCGATAGCTGAACGACGTTCGAGCTCTGCTAAGCTACGGTCCGCCGCACCTATTCTTAGGCTCCCGAACAAACCGCGAGATCATTTGAACCGGAGAAGATCGATGTCGACGCCCTGGCTGGGGCGCTGCCTGTGCGGCGCGGTGCAATACGAAGCTCGCGGTGATTCACTCGCGCAACTGATCTGCCATTGCCGCGATTGTCAGCGCGCTTCAGGTTCCGCGGGGTTGCCGGTCGTCGTAGTGAGAGCCGCCGGCTTTTCGTTCAAAGGCGACGTCAGGCCTTATACGAAGATCGGCGGCAGCGGAATGCCCACGACGCGCAACTTCTGCGCTCATTGCGGCAGCCTGCTATTCGCTACGCCGCATCATGCGCCGGACATCGTGACCCTCTATGCCGGCACGCTCGATGATCCTGCGCGGTTCAAGCCCGAGTTCGCCCAGTTCACGTCCGAACGCCATCAACTGGATGCCCACCAGCCTGACATTTCCCACCATCCGCGAAGAGCGTCCTGACCGGTGCAATCAAAGATGCCGTGTTTGCGCGGGCGGACTGCCCCAGTCGTCGTGCAGCCCATCGCGATAGGTGACTGGCGCATTCAGCGCGGCATCGAGATCGAGTTCATCGAGGCACATGATGTTCACGTTGATATACGGATACCCCGTGCCGTTTGGCATATCGATGCGATCGAATACGTGAACCCCGCAGCGTTTGCAGAACGGGTGATGCGCGACCGCATTGTGCCCCTGATATTCGCTGAGCGCGGCTTCATCCGAAAGAAGACGAAAATCTTCCCGGCGAACCTGCACGTGCCAGAATCGCAGCCTGCTGCAGTAGCTGCAATTGCATTTCGACGTGCCCTCGTCGAAATCGATGCGAGCCTCGAACTTCACGAATTGGCAATGGCAACTTCCGAGGTACGTGCGCAACATGGGGTTCTCCGGGGTTGAGGGCCGCTGCCATTATGGACGGCACGACTTCGCGCTGCCAATGCACGAGCCGTCGCAACCCTCGCAGTAATGGCGGTCGCGCACCGCGCGATCCACGCGCCAGACGTTCGCCGCAACCGGCGCCGCCGTCCCCGCCGAGCGCCCGTTTTCCCGCGCATGAAAGGTCGGCTCGCCCGCCTTGCCGCGGCGAATCGCTTCATCGATGTCCGGCTCGCCGAACACCGCTTTCAGTTCGGCCACGAACGCCGCGATCTCCGGCATCGGATGCCCGGCTGGCTTGCGCACTCGCATGTCCATGAACCCGCCCCCAAAAAAGTGCCTGTTCGCTATCTCATAAAACCATGTAGGATACTGTATATCCATACAGGTATTTTCGCAAATGACAGCCGCCCTGCCAGCACCGGAAGCCATTCACCCGTCCTTGTGGCGGGCGTCCCAGCTTGGCGCTGGCCGCGGCCGCAGCGTCGATACCGGCTATCCGGCCCTGTCGGCGGAGTTGCCCGGCGGCGGCTGGCCGCTCGGCGCGCTGGTCGATCTGCTCGTGCAGCAGGCCGGCGTCGGCGAACTGCGGCTGTTGCAGCCGGCGCTCAGCGCCGTCGGCGAGCGTCCGCTCGTCTTCGTGCAACCGCCGCATACGCCGGACGGCCTCGGGCTCAACTACATCGGCCTGTCGCTGCAGCAGGTGCTGCGGATCAATGCGCCGAAAACCGCCGACGCGCTGTGGTCCGCCGAGCAGATCCTGCGCGCCGGCAGTTGCGGCGCGCTGATTTTCTGGGCGCAGTACGCGCAGGCGTCCTCGCTGCGCCGTCTGCATCTCGCCGCGCAGTCGTCGGAGACGCTTTTCATCATGGTGCGGCCGCTCGCCACCGCGCAGGAGGCATCCCCCGCGCTGCTGCGGCTCGCGCTCAGGCCATCGGCCGAAGGTCTCACCATCGACATCGTGAAACGACGAGGGCCCGCTCGCGCAGAGCCCCTGTCGATTCCCCTTCAACCCACTCCCGTTCTGCTTTCCCGACATGCGCGTCTTTCTCGCCGTTCATCTGCCAAAGTTGCCGCTCGAGGTCTTCAGACCGAAGTGGTCGCCTGAGCCCGCGCATGGCTGCGCGGTGCTGGAGAAAGACAAGGTGGTCATGGCCGACCCCGCCGCGCGCTCGGCGGGCGTGCGTCCGGGCATGAAGCGCGGCGGCGTGCTGACGCTGTCGCCGCAGACCGAGATGTATGAGCGCGATAGCGGCCGTGAAACGGCAGCCCATCGCGAGGTGGGTATCGCGCTGATGCGCTTCTCGCCCGAAGTCGCGCTGCTCGATGAGGCGACGGTCGTCGTCGAGATCGGCGCGAGTTTGCGGCTCTTCGGCGGCCTGCTCGCGCTGTGCCGCGATACGAAAGCCATCCTCGACGCGCTCGGCTTCACCGCGCGCATCAGTGCCGCGCCGACCGGCCAGGGCGCGTGGCTGCTCGCGAAGTTCGGCAACCGCCGTGTGCTGAAGCTCGCGTCGCTCGACCAGCGCCTGTCCGCCCTGCCGATGCTCGCCGTGCCCGAAGTCCGCCCGTTCGCCGACTGGTTCACGGGCCTCGGTTGCGAGCGCATCGCCGATCTGCGCCGCCTGCCCCGCGCCGGCTTGCAGCGCCGCTGCGGCGAACATCTGCTCGACTCGCTCGACCGCGCGTTCGGGACCGCGCCCGAACTGTTCGACTGGCTCGAACTGCCGCCCACGTTCTCGGCGCGCATCGAGATGCCGGACCGGCTCGAACACGCGGATGGCGCGGTGTTCGGCGCGCAGCGCCTGATCGTGCAACTGTGCGGATGGCTGTGCGCAAAACAGCTCGCGCTCACCGGCATTCGCCTGTCGCTCGAACACGAGCGCGGACGCGCCGCGATCGAGCCGACCACGATCGAGGTCGCACTTGGCGAGCCGAGCTGGCGCGAAGAACATCTGATGCGGCTGCTCAAGGAGCGGCTGCATCGTATCGAGCTCGCCGCGCCCGTGATCGCGTTGCGGCTCGACGCGTCGAACGTCGAGTCGGCCGCGCCCGCGTCCGACACGCTGTTTCCCGAACCTGGCGGCTCGCAGGAGGATCACGCGCGGCTGCTCGAACTGCTGGTCGCGCGGCTCGGCGAAGAGAACGTGCTGAAACCCGCGCCGAGCGCCGATCATCGTCCGGAGATCGCGAACCGCTGGCTGCCGGTGTCGCAGCCGGTCAAGCCCGGCCCGCTGCCGCAGAATCTGCCCCGCCCGACGTGGATGCTCGACACGCCCGTGCGTCTGCTGATGCGCCAGCACCGCCCGTTCTATGGCTCGCCGTTGCGCATGGTGTCGCCGGGCGAGCGCATCGAGAGCGGCTGGTTCGACGGCGAGCTCGTCACGCGCGACTACTTCGTCGCGCAGGCGGACAACCAGAGCTGCTACTGGATCTACCGCGAGCGCGTGAGCAGCCGCGACGCGGAAGAAGAGCAACGCTGGTTCCTGCATGGCCTGTTCGGCTGATATGCGCGGATGAGCGGCCATGGACACCACCTTCACGATGCTGCCGGCGTATGCCGAGCTGTTCTGCTTTTCCAACTTCACGTTTCTGCGGGGCGCGTCGCACGCTGAGGAACTGGCCGGGCGTGCCGCGCAACTCGGCTACTCCGCGCTCGCGATCACCGACGAATGCTCGCTCGCAGGAGTCGTGCGCGCGCATGTCGCGGCGAAAGAAGCGAAGCTGCCGTTCATCGTCGGTTCGTATTTCCGGCTCGTCAACGCCGATGGTTCGCCGGCGTTCGGGCTGATCCTGCTCGCCCGCAACCGCAACGGCTACGGCAACCTGTCCGAGCTGATCACGCTGGCGCGCATGCGCGCGCCCAAGGGCGAATACCGGCTCACGCCGCAGGATCTGTCGCGGCCGGAGAAGGAGTATCGCCACCTGCTCGGCATGCCCGACTGCCTCGCGATTCTCGTGCCGGATTTCCCGGCCAGCGAAGACGCGCTCGATGCGCAGGTCGAATGGCTCGACGAAACGTTCACCGGCCGCGCATGGGTCGGCCTCGTGCTCCATCAACGCGCGATGGACGACCTCCATCGCGGCGCGGTCGAGTTCGTCGCGCGCAGCCGCGACGTGCCCGTCGTCGCGCTCGGCGAAGTCGTGATGCACGTGCGCTCGCGCAAGCCGCTGCAAGACACGATGACCGCGATCCGGGTCGGCAAACCGGTCCATCAGTGCGGTTATGATCTGGCGCCGAACGCGGAGCAGCATCTGCGCTCGAGGTTGCGGCTCGCCAACCTGTACCCGCAAGACGCGCTGGCCGCGACGGTCGACATCATGAGCCGCTGCACGTTTTCGCTCGACGAGCTGCGCTACGAGTATCCCGACGAGCTGGTGCCGGCCGGCCATACGCCGGCCTCGTATCTTCGTCAGGAAACCTATGTCGGCGCGCAGCGGCGTTTTCCCGCGGGGATTGCGCATCACGTGCAGCAGCAGATCGAGCACGAACTCGAACTGATCGCGGACCTGCAGTACGAGCCGTATTTCCTGACCGTCTACGACATCGTCCGCTTCGCGCGCAGCCAGCACATTCTGTGTCAGGGGCGCGGGTCGGCCGCGAACTCGGCGGTCTGCTATTGCCTCGGCGTGACCGAGGTGGACCCCGCGCGCGGCAACATGCTGTTCGAGCGCTTCATCAGCAAGGAGCGCGGCGAGCCGCCCGATATCGACGTCGACTTCGAGCACCAGCGGCGCGAAGAAGTGATCCAGTACATCTATCGCAAGTACGGCCGCGACCGGGCGGCGATCGCGGCGGCGGTGTCGACCTATCGTCCGCGTGGTGCGCTGCGGGAAACGGGCAAGGCACTCGGCGTCGATCCGCAGATCGTCGATGCGGTCGCGAAGTCGCATCACTGGTTCGATACCAGTCGGGATCTGCTCGCGCGTTTCGCGGAATCCGGCCTCGATCCGAACCAGCCCCTGATTCAGGCCTGGGCGAAGCTCGCCTCGCAACTGCTGAATTTTCCGCGCCACCTGTCGCAGCATTCGGGCGGCTTCGTGATCAGCCGCGGCAAGCTTACGCGGCTCGTGCCGGTGGAAAACGCGGCGATGGCCGACCGCTCGGTGATCGAGTGGGACAAGGACGACCTCGAATCCTTGGGCTTGCTGAAGGTCGACGTGCTCGCGCTCGGCATGCTGTCGGCGATCCGGCGCACGCTCGACCTCGTTTCGGAACAGCGCGGAGAACGCTTCGAAATGCAGGACATCCCCGCCGAGGATGAGGCGACCTACGCGATGATTTCGGCCGCCGATACGGTCGGCGTGTTCCAGATCGAATCGCGCGCGCAGATGAGCATGCTGCCGCGCATGCAGCCGCGCAAGTTCTACGACCTCGTCATCGAAGTCGCGATCGTGCGGCCCGGTCCGATTCAGGGCGGCGCCGTGCATCCCTATCTGCAGCGCCGTCAGGGCTTCGAGCCCGAGACCTATCCGAGCGACGCGTTGAAGACCGCGCTGGGCCGCACACTCGGCGTGCCGATCTTCCAGGAGCAGGTGATGCAGGTGGCGATTCTCGCGGCCGGCTTCACCGCCGGCGAAGCCGACCAGTTGCGACGCGCGATGGCCGCGTGGAAACGTAAGGGCGGACTCGAAAAATACTATGACCGCATCGTGCTCGGCATGCAGGAGCGCGGCTACGACCAGGCCTTCGCCGAGGCGATCTTCGAGCAGATCAAGGGTTTCGGCGAATATGGCTTCCCCGAAAGTCACGCGGCCAGTTTCGCGCTGCTGGTCTATGCGAGCAGTTGGCTCAAGCGTCACGAACCCGAAGCCTTTCTCGCCGCGATGCTGAACAGCCAGCCGATGGGCTTCTATTCGCCGTCGCAACTGGTTCAGGATGCGCAGCGGCACGGCGTCAAGGTGTTGCCGGTCGATGTGACGATCAGCGGTTGGGACTCCTCGCTCGAACACCGTGCGGAGGCGACGCGCCCTGCCGTGCGTCTCGGTCTTTCGCTGCTGCGCGGCATGAAGGACGGCGCCGCCGAACGGATCGAGAACGCGCGCGCGGTTCGCCCGTTCGCGAGCGTCAACGATCTCGCGCGCCGCGCGCAGCTCGACCGCAAAGACCTGCATGCGCTCGCGGATGCGAATGCGTTGGCAGCGCTCGCGGGAAACCGCCGCGAAGCGCTGTGGCAGTCGGTCGTCGCGGTGCCGGACAAGGATATGCTCGCGGCCGCGGCGACTCAGGACGAAACGCCCGAACTGGGCGCACCGAGCGAAGCGAACGACATCGTCGCCGACTACCGTTCGCTCGGCCTGACGCTCAACCGCCATCCGCTGGAACTGCTCCGGCCGCAGTTGCTCGCGAACCGGCTGATGCCGGCCTCGACGCTGCGGACCTATCGCGACGGCCGCCTCGCGCGCGGCTGCGGACTGGTGACGGTGCGTCAGCGTCCCGGCACGGCCAAGGGCGTCGTGTTCGTCACGCTCGAAGACGAGACCGGCAACGTCAATGTGATCATCTGGCCGAGTCTGCTCGAAAAACAGCGCAAAGAAGCGTTGGGCGCCGCGCTGCTCGCCGTATACGGCACGTGGCAATGTCAGGGAGAAGTACGGCACCTCGTCGCGCAGCGGCTCGTCGACATGTCTCATCTGCTGGGCGAGTTGCAGACGACGAGCAGAGACTTCTGCTGACGCGAGCGCGCAAATGCGTATCATCGGAACAGCAAACGGAGGCATCCATGTGCTATTCGGCTCAGATTCTGGCGGACTACCGGCGCTACGTCCGCATGTTCGGCGCGCACATGAGCATCGAGGAATTCGCGCGTCTTTTCTTCGAACGCGCAGAGGACGGTCAGGCCAGGATTCCCAAAGCGATGGAAGACGCCTTCTCGGAACCGCAGTCCGACGCGCAACGGGAAGTCTGGGCGCTGATCGAGCGCTTCAGATCGCAGCAGACCGTGAAGCTCGAACAGGAACTGTTCAAACAGCGCACCCGCTTCGCCGATGCCGAGCGCTCTTTGCAGACCAAAGCCACCAAGGCGGCGACCGAGAGCAAACGGATCGCCAAAGACAAGATCGACCGCACGCTCGAGCGACTCGACGACCTCGGCCGAACCGCTCCCAAAGCAGGCGACTCGCGCATCTTTCCAGGCTACTACGCGCCGGTGATGGTGATGGAGAACGGCCAGCGCGTCGTCAAACCGATGCGCTATCAGTGCCGCCTGGCCGGCAAGCCCGCATCGTACGACACCCGCTATCCCGGCACGTACAACGCTCGTCGGGACAGTCTCGAAAGTTTCTGGAAAGCGCTATTCGGCTATTCGCATGGACTCGTGCTGGCCAGTTCTTTCTATGAGAACGTCTCGCGCGCGCGAATGGAAGGCCGCGAACCGGCGCCCGGCGAGAAAGATGAAAATGTCCGGCTCGAGTTCCGGCCCAATCCGCCTCACGACATGCTGATCGCATGCTTATGGTCCCGCTGGAGTGGCAAAGGCGAGCCCGATCTATTGTCCTTCGCGGCCATCACCGATGATCCGCCACCCGAGGTGGCCGCTGCCGGCCATGATCGCTGCATCATTCCGATCAAGCCTGAGCATATCGACGCGTGGTTGAATCCCGATCCGCGCGATCTGGCAGCGTCGTACGCGATTCTCGATGATCGGGACCGGCCGTTCTACGAACATCGGATCGCGGCCTGAATACCTGAATACAAGACGCGGTTTCGCGGGCCGCGCGAGACGGTGTCGGATCATCCTTGCAATCTTCGCGCAGTAACATATTCTGCGTTATGGATGTTCATCGGCTGGCGAAGAATACCCGGTTGCAGAGGTCCGCCGACAGGCGCGATTCGGACCCCATCAATCATCGAAGCGCCTGCGCAGCGGGCCCGACACGATCCACACCCTCGGGTTGCGGCTGCAAGCACAGGAGACGTCGGTATGGGCAAACATCCCGCGGCGGACGCTTCGCAGCAGACCGCGCTCGGCAGCGACGAACTTCAGCTGATCGATGCGTGGTGGCGCGCATGCAATTATCTTTCGGTCGGCATGATCTATCTGCTGGACAACCCGCTGCTACGGGAGCCGCTGAAAGTCGAACACGTCAAGTATCGCCTGCTCGGACACTGGGGCGCGAGCCCGGCGTTATCGTTCGTCTGGGCGCATCTGAACCGCGTGATCAAACGCGACGATCTCGACGTCGTCTTCATGGCCGGTCCCGGACACGGCGCACCGGGCGTGCTCGGCCCCACCTATCTGGAAGGCACCTACTCGGAGATCTATCCGGACAAGAGCGCGGATGCCGAGGGCATGCAGAAGTTCTTCAAGCAGTTCTCGTTTCCCGGCCATATCGGTTCGCATGTGACGCCGGAGACGCCCGGGTCCATCCATGAGGGCGGCGAGCTCGGCTACAGCCTGTCGCATGCGTATGGCGCCGTGCTCGACAACCCGGACCTCATCGTGGCCTGCGTGGTCGGCGATGGAGAAGCGGAGACCGGGCCGCTCGCCACCGCGTGGCATTCGAATAAATTCATCAACCCGGCCCGCGACGGCACCGTGCTGCCGATCCTGAATCTGAACGGCTACAAGATCGCCAATCCGACCATCCTGTCGCGCATCAGCAGCAGAGAACTGGAAGCGCTCTTCGTCGGCTACGGCTACACCCCGCATTTCGTCGAAGGATCGGATCACGCGGAAATGCATCGGAAGATGGCGCACACGCTCGATACCGTGCTCGGCGAAATTCGCGCAATCCATCAGCAGGCGCGCGCGAACGGCAATCTCGAGCGGCCGCTCTGGCCGATGATCGTGCTGCGCACGCCCAAGGGCTGGAGCGGACCGAAGCAGATCAACGGGCACAAGGTCGAAGGCTCGTGGCGCTCGCATCAGGTGCCTTTTTCCGATGTGCGCAACAACTCCGCGAATCTCGAAGTGCTCGAAGAATGGATGCGCAGCTACCGGCCCGCCGAACTTTTCGATGCCGAGGGCCGGCTGATCCCCGAACTCAAGGCGCTGTCGCCCGAAGGCCCGCGCCGCATGAGCGCCAATCCGCACGCGAACGGCGGCGTGCTGCGCCGCGAACTGAAGCTGCCCGACATCCGCGCGTACGCGGTGGATGTTCAGCACGCGGGCAAGGTGCTGCAGGAGAACACGCGGCCACTCGGCGAATTTCTGCGCGACACGATGCGCGCGAACATGAACACCTTCCGCGTGTTCGGCCCGGACGAAACGGCCTCGAACCGTCTGCAGTCGATCTACGAGGTCAGCAAGAAGGTGTGGATGGCCGAGATGCTCCCCGAGGACGAGGACGGCGGCGAACTGGCGCGCGACGGCCGCGTGATGGAGATGCTGTCCGAACATACGCTGATGGGATGGCTCGAAGGCTATCTGCTGACGGGCCGCCACGGCTTCTTCCATACCTACGAAGCGTTTGCGCACGTGGTGGATTCGATGTTCAACCAGCACGCGAAGTGGCTCGACATCAGCCGCAATCACGTGCCATGGCGCGCGTGGGTGTCGGCGGAAAACATTCTGCTGTCGTCGACCGTGTGGCGGCAGGATCACAACGGCTTTTCGCATCAGGACCCCGGCTTCATCGATCTCGTCACCAACAAGAGCCCCTCGGTCACGCGCGTCTATCTGCCGCCCGACGCGAACACGCTGCTGGTGGTCGTCGACCACTGTCTGCGCACCACCGACTGCATCAACGTGATCGTCGCCGACAAGCAGAAACACCTGCAATTCACCACCATCGACGAAGCCGTCGTGCACTGCGCCAAAGGCATCGGCGTGTGGCGGCGCGCGAGCAACGACGAGGACGCCGAACCGGACGTGGTGATGGCCTCGTGCGGCGACGTCGCCACCCAGGAAGCGCTGGCGGCGACGGCGATCCTGCGCGAACGTCTGCCCGAACTGAAGCTGCGTTTCGTCAACGTGGTCGACCTGTTCAGGATGCAGCCGGCGAGCGAGCACCCGCACGGCTCGACCGAACGCGAATTCGACAGCCTGTTTACGACCAACAAGCCGGTGATCTTCAATTTCCACGGTTACCCGTGGCTGATCCACAAGCTCGCCTATCGCTTTCGCAATCACGAGAATCTGCACGTGCGAGGCTACAAGGAGAAAGGCAACATCAACACGCCGCTCGAACTGGCGATTCTCAATCAGGTGGACCGCTTCAATCTGGTGATCGACGTGCTCGACCGCGTGCCGCGCTTGCAGGGCAGATCCACGCATCTCAGGGAAGACATGAGGAACGCGATCGTCAGCAACCTGAACTATGCGCACACGCATGGCACGGATCGCGCCGAGGTCGCCGACTGGGTCTGGCCCTTCTGAACGTCACGCGCAGCATGCACCGAGGAAAGCATCATGGCCGACGCTCCCACCACGACCTCGCAGCAAAGCGCGGATGCAGCGCGCACCGGCCTGAGCGCCGCCGCGCTCCAACGCGGCGTGCTCGACAATCTGCTGTGCCTGCGGGGCCGCTATCCGGCGATCGCTTCCCCGCATGACTGGTACATGGCGCTCGCGTATAGCGTGCGCGACCGGCTGCTGGCCCGCTGGGCAACCTCCGTACAGACCTACGCCGGAAGCGATGTGCGGGTCGCCTGCTACCTGTCCGCCGAGTTCCTGATCGGCCCGCAACTCGGCAACAACCTCGTCAATCTCGGCATCGAGGCCAACGCACGCGAAGCGCTGCGCGCGCTCGGCGTCGACCTCGACATGCTGCTCGAACTCGAGGAAGAGCCGGGGCTCGGCAATGGCGGGCTTGGCCGCCTCGCGGCCTGCTATCTGGATTCGCTCGCAAGTTTGGAAATACCGGCCATCGGCTATGGCATCCGCTACGAGTTCGGCATCTTCGACCAGCAGATTCGCGACGGCTGGCAGGTCGAAACCACCGACAAGTGGCTGCAAAAGGGCCATCCATGGGAGATCGTGCGCCCGGAGGTTGCGTACTACGTGGGGTTTGGCGGCAGCACCCACAACGAAACCGATGCACGCGGGCACCTGTGCGTGCGCTGGACACCCACACGGCAGGTCAAGGGCGTGGCTTGCGACACGCCGATGCCCGGCTATCACGTCAACACGTGCAACACCTTGCGGCTGTGGAAGAGCGAGGCAGTCGAGTCGTTCGACCTGCAGGACTTCAATGCCGGCGACTATTACGAGGCCGTCAACGAAAAGGTCATCTCCGAGACGCTGTCGAAGGTGCTGTATCCGAACGACGAACCCGAGATCGGCAAGCGCCTGCGTCTCGCGCAGCAATACTTCTTCGTGTCGTGCTCGCTGCAGGACATGCTGCGCCTGCTCGAAATCAGGGGCGAACCGGTCGGACACTTCGCGCAGTTGTTCAACGTGCAGTTGAACGACACCCACCCGTCGATCGCCGTCGCCGAGCTGATGCGTCTGCTGGTGGACGACAGGCAGGTGCCGTGGGACGAGGCCTGGGACATCACGCGGCGCGCGCTCGCGTACACCAATCACACCCTGCTGCCCGAAGCGCTTGAAACCTGGGGGCTGCCGCTGATGCGCGACCTGCTGCCGCGCCTGCTCGAAATCATCTACGAGATCAACCGCCGCTTCCTCGACGAGGTCCGGCAGCGCTATCCGGGCGACGACGCGCGCATCGAACGCATGTCGCTGATCGACGAGCGCGGTGACAAGCTCGTGCGCATGGCGCATCTGGCGACGGTCGGCAGCCACGCGATCAACGGCGTCGCCGAACTGCATTCCGGGCTGCTCAAGCAGACCGTGCTGCGGGACTTCGCCGAATTGTGGCCCGAGCGCTTTCACAACGTCACAAACGGCGTCACGCCGCGCCGTTTCATGCTGCTTTGCAATCCGGCGCTCGCGCGGCTGCTCGACGAGACCATCGGCGCTGGCTGGGTCACTGATCTCGCGCGACTGCGCAAGCTCGAAGCCTATGCCGACGACGCCACGTTTCAGCAGCATTGGCGCAGCGTGAAGCAGTCGAATAAGGCCGTGCTCGCCGAGCATATCCGGAGCGTCACGGGCATCGGCGTCGACACTGCCGCGCTGTTCGACGTGCAGGTCAAGCGCATCCACGAATACAAGCGGCAACATCTGAACGCGTTGCTGATCGTCACGCTGTACCGGCGCCTGCTGCGTGATCCGCAGCTCGCGCTGACACCGCGCTGTTTCGTATTCGGCGGCAAGGCGGCGCCCGGCTACGCGACGGCCAAGCTGATCATCCGTTTGATCAACGGCATCGCCGAAGTCGTGAATAACGACCCGGTGGTGAACGGGCGGCTGAAAGTCGTGTTCTATCCGGACTTCAATGTGAAGAACGCGCACTTCATCTACCCTGCCGCCGACCTGTCCGAGCAGATTTCGACGGCCGGCAAGGAAGCATCGGGCACCGGCAACATGAAGTTCATGATGAACGGCGCGTTGACGATCGGCACGCTCGACGGCGCCAACGTCGAAATCCGCGAAGAGGTCGGCGACGAAAACTTCTTCCTGTTTGGCCTGACCGCCGACGAAGTGGAACGTGTGAAGCGCGCGGGTTATCGCCCCGCGGACTATGTGAAGGACGACGCGGAACTGAGCGAAGTGCTGCAACTGATCGCCGACGGTCATTTCTCGCGAGGAGACCGCGAGATGTTCCGCCCGCTGATCGACAATCTGACACACGCGGACCCGTTTCTCGTGCTCGCCGACTACGCCGCCTACGTGGCGCGTCAGGACGACGTGAGTGCCGCCTGGCAGGACACGCGGCGCTGGACCCGGATGTCGATCCTGAACACCGCGCGCTCGGGCAAGTTCTCTTCCGACCGCGCCATCGGCGAATACTGCGACAAGATCTGGAAGATCCGCCCGATGAGGATCACCCTTGATCAATGACGCTGAAACGGGATCGGTGCGTGCTCATGCGGTTCGCTCCGGGTCGCGGTTTCCCGTGGGCGCGTCGGCTGTGCCCGGCGGCATCAATTTCTGCATCTTCTGCCGTCACGCGACGCGCGTCGAGCTGTTGCTGTACGACGCGGCTGACAGCCCCGAGCCGTTCCAGATCATCACGCTCGCCGCCGCTTGCAACCGCACCTTCTACTACTGGCATGTGATGGTCGAAGCGCTGCCGTTCGGCACCTACTACACGTGGCGGGCGGACGGTCCGCGCGATACGCGCTCTAGCGGCCACGCATTCGACCCCGACCGCGAACTCCTCGACCCGTATGCCCGCGCGGTCAGCGACGTGCTGTGGACGCGGCCTCCAGTCGGCCAGCCGAATCCCGACGGGCACAAAACCCACCGCGCGATCGTAACGGAACCCCTGCCCTCGTCCCCTGGGCGTATCCCGCGCGGACTCGACGACGCGATCATCTACGAGCTGCATGTCGGCGGCTTTACACGTGATCCGTCGAGCGGCGTGCAGCATCCCGGTACCTTCGCCGGCCTGAGCGAAAAGATTCCGTACCTGACGCAGCTTGGCGTGACCCACGTCGAGCTGCTGCCGGTGATGGCCTTCGACGAACAGGACGTTCCGCCCGCCACGGCGGCCCTCGGCCTGAGCAACTACTGGGGTTACAGCACGCATAGCTATTACAGCCCGCATCCTCGCTACTGCCGCGATCCCGCGCGCGCGCCCCAGGAGTTTCGCGAGCTGACCGACGCCATGCACGCCGCGGGCATCGCCGTGCTGCTCGACGTCGTGTTCAACCATACGGCCGAAGCGGGCGAGACGGGCCCCGTCATCAACTTCAAGGGCCTCGCCAACGATATCTTCTACCACCTCGACGCGGCCGACCGGCGCCGCTACCGGGACTACACCGGCTGCGGCAACACGATCAATTGCAACCATCCACTGGTGACGACGTTCATCGTGCGCTGCCTCGAATACTGGGTGGAAGAACTCGGCGTCGATGGCTTCCGGTTCGATCTGGCGAGTGTCTTCGCGCGCGACCAGCGCGGCGAGCTGATGGTCGATCCACCGCTGCCCTGGGCGATCGAGTCTTCGCGTGTGCTGTCGCGCGTGCCATTGATCGCGGAGGCGTGGGACGCCGCCGGCATGTATCAGGTCGGCGCCTTTCCCGGCATGGCATGGGCCGAGTGGAACGGCCGCTATCGGGACGTGATTCGCCGTTTCGTGCGCGGCGACCCGGGGCTCATCGGGGCGATCGCGACCTGCATCGCGGGCAGCTCGGACCTCTACGCGGACGACGGCAGGCTGCCCAACAACAGCATCAACTTCGTGACGTGCCACGACGGTTTCACGCTGATCGATCTCGTCAGCTACGAAGCGAAGCACAACGAAGCCAACGGCGACGAGAATCGCGACGGCAGCTCCGACAACCTGTCGTGGAACTGTGGCGCCGAGGGCGGGACCGGCGACGCCGGGATTCTCGGTCTGCGACACCGCCAGGCGCGCAACGTGATGGCCATCCTGTTCCTGAGTCTGGGTGTACCGATGACGCTCGCCGGCGACGAGGTGCTGCGCAGCCAGCGCGGCAACAACAACGCCTATTGTCAGGACAACACGCTCAGCTGGTTCGACTGGACACCCACTGAAGCCGGCTCGGCCATGTCGCGCTTCGTGCGCGAACTGATCGCGCTGCGCAAGCGCCACGCAAGTTTGCGGCGGCGGCATTTCCTGACCGGCCGGCCCCCGCCGGGGCAGACGCGGCCGGATGCGGCATGGCACGGCGAGCGCCTGAACGAGCCGGGCTGGCACGATCCAGGCGCGCGGCTTCTGGCCGTCACGCTGGGCGGCGAAGAGCCTGGCGAGCCGGCACTGCACGCGGTGTTCAACATGGACGATTGCGCCCGCACGGTCCAGTTGCCCGCGCCCAACGGGCGGCGCTGGCGGCGTCTCGTCGATACCGCGCGCGACAGTCCGCATGACATCGTGCAAGCGGCGCAACAGGCCGCTATCGAAAGCGATCAGTCGCGCGTGGAGGCGCGCAGCGTCGTGGTTCTGGAAGAAGCGAGTTGAACCGACGCAAATGACCCGGGTTCTTGTCCTCTAACGTCGATGCTGTGGCGGATATGCCGTGCGCAGTTTCGATTTACTGGCGGAACCATCCACCGGCAACGATCGCGGAGGGCATCATGAGAATCAGCGTAGACGGGCCGTCCGTCGTCTTTGCGATGGTTGCGGTCGTGGCCCATGGCAGCGCATTCGCGAGGTCCGAAGCCTGCCATCCCACCTCCGAAAAGCGGATTTCCGCACTGTTCGATCGCTGGAACGACTCGCTGAAAACCGGCGACCCGCAGAAGGTCGTGGCGAACTACGCGCCGAACTCGATCCTGCTGCCGACCGTCTCGAACAAGCCGCGTTTGACCGCCGACGAAAAGCTCGACTATTTCAAACACTTCCTCGAAAACAAACCGGTCGGCACGATCGACTTCCGCGACATCATGATCGAATGCAACACGGCGATCGACTCGGGGCTCTACACTTTCAAGTTCGCGGACGGCTCGGTCGTCAAGGCGCGCTATACGTTCACCTACGCGTGGAATGGGCACAAGTGGCTGATTACCAGCCATCATTCGTCGAAAATGCCGGAAGGCAATTAGCCGATGTGGTTTAGAAAAAGTCAGGCTGGGACTTGAACCTCATTCACGAATGACCTGAATGCATGCGGCGTCGAGCCGGCCGAACGCCGAAGTGGGCACGACATCGCCGTACCCGATGGTGAGCGCCGTGATCGCGCAGAAGTACACGGTTTCACCCAGCAGCGACGGTGTCCGGTTCGCTGTCTCGACGGGCGCGCCCCAATAGTCCATGCCAAACGTCAGCAGGACGAACAGTAGAAGCAGACCGATCAGAATCGCTCTCAGATACCACAGGGTTATCGCCATTTCCTTCAGGATCTCACCAGCCCGAGGACGGACCGCGCCATCGCCTGTCGCATTTCCCATTGCACGCTCCTGTTGCGATCACCGGATCGGCTTTGCAGCATGCCGCGCCGCCTCACTCCGCACGGCGGTGCTGCTCGAAAAGCAGAAGCATCAAATACGCATAGGCCGTTACGGCCAGAAAGAGCCCCATTCGCACGGCAAACGCGGTGTAGACATCCTTGCCCGCCACGCTGTCCTGCACCGATTGCCCGAGCAGAATGATCATCGTCACGAGACTGTTCAGCCAGAAGCCCGGCGAACAACGCGTGGGTTGCAGGCCGTACAGCTTGCGTCCCACCAGCAGGCCGAACAACAGCATCCACAGAAAGAACATCCACAGATGCACGAACAGCCTCAGCGCAAACCAGAACGCGATGGCGAGCAGACCGCCGAGCAGCGTCGAGCCGATCAGATCGCGTGCCGCGCCGCGGGCCGAGGTCGTGCAGGTTTGTCTGCCGAGGCTGACGGACTTCATGATGATCGGCATGTAGTTCGCCGGGTCGGTCATCGCGAGCAGATAGGCCGGCATGACGACGAGCACGGCACGCAGCGCGACATAGGCCGCCTCGTCTTCCGCCATCGCTGCCGCGGCGGGCTGTTCTCGCGCGCCCATGCTTTCAGGAAAAAATCTGTGCGCCAGCGTCGACGCCAGCACGGCAAGCAGAAGTCCCTTCGCCAGCGCGCCGACGACCGTCAGGGCCAGTTCGAAGTCGGCCGTGCCCGCGGCGGAAATCATCGTCAGTCCCGCGACCAGAAAAGTCGCGACGAGATTGTTGCCGCCACGCAGCCCGTAACGAAACGCGAAGAACAGCATGAGGCCGACGATCATGACGCCGGCCAACGCATAGTGACGAAGCAACGGAACGAGGAGCAGGCCGCTGCCGGTGGTCGACGCCACGACCAGCGAAAGAATCACGCCGGCCTTCAACGATAGCGGGCGATTCTGCGTGGCCAGTAGAAAAACCGTGAATACCGGCGCGACGACGGGTATCGGGAAATCGAGTCCAAAGCTGACGGCAAGAGCGATCGCCGTTCCGATGGCCACACGTATCGCGCGATAACCGAGGCGCCGGATCACGGGCTGCATGGGCTTCTCAATAGACGTAGGAAAGCCAGCTCATCAGCCGGATGAACGCGTGTCCCAGCGGATTGAGCGGATTGCCCTGGGTCGGAAACGCCATCACTTCGGCCTGCCCGCCCACCCGCAGATCGCGCAGACGCGCGCGCTCGCTGTCGTCGAATTCGACGATTACCGGGAAGCGCTGCGCGGGACGCAGCCAGTCGCGGCTATTCTGCACGGTGGGCAGGCTGCCCGCCGGCGTGCTCTGCCCCACGCTCACGCCATAGCCGATACTGCGAACCCGCCCGCCGAACACTTCGCCGGGCAGCACGTCCAAGGCGATCTCGACGCGCGTGCCGGGTTTGAGATGGCCCAGATTGTTCTCCGTCATGTCGGCGCTGACCCACACGTCGCGGATCGCGATCAGCGTCATGACCGGATTGCCCGCCGCGGCGAACTGACCGACTTCCGTGCGCAGATCGGTCACGACGCCGCTCGAGCGGGCTCTGATCCGCGCGTTGGCGAGATCGAGTTCGGCCTTCTCCAGCGCGCCAGCGGCGCTGCGCAACTGCGCATTCTCCGCCTCGCTTCCGCCCTGCTGCTCCCGCGCCCGCTCGACTTCGGCACGGGCCCCGTCGACCTGGCTTAGCGCCTGTTCATGCGTCGCCCGCGCGACCTCGAGGCGTCGCAGGGAGACGGTGCCCTCGTCTTCACGATAGAGCCGCTCGAGACGATCGCTGTCCTGGCGCGCCTTGACCTCGTTCGCGATGGCGGCCCGCAACGCCGCGAGTGCCGACTCGATACCGGCCGTGCTGGCACCGAGCTGCCGGCGCGTGGACTCCAGATCGGCGCGCGCGCGGTCAGCGGCAATGCGGTAGGGCTCGCTATCGACTTCGAACAGCACGTCCCCCGCGTTGACATCCTGGTTGTTATGGACGAACACCCGCGTCACGCGTCCCGACACCTCGGCGGCGACGGGCACGACATAGGCCTGAATCCGCGCCTGCTGCGTATACGGCGTGAAACGGTCGGCGAGCAGATACCAGATCAGGCTCAGCACGATCAGACAGACGACCCATTTGACCGCCCTGCCCGAAGGGTCGGCGGCAGGCGTCGACGACTTCGGCGGGGCGGCGGTTCGAGGCTCGCGGGTATCCTGGGTATCGCTCATCGTGACGCCCCTTCGGCTTGCCCCGGCGTACCGGAAGACGGCGCCGTTTGGTCGAGCAGGTCGCCCCAATCGGTGCGTTGCCGCATCTGCGCGCGCGTCGCCGCGTCGATGAGCGGCTGTTCGGTTTCCCAGCCGCCTCCGAGCGCCTTGTAAAGCGCGATCACACTGCCGAGCGCATTGCTGCGATTGACCACGTACGCGTCCTGCTGCGCGAACAGCGCGCGCTGCGCATCGAGGACCCGCTGGAAGTCCGAATACCCTTCCCGATAGATCGTATTGGCCAGCGTCAGCGAGCGCCGCGCCGCGCCCTGCGCGTCATTCAGAATGGTGTCGCGCTGCAAGGCGGCGAGCAGCGCCGTCGCGGCATCGTCGGCCTCGCGCGCCGCCTCGCGCACCGTGTTCTGATAAGCGAGCGTCAACTCTTGCAGCCGTGCGTCCTGGACGCGCACGTTGTTCGTGATCCTGCCGTAATCGAACACGTTCCACGTCACGCTCGGGCCCGCGGCAAAGAGCAGTGTGCTCGGTGCGCCCGCGAGCGAACTGGCGGTCCACGTCAGCGTGCCGAGCAGCGATACCGACGGGTACAGATCCGCTTTTGCCACGCCGATGAGCGCCGACTGCGAAGCCATCTGATACTCGGCCGCGCGAACGTCAGGGCGGCGCAACAGCAGATCGGCCGGCACGTCCTGCAGCACCGCATGATCCACCAGCGGCACCACGCCTTCCTTGCCCGCCTGCACGTCGAGTTCCGGCAGCGGACCCGGCGCTCGCCCGATCAGCACCGACAGCGCATGACGCGCAAGCACGATCTGGCTTTCGAGATCGGGGATGCTGCTCAGCGTCCCAAGGTACTGCGTCTTCGCCTGCTGGAAGTCGAGTTCATCGGATTCGCCAGCCTTGAAGAGCTTTTGAGCGATGTCGTAGCTGCGTTTTTGCAACTGGGCGTTCTCACGAGCGATGCGTAGCCGCGCCTGCGCGACCCGCAGCGTGAAATACGTATCCGCGACCTGCGCGTGCAACAGAACCAGCGCATCGTCGCGGTTGGCTTGCGCGGCGAAGAACGCGGCGTCGGCCGATTCGATCGCGCGGCTGAAACGCCCCCAGAAATCGAGTTCCCAGCCGATGCTGAAGCCCGCGCCGTACTGCACGAAGGCGCCCGAGCGCGGATTGGAACCATCCGAGCGCTTGCGCGCCGAAGCCAGTACATCGGCACTCGCCTGCTGCACCTGCGGATAGCGTCCCGCGAGCGCGATGCCGAGCTGTGCGCGCGCCTCGAGCACGCGCAGTCCGGCGATCTTCAGGTCGCCGTTGTTCGCGTCGGCTTCGGCGATCAGACGTTCGAGATTCCTATCGCCGAAGATCAGCCACCACTGGCGCACATCGGGCTGTGCACCCGGTTGCGTGACCCGCGTGATCGATTCGCTACTCCAGTGCTCGCTCCACGCTTCATGCTGCGGCTTGAAGTCCGGGCCCACCCGCATGCATCCGCTCAGGCCAACCGCCGCCCCGAAAAGCACTGCGATCCCGTACGGACGCATCAACGGTGACACGGAGCCATCCTCGAGCTTCAGGTCTGCTTCTGTTCGTGGGTCTGCGTGGGTTGCGTGGGTTGCCTGGGTTTAGGCTGGTCTCGGACCCAGCGCCAGAACAGCTGATAACCGACGGCCAGCATCACGGGCCCAACGAATAGCCCGATGACGCCTCCCGTCACCATGCCGCCGAGCGCTCCGATCAGCACGACCGGCATCGGCACCGCGACGCCACGGCCCAGCATCAATGGCTTGAGCACGTTGTCGGCGAGGCCCGCGACGAACACGTAAACCGAGAAGATGATGTTTGCGGTGTTCACGCCGTCCGTGACGATCACGAAGGCGATCACCGGAATGGTGATCAGCGTGGCCGGCAATTGCATGATGCCGAGCAGCAGCACGGCCAGCGCGAGCAACCCCGCGCCGGGTATCCCCTTCACGACGAAGCCGATGCCGATCAGCAGCATCTGGATAAACGCGATGCCCACCACCCCCTGGGCCACCGCGCGAATCGTCGCGGTACACAAGTCGGCGATCTGAGCGCCGTTCTCGGGGCCCGAGATGCGCGAGGCGATCTGCACCGCGCTGTGATAGCCCTTCTCACCGTGGGCCATCAGGATGCCTGCGACGATCAGCGCGACGAAAAAAATCACCAGGCCGGCACCGAGACCCGTCACCGTTGCAAGCACAGCGAGCCCGGCCTCCTTCAACTGCGGGGCGAATTTATGCGCAAGACCGGTCAGGTCCGTCGATGCCTGTTGCCAGAAGTCGTACACACGCTGGCCGACCAGCGGCCAACTCGCCACCGAGTCCGCGGGAGGCGGAATCCGGAAGCTACCGCTCCTGGCAATCGCTATCGATTTCTCGACCGAATCGGCTACCGCGAGACCCAGCGCATACGTTGGCACCAGAATCACGACAAGCGCGACAAGGACGATCAGCGTGGCGATCAGGCCATCCTTGCCGCCGAGCATGGAGCGAAGCAGGACCTGCAGCGGATAGAGCGTGATCGCAAGAATCACCGACCAGGCCATCAGGTTAAGAAACGGCGCGAAGATCCGAAAACAGAATACGGCCAGGACCGTGATGAGTCCGGCGCGGATCAGGACGTCGAGCATCTCTCGGGACGGAGTCCGTTGGGGAATCGGTGTGAGCAGCATAAGTTGTTCTCCCGCCAGGTCGCGTCGCGATTCGGCGGCGACACCGTGATAGGCCTGCAATCGCGAAAACTCAAACCCACTGGAACGTTCTTGACGCCAATACCAAGGCCTGCCCGCAATTCCGGCATTTTAGGAAGAGGATCGCGCCGGCTTTGTCGTCGACAGAACGCGGCGTTTCACTACTATTGAACCCGCGCCTGAAATATTCAATTGGACTTTGGTCTCATAGACCTCGAGCCGTCCGGAGCTCAGCCCGCCGAGCCGCCGCTCACTGCCGGAATCTGGTATCCCACCGATGCGCCGGCCACGCCGCACGCCTTGGGCGACCCAGACCGTCGCGGCCGGCGCGCCGATAGCAGGCCATCACCTGCCGCTGATCGTGCTGTCGCACGGCGGCGGCTGGTATGGCGCCTTTCGAGTCGATGTTGCGATAGGAAAGAGACTCACCCGAATTCGTCGTGTTGCGGCAATTGGTCGGTGATCGAATACCACGGTGCCTTTGAACCCACGAAAATGTGGGCAGTGGGAGACATGGCGGGCGAGTCTGTGAGTGTTCCCAGCGTGACGTGAACGTACTGCCCCTGACGAACCACTGAGAAAATCAGGCTTCCACATATTTTGCAGCGCACATCATGCGCCGCTCGTTCATCGCCGAAAATCAACAGGCTGTCTTCGCCCCGAGTGATGCGCAGCTTGTCGCGCTCGATTCCCGCGAAGGGTTTGAACGCCGAGCCGGTCGCGCGCCGGCAGTTTGAACAGTGGCAGTTCAACGCATAGACGAATTCGTCCTTCACCGAGTAGTGGACGGCACCGCAAAGGCATCGGCCGGCAAGCAATGGTTTCATGGCTGCTTTTAAACAGAAGGTACGTCGCAAATTGGAAAGTCACGCAGCCGTGATTATTCGCGAGCCCACGCGCGATGTCGAACCGCCAGACCGCTAGCGCCTGAAAATTACCTGCGCCGTGCCGACCTCGATCGGAGAGGAGGTGTGCTGGTGGACAATTTTCCATCCGTCGGCCTGCTGCCTCAGCGTCATGGTCAGGCGATTGTCCATGGAGCGCAGTTCCGATCCGTCGGCGTCGACGGCTTTATATGTCGCGAAGGCGTGAACGACGGCGAGGTCCGCGGCGACGATCGTTTGCGCCGCGCTGAAATCGACTATCACACGTTCCGTACCCAGCGAACCGAACCAGCCCTCCACCATCGCGCGCCACGATGCGATGCCGTTGTACGACCATGTCCCCCACATGTCGAAGACCACCGCGTCGCGGTCGTATAGCGCAACGAACGCATCCACGTCTTTTGCCAATACCGCGGCTTTGTAGCCCTCCAGGACTTGCAGGATCGGATTGTCGAGTCGGTTCACAGGGTGCTCCCAGGTCGGATGACGATGGCGGCCAGACTTGGCGCAAAACGGCAGATCCAAGGTTCCTGACCAATTGTCTTACCAGGTAACGACGATCGACGCACCATCGGATCGACATCCCCCCGAAAAAACCTTCAACACGATATTGCGTTGCATTGATCAGATCCCCACCCGCTGCGCGGATCACTGGGCGATCTGCTGACGTTGATACTCGTCGTGCTTCATTTGCATATAGTCGGCGCGGCTGACCTCGTGCAATTGCCGCGGATACTGCTCGGTGGCATCGAACCAGTCAGCGAGGCGTTTGTCGAGGCGGGCGTTGGGCGGGCTGGAAAGCGCGTCAAGATAGGCATCGATGGCGAGGTAGTAGCGCATCGTATTGCGTTCGACCAGGCCGCGCACGCCGCCGATGTATTGCGGCTCGCTCGTCGACGAATCGGGCGTAGCGGAAAAGCCGACCTTGTTGCTGCCGATCGTCGCCAGGTAGGTTTTCATGGCAAACCGTCCCGCCGTGCCATATCCGTACGCGTAGGTCAGGTGAATAAAGGTGCGGTTATCGCCCACCGGTATCGCTTCCAGCACGATACGGTAGTCTTTCGTGCTCAGCGGACCCGTGGCGGCAGTGAGCTCGACGCGAAAATAATCAGGGGTGCTCGCTACCGCACGAAAGTTGAATTGCACGCGGTACGACGACGAAAGCGATTCCTCGGTTTTCTTGCCGATGTTCACGGTGAGGATCGTACCGCTGTCGCTGGTCGACGCGTGGCAGTATTTGGTGTTCAGATGCAGGATCAGCACGTCGCACCAGTTGGCCGGGCCCTGAGTCGGGTCGTTGAGCGCGCCGCTGACCACCGCGAAAGGATAGTTGAGCACCCCGTAAATATCGCCCTTGAGCGCCGACGGCAACTCCTGCGATTCGAGGTACAGCGGTCGCTGAAACTGGTTGTGCGCGAGTTGCTGCGTCAGACTTTGATATTTCGCGTGCAGGCGAGCGGCGCCGTCGTCCGCTTGCGCGACGACGCTCTGGCATAAGAAACAGAACACCGTCGTGATCAAGACAATCCACCACGGTCGCGTCCGCCGATTACCTGCCAGGTATGTTGCAAGCCTGCTCATGGACCTCCTCCTACTTTGGCTCAGGTTGTGGCGCAACGCAGGCGGATCCGATCCTGGCGCCCCTCGTGGTTCCCGCATATCGCCGACGTCACACGGCCATGCGCAAATACAGGCCGCGGAACCTGGACCCTCATCGCTCGCCTACGCTGATTCGCCTGACGTGCACCGACATCATCCGAGCATAGGTCTCACTCATTTTCGCCGCGAGCAGTCTTTTGCTCTCGACAGAGTAGTGATCGTTTACATCAAGCTGTAGATAAGGTATTGCGCCGATCTCCGATGAGAGTGTTGCGCACGCGCCAACTATATGCCGCGCCATCCAATCGATCAAAACCGTAGCAGTGTCGAACGCCAGGCAGGCATGGCTGACGGGCACTCTGTTTTGGCCAATAGCCCTTTCATAATGGTCTTCACTATTTACACGAAGTCCCGGATCAACGAGGTACGTTCGCTGCCGGGAACTCGCCACCGACATTGAACAGCGATGAGTTGTTTATTTCATTGGCTGTCCTTCTTGTTTGTTCGCGTTCTCGCCCACAGCGTGCCTGTTGTCAAATCGATCGTCAGGAGAATCGTCATGCGTAAGATGCTTACCGTCGCTGTCGCAGCGTTTTGTATTGCGTCCTTTTCGCACGAAAGTCGTGCCTCTGGCGATGATGATGTCCCACAAGCCCGATGCACGCTACCTCAAGGTACGGTCGCATTGGTGGAAAAGCAGTTGCGTACGGTCGTGAACCTGCCCGATGCGAACGGCGGGATCTTCAAGCCTAACCGGATGTGGGCGGCCATTGTCGATCGGCAGGGGCATCTGTGTTCAGTGATCGTGACCGGCGACGCCTGGCCCGGTAGCCGGGCCATTGCAATCGCGAAGGCTTATACCGCGAACGGTTTCAGCAACGACGCACTCGCCCTATCGACGGCAAATCTCTATGCGGCCGCCCAGCCGGGCGGCTCCCTTTACGGCCTGAATAATTCGAATCCTTTTGACGCGCGCTTCCTCGAACAGGGCAGCGGCATCGGACACACGCTTGGCGGCGTCATTACCTTCGGCGGCGGCGTCGCGCTTTATGCAGGAGGGAAAGTCATCGGAGGATTGGGCGTGAGCGGCGATAGCGCCTGCGCCGATCATGCGATCGCCTATCGCATGCGCAAGCTCGCGGGGCTCGGCACCGTACCCGCCGGCCAAGGCCCGAACAACACGGATAACATCGTCTATTCAACGAGCGGATCTCCGATGGGCTTTGAGCATCCTCATTGCTTCCCGAGCGACCTGAGCGCCGATAAGATCGAGCAGATACCTTCGCACTGACCGGCTTCGAACGGTTGGCCGGCGACACCCACTGACGACGGCAATCATCGACCCGTGGCATCGGGCTTCCGGACAATGTATCGGAAGCCCGCGTAGCGTCCCGGACAGTCGGATCTGGATTGTGTTCGTACCCGCAGACTGATGCGGTGAAAATCGTCAGCGCATCTGCCCGTCAATTTGCCTGCGCAGACGATTTTCCTCGTCTTGAAGCTCGGGCGTAAAAGCTTCGCCAAAGTCCGCAGGCTCAAAGAACGGGCGAATCTCGATCTCTGAATCACTGACCATCGGATTCGGGCAGCGCTTTACCCATTCAATCGCTTCGTCCATCGATTGAACCTGCCAGAGCCAGTACCCGGCGATCAATTCCTTGGTTTCCGCAAACGGGCCGTCAATGACGGTGCGGTCCCTCCCTGAGAATCTCACGCGAGCGCCGGCCGAACTCGGCTTCAACCCGTCGCCGCCCTGCATGATGCCGGCCTTGACCAATTGCTCGTTGTACTGCCCCATCGCCGTGAGGAGTTCGGTACTCGGCATTTGCCCGGCTTCCGATTCGGGGGTTGCCTTGATGATGACCATGACGCGCATTTGGGTTTTCCCTTAGAAGACGAAAGTGTCTGGAGGCAACGGCGCCTCCAGTGACTACGACGAATGATCATAGGGGAAATCGACACGCGCCAGACACGATTGCTGGTCACGGCACTGCGAACGCTTTGTGCACCGACTTTTCGCCTGTATCGGCGGGCCATTGTGCGCGGATCTTCGTCACGACCGGCTCCGGAAGCGCTATGTAATCCAGCGCGTCGACCGTCGGCCCACCATGACTCAACGCCCATTCGAAAAACTTCAAGGTGGCGATCATCTTCACGTCGACGTTCGTCGGCTACTCGTTCGCCTTCCCGGGGACCGCCGCCTATGCCGCGAGCAAAGCCGGGCTGATCGGACTGACGCAAGCGCTCGCGGCTGAATACGGCCCGCAAGGCGTGCGCGTCAACGCGATCCTCCCGGGCGCGGTGGACACCGAGATGTATCGCGGTATGAACGATACGGCCGAATCGCAGACGTTCGTGACCGGGCTGCACGCGCTCAAGCGGGTCGCAAAGCCGGAAGAGATTGCCCGCTCGGCGCTCTACCTTGCTTCCGACGATTCGTCCTTCGTGACGGGTACCGCTTCGTTGGTGGACGGTGGGGCTTCGATTACGCGCACCTGAGCTTTCTTGACGACGGCACCCGCGGGAATGCGGATGTTCGACGGCGACCCGCGAACGGCTGCTTGACCCACGCTTCGATGATGTCGGCTCGTGTCCGGAGGTACGGTCCCGGATGCGCGGCCGACATCGGAGCGTTCGGGCGCGAGCGTCGACCAGCGTCGGCTGATGGACGAACCCCCTACCATGAAAAATAAACGACCACTGTACGGTTCCTCACCTAATCTTTGATCAGTTGAACCGCGAAAAGCAAAGCGCGAGTCAGCCGGAGTAACCAACAAGGAGGCGGGCCATCATGAAGACGTTAGTCCACACAGCTTGCGCGGTCGCGGTCATGGCTGTGTCAGTTGCATCGCTGGCGCAGTCGGACGGGGCGCTGACGCACGCGCAAGTGCAGGCAGAAATCGCTCAGCTCGCGCAAGCCGGCTTCAATCCGGCCAATGCGAATACCGTCGACTTTCCTACCAACATGCCGACCACCAACGCCACTGCCGCAGGCCAGAGCAGCGGCTACGGCCCTGCGACCAGCGGTACGCAGCAGATGGGTAATCCGGCCAGCACGAGTGGGATGAAGCCGGTGTTCTTTGGCGGATCGTAAGCCTGCCCGTCTGACCAGTTCGACGATGCAGACATGCCGTCCCCGCCGGGGACGGCGTGGAGTGTCGTGCTATGCGCGCTTGCAGAGTGGTTTCGGCCGCCGCCTGAATGCCCGAAGCCGTCATGACGACGCGATTTCGGACGCACCCGGTCGAGCGCCATATTGCATGGCGCCTGTTGAATTGCCTGCCTTGTTTCGCTGAGCGCCTAGCGCGAACAGCTAACACCTCGTCAGCGTTTCTTAACGTCGATGGTCAGGATTTCGTATCCGGGGTCGGCGTGCTCGTTCGCGACTTTATTCGCTTCCTCATACGAGCGAAAGGACGTGGCTTCCTTAATCTCCGGTGCCATGCCGATATCGCCGTCCTCTGCGGTGCAGAGGAACTTTTCGCCGGTCTTTACGACGTAGACGGTCGTCATATCTCCCTCCATGGCTTGCAGGGGAACTTCCAGTCTAGCAGGCTGGTAGGGTTGCACATGGTTCGCTGAGTCGATGGTTGAAACGGAAGCGAGGAAAAGGCGATTCTGCTTTGCCTGGTCCGATCGCTGCATTCGCTCAGGGCGTCACTGCGCGATCGACCGCCGCACGTTGCGGGCGAGCCACGCCGCAAGACCGGAACGGCCCGCGATCGACAGCGTGCGGCGCGGCCCAAGCACGATGCCGCCGATCACCAGCGCGAGAAGCAGCGCAACATGCGGCGCCTCGGCGAGCGACGCGAGCACATTGCCGGCGGAGGAGCGCGAGGCTGCCCGCACCGCCGGCAACGCGGCAGTCTGGTTCGCCGCGACCAATGCGGCTCGCGATGCCTCCATGCGTTCCAGAATGGTGACCCGGGCAAGCTCATTTGCGTGATGTGGCTGACTCATTTGAGCGACTCCCTGAGAGCGTCGAGATCGGAGTGAATCTCGGCCTTGAGCACGTGAAGCGATTGCGCCGGTTTCTGCGCCCGCAAGACGAGCAAGGACACGATGCACACGAGCAGCCACGCGGCGGCCACGCCCCAGACCACCGCAAGGAAGTAAGGCGTCTGCCACGCGGTGGCGATGATCGCGATGCAAATGAAGGACAGCGTGAACAGGCCCGCGACTGCCAACGCCATGAGTGCGCTCAACTCGCGCACCAGACGCTTTCGCGTCTCCTCGACTTCCAGCGCGAACAGTTCGCTATAGTCGGTTACACGTTCGACGCAGAATCGCCCGGCGTTGCGCCACTTCGTGACCTTCGCATGGATCGACATTCCGTCCTCCTTACGATTCATTTGCGGCGGACGCCATCAGCAAAGACTTCGCCTCTCGACCGACAGAGCGAAGCGACGCCAGCGTTGAACGCAGCGCAAGAGCCGGGCCCGCGCTGAGCGATTGCACGCCGCGGGCCCGTTCATGGACGGATTCCTGCACGCGTTCGCCCTGTCGGCACAGCGCTTGCTCGAATCAGGCAGATCATTCGCTCGCCGAGGACAGCATGACCCCGCTCCCCCCAACCGATCACACTGACCGCACCGCCGGCGCAAGCATCGGCGAGACCGGCTCCGATATGGCTAGCGCGGACGGACGCGCGATGCCGGCCGCGCACGCCGAGCCCGGCTCCCACCACGCGATGCATGACGCGCACCGCGGCGCGCTGATCACGGTGACCGCGCATCGGAACTCGCGGGGCGCCTGGATCGCCGACGTGTCGATTTCCCGCGAGGGCCGGCCGCTGGAGATACCCGCCAATCTGGCCAACGTGGAGCCCGTGACGCCGGAATGGCTCACCGAGGCGGAAGCGTTGCGCGCCGGCGTCGAACAGGGCCGCTATCTGATCGACCGGACGCTGGGCGGCGGCTCCGCACCTCTGTCGGCGTCGCTGGGGCCGGTGCGCTGACGCGCGCGTCGCAATACGCGCATGTCGCAAATGTCGTGATTGCAGGTTCGACGGATTGCCCGGGTCGAGATTGTCTTTCTGATCGCCGAGGCGTTAGAACCGTGCCCGCGCCGGCGATCCGGCGCAAACGCGTTACTCGTCGCTATCGAGCCCGCCCGGCGGCGGCCCGATCGTCATGCCCGCGCCCGGCCCTGTGCGGGTTCCGGCGGGATAGGCATCGGCTGCTGTCTCGGGCGGAACGTCCGCGACGCAGCGGCTCGCGTCGCCGTCGCGCAGACATTGCACGAAACGGTCCGCCTCCTGTGACGAACGAAATCCGTAGATCTTGCTGGCAACCTGCACCTGTGTGTCCGACAGTCGCTTCGACGGCGTTTCCATCACCACTCCTTTTTGCTCGAAGATCTATCGCTACGAGCAACGCGCGCGCCACCTCCAATGCAATCGCGCCGCGACTGCGGCACAGCGCTCGCGTTGGCCCTACGCAGACCTGGCAGGCCTAGCGCGCCGCGCTCAACCGTCTTGCGTCGGCGATGCCGACGGCGGCCCGCAAGTCGTCCGGATGGACCATCAATTCGCGGACCTCGCGCAGCGTCGCGTATTGGTCGAGCGCCGTCCGCCATCTCGGCGATTCGAGCAACTGATGCCACACCGGTTCCAGCACCGCGCAATCGGCGTCGCGCCCGTCCGCCAGTGCGGCCGCGAAATCGAGGCTGGCGTGCGCCGACAGCAGCTGCATCCGGCTCGCAGGGCCCAGCACGCGCGGCGCCGCTTCGACGGGTGCGTCGCAGCAATAGAGCACGGTCCTGCGAAGACCGGCCCCGTCGCTCGTCAGCGCGGCGAGCGACGCGCCGCTCAAACCCACCGTCCCCTGCTGCGTCCGAAACGGGTAGACGGTGTGCGGGTCCGCATGCGCCAGCAGCGTCAGTCCACGCACGAGCCGCGGCAGATCGGTGGTGGCCGCATCGACCGATGCCTTCGCTTCGACGAGCAGGCAGACGTCCCACGCCGCCGCGTCGGCCGGAGGCTGTGCCTGGCGCAGCAGCACCACGTCCCATTCGGTTTTCGCGCGCTCGTGGCTCGCGGGTATCGCGGCCGGCACGCGCATCGAGTTCACGACACGGTACGAGGCGAGCGCACCCTGCGCGTCATTGAGGCGCCGCGCGAGCGCGTCGAGCGCATCGGCGGCCGATGCCTCGACCGCGGCGCCGCGCTGCTTCGAACTCAAGCCTCGTGCCACGGCAGTCGAGCTTCCCGGGCGCGGCCCCTGGCGCTCCCACAGCGTCTGGTACTGACGCACGCGCTCGTCGGACGCGAGCGCGTAAAGACGGCGCAAGCGCTGCAAAGCGGCACTCTCCAGCAATTGCGCGAGACCGCGTTGCAGCGCGGCGTCGTGCGCGATTTGCGGCGTATCGATGCAAGCTTGCACGGCTTCGGCCAGCTCGGGCCACGCTTCGGCGAACGCCAGCGCGTGCAGACGCGCCAGCGCGTCGCGTTGCTGGCCGGGTAGCAGCCGCTGCTGTTTGGCCGGATGTGCGATCGCATTGACGGCCGCGTAGATCAGCCGGCGATCGACGCTCGCGTGCGCGGCCAGCGACGCGTACTCGCGCACCACCGTGCTGCGATGCCGTAGCAGCGTCGCCTGAAACACCGGGTCGCCGGCTTCCTCGCGCATCGCCTCCCGAATCATGCGCGCAAGCGCCTCGACGAAGAAGCGCTGGTTCGCCGCATCCGGCGCTTCGCCACGCGCGCGCGCCTCGCGAGCCTGCTCGATCGCGAGCGCGAGCACGGTGGCGGGTCTAGCTTGCTGCGTCGGCGCGCAGACGGCCGCAAGCGCCGGCAGGCGGTAGCGACGCGCGACAGCGTCGAGCATCTCGTCGAGCAACGAAGGCGATGGCGTCAAGGACATAGCGATATGTCGATCAGTTGGCGAAATAACTGTACATGAAGGTTCGATGCGGCGCGCGGACCGCGGGCCGCCCCGTCAAAACGCCATTGCCATAAACTTCATAAAAAATAGGCGCTGGGAAATCCGATAAACATTACAAAATACAAACATGAATCGAACCGGCAATTACATTTTTCCGACATTAAACATGCATGACGAATTCAGCACGAAAATTGCTCTCCGGATTAACACGGAGAAAACCGGCTTCAACCAGGCAGACGCTTAATGCTCGGCGTACACTCGCCGGGAAGCGCTTGCCATAAGGCGCAAGGGCTACGGTGCCGTCCGCGATCAAACGCGGTTTTGTGGAGACTCAGGAGAACAATCAATGAGCTGGACTCGGGAACAGAGAAACGTCACGATCGCCGCCTATCTAGGCTGGACGCTCGACGCATTCGATTTCTTTCTGATGGTGTTCGTATTGAAAGATATTGCGCAGGAATTCAATACGGACATTCCGTCGGTCGCGGTCGCGATCATGCTGACCTTGATGATGCGCCCGCTCGGCGCATTGATTTTCGGCTGGCTCGCCGACAAATACGGCCGCCGTCCGACGCTGATGCTCAACATCGCGTGTTTCTCGCTGCTCGAACTGCTGTCCGGTCTGTCGCCCAACCTGATGACGCT
This sequence comes from Paraburkholderia sp. MM5384-R2, assembly GCF_014201025.1. Classification (NCBI taxonomy): domain Bacteria; kingdom Pseudomonadati; phylum Pseudomonadota; class Betaproteobacteria; order Burkholderiales; family Burkholderiaceae; genus Paraburkholderia; species Paraburkholderia sp. MM5384-R2. The sequence continues at coordinate 563,629 of NZ_JACHDI010000001.1, forward strand.
GCTCGTGCTGCGCGCGCTGTTCGGTATCGCAATGGGCGGCGAATGGGGTGTCGGCGGCGCGCTGACCATGGAAACCGTGCCGCCGAAGTCGCGCGGCATCGTCTCGGGTCTGCTGCAGGCCGGTTATCCGAGCGGCTACCTGCTCGCGTCGGTCGTGTTCGGCTTGTTCTATCAATACATCGGCTGGCGCGGCATGTTCTTCGTCGGCGTGCTGCCCGCGTTGCTGGTGCTGTACATTCGCGCGCACGTGCCGGAGTCGCCCGCGTTCCAGACGCTCGAAAAGAAGGTACGACCCGGCCTCGTCGCGACGCTCAAGAAGAACGTCGGCCTGTCGATCTACGCGATCATCCTGATGACCGCGTTCAACCTCTTCTCGCACGGCTCGCAGGATCTGTATCCGACCTTCCTGCGCGTACAGCACCAGTTCGACGCGCACACGGTGTCGTTGATCTCGATCACACTGAACATCGGCGCGATCTGCGGGGGTCTGTTCTTCGGCTGGGCATCGGAGAAGATCGGCCGCAAGCGCGCGATTTTCATCTCCGCGCTGATCGCGTTGCCGGTGCTGCCGCTGTGGGCGTTCTCGAGCACGCCGATGCTGCTCGCGCTCGGCGCGTTCCTGATGCAGATCTCGGTGCAAGGCGCCTGGGGCGTGATCCCCGTGCACCTGAACGAAATTTCGCCCGATGAAATCCGCGCGACCTTCCCCGGTCTCGTCTATCAGTTGGGCAATCTGATCGCGTCGGTCAACGGTCCGCTGCAAGCGAAAATCGCCGAAATGCACAACAACGACTACGCGCTCGTGATGGCGGTCGTGATCGGCATCGTCGCGCTCGTGATCTGCGCGCTGATTCCGTTCAGCCGCGAGCGCCGCGGCATCGACATGACGCAGTCCGCGCGTGAAGTCGTCGGCGCGGAATCGACGGGCGGCGCGGTCGGAGGACCAGTTTAAGAGCTTGAGGCTTTCGAACCAGACGGCTAGCCAATACGCGTCAACGCGTGGGAGCCGGGTCAACCCGGTCGTCGAGCGCAAGGCCAGATTACATCGCAACACGACACGAGGCCGTTCCGATTCGTTCGGAATGGTCTTTTTATTTTCCGCGCGGCATGACGCGCCGCGCTTCGCCAGCATGGCTCCCCGACAGGTCTTCTAGAGGAGTTCGTCGAGCCCGTCCCTTGATCGCACCGACCATCTCATCACTCGACGTAACCACCACACGTCGTACATGGAACCCGAACGAGTTCGCTTAACCGAGCAGGACATCTACGTTGCGCACCTGCGCCGTGCCCGTCAGTCGAATCGGTAAGACGCGGTAACGCCCGACGCAACAGCGCGACTCGCAGCGGGCCCGGCGATTGCGTCACCCCAGAGGAGGAAACGTCATGCCGTGGTTCATCCTGGCGCTCGTCATCGCCGCATTCGCTCTCGTCTACGTTCAGGCCCGCGCCTCATGGTGGCTCGCGGCGCTGATCGTCTGGGTCGCGGCCGCGCTCGTGAGCGGCGCGGCCGGCCCACTGCTGACGACGCTGCTCGCGATCGTGTTCGTACTCCCCGCCCTCGTGCTGACGATCAAACCGCTGCGCCGCGCATGGCTCGCGAAACCGGTGCTCGACACGTTCCGCAAGATCCTGCCGCAGATGTCGTCGACCGAGCGCGACGCGATCGAGGCGGGCACGGTCTGGTGGGACGCCGAGCTGTTCTCGGGCCGCCCGCACTGGGACACGCTGCTCGGCTATGGCCCGGCCATGCTCAGCGCCGAAGAGCAGACGTTCCTCGAGGTCGAATGCGAGCAGCTGTGCGACCTCGCGAACGACTGGGAAACCACGATGGTCTGGCAGGACCTGTCGCCGCCAACGTGGCAGTTCATCAAGCAGCACGGCTTTCTCGGCATGATCATTCCGAAGCAGTACGGCGGCAAACAGTTCTCCGCGTACGCGCATTCGCAGGTGATCATGAAGCTCGCGACGCGCTGCTCGGCCGCGGCCGTGTCGGTGATGGTGCCGAACTCGCTCGGCCCGGCCGAGTTGCTGATGCACTACGGCACCGACGCGCAGAAGAACTACTATCTGCCGCGTCTCGCGCGCGGCGAGGAAATCCCCTGCTTCGCGCTGACGAGCCCGTATGCCGGGTCCGACGCCGCCGCGATTCCCGATGTCGGCATCGCTTGCCAGGGCCTGCACGAGGGCCGCGAGACGCTCGGCTTTCGCGTCACGTGGGACAAGCGCTACATCACGCTCGGGCCGATCGCGACCGTACTCGGCCTCGCGTTCCGCGCGCTCGACCCCGACCATCTGCTCGGCGCGAACGACGAACCGGGCATCACCTGCGCGCTGATTCCGACCGACCACCCTGGCGTCGATATCGGCCGGCGTCACTGGCCGTTGAACGCGGTATTCCAGAACGGCCCGAACTCGGGCAAGGACGTGTTCATTCCGCTCGACTGGGTGATCGGCGCACGCGCCCAGGTCGGCAACGGCTGGCGCATGCTGATGGAGTGTCTGGCGGCGGGCCGCGCGATCTCGCTGCCGTCGTCGAACGTCGGGATGGCGAAGATTGCCGTGCGCGGCACCGGCGCATATGCCGCGATCCGGCGCCAGTTCCGCAGCGCCGTCGGCAAGTTCGAGGGCGTGCAGGAAGCGCTCGGCCGCATGGGCGGCAACCTGTACGTGATGGACGCCGCGCGCCGCCTGTCCGCGCAGGCGGTCGACCTCGGCGAAAAGCCGTCCGTCATTTCGGCGATCGCCAAATATCACATCACCGAGCGCGCGCGCATGGTCATCAACGACGGCATGGACGTCGTCGCCGGCAAGGGTATTTGCATGGGGCCGTCGAACTTTCTGGCGCGCGCGTATCAGCAAATGCCGATCTCGATCACCGTCGAAGGCGCGAACATTCTGACGCGCTGTCTGATCATCTTCGGCCAGGGCGCGATTCGCTGCCATCCGTACGTGTTGAAGGAAATGACGGCGACGCGCGAGCCCGATCGCGCGAAAGCCTTGCGCGAGTTCGACGCGGCGTTCTTCGGTCACGTGAATTTCACGGTGTCGAACGTGGTGCGCAGCGCCGTATATGGGCTGAGCGGCGGCGCACTGATCGCGAAGCCGCGCCGCGCGTATGCGCCGCTCCATGCGTACTATCGCGCGGCGACGCGTCTGTCGGCCGTGTTCGCGTTGCTCGCCGACGTGTCGATGTTCGTGCTCGGCGGCGATCTGAAGCGTCGCGAACGCATCTCGGGACGCCTCGGGGACGTGCTGTCGCAGCTGTTCCTGATCTCGGCGACGCTGAAGCGTTTCGAGGACGAAGGCCGACAGCACGACGACTTGCCGCTCGTGCGGTGGGGCGTCGAGGATGCGCTGTACAAGGCGCAGCACGCGCTCGACGGCGTGCTCGCGAACTACCCGAACCGGGTCGCCGCGACGCTCGTGCGTGTGCTCGCATTCCCGTTCGGCCTGCCGCATCGCGAGCCGTCGGACCGGCTCGGCAGCGAGATCGCCGAACTGATGCAAACGCCCGGCGCCGCGCGCGAGCGGCTCGTCGCCGACTCGTACGTGCCGCACCCCGACGTCGATGCGCTCGGCTATGGCGAGCTCGCGTTCGCGCTCAATCCGCGGTTCACGCAGATCGAGCAGAAGCTGCGCGAGGCGGTGAAGCAGGGTCTGCTCGAACCGCTGCCGCAAAGCCTGCCGCAGTTCGCCGCATGGACCGATGCGGCGCAACGCCAGGGCCTCGTCGACGCAGACGAGCGGCACGTGCTCGACGACTACGCGCGCTACGGCGCGCAGGTCGTCAAGGTCGACGATTTCCCGGCCGACTTCGACCTGCTCGCGAGCTTGCAACAGCGCAAGCAGGCGCTCGAAAAGGCGCTGGAACTGGTGGGCTGATGCGCGCGCTCACGCAGAAAAAACTACCGACCCGGCGCGGCAAACCGTACCCGAGTCACGCAACTCAAGGCACACTGACACACGTCCGGCGCCCCTGAAAATCACGGGGCTGCCGCCGCGCGTCCAGCGGAGCAACCGATAACATGAACGACTCCTACCTGAAGTTCGTCAACTCGCCGTTCGGCGGCCGTCTCGCGCGCTCGCTCGGACTGCCGAAGCCCGAGGTGCTGCGGCGCTATCGCGCGGACCGGCCCGAGTTCGACGGACTGATCGCGATTGGCGCGGGCCGCGAGCCGCGCCTGTTCGACGCGCTCGGGAGTCTGATCGCCACCATCGGCATGACGAGCGTCGCGCACGAAAGCGCCGGGCTGTGGGTGCCGCTCGCCCATCGCCACGGCTTGATGACCGGCCGCTTCGAGCCGGCCGAAGCCGGTGCGCCGGGCAAGCTTGCCGCGTTGATGTTCGATGCGAGCGGTATCGACGACAGCAGCCTGCTCGAACCGCTGCACGGCTTTTTCCACGACACGCTGCGCTCGCTCGGCAAGTGTGGGCGCATCGTCGTGCTGGGCCGGCCGCCCGAGGCCTGCGCGAGCCCGCGTCAGTGGACTGCCCAGCGCGCGCTCGAAGGGCTCGTGCGCTCGCTCGGCAAGGAAGCGCGGCGCGGCATCGCCGCGAATCTCGTGTACGTGGAGGAAGGCGCTGAAAACGCCATCGAGGCGACGCTGCGCTTTTTCCTGTCGCCGCGCTCGGCCTATGTGTCCGGTCAGGTGGTGCGGATCGCGGCACATGGCGCGCCGCCGCACGACGCGCCCGCGTTCGATTGGCGCCAGCCGCTCGCCGGCCGGCGTGCGCTGGTCACGGGCGCGGCACGCGGCATCGGCGCGGCGATCGCGAGCGTGCTCGCGGCCGAGGGCGCGCATGTGATCGGCCTCGACATTCCGTCCGCGCGCGACGCGCTCGATGCGACGATGCGGCGGCTGAACGGCAGCCCGCTCGCGTTCGACATCGCCGCACCCGAAGCGCCCGCGCAGATCGCCGCCGCGCTCGACGAGCTCGGCGTCGACATCGTCGTGCACAACGCCGGCATCACGAAGGACAAGACCATCGCGAAGATGACCGACGCCGTCTGGCAAAGCGTGATCGACATCAACCTGAGCGCGCAGGAACGCATCGACGACGCGCTGCTCGCGGGCGGCATCTTGCGCGACGGCGGGCGCATCGTCGCGGTGTCGTCGATCAGCGGCATCGCGGGCAATCCCGGCCAGACCAACTACGCCACGTCCAAGGCTGGCGTGATCGGCCGGGTGCAGAGCATGGCGCTGCCACTGCGCGCGCGCGGCATCACGATCAACGCGGTCGCGCCCGGCTTCATCGAAACGCAGATGACCGCGAAGATTCCGCTCGCGATCCGCGAGGCCGGCCGCCGCATGAACTCGATGAGCCAGGGCGGCCAGCCCGTCGACGTCGCGCAGACCATCGCGTGGCTCGCGCATCCGGGCTCGGCCGGCGTGACGGGCCAGGTCGTGCGCGTGTGCGGTCAAAGCCTGATTGGCGCCTGAACGGGAGCATGGGTATGGACGAACCGCGTGATCCGTTCGGCAGCCGTCAGCTCGCTCCCGCGCCGGGCGACGGCGCGCGGCCGAAAACCGTCGTCATCGAAACGCTGCCCGCGCCGGCAAAGCTGTACGGGCGCGCGCTGACGGGCATCGTCAAGCGCGGCCGCGACACGCGGCTGCCGCCGTTGCGGCTCGTGCGCCCCGCCGTCGTGCTCGAGCCCGGCCCCGTGTGGCGCTATGCGCGCGTGTGCGGCTTCATCCCCGAGCACGGCGTGCCGCTGACCTACCCGCATCTGCTCGCGTTTCCGCTGCATCTGCTGATGCTGACCGACCCCGCGTTTCCGTGGCCCGCGCTCGGTCTCGTGCATCTGGCCAATCACGTGCGGCTGCGCCGCCCGCTCGCCTACAAGGACCTGCTGCGCATCGAGGTCGAATTCGGCGCGCTGCTGCGTCACGACAAGGGCCAGGCGTTCGTCGTGCATACGCGCATCTATCGGCGCGGCGAGGCGGTGTGGGACGGCGACAGCGTCTACTTGAAGCGCGCGGTGCCGGCGCTCGGCCATCCGCTCGAAGCGTTGACGCTCGGCCCCGATGCGCTGCAACGGATCGCGCGCTGGCAGCTCGCGCCGCAACTGGGCCGCGACTACGCGAGCGCGTCCGGCGACTACAACCCGATCCACCTCAGCGCGCTGTCGGCGAAGGCGTTCGGCTTTCCGCGCGCGATCGCGCATGGCATGTGGACGCTCGCGCGCGCGGCGTCGTCGCTACAGCCGCCGAAGCCGCTCGCCGAAGCAACGCTCAGCGCCGAGTTCAAGGTGCCGATGCTGCTGCCGGGCGAAGCGTCGCTGTGGAGCGCATCGCCTTCGCTGATCGAGCGCGATCTCGAGGTGCGCGATATCGCCGGGGAAAAGCCGCATTTGCGCGGGCGCATGCAGTGGCGGCTGCTGTGAACCGCGAGCGCGCCGTTCGCATCGACCAATAATCTCGGAACGACCCAAAGGAGCCGAGCATGTCCCACCCGCAACCTGCCGTGCGCCGCGTCGCCGTCATCGGGGGCAACCGGATTCCGTTTGCCCGCTCGAACACCGCGTACGCGAGCGCATCGAATCAGGACATGCTGAGCTTCACGCTGCAAGGGCTGATCGATCGCTATGACCTGCACGGCGTGCGTCTCGGCGAGGTCGCGGCGGGCGCCGTCATCAAGCACTCGCGCGACTTCAACCTGACGCGCGAGTCCGTGCTGTCCACCACGCTCGCGAAGGAAACGCCCGCCTACGACGTGCAGCAGGCCTGCGGCACCGGCCTCGAAGCCGCGATCCTCGTCGCCAACAAGATCGCGCTCGGGCAGATCGACGCGGGCATCGCGGGCGGCGTCGATACCACGTCCGACGCGCCGATCGGCGTCAACGAGCGCATGCGCAAGATCCTGCTCGAAGCGAATCGCGGCAAGAGTACCGGTCAGCGTATCGCCGCGCTCAGCAGGCTGCGGCCGGGCATGTTGTTCAAGCCGCTGTTGCCGCGCAACGGCGAGCCCCGCACGGGGCTGTCGATGGGCGAGCATTGCGAGCTGATGGCCAAGCGCTGGAACATCTCGCGCGAGGCGCAGGACGTGCTCGCGTACGAGAGCCATCGCAAGCTCGCCGATGCGTACGCGCGCGGCTTCGTCAACGATCTGATGACGCCGTACAAAGGCCTCGCGCGCGACAACAACCTGCGCGCCGACCTGTCGCTCGAAAGGCTTGCGAACCTGAAGCCCGTGTTCGACCGCGACGCGGGCACGCTGACCGCCGGCAACTCGACGCCGCTGACCGACGGCGCATCCGCGGTACTGCTCGCGAGCGAAGCGTGGGCGGCCGAGCGTGGCTTGCCCGTGCTCGCGTATCTGAGCTGGTCGGAAACCGCGGCGGTCGACTTTTTCGACCAGCAGGAAGGCCTTCTGATGGCGCCCGCCTACGCGGTGCCGCGCATGCTCGCGCGCGCCGGCCTCACGCTGCAGGACTTCGATTTCTACGAAATCCACGAAGCGTTCGCGGCCCAGGTGTTGTGCACGCTCGCGGCATGGCAGGATGACGAATATTGCCGCACGCAGCTTGGCCTCGCCGGCGCGCTCGGTGCGATCGACCGCACCAGGCTCAACGTGAACGGCGGTTCGCTCGCGACCGGCCATCCGTTTGCGGCGACGGGCGGACGTATCGTCGCCGCGCTCGCGAAGATGCTGGCGCAACTCGACAAACCGGGCGGCAGCGCACGCGGGCTGATCTCGATCTGCGCGGCTGGCGGCCAGGGGGTCGTCGCGATTCTGGAACGCTAGTGCTGCAGCGCATACCAACATTGTCAGGAGGCAACCGATGACCGAGCCCACCCAAGCCCCGCTTCACGTGCCGGACGCAGGCGGCACGCCTCGTCAAAACCCGGTGCCTCACCCCGCTCCGAACACCGACGGCATCTGGTACGCGTCCTATCCGGACGACGTGCCGCGCGACATCGACGTCACGCAATACGAGTCGATCGACCAGTTCTTCGACGAATGCATCGCACAGTTCCGCGAGCGCGTCGCGTACGTGAGCGTCGGCGCGAACCTGACGTACGGTGAACTGGGCCGCAAGGCGAGCGCGTTCGCGGCGTACCTGCAAAGCATCGGCGTGGAGCCGGGCGAGCGCGTCGCGATCATGCTGCCGAACACGTTCCAGTATCCGGTCGCGCTGTTCGGCACGATCAAGGCGGGCGCGGTGGTCGTCAACGTGAATCCGCTCTACACGGTGCGCGAACTCGCGCACCAGCTAAAGGACAGCGGCGCGCAGACGATCGTCGTGTTCGAGAACTTCGCGAAGACGCTCGAAGATGCATTGCCCGGCACCAAGGTGCGCAACGTGATCGTGACCGGGCTCGGCGATCTGCTCGCCGACGGCGCGAACCTGAAGGGACACCTGCTCAATTTCATGCTGCGTCACGTGAAAAAGATGGTGCCCCCTTACAAGCTGCCGCAGGCGGTGCCGCTCCTGAAAGCGCTTTCGGCCGCTTATGCGCGGCCGCACACACCGGTGCGCGCGACCCACGAAGACATCGCGTTCCTGCAATACACGGGCGGCACGACCGGCGTCGCGAAAGGCGCGATGCTCACGCACCGGAACATCATCGCCAATCTGTTGCAGGCGAAGGCGTGGGCCGCGGGGCAGCTGTCCGGCGAGGGCGAAACGGTGCTCACGCCGCTGCCGCTTTATCACATCTACTCGCTGACCGTGAATGCGCTGATCTTCATGGGGCTCGGCGGGCGCAACATCCTGATCGCGAATCCGCGCGACATGAAGCGCGTGATGATGATCATCCGTCACGAAAAATTCACCGGCATGACCGCGGTCAACACGCTCTATAACGCGTTCCTCGACAACGAGGAATTCTGTCGGCGCGACTTCTCGGACCTGAAGCTCGCGATGGCGGGCGGCATGGCGACGCAGAAAGCCGTCGCCGAGCGCTTCAAGGCGGTGACGGGCAAGCCGATCATCGAGGGCTACGGACTCACCGAGTGCTCGCCGATCGTCTCGATGAATCCGGTCGATCTGACCAATCTGCGCGACTTCGAGGGCTCGATCGGCTTGCCCGCGCCGTCCACCCAGGTGCGCTTCAGGAAAGACGACGGCAGCTGGGCCAATATCGGCGAGGCGGGCGAGCTGTGCGTGAAGGGCCCGCAGGTCATGAAGGGCTACTGGAACCGCCCCGACGAAACCGCGAAGGTGATCGACGACGACGGCTGGCTCGCGACCGGCGACATCGGCGTGATGGACTCGCGCGGCTTTATCCGTCTGATCGATCGCAAGAAGGACATGATCCTCGTGTCGGGCTTCAACGTGTATCCGAACGAAATCGAGGACGTGATCGCCGCGCATCCGGACGTGCGCGAAGTCGCCGCGATCGGCGTGTCCGACCCCGCGCAGGGCGAGCGCGTGAAGGTGTTCATCGTGCGGCGCACGCCGACACTGACCGCCGAGCAGGTGATTGCGTACTGCCGCAAGAATCTGACTGGCTACAAGGTGCCGAAGCTCGTCGAGTTCCGCGACGAGCTGCCGCAAACCAACGTCGGCAAAATTCTGCGCCGTGCGTTGCGCGACGAGGAACTCGCGAAACAGAAGTCTACCTGACGGGAATAAGCGTTGCTTCAAAGCGTTATTGTTTTGTTGCTTCGCGTGATTGCCTTGCAGGTTGCATGAGCGGCCGCGTCACTTTCTGGAGAAATTCATGAAGCACCGCATGTCCGCCCGTTCGCATCGCCGGCGACAGCGCTTGCTGGGTGCGCTGCTCGTCGCGCTCGGCCTGCTGTCGGTGCCGACGGCCTTCGCGCAGAACGACGATCGCCCGCCCCCGCTCAACACCGCGAGCGCCGTCAAGCCGCCCACCACGCCGGCCGCGCAGGTCGGCATGCTGACGCTCGACCAGCAGGTCAAATGGCTGCGCGCCGCGCAGCAAAGCGGCACGCTCGAACAGCTCGACGACGCGCAACTGGTCGCGCTGTTCCAGTCGCTCGATCCGCTCGCGCTACCGCGCTATATCAAGGAATGGCCGAACGACTACCCGTCGTACGAGTTCACGATGTCGCGCTTCGAACGCATTCGCGGCATATGGCCCGACAAGCCCGATCACATGCTGGTGCGCGTCGCGCACGACCCGCTGCGCATCTATGCGAAGTGGCTGCCCGACGGCGCGCACGCGGGCCAGGAAATCATCTACGACGAATCGAAACGTAGCGACGAAACCTACGGCCACCTCGGCGGCATCATGAACGTGATGCCGTTGTGGACGTCGCTGACCGGCGCGCTCGCACGCTCGCAATCGAATCACAGCGTGCGCGATCTCGGCACCGAGTACGTTGCCGATCAATACCTGAGTGAAGGAAAAAAATACACCGAGGCCGGCTTGCCGCGTTCGGTGCAGATCGCAGTGAAGACCATCGACGGTGTGCGCGTCGTCGCGTTCACGTTCGAAACACCGGTCGGCCAGCCACAGTTCTACGCGAAAAAGGAAACGCTCGGGCTCGATCTGCGTCATCCGTTCTTTCGCAGCGTCCAGTCTTACGACAACGACGGCAAGATTTTCGAGCAGATCGTATTCGAGAGCATCACGCCGAGGACATTCGACGATTCGACCTTCGATCCGAAGAACAAGGACTACAAGTTCTAGCGCGCGCTGCGCGGCGTCAGCGCGAAGGCCACGTGGGCGGGTTGCGCATCCAGACCCTCGCGCGCTTCGTGACGATGCTCGACGAAGCGTCCCGTGCGAAGCGCGAGGTGTTGCAGGACGAAGTAATCGGACGCGCGCGTGAAGCCGATCAGCGCGGGCATCGCGTGCGGGGTCCGCCCAACGTCGAGCAGTGGCGCAAGTGTCGTGAACCAGAGCGCGCCCGCATCGTCGCCGGTTTCGAAGGTCGGCAAGCGAAGATGCGCGGCATAGCGTGCAAACGACGCGCCGCATTCGAGCGTCGAGTCGACGATCGCGAACGCGCGCGCATCGTCAGCGCACGCGGCGGCTTGCGCGAGCCACGGCCATGCGCCGCCCGCGGCCGTCGCGAGGCATGCACCGGTGAGCATGAAAGTGCGTCGATCCATTGGCGTGTACGTTCCGTTCTGTTTGCGCTTCGGTCTGCCGTGCGTGTCCGCACGCGTCGTTCACGTGTACCCCCGCCGGTCGCGCCACGCCGCCGGCCAGATGCCCTGCTTGCCCGGCGCGAGAATGCCGTTCGGGTCGAGCGCATCCTTCAGCGTTTCGGCGAAGCGCAGCGACGCACCGTCGTTGAAGCTGTATTGCGCGGCCGCGAAATCCATGTACGCGAGATGCGCGCGATATTCGCCGTAGCCGGCCGCGCGCGCGTCGCTCATCAGCGAGCGCAGCAGCGCGCCGGCCTGCTCCACCTGGTTCGCGTCGTCGCGATCGAAAATCGCCGCGAAAATATGATGCAGATGCCGCGCGCCCGCGGTAAAGCCACCGTAGTAGTCGAAGCCGTATTCGGCGGCGCGCGCTTTCACCATCGTGTACTGGCGCATCGCGTCGCGCCCGGTCGCCGGACAGATCGGCGCGAAGTCGACGTGCGCGCCCGCGCCGCCGCGCCAGTCGAGCATGCGAAACGCGGTCATCGCGGGAATGCCGGCCATGTTGCGATCGCCGCCGCCAGTCGGCTGAGCATCGCCCGCATAGCGCGCCGCCGTGAGCCGCGCCTCCGGCACCCGCGCGAACGCGCGCTCGATCAGCGCGTAGCGCGCATCGATCAACTCGGGCGTGCCGTACAGCGCGAAATGCAGGTTCCAGCGCCCGACGCCGAGTTTGTCGAGCATCGCCTGCACCGCGCTCCCGGGCATCGCGCCCGCGCCGTCGTACCACTGCCGGCGTGGCGACAGGCTCGCTGCGCGCCGCAATCCGCCCTCGATCACCGCGTGATTGCGGATCGTGCCGTCGAGCCGCAACGGCCGCAGAATCTCGACGATCTCCTCCAGATCGGCCTCGCGACGAAACTGGATTTCGCCGAGCAGATACGCGGGCGGCGCGGGCATCAGCCACACGCCGAGCTTCGTCACGATGCCGTAGTTCGACTGCATGAACATCGCATCGAACGACGGCCCGTAGCCCGGCTGATACAGCTGCCACGCAGTGCCGATCTCGACGCCGCCCATGCCGGTGCGCAGCACGTCGCCGTTGGCGAGCACGACCTCCATCCCGCATTGGGCCGCCGCGTGATCGCCGTAGTCGGTATAGCCGAAGCCGCGCTCCAGCGTGTTGCCGACCACGCTGCCCCAGCCGGCAGCCGGTGGATCGACCCACAGCTTGTAGCCCTTGTCGCGCAGATGCGCGTACAGATCGAAATAGCTGACGCCCGGTTCGACCAGCGCATAGGCGAGCATTTCGTTGACTTCGAGGATGCGGTTCATGCGCTGCAAGTCGAGCACGACCGAGCCGCTGAGACGCGGCGCCGCGCCGCCGTACGCGAAGTTGCGCCCGGTCGAGACGGTCCACAGAGGAATCCGGTACTGATTGGCGATGCGCAGCACCGCGCGGATTTCATCGACCGACGCGGGCAGCAGCGCGGCGCTCGCGACAAACGCCCCCGGCTCGCCAGGAGCGAACGGATCGCCATAGGCGGCGAGGCCGGCGTCGGAACGCAGCACGTGCGCTTCACCGACGATCGCGCGCCAGCCGGCGAGCGCCCGGTCGAACTGCGCGGCGGACAGGTTGGGCGGCAGCGTCTGGGGCAAGGCGTCTCCTTGTCGGTCGGGTAACCCGCGGGTGCAGTCGCGCGGGCAAGCTATGCGTGCGTCGCCGCTGACGGCCTTGACGACACGCTACCGCCCGCTACTGCTGCCACGTCTCGGGCTTACCACCGAGCTCGCTGCACACGTCGATCGCGATCTCGCGCAGCTTGCCTTCCGCGATCGCGCCAGACAGCGCGTAGCCCATGCCGTCGCTGATCCAGTAGAAGGTGCGGCGGTTGCCGTCGCGGAACAGGCGGAACGCGGTTTCGTCGCGTGTGACGCCGGTCACGTACAGCGTCAGGCGCGCGCCGGCCTGGTTCTCGTACATGAACTGCGCAGCCGGCCCGGCCTCGCCGGGCAACAGGCGGCCGCCCACCAGCGAATAACCATACTCCTGCAGCGACGGCACCGACAGCGGACGATTCAGCCGCTTCGACAGCCAGGTGATCAGATGCTCCTCTTCGCTCGCGGCGACTTCGACCGGATGACGCCGCTCCGGCGAGTACACCGCGTACGCGACATCCGCGCGCTGCGCAAAACCGGCCGGCTGTCCGCCGAAGCCGCTCCACGCGCCGCCGGTCAGCCGCGGGGCGAGCGGACCGAGGGCCAGCGCGAGCCCGGCGCCGGCCGCGAGCCAGCAGGCGGCGAGACCCGCGCGCTGCCACCACGGCCGCGTCCGACGCACGACGATAAAAGCCGGCTCCTCCGCCTCCGTGGGCTGGCTGCCTGCATAGCTTCGCTCGCCGGCTTCAGCGGCTTGCTGCCGATCGTCGGCCCGCTGCCCTGCTTGCGCTTGCCGCGCATCGCTGTCCGGCGCGCCGCACAGCGCCCGCAGCGCCGTCTTCTGCGCGCGCCACGCGGCCACGCGCGCGGTGGCCTGCGGATGCTGGCGAAGCTGCGTTTCGATCGCGGCGCGCTGCTCTTCCGGCAATTCGCCATCGACATAGGCCGACAGCGCGCGCAGATCGAGCTCGTCATGCAAGCCGGAATCGGAGTCATCGTGGTTCATTATCGGTTTCTCACCACTTTCAGCGGCGCGACTTCATGCGCCGCCCGCGGCGCACGGGGCTGCGGTCCGTGCATCGGCCCTGGCGGCTCCTCGCACAGCAACGCGCGCATATGCTCGCGCGCGCGCGACAGCCGCGACATCACCGTACCGATCGGCACCCCCAGCGCGCTCGATGCCTCCTGGTACGACAGCTCCTCGACGCACACCAGCAGCAGCACCTCACGCTGCTCGAGTGGCAGGCAGTACAGCGCGCGCTGCACGTCGCGCAGCACCAGACCGTCGACCTCGCCGTGCGGCGCCTCGAGATTGCGCCACGGCGCGCTTTCGTCGTCGACGGCGATCTCGCGGCGCCCGCGCAGCTGGTCGATGTACAGATGCCGCAGGATCGTCAGCAGCCACGCGCGCAGGTTGCTGTTCGGCCGGAATGCCGACCAGCGCGCAAGCGCACGCTCCGCCGTATCCTGCACGAGATCGTCGGCCCAGGCGCGGTCGCCCGTCAGTGCGCGCGCATAGCGGCGCAGCTGGGGCAGCCACGCGATCACTTCCGCTTCGAATGTCACCCGGCGTGCCAGGCCCGGTCGCGGCGGTTAGTAGCCGCCGCCGCTGCTGTTGCTGTTGCTGCTCGAACCCGACGCGGCGTTGTCGGGATCGGCCGCGTGCGCGAGGGAGCCGCACGCGAGCGCGAGCAGGACGAAGAGCGCTGACAGAATACGGGATGCTTTCATGGTGAGCCTCCTGGCAGATGCCCGGCACGCGATCGACCGACCGGCGCGGCGGGCGGCAGGCCGCGGGATGCGGTGCTGCCATACTGGACTTAACGCCGCGATCGCGTGGTTTATTCCATCGCCGTCGTGGCGCTGTTTCGCTGCGCTGTTTCTCCGGGCTTTTTCGCGGCGCTTCGACGCCGCCGCCGTGATGGCGCAACATGCCCCTATGTTCTTCTTTTTCCGCCAACCATGCCGGCAATGCCTGGAGAGACCGGAAGTAGACGACATTGCCCAGCAGATTCGTAACTCAACGTTACAGTCCCGCGTTATCGGATGCTTATGTGCTCACAAGTCGTTATAGTGGACAAAGTTCGCCCCCGTCGACGCGTTCTGCCCCCGCATAGGGTAGAAAGGGTAAAATCGCGGCGAACCACCGTCTATCTAACCTGAATTGTCCATGGCTTCCGCAGAATCGCATCCGCAAAACGACTTCATGAACGCTGCGCGCAAGGAACGAAAGCGCGTCGAAATCTATCTGGTCAACGGCATCCGCCTGACCGGATGCATCGAGTCGTTCGATCAGTACCTGGTGATGCTGCGCACGCCGGTTGGCCTGCAAGGCATCTACAAGCGCGCGATCTCCACGATCCAGCTCGACACCGGCACGCGGCCGGCGCCGCGCACCGGCCGAACGTCGCATGGCGAACATGGCGCGCGCGGTCCCCATGGTTCGCGCGAACATCGCGAGCCGCGCGAAGGGCGTGAATCGTACGGCACGCCGTCGGCGGAACGCGCGCCGAGCGAGCGCAGCGGCAACTCCGAAGGTCCGGTGGTCGTCACGCGGCGGCGGCGTCTGTTCGGCACCGGCGGCGAAAGCGGCAATCATGGCGGCAACCACGGCGGCGGCAGCTCCGGCGGCAATCAGGAATAAATACGAAGAAGCTGTAGCGGCCGCGCCTCGCTACTCCGCGGACGAACCGAGGCGCCGCAGAATTTTCTCCAGTTGGGTCAGCTGACGCTCGGTCAGCTCGAATCTCCCCTTGACCGCCAGCACGCGGCGGCGCCAGTAGCCGGCGTCGAACAGGTGCAGCGCCGGTTGCCGCGTCGCCCAATCCAGGTGTTCCAGTTCGGCTTCCACGACGTGGGCTGCGAGCACTCGTCGCGAGCCCGCCGGCTTTTTCCCGTTCATCTGGTTCGCTGTGTGATGGATCGATGGAGGTGTCGTTCGCGGCTCGAGCGCGGCCGGGACACCACTCGGAGAACGAATCGATGCCGGCCGGCTTTAAACGACGCGCCTGCGCCATCTGGCGGTCGTTCGCCGATAGCCGCGATGCGCTATGCTGAATGATTGACTCTCTACCGATGGAGCGCGCCATGACCAGCAAAAACCAGCATGCCTCCCGACCGGCGCGCACGCGCCGGACGCCCCCGACGTCCGCCGATACGCGCCTCGACGAAGCGCTGATGGAGAGCTTTCCCGCCAGCGATCCGATCGCCGTCGACGTGACGCAGCCGCCTCGCGAACGGATGCGCAAAACGCAAGCGGATACGCGCAAGCGGCATTGAAGTCGCGCCGTCTTGCGTCGTACGACGGCGCACAACGACGCGGCAACGAGCCGTCAGGGCTCGCGAAAAATGCCGAGTGCAAATGCCGAAAAGCCCGGCGGTAAAAGTACGATGCGCGGGCTGGCGGGGTGCGGAAAGCACCGATCAAACATAACGACGGTAACGCCCGCGGACGAGCCGGACGGCGCACCGATTTCCGCGCCGTCCCGCCAACTCCACCCAGGCTCACACCGTCGTGCTCAATGCACCGGCAAGCCGTTATTGAGCTGACGCTGCAGGTCGCGCACCTGGCGCTGCGCGACGCGCAACTGATCCTGCGCGGCGGCCTTCTGCTGCGCCAGTTCGGTCGCCTCGGCGCGCTTCTGCTCCTGCTGGCTCGCGACGATGCTTTGCTGCTGACGCGCGACGTCGAGGTCGGCCTGCAGCCGGCTTGCGCGTTCCTGCGACAGCGCGACCATGCGCTGCGTGAACGCCTTCTGCGCTTCGAGTTGCGTACGGCGGATCTCGATGTCCGACAGTTGCATCGTCTGCCGCGCGAAATCCTTGTAGATCAGCTCGGCGCGCGCGGCGTCCTGCGACTTGATCACGCGCCAGAAGTTTTTCTGCTGGAACAGCGCGACGTAGTAGGTCATCTCCTTGCCGTAGAACAGCAGGCTCGCGCCATAGCTGCCGTTATACGTGGTGCGCAATTCGCTCAGATCCGGGCCGTGGATCATCTGCTGCAATTCAGCCACGTTCCCGGTGGCGGATTGCCGGTTTTCATCCGGCGTCAGTGCAGTGGTCTCCGCCTGGCCGGCCTGCGAGGTGTCGGGCAACGCACTCGTCGTACCCGGCTGGGACACGACCGTACCGCTCGCACCACTGTTCTGCAGAGCCTGTGCATTCGCGCCCTGAAGGGCCCCCAATACGATGCATGCGGCCAGAGCAATCTCTCGTAGCTTCGACTTTCGGTCCATGTGATACCTGTTGAACAGATTTTGTTTTAGTAGAAAACGGGGAATTATTACTCACTTTGGCGGATTTCGGGATCTTCGTCGGAAATATGGTACTTGCGCGTTTGCTTCTATAACAGGCACAAGCGTAGTCCCGCCTCACCGGCGCAGCGGTAGACGACGATCCGTTCGATTCCCTGCCGCTGATCGAGGCGCCCCACCGCGGTCCGAACCTGACCGCGCAGGTCGACGGCGGGAAGTTGATTTCGTTCGACGAAGTCGCGCAACGCTTCACACACCGCTCGTCGGCGAGGACATGCCATGAGCCGGGCGATGCGTCGGGCGATTCCGGCTGGGGCGCGACGGTCGAGGCCAACCGGCCGGTCACGCTCGGCTTCACATATGCGCACTGCGACAGCCTCGATGTGTCCGTCGGAAAAGCGGTCGGTGATGCGCCGGTGGAGAGCGCATCGCACAGTCCGCGCATCAACGCGAGGTTCTGCTACCAGCTGAATTGACACGCTTCAGAAGTGCCGCGAGCGGATTAGAAGCTCCACTATCAAACGACGCATGCACTTTCGCGTATTCTGCGCCGACGATGCAAACGGCACACCGCTGGCACCGTTGCGCATCGCGAGGGCTAGTACCGAACATCCGACCACGATGCCCATAACGCCGCGCGACCATGATCGCGCTGTCTCATATCAAGGAGGAAGGCAATGACGCAATTGACTCGACGTGCCGGCGCGCTTGCGCTGCGCACCGCCCGTCACGCCGCGCTCGCCGGCGCCCTGCTCGCCAGCGCCGTGACCGCGATGGCGCAGACCAATACACCGATCGGCACGTGGCAAACCATCGACGATCACACGGGCCAGCCGAAGGCGCTCGTGCAGATCACTCAAGACGGCAATGGCGAACTGAACGGCAAGGTTATCAAGGGTCTCGGCGCGAACGACCAGCCGGATCGCCGTTGCACCGAATGCACCGACGCGCGCAAGGATCAACCGGTCCTCGGCATGACCATCATCAACAGCATGAAGAAGGATGGCGACGCATGGGATCACGGCCAGATTCTCGATCCTGAAAACGGCAAGGTCTACAAATGCAAGATGCATCTCGAGGACGGCGGCAACAAGCTCGTGGTGCGTGGCTACATTGGGGTCGCGCTGCTTGGCCGCTCGCAAACGTGGATACGGCAGCAATGAGGGTCGACGTGCGGCGCATGCGTGGCGCCTGGCACGTCGCCTGAATGTGCGCATGATGCTGCAACGATGCGCCCTCTGCGCCAGGAGGTGCAACATAAAAAACGGCCGGCGATCAAGAATCGCGCGGCCGTTTTCATTGGGGCAAGCTGTTTGCGATGCTCATGCTGCCTGCTTGAGCGGTGCAGCGTAAGCGATCGGCGACGCCGGCACCGACGTGGCCGGTACCGGATTGTATCCGGCGGCCGGAACACGAAACGCCGCGGGCACGCGCTTGGACGCGGCGCGCTTGTGCTGCACGCTCGCGTGCGTGCGCATACGCGCTTCCATCAATCTGCAGAAATCTTCGCTCGCGGTGTCGAGCAGTTGCTCCGTGACGTGCTTGAGCACGCCCGATTCGTACCACGACTTGAAGCGGCGATGACAGGTCTGATATGACGGGTAGCGGCGCGGCATTTTGGACCAGGCGGCGCCGCTATACATGACCCAAAGCACGCCGTTGAGCACCGAGCGGGTATCGGCAAGTGGACGGCCACGCATTTCGGTACGCGGCCGGAGTTCGGGCAGCAGTGGCGCAACGCGCTGCCATTCTTCATCGGTGATTTCGCGATACGGGTTCATGCTTCCTCCTTTGTCAGAACAACGACAAAAGATAGCCAGTCATCCGTGCGCGGAATATCAGACCACTCCGAAACCTGAAAATGTGTCGTGCGCGGTAGCTCAGGTTAGGGACGTGTCGACGATCCGGCGCGGCGTGTCGAGATACTCCTTCGACTGCATCTCGACGATGCGCGACACCGTACGCGTGAATTCATTAGCCATCGGACCGTCGACGTACAACTGCTCCGGCGGCACCGCAGCCGACATCAACAGCTTGACCTTGTGGTCGTAGAACACGTCGATGAGCCACGTGAAGCGGCGCGCTTCCGACGCCATGCGCACCGACATCTGCGGCACGTCCGACAGGATCACCGCGTGAAAGCGGGTCGCGAGTTCGAGGTAGTCGTTCTGCGAGCGCGGGCCACCGCACAGCGTCGCGAAGTCGAACCAGACCACGCCGTCCGCGCGGCGCAGCGCCTTCAGCTCGCGCTTCTCGATATGCAGCAGCGGGCTTTCGTCGGGCACCGCGGCGAGGCGCGCGAAGGCGTCGCGCAGCGCCTTGCCGGCGGCGGCGTCCAGTGGCGTGTGATAGACCTCCACCTGCGCGAGCGTGCGCTGGCGATAATCGATCCCCGCGTCGACGTTGATCACGTCGAGCTTCTGCTTGATCAGTTCGATCGCGGGCAGCATGCGGTCGCGATGCAGGCCGTCGGGGTACAGCGTGTCGGGCGCGTAGTTTGACGTCATCACGAACTGCACGCCGTTCTCGAACAGCTTGTCGAGCAGGCGATACAGGATCATCGCGTCGGCGATATCCGACACGTGGAATTCGTCGAAACAGATCAGCCGATAGCGCTTCGCAATGCGCCGCGCGAGTTCGTCGAGCGGATCGGCCCGGCCTTTGAGTTCTTCGAGTTCGCGATGCACTTCGCGCATGAACTCGTGGAAGTGCAGACGGGTTTTGCGATGCAACGGCGCGATCATGTAGAAGCTGTCCATCAGGAAGCTCTTGCCGCGGCCCACGCCGCCCCACATGTACACGCCACGCGGCAGATCGGGGTGAATGATCAGCTTCCTGAACGCGTTCGAGCGGCGCGACTTGTATGCGACCCACTCTTCATAGCACCGCTGCAGGCGGTCGACCGCCGCGCGCTGCGCCGGATCGGATTGATAACCGCGCGTCTGCAGTTCTTTTTCGTAGTATTCGGTGACGTTCATCGTGTTGCTGCAAAAAGAAAGGCGGGAGGGATTGAACCCCGCCCGCCTTTGGTGATGCCAAGGTTGCGTTTCGGTCAGGCGTGCGTGCTTACATGTTCAGCGCGCGCTTGTCGACGGCGAGTGCCGCTTCGCGCATGACTTCCGACAGCGACGGGTGCGGATGGCAAATACGGCCGATGTCTTCCGACGCCGCCTTGAACTCCATCGCCACCACTGCTTCCGCGATCAGGTCCGATGCGTTCGCCGAGATGATGTGCACGCCGAGCAGTTCGTCGGTCTTCGCGTCGGCGATCATCTTGACGAATCCGTCCGCCTTGTTGATGCCGAGCGCGCGGCCGTTAGCCATGAACGGGAACTGGCCGGTCTTGATCTCGCGGCCTTCCGCCTTCAGTTGCTGCTCCGTCTTGCCGACCCATGCGATTTCCGGTTCGGTGTAGATCACCCACGGAATGCAGTTGTAGTCGATGTGCGGCTTCTGACCGTCGATCACTTCGGCAACCAGCACGCCTTCGTCCTCAGCCTTGTGCGCGAGCATCGGGCCACGCACCACGTCGCCGATCGCGTACACGTTCGGCACGGCCGTCGCGCAGTGGTCGTCCACGTCGATGAAGCCGCGCTCGTTGGCCTTCAGGCCGATCGCTTCGAGGCCGAGGTTGTCGGTGTTCGGCACGCGGCCGACCGACACGACCAGGCGGTCGGCTTCGAGCGTCTGCGCGTTGCCGTCCTTGTCCGTGTAGGCGATCGTCACGCCGTTCGCGCTCGTCTTCACTTCGCCGACCTTCACGCCGACGTGGATGTCGAGACCTTGCTTCTTGAACTGCTTGGCCGCTTCCTTCGACAGCGCCTGGTCAGCCACGCCGAGGAATTCCGGCAGCGCTTCGAGCACGGTCACGTCCGCGCCGAGGCGGCGCCACACCGAGCCGAGTTCCAGACCGATCACGCCTGCGCCGATCACGGCGAGCTTCTTCGGTGCCGTGTCGAACGAGAGTGCGCCTTCGTTGTCGGCGATCAGCTTGTTGTCGACCGGAATGCCCGGCAGATGACGCGCCTTCGAACCCGTTGCGATGATCACGTTCTTCGCCGTGACGACTTCGCTGCTTGCACCATCTTCGCCTTCGCCGCTCACTTCGATCTGCACGCCGGCGTCCGTCTTGCCGGTGAACTTGCCATGGCCCTTGAGCCACGTGATCTTGTTCTTGCGGAACAGGAATTCGATGCCCTTGGTCATCTTCTCGACGATGCCGTCCTTGCGGCCCATCATCTTCGAGATATCGACCGAAACGTTTTCCACCGAGATGCCGTGGTCGGCAAGGTGATGCGACGCGTTCTCGAACTCTTCCGACGAAGCGAGCAGCGCCTTCGACGGAATGCAGCCGACGTTCAGGCAGGTGCCGCCGAGCTTCAGCGTGCCGGCCGGGTTCTTCCACTTTTCGATACATGCGACGGTCTTGCCGAGCTGCGCTGCGCGAATGGCGGCGATATAACCGCCTGGGCCCGCGCCGATCACGACGACGTCAAATTCTTTGGACATGACAATCCCTTTGATGGCGGAACGGCGCCGGGCCACTCGAGGTGGCGCGCGCCGTTCCTGTACTGCGGAATGCTAAAGACGTGCTACGGATGACGCCGGCCCGCGCAAACCACGGGCCGGCGTCGGTGGAACGTGCGCTTAGAGGTCGAGCAGCAGGCGAGCCGGATCTTCCAGCGCATCCTTCATCGCGACCAGCGACAGCACTGCTTCGCGGCCGTCGATGATACGGTGGTCGTACGACAGCGCGAGGTAGTTCATCGGGCGGATCACGATCTGGCCGTTTTCGACCACTGCGCGTTCCTTGGTGGCGTGCACGCCGAGAATCGCGGACTGCGGCGGATTGATGATCGGGGTGGACAGCATCGAGCCGAACACGCCGCCGTTCGAGATCGAGAACGTACCGCCGGTCATTTCTTCGATGGACAGCTTGCCGTCCTTCGCCTTCTGGCCAAATTCGGCGATCTTCTTCTCGATGTCGGCGAGGCTCAGCTGATCTGCATTGCGCAGGATCGGCACCACCAGACCGCGCGGCGAACCGACAGCGATACCGATGTCGAAGTAGCCGTGATAGACGATGTCGTTACCGTCGATCGACGCGTTCACGAGCGGGAACTTCTTCAGCGCGTGAACAGCCGCCTTCACGAAGAACGACATGAAGCCGAGCTTCACGCCGTGTTCCTTCTCGAACTTGTCCTTGTACTTGTTGCGCAGTTCCATGACCGGCGCCATGTTCACTTCGTTGAACGTCGTGAGGATGGCGTTGGTTTGCTGCGACTCGAGCAGACGCTCGGCGATACGAGCACGCAGACGCGACATCGGCACGCGCTGTTCCGGACGGTCCTTCAGCCATTGATCGGCCGATGCCGGGGCCTTGACGTCCGGCAGCGACGGCTTCGCAGCCTTCGGTGCGGCAGCCGGAGCCGGTGCGGCCTTGGCAGCCGGAGCAGCCTGGCCGGCGACGAGCACGTCGCCCTTCGTGATACGGCCGTCGCGGCCGGTGCCGGCGACGTCGCCCGCAGCCAGACCCTTCTCTGCCATCAGCTTGCCGGCAGCCGGCGAAGCAGCGGTGTTCGACCCCGTCGCGACAGCGGCCTGAGCCGCCGGTGCGGGAGCCGCGGCAGCGACCGGAGCCGGCTTCACTTCGGCTTCGACAGCGGCGGCGCCTGCGGTGCCTTCCGTGTCGATCTTCGCGATCACCTGCTCAGCCGTGACCGTGTCGCCGTCGTTCGAAATGACTTGCGCGAGCACGCCTGCTGCCGGTGCCGGCACTTCGAGCACGACCTTGTCGGTCTCGATTTCGATGAGGATTTCGTCCTGAGCGACAGCCTCGCCCGGCTTCTTCTTCCACTGCAGCATGGTCGCTTCCGAGACCGACTCGGAGAGCTGGGGAACCTTGACTTCAACAATAGCCATTATGAGTATCCTGAATACGTATCGGGTGACGGCGCTTCTTCACGACCGCCTGCGAACCGTGAACGCCGCGCCTGAACCTCATGGGAAACGTTCGGCGCGGCGCGGGAAAGCGCACTGCGCTTTCCCGGCTCGTCTGTTTCTTTATTTAGCGATCGACGCGCTCTTGAGACGGCCGAAAGCGCCTTCGATCAGCGCCTTCTGCTGCTCGTAGTGCTTCGCGTAGTAGCCGACTGCCGGCGAAGCCGAAGCCGGACGGCCGCTGTACGCCAGCTTCTGCCCTTCCTTCATGCCTTCCTTCAGATGGTGCTCGATGTAGAACCACGGGCCCTGATTCTGCGGCTCGTCCTGCACCCACACCACTTCGGTTGCGTTGTCGTACTTCTTCATTTCCGCTTCGAACTGCTTGTGCGCGAACGGATAGAGCTGTTCGATACGGATGATAGCGACGTCGTTCACCTTCGCTTCGCGGCGATGCGCGACCAGGTCGTAGTACACGCGGCCCGAGCAGGCCAGCACGCGCTTGACCTTCTTCGCGTCGATGGTTTCGTCCACTTCGCCGATGACCGGCTGGAACGAACCCTTCGCGAGTTCCGACAGATCCGACACGGCTTCCTTGTGACGCAGCAACGACTTCGGCGTCGCGACGATCAGCGGCTTGCGGAACAGGCGGATCATCTGGCGACGCAGCAGGTGGAAGACCTGCGCCGGCGTGGTCGGCTGAACGACCTGCATGTTGTGGTCTGCGCACAGTTGCAGGAAACGCTCGATACGCGCCGACGAGTGCTCCGGACCCTGGCCTTCGTAGCCGTGCGGCAGCAGCATGGTCAGGCCCGATACGCGGCCCCACTTCACTTCGCCCGACGAGATGAACTGGTCGATCACGACTTGCGCGCCATTCACGAAGTCGCCGAACTGCGCTTCCCACGCGACGAACGTGTTCGGTTCAGCGGTCGAGTAACCGTATTCGAAGCCGAGCACCGCTTCTTCCGACAGCACCGAGTCGATCACCGTGAACTTCGCCTGACCTTCGGCGATGTTCTGCAGCGGCACGTAGGTGCCGTCGTTCCAGCGCTCGCGGTTCTGGTCGTGCAGCACTGCGTGACGGTGCGTGAACGTGCCGCGGCCCGAATCCTGACCGGTCAGGCGCACGGCATAACCGGATGCGACCAGCGATGCGAACGCGAGGTGCTCGCCCATGCCCCAGTCGAGCTTCGCTTCGCCGCGGCCCATGGCGCGACGGTCGTTGATCACGCGCTCGACGAGCGGGTGAACCTTGAAGTTTTCCGGAATCGTGGTGATGCGTTCGGCGAGGCGCTTCAGTTCCGCGAGCGGCACGGCCGTGTCGGCCGCGTCGGTCCACTTGCGGTTCAGGAACGGCACCCAGTCCACCGCGTACTTGCTCTTGTAGTTCGAGAGCACCGGATCGACCGTGTGGTGGCCCTCGTCCATCGCCCTGCGATAAGCCTTGACGAATTCCTCGCCATCCTCGGCCTTGATGACGCCCTGCTGAACGAGCTTTTCAGCGTACAACGCACGCGTGCCGGGGTGCTTCGAAATCGTCTTGTACATCAGCGGCTGCGTGACCGCCGGGGTGTCCTGCTCGTTGTGGCCCAGCTTGCGGAAGCAGACGATGTCGACGACGACGTCCTTGTGGAACTGCATGCGGAAGTCGATCGCCATCTGGGTGGCCAGCACGACCGCTTCGGGATCGTCACCGTTCACGTGCAGCACCGGCGCTTCGATCATCTTGACGACGTCCGAGCAGTACAACGTGGAGCGCGAGTCGCGCGGGTCCGACGTCGTGAAGCCGATCTGGTTGTTGATGACGATGTGCAGCGTGCCGTGCGTGCCGTAACCGCGCGTTTGCGCGAGGTTCAGCGTTTCCATCACGACGCCCTGGCCGGCGAAAGCCGCGTCGCCGTGGATCTGCACCGGCAGCACCTGAACGCCGTTTTCGTCGCCGCGACGGTCCATACGCGCCTTCGCCGAGCCCTCGACCACCGGGTTGACGATTTCGAGGTGCGACGGGTTGAACGCGAGTGACAGGTGAACCGGGCCGCCTTCCGTCGCGACGTCCGACGAGAAGCCCTTGTGGTACTTCACGTCGCCAGCCGGCAGATCATCGACGTGCTTGCCTTCGAATTCGGCGAACAGGTCTGCCGGCATCTTGCCGAGCGTATTGACCAGCACGTTCAAACGGCCACGGTGTGCCATCGCGATGACGATTTCCTGAACGCCGCGCAGACCGCCGTGACGCACGACTTCGTCCATCGCCGCGATGAAGCTCTCGCCGCCTTCGAGCGAGAAGCGCTTCTGGCCGACGTACTTGGTGTGCAGGAAACGCTCGAGGCCTTCGGCGGCCGTCAGGCGATTCAGGATGTGCTTCTTCTTGTCGTTGTTGAAGCTCGGCGTCGAACGGATCGATTCGAGGCGTTCCTTCCACCAGCGCTTCTGCTCCGGATCGCTGATGTACATGTACTCGGCGCCGATCGTGCCGCAGTACGTGTCGCGCAGGGCTTTGACGATCTCGCGCAGCGTCGCGCGCTCGAACCCGAAGTACAGATTCGTTGCGCTGAACTCCTGGTCCATGTCGGCTTCGGTGAAGTCGTAGAACGCGGGTTCAAGTTCGGGGATCGCGGGACGCTCGCGGCGCTTCAGAGGATCGAGATTGGCCCATTGCGAGCCGAGGAAGCGATATGCGCCGATGAGGGACTGGACGTAAACCTGTTTGCGGGCGGTTGCGAGATCTTCGCCGCCGGTCGTTGCGCGCGGCAGGAAGGCATTGGCCTTGGCGCGCTGGGCAAACGATTCGACGATCGGGCCGTGGGCCACGTCGTTGGCGTTGCTGCCGTCCGATGCGGGCACGTTCTGCAACGCATCGAAATAGCTGCGCCAGGTCTCGGGCACTGACGCCGGATTATCGAGATACGCTTCGTACATTTCTTCAACGTACGGAGCATTGCCGCCGAACAGATAAGAGTTCGACTGGAATTGCTTCATCATTTTTACGCTCACCTTTCTTCGAGTTTCTCGAGAAATAGCGGGTTACCGAACCTTCCGCGACACGGCCTGACCGTTTAGCGGATTGCGCGAATCAAGTCTTGCTTGGAAGGACCTAAAACTTTGCACCCGGGAGCATAGCACAGAACGAATAGCCCAGATAGCGAACGGCACAGGCGCAAAGCCTGTGATGGCGGGCGTTTCGCGGGCGACGGGGTGCCTTTTCCAGCGCGCAACAGTGTTCTGTGAGAAATGAAGGCGAACGGCGCAATGGGTGTCTACATGTGTGCCGCCCCGGAAAGTGGCAGGCATGATGCAGCGCCAAACGTTTTGATGCGCCAAAAACAAGGAAGCCACCCGAAGGTGGCTTCCGCTTCCTGCTATCCAGACGGATATTCGAGTCCGGCTTATTCGCCGGCAACCTTGTTGCGGCTCGCGCTGCGGCGCTCGTGTTCCTTCAGGTAGCGCTTGCGCAGACGGATCGACTTTGGCGTGACTTCGACCAGCTCGTCGTCGTCGATGAACTCGACCGCGTATTCGAGCGACAGCTGAACCGGCGGCACGAGACGCACGGCTTCGTCGGTGCCAGACGCGCGCACGTTGGTAAGCTGCTTGCCCTTGATCGGGTTCACGACGAGATCGTTGTCGCGGCTGTGGATGCCGATGATCATGCCTTCATACAGCGCTTCTCCCGGCGCCACGAACATGCGGCCGCGGTCCTGCAGCTTCCACAATGCGTATGCGACTGCCGCGCCGTCGTCCTGCGAGATCAGCACGCCGTTGCGACGTTCGCCGACCGCGCCTTCCTTGACCGGCTGGTAAGAATCGAACGTGTGGCTCATCAGACCCGTACCGCGCGTGAGTGTGAGGAATTCCGACTGGAAGCCGATCAGACCACGCGCCGAAATACGGTACTCGAGACGCGTGCGGCCACGGCCGTCCGATGCCATGTCGAGCATTTCGCCCTTGCGGCGGCCAAGTTCTTCCATCACCCCGCCCTGGTGGGGGTCTTCCATGTCGACGGTCAGATTTTCGTACGGCTCGTGCTTCTCGCCGTCGATTTCCTGCATCACGACGCGCGGACGCGACACGGCCAGCTCGTAGCCTTCGCGGCGCATGTTTTCGACCAGAATGGTCAGGTGCAGCTCACCGCGGCCGGCCACTTCGAACGTCGTTTCGTCGCCGGTATCGCGCACGCGCAGCGCGACGTTGTGATTCAGTTCCTTCATCAGGCGGTCGCGAATCTGGCGGCTCGTGACGAACTTGCCTTCACGGCCCGCGAGCGGCGAGGAGTTGACGAGGAAGTTCATCGTCAGCGTGGGTTCGTCGACGGTGATCATCGGCAGCGCTTCCGGCTGTTCCGGCGAGCAGATCGTCACGCCGATGCCCACTTCCTCGATACCGTTGATCAGCACGATGTCGCCCGCCTCGGCCGAGTCGACCTGCACGCGATCGAGACCCTTGAACGACAGCACCTGGTTGATCTTGCGATTGAGGATTTCGCCTTCCGGGCCCGACCGCACCGCGACGGCCATGCCCGGCTTGATGCGGCCGCGCGTGATACGGCCAATGCCGATACGACCAACGTACGACGAGTAGTCGAGCGACGTGATTTGCAGTTGCAGCGGACCTTCCGGGTCGGCCGGGCGCACCGGCACGTGCTGCAGGATTGCCTC
Organism: Paraburkholderia sp. MM5384-R2; assembly: GCF_014201025.1. Classification (NCBI taxonomy): domain Bacteria; kingdom Pseudomonadati; phylum Pseudomonadota; class Betaproteobacteria; order Burkholderiales; family Burkholderiaceae; genus Paraburkholderia; species Paraburkholderia sp. MM5384-R2. The sequence continues at coordinate 591,153 of NZ_JACHDI010000001.1, forward strand.
GAACAAAGGACGCATGTCGCCGTCGCGTACATCAGGCGTGAGACCCGCGTAGCCGTTCAGGCCCGATGCGTAGACGATCGGAAAGTCGAGCTGCTCTTCGCTGGCGCCGAGCTTGTCGAACAGGTCGAAGGTCTGGTTGATCACCCAGTCGATCCGCGCGCCCGGACGGTCGACCTTGTTGACCACGACGATCGGCTTCAAACCCAGTGCGAGCGCCTTCTTCGTGACGAAGCGGGTTTGCGGCATCGGGCCTTCCACCGCGTCGACGAGCAGCAGCACCGAGTCGACCATCGACAGCACGCGCTCCACTTCGCCGCCGAAGTCGGCGTGCCCCGGCGTGTCGACGATATTGATGTGCGTGCCCTCGTACTCCACCGCGCAGTTCTTCGACAGGATCGTGATGCCGCGCTCTTTTTCGATGTCGTTCGAGTCCATGACGCGCTCGGCGATCTGCTGGTTCTCGCGGAACGTGGCGGTCTGACGGAGGAGCTGGTCGACGAGCGTGGTCTTGCCGTGGTCGACGTGAGCAATGATGGCGATGTTGCGTAGGGCGCGGGTCATAGGAAACCTGAAGACGGTTGAGTGCGCCGCTTGCTTATGCTGCTGGTTGAGGAGCCAAACCACGACAACAAGCCCAAAGCGCACTTTTGGGAACCCGAAATTATAGCACGCACGGATGATCCTTTTCTGGTATTCCCCGATAGACCGTCCGCTCCCCGCGCCTGCGCGAGTTGCGCGAATCGCACCTTGCCCCGCCCTACGTCATTCCGTACGGTTTGTTGCTTGAGCGCGAAATAATCCTTGCCTAAGCTGTATTAACGCTTGTCGCGTCAATCAACAGCCAGCTATACTAATGCCTAGTCAACCATTGCATTCGCACGAGAATCATGACGGAGCCGTCCAACGAATCCACGCCGGATCTCAGCGAGTACCAGCTCGGCGAAAGTGTCGGCTATCTCATCTCGCGGGTGAAATCGACCCTATCAAACCTGATCACGCAGCGCAGCATGGCCGAACTCGGCATCACCAGCCAGCAAGGCAGCATCCTGTTCATGGTGGCGAGCGGCAAATGCCTGCTCGCGGCTGAGTTGGCGCGTGAATACGGTATCGACGCAAGCGCCGTCACGCGCCTGATCGATCGGCTCGAGAAGCGCGGCCTGCTCACGCGGGTGCGCAGTAACGAAGACCGGCGCGTCGTGCGCCTCGCGTTGACGCCGGAAGGCCATGCGATCGCGGCTCGCATGCCGGCCATTTTCAATGGCGTGCTCGATAACCTGCTGAACGGGTTCACCCCGGAAGAAGTGGGCTTCCTGAAGAGCATGCTGCGTCGCGTGCTCGTTAATTCCGGCGAACACACGGGACTTTCCCGCGACGCCGCAAGCCATCCCGATAGCAAATCGTAATAGCTTGCTTGCTGCGTCCATCAATACATTCCACTCAAAGAAGAGTCGAGCGATGAAATCCCTTTCCCTGTCCGCGCCCGCGCTGTCGAGCCGCGCCGCAGTCGCCGCCGCGGTGACGGCGCTCGCCCTCACGGGGTGCGCGAACTACTTCGGCGTCAAAAGCGACAAGCAGATCGCGTCGCCGACGCAGTACGAGTCGACGCAGAGTCTGCCCAACGAGGGCGGGCAGTGGCCATCGTTCGACTGGGCCAACCAGTTCGGCGACCCGCAACTGCCGAAGCTGATCGCGGAAGCGCTCGAGGGCAGCCCGTCGATCGCCCAGGCGCAAGCGCGGCTCGCAAAGGCTTCGTCGTATATCGAAAGCTCGCGCGCAGCGCTGTTCCCGAAGGTCAGCGCGAGCTATTCGTGGACCCGCGAGCTGTACTCGGCAAACTCCCTTTACCCGCCTCCGTTCGGCGGCACCTGGTATAGCGAGAACAACGTGCTCGCGAGCGCGTCGTGGGATCTCGACCTGTGGGGCAAGAACCGTCAGCGGCTCGGCCAGGCCGTGTCGCAGCAGAAAGCCGCCGAGGCCGATATGCAGCAGGCGCGCGTGACGCTCGCCGCGTCGGTCGCGAGCACCTACAACCAGCTCTCGCAGCTGTATGCGTTCCGCGACATCGCCGCGCGTGAAATCGCGAACCGCCAGGACGTCGGCCGTATCACGAATGACCGCGTGACGGCCGGCCTCGACACCAACGTCGAGAAGCAGACCGCCGCCGGCAACGTCGCGACGAGCCAGTCGAACCTGACCGACCTCGACGGCCAGATCACCGTCGTGCGCTACCAGTTGGGCGCGCTGCTCGGCAAAGGCCCGGACCGTGGCCTGCAGATCGACAAGCCGGTGCTCACCGGCGGCGACATGGTCGCTCTGCCGGACAACATCCCGGCCGACCTCGTGGCGCGTCGCGCGGACATCGTCGCCGCGCGCTGGCAGGTCGAAGCCGCGATGCATGACGTGAAGGAAGCGAAAGCCGAGTTCTACCCGGACGTGAATCTCGCGGCCGGCTTCGGCTTCGACGCGTTCGGCTGGGGCCGTTTCCTGACCGCGTCGAGCCGTCAGATCCAGTTCGGCCCGGCGATCCATCTGCCGATCTTCGACGCCGGCGCGTTGCGCGCGCAGTTGAAGGGCCGCTACGCCGACTTCGAGGGCGACGTCGCGAACTACAACCAGACGCTGATCAACGCGCTGCAGGACGTCTCGACGCAGGTGTCGTCGATCCGCTCGATCGACCGCCAGGAGGGTGACGCCCAGCGCGCGCTCGACGCGTCGAGCAAGGCGTACCAGCTCGCCGTGATCCGCTACAAGGCCGGCCTGTCGCCGCAGCTGCAGGTGCTCACCGCCGACGAAAACCGCCTTGCCGCCGAGCAGACGGTCACGGGCCTGCAGATGCGCCGCCGTAGTCTGCAGATCGGTCTGATCAAGGCGCTGGGCGGCGGCTTCGACGCAACCCAGACCGGTCTCGTCGTGCCGACCGATGCTCCCGCATCGGCCAACGCCACGAACCACGCCGCGAGCCACGCCACGAGCACCGCCGCGAACTGAGCGAGCCCGCCCGCGCCGACGCACACGCATACACACGAACACCCGAATAAACGACGACGTTCAAAAGAACCCGGAGCACATCAATGAGCACCCCCCAGCAGCCCGCCACTCCACCGCAAGCGGCGAACAACGGCAAACGCAAGCGCATGATGACGCTGCTCGTCATCGTGATCCTGATTGCCGCGGTCGCGTACGGCCTGTACTACTTCCTCGTCGCGCGCTTCCATGAAGACACCGACGATGCCTACGTGAGCGGCAACGTCGTGCAGATCACCCCGCAGGTCACGGGCACCGTGATCGCGGTCAACGCGGACGACACCCAGGTCGTCAAGGCCGGCGACCCGCTCGTCGTGCTCGACCCGGCCGACGCGCGCGTCGCACTCGAACAGGCCGAGGCCAATCTTGCGCAGGTGGTACGCCAGGTGCGCGGTCTGTTCGCCGACGACAGCCAGTACGAAGCGCGGGTCGCGGCGAGCCAGGCCGATCTGTCGCGCGCCCAGGACGACTTGAAGCGCCGTATGACGGTCGCGCAGACCGGCGCGGTATCGCAGGAAGAAATTTCGCACGCACGCGACTCCGTGAAGAGCGCGCAAGCCGCGCTCGACGCCGCCAAACAGCAACTCGCGGCAAACCGCGCGCTGACCGCGAACACCACGATCGCCGATCACCCGAACGTGCAGGCCGCCGCCGCGAAGCTGCGCGACGCATACCTGAACCACGCTCGCAATACTCTGCCGGCGCCGGTCACAGGCTATGTCGCAAAACGCTCCGTGCAGGTCGGCCAGCGCGTATCGCCCGGCTCGCCGCTGATGGCGATCGTGCCGCTGCATGACGTGTGGGTCGAGGCGAACTTCAAGGAAGTGCAACTGAAGCACATGCGCATCGGCCAGCCGGTCGAACTGACGGCCGACGTCTACGGCTCGTCGGTGCCGTATCACGGCAAGGTGGTCGGCTTCTCGGCCGGCACGGGTTCGGCGTTCTCGCTGCTGCCCGCGCAGAACGCGACCGGCAACTGGATCAAGGTCGTGCAGCGCCTGCCGGTGCGTATTTCGCTCGATCCGCAGGAACTGGAGAAGCATCCGCTGCGTATCGGTCTGTCGATGCAAGCTGACGTGAACATCAAGGACGACACCGGCGGCCAGCTCGGTCAGGCGCCGTCCACGACTTACCAGACCAACGTCTTCGACAAGTACGGCGCGGAAGCCGATGCGGAAATCGCGCGCATCATCTCGGAAAACGCCGGCACGAACTCGAACGGCGGCGCGCAGAAGTCGACCGCGGCCAGCGCCGCGGCCGCCGCGAAACCGGCGGCCCATAAGAGCTGATGGTCCGCCCGATGATTCATGGAAGGCTCTTTTAATGGCTCAGGCTCAGGCGCAAGTCCCTCACCCGCCGCTCGAGGGCGCGCAACTGGTGATCGGCACCATCGCGGTATCACTCGCCGTGTTCATGAACGTGCTCGACACGTCGATCGCGAACGTGTCGATCCCGTCGATTTCCGGCGACCTCGGCGTATCGTCCGACCAGGGCACATGGGTGATTACGTCGTTCGCGGTGGCCAACGCGATCTCGGTGCCGCTGACCGGCTGGCTCACCGACCGCATCGGCCAGGTGCGGCTGTTCATGGCGTCGATCGTGCTGTTCGTGCTGTCGTCATGGATGTGCGGGCTGTCGCCGAACCTGCCGTTCCTGCTTGCGTCGCGCGTGCTGCAAGGCGCGGTGGCCGGCCCGATGATCCCGCTGTCGCAGACGCTGCTGCTCGCGAGCTATCCGCGCGCGAAGGCGCCGATGGCGCTATCGATGTGGGCGATGACCACGCTGATCGCACCGGTTGCCGGTCCGATCCTCGGCGGCTGGATTTCCGACAACATCTCGTGGCCGTGGATCTTCTACGTCAACATTCCCGTCGGCGCGGTCGCGGCCGCCGCGACGTGGATGATCTTCCGTAACCGCGATTCGCTCATCAGGAAGGCGCCAATCGACGGCGTCGGCCTCGGTCTTCTGATCGTCTGGGTCGGCTCGCTCCAGGTGATGCTCGACAAGGGCAAGAACCTCGACTGGTTCTCGTCGACGACGGTCGTCGTGCTCGCGCTCCTCGCGGTGATCGCGCTCGCGTTTTTTATCGTGTGGGAGTTGACGGCCGAGCATCCGGTGGTTGATCTGTCGCTGTTCAGCCGGCGCAATTTCACCGGCGGCACGATCGCGCTGTCGATCGGCTATGGGCTTTACTTCGGCAATCTCGTGCTGTTGCCGCTGTGGCTCCAGACCGATATCGGCTACACGGCGACCGAAGCCGGACTCGTGATGGCACCCGTCGGTGTGTTCGCGATCCTGTTGTCGCCGCTGACCGGCAAGGTGCTGCCGCGTACCGATCCGCGCTATATCGCGACGCTGTCGTTCCTGATTTTCGCGCTGTGTTTCTGGATGCGCTCGCGTTATACGACGGGCGTCGATACGTACTCGCTGATGCTGCCCACGCTGATTCAAGGTATCGGTATGGCCGGCTTCTTTATTCCGCTCGTGTCGATCACGCTGTCGGGCTTGCCGGGCCATCGGATTCCGGCGGCCTCGGGACTGTCGAACTTCGTGCGGATCATGTGCGGCGGTATCGGCACGTCGATCTTCCAGACCGCCTGGGATCACCGCACGATCATGCATCACGCGCAACTGACCGAACAGGCGAATGCTTACAACCCGGCGTTCGGTCAATCGATTCATCAGATGGGCGCGGCGGGCCTGGATCAGCAGCAGACCTATGGTCTCTTCAACACCATGGTCACGCAGCAGGCCGCGCAGCTCGGCGTAAACGATCTGTTCTTCATTTCGGCCGGTATTTTTGTCGCGCTGATCGCGCTGATCTGGATCACGCGGCCGGAACGGGCAGGCGGCGATGCGGGAGCGGCGGCGGCCGCGGCGCATTGAGGGGGGTGTTCGTGGTGTTGCTTTAGTTCGACACCGCTCCACCGGAGGGCATGATCAAAACGGGATCGCTCGATGGCGATCCCGTTTTTTTATTGTCCGCGCCGGGCTGGCAAAACGGCGACCTCTAGCTCTCCGTCGTCACGATCAGACGGTCGGGTGCGAGCACGCCTTCGCCCGGCTTCGCGACCCCCAGAAGCCGCCCCTGCGCCGAGTACACCCTCACGCGCGGGGCATTCGCCGCGTCGGCGGCGATCGTCAGCGACGACAGCTTCAGGCGCTGGCCGTGAAGGAAGCGGCGCGTGTCATCGTCGTTCAGACAGACCTGCGGGAACGTGGACAGCAGCGCGTCGACCGGCTGCAGCCATGCGTCGCGTTCGAGTTCGGTCGCGTAGGACAACGCGTCGAGCGTGACCGAATGCTCGAGCGTCAGCGCGCCGACGCCCGTGCGCCGCAGCGCGACCAGATGCGCGCCGCAGCCGAGCGCTTCGCCGATATCCTCGGCAAGCGTGCGCACATAGGTGCCCTTGCTGCACGTCACACGAAACGTCACATCCGGCAACGCGCACGCAATCAGCTCGAGCGCGCGAATCGTCACCTGCCGCCCTTCCCGTTCGACCGTCTGGCCGGCGCGCGCGTACTCGTACAGCGGCTTGCCATCGCGCTTGAGCGCCGAGTACATCGGCGGAATCTGAACGATCTCGCCGATGAATTTCGGCAAAGCCGCCCGCACCGCCGCTTCGTCGCAGTCGACGGCGCGGATGTCGAACGCCTCGCCTTCGGCGTCGCCGGTGGTCGTGCGGATACCGAGGCGCATCGTCGCCTCGTAGCTCTTGTCGGCTTCGAGCAAGTCTTGCGAAAACTTGGTGGCCTCGCCGAAACACAGCGGCAGCAGGCCGGTTGCCAGCGGATCGAGCGTGCCGGTGTGGCCCGCCTTTTTCGCCAAATAAAGACGTTTCGCGCGAACCAGCGCGTCGTTGCTCGACAGGCCGAGCGGCTTGTCGAGCAGCAGCACGCCATCGAGCGCGCGACGCGGCACGCGGGGGCGTTGAGGTGCGGTCATGTCGAGGGAGGCAGAACGTTCGGGAAATGCGAAAAACGGCGCCGCGCGCTACATGGAACGCCACGGCATGGCAGACGCTCAGTCGTCTTTCGCACGCGTGGAATTTGCCTCGTCGATCAGACGCGACATCTCCACGGCGCGCTCGATCGTCTTGTCGTAGTGGAAATGCAGCGTCGGCACCGTGTGGATATGCAGGCGCTTGAACAGCAGATTGCGCAGATGGCCGGCAGCGTGCGTCAGCGCTTCGAGCGTTTGCTGCGGGTCGCCCGTCAGCGTCGTGAAGTAGACCTTTGCGTGCGCGTAGTCGGGCGTTAGCTCGACGCTCTGAAATGTGACGATGCCGATGCGCGGATCCTTGACCTCGCGCAGAAGCTCAGCCAGGTCGCGCTGGATCTGATCGGCGATCTGCACGTTGCGATTGGGAGTAGTACGTTTCTTAGGCATGGTGTTGTGTGCTCCGCTAACACGGATGCAAAAAATTGGTTCGCGCGAGCCGTGTTCGATATTCGTTCGATACGACGGCGTCGCGGTCGCCGCGGCGGGGTGAGAGTCCATTTGCGACGAACGCGGCAACCAAGCCAGCAACAAACTCGACAATGCGAGCTCAAAAACAACGGGCGGAGCGGGCGTCAAGCCCGTTCCGCCCGTTGTGCCGTGCCGCGCGAATTACAGCGTACGCGCGACTTCGGTGACCTCGAAGACTTCGAACTGATCGCCTTCGACGATATCGTTGAAGTTCTTGATCGACATACCGCACTCGAAGCCCTGACGGACTTCTTTCACATCGTCCTTGAACCGCTTGAGCGAATCGAGTTCGCCCGTGAAGATGACGACGTTGTTGCGCAGCACGCGCACCGACGACGAGCGCTTGACGAAACCGTCCGTGACCATACAGCCGGCCACCGTGCCGACCTTCGGCACCTTGAATACCTGGCGTACTTCCACCGTGCCCGTCACGACTTCGCGCTTCTCCGGCGCCAGCATGCCCGACATTGCCGCCTTCACGTCATCCACGGCGTCGTAGATGATGTTGTAGTAGCGGATGTCGACGCCATTAGCTTCCGCGAGCTTGCGAGCCTGCGCATCCGCGCGGGTGTTGAAGCCGATGATGACCGCCTTCGACGCCGTCGCGAGATTGACGTCCGACTCGCTGATGCCGCCGACCGCTCCGTGCACGATCTGCACGCGTACTTCGTCGGTGGAGAGCTTCTGCAGCGACTGCACCAGCGCTTCCTGCGAACCCTGCACGTCGGCCTTGACGATGAGCGGCAGGTACTGCACTTCGCCCTCGCCCATCTGCTCGAGCATGTTCTCGAGCTTCGCGGCCTGCTGCTTTGCGAGCTTGACGTCGCGGAACTTGCCCTGACGGAACAGCGCAACTTCACGCGCCTTGCGCTCGTCCGGCATCACGATTACTTCTTCGCCAGCCTGCGGCACTTCCGACAGACCCTGGATTTCGACCGGGATCGACGGACCCGCGGACTTGGTCGGCTTGCCGGTTTCGTCGAGCATGGCACGCACGCGACCGTAGGCGCTGCCTGCCAGCACGACGTCGCCGCGGTTCAGCGTACCTGACTGGACGAGGATCGTTGCGACCGGACCCTTACCCTTGTCAAGCTTCGCTTCGATGACGAGACCCTTGGCCGGCGATTCGACCGGTGCCTTCAGCTCCAGCACCTCGGCCTGCAGCAGCACGTTTTCGAGCAGATCGTCGATGCCCGCGCCGGTCTTCGCCGACACCGGCACGAACGGCGAGTCGCCGCCGTACTCTTCCGGCACGACGCCTTCCGTGACGAGCTCCTGCTTCACGCGCTCCGGATTCGCTTCCGGCTTGTCAATCTTGTTGATCGCGACGACGAGCGGCACGCCGCCAGCCTTCGCGTGGGAGATCGCTTCCTTCGTCTGCGGCATCACGCCGTCGTCGGCGGCCACCACCAGGATCACGATGTCGGTCGCCTTCGCACCGCGGGCACGCATTGCCGTAAAGGCTTCGTGACCCGGCGTGTCGAGGAACGTGATCACGCCGCGCGGGGTTTCGACGTGGTAGGCGCCGATGTGCTGCGTAATACCGCCCGCTTCGCCTGCCGCAACCTTCGCGCGGCGGATGTAGTCGAGCAGCGAGGTCTTGCCGTGGTCGACGTGGCCCATCACCGTGACGACCGGCGGACGTGGCAGCGCTTCGGCGTCGCTCGCTTCGCCTTCGACCAGCATGGCTTCCGGATCGTCCAGCTTCGCCGCGAGCGCATGGTGGCCCAGTTCCTCGACGATGATCATCGCCGTTTCCTGGTCCAGCATCTGGTTGATCGTGACCATCTGGCCGAGCTTCATCATCACCTTGATGACTTCCGAAGCCTTCACCGCCATCTTGTGCGCGAGATCCGCGACCGTGACGGTTTCCGGCACATGCACTTCACGCACGATCGGTTCGGTCGGCGCCTGGAACGTGGTGCTCTGCTCCTGATGCTTGCCACGCCCCTTCGGACCGCCGCGCCAGCCACGATCGACGCCGCCGCTCGAATCGCCGCGCGTCTTGATGCCGCGGCGCTTCGCTGCGTCGTCCTGCCAGCCGCTCTTACCTCCGCCCGGCTTCTTCTTGTCGCCCGCCGACGGTGCGCTCGCGGGCGCCGGAGTCGCGGCGGTTGCCGGCTTTCTCGCTGCCGGGCGCGCCGGTGCTTCACCAGCCGGACGCGCCGGCTTATGCAGCGTGCCCTTGGCTTCGGCCGCCTTGGCCGGCTCGGCGGGCTTCGGTGCCGGTTCCGGCGCCTTCACCTGCGCCTTGCGCGGCGTGTTCATCATTTCGCGAATCGCGCGCGCTTCGGCTTCGGCCGCCGCGCGGCGCTTGGCGATTTCTTCCTGTTCGGCGCGCGCCTTTTCGGCGGCCACGCGCGCGGCGTCTTCCGCTTTCTTCGCGGCTTCGCGTTGCGCGGCGCGTTCCGCTGCCGCGCGTTCGTCGTCCTGCTCGTTTGCCTTCTCGGCAACCGGTGCAGCGGCTTTCGCCGCCGCCTGCTGGGCCTTCTCGCGAGCCGCCGCCTCGGCCGTAGCCGCTGCGCGCTTCTTTGCATCTTCTTCCGCGCGCTGACGCTCGGCTTCCGCGGCCTGCTCGCGCGCCTGACGGTCGGCTTCTTCGCGCTCGAGCTGTTCCTGGCGCGCCTTCAGCTCCTGCGCCTGCTTTTCGAGCAGCTCAGCTTCGTGACGTGCTTCTTCCTCACGACGCTGCAGTTCGAGATCTTCTGCGTCCGCATTCTCGGCCACATGATTCGATGCATCCCCGCCTTCCGCGACAGTCTCGTCGCGGCGGACGAACGTGCGCTTCTTGCGCACCTCGACCTGAATGGTGCGAGCTTTGCCCGTCGCATCGGACTGCTTGATCTCCGACGTATGCCGTTTCGTCAGCGTGATCTTGCGCTTGTCTGCATCAGTCGAGCCGTGAGACTTGCGCAAGTGGTCGAGCAGACGCGCCTTGTCCGTTTCGGACAAGGAGTCGGCTTCGCTCGCTTTTGTGACGCCAGCTGCCTGCAGCTGCTCAAGCAGCACGCCTGCAGGCATTTTCAGTTCCGCGGCAAATTGGGCTACGTTGTTACTCGCCATTCATTCCTCTTAATGCAAGGACCGATTCCTTGCGGTTAGCATCGGGTCATGCGGCCTGACGGCCGCGTTCAATTCAGTGCGCCATGGTCATTTCTCACTGGAACCAGTGTTCACGTGCTTTCATGATCAACGCCTTAGCGGCATCCTCTCCCATCCCAGTCATCTCGACCAGTTCATCCACGGCCAGCTCGGCGAGTTCGTCGCGCGTCTGGATCTGATGTTCGGCCAGTTTCGCGAGCAGGTCGGCGTCCATGCCGTCCAGGCTCTTCAGGTCGAGCGCTACATTCTCGACCTTTTCTTCGTTCGCGATCGCCATCGTCAACAGCGCGTCGCGCGAGCGGTTGCGCAGTTCGTGAACGGTGTCTTCGTCGAATGCCTCGATTTCGAGCATTTCGTTGAGCGGCACGTAGGCGATCTCTTCGAGGCTCGTGAAGCCTTCGTCGATCAGGATGTCGGCGACTTCCTCGTCGACATCGAGACGCGCCATGAACAGGTCGCGCAGGACGCCGCGCTCCTGATTCTGCTTCTGCGCAGATTCGTCCGGCGTCATGATGTTGATCTGCCAGCCGGTGAGCTCGCTGGCAAGCCTCACGTTCTGACCACTGCGGCCGATCGCGACCGCGAGTTCGTTCTCGTCGACGACGACGTCCATCGAATGCTTTTCTTCATCGACGACGATCGACTGCACGGCTGCCGGCGCGAGCGCGCCGATCACAAACTGGGCGGGGTCTTCCGACCATAGCACGATGTCGACGTTTTCGCCACCGAGCTCGTTGCGTACGGCCTGCACGCGCGAGCCGCGAATACCGACGCAGGTGCCGATCGGATCGATGCGCTTGTCATAAGCCACCACGCCGATCTTCGCGCGCACGCCCGGATCGCGAGCCGCCGCCTTGATCTCGAGCAGGCCCTGCTCGATTTCCGGCACTTCCATCTCGAACAGCTTCATCAGGAATTCCGGCGCCGTACGCGACAGCTCGATCTGCGGACCACGCGCGGTGCGGTCGACCTTTGCGATATACGCGCGCACGCGGTCGCCCACCCGAAGGTTTTCCTTCGGGATCAGCTGGTCGCGGCGCAGCAACGCTTCGACGCGGCCCGATTCGACGATGAAGTTGCCCTTGTCGAGGCGCTTCACCGAGCCGGTCATGATGTGTTCGCCGCGCTCGAGGAAGTCGTTCAGGATCTGCTCGCGCTCGGCGTCGCGCACCTTCTGCAGGATCACCTGCTTGGCGGCCTGCGCGCCGATACGGCCGAATTCGATCGACGGCACCGGCTCCTCGATGAACTCGTCGAGCTGAATATCGGGCTGCTGCTCGCGCGCCTCGAACAGCAGAATTTCCTGATCCGGTTCCTGCAGACCTGCTTCGTCCGGCACCACCTTCCAGCGGCGAAACGTTTCGTGCTCGCCGCTTTCACGGTCGATGTGGACGCGGATATCCGCATCTTCTTCGAAGAGTTTCTTGGAGGCCGAAGCGAGAGCCGCTTCGAGCGCGGCAAATACCACGTCCTTATCGACATTCTTCTCGCGTGCCAGCGCATCCACCAGCATCAACACTTCGCGACTCATTGTTTGCGGCTCCTAAAGTCAACTTTCGGAACAAGGCGCGCCTTGTCCATGTCCGCGAGCGTGAAATCGAGCATCGCGGCCCCTTCTTTTCCTTCAAATTCCAGACCGATCGTCTCGCCTTGCGGAGCATGCAAAATGCCCCGGTACGATTTCCGACCGTCCAATGGCTTTTTCAGTGTGATAACCGCTTCGCTGCCCGCGAAACGTTCAAAATCCGCCAGTTTCTTCAGCGGGCGATCGAGACCGGGTGACGATACTTCGAGCCGCTCGTAATCGATATTTTCGACCGTCAGAACGTGCTGGAGCTGACGCGTGACTTTCTCGCAGTCTTCGATTGCGATGCCGGCTGGCTGGTCGATATAGATACACAACATGCCGCGCCCGGTGCGCTCGAGATCGACGAGCTCGTAGCCGAGTCCCACGACCGTGGTTTCAATCAGTTCCGTCAGTTGCACAGTGCCCTCTTAGATGTTCGCGCAGCGAGCCTCGCCTCTTCTGCAAACAACCAATGCGGGCCGCGCGCCAAGCCGGCGCACGTTCGTGCGAACCCGAGATGCCGAACCACGATGAACTGAACGGCAAAAAAAAATGGGCTCAACGCCCATCATCTTATTGCCGGTGGTCGCACCTGAGCCGCACATGAAACCGTACGCCCAGCGACTTCGCGATTGTAGCCATTTTCCGGCCCAAACGCAATCCGCGGAACGCCGGGCGATGCGCATTTCCGTTTGATTTGATAGGAATCTTTCGACAATGTGGCGGCAAATCCGGGCTTTTGCAAGGTCGCCCGAGCCGTCGGGAAGGGGAGCCGGACGGGCTACGCCAACTCTTTGCGGCGATGCGTCCTGTCGGTCTTCAGCGCAGGTTCGCACAGCGTTTGACGCATCGGAACGCCGTTCGAACGCGGCAAACAAGAGGCGGCATGAAATCGCCAAAAACGATTAACGGCTCGGCCGGGAAGCACTCGACATTGCTAGTCAGTATGCAGTATGACTCCCGTGAGGCAATGGCTGGCCCGCCGTAAGGAATCAAGCGCGGGTTAGCATTGCAGCCAGAGCAGCACAGTGCGGACACGGCCGCTCCCGGCGATTTCCGACACGGGAGGCCAGCATGGAAGACGATAGCTCGCTGTGCGTCGGTCTCGATGTACACAAGGACTCGATCAAAGTCGCGTATGCGCCGGGCTCGGGCGAAGTCGAACTGCTGGGCAAGATCGGTATGACGCAGGCTGATATCGACCACCTGTGCAGGCGCCTGCAGTCGAAAGTGCGGCACATCTGCGTTGTCTGCGAGGCCGGTCCATGCGGCTACGGACTTTACCGGCAGTTCGTGCAGAAGGGATTCGGGTGCATCGTGTGCGCCCGATCGCTGATTCCGAAAAAACCGGGTGAACGGGTCAAGACTGAGCGGCGTGATGCGATCAAGCTTGTGCGGTCTTTGCGCGCCGGTGACCTCTCCGCAGTGTACGTGCCGAGCGACGACGACGAAGCGTTCCGCGATCCGGCACGGACGTGGGTGGCGCCAAAGACGACCTGAAGCGCGCACGGCAACGCGTGAAGGCCGTTCTACTCTCGCCTGGGACGAGTAACCCGCGACCAGGCTACGCAACGGACTACTGCATCCGACTTGCGGTTCCAGATAGCGGCAGGCTCATTGGGCGGACATCTGTAGTGCGGTACCCAACCCGCGGATATCAGCTTGATCCACCGCCGAAATGTACTGCTACGCCGCCCTGAGGAAATTCCGGCAACATGAATTCGAGAAACTAAAAACCCGATCCCGATTGACACCGGGAGTCATATCAGCCTGGCAGGTCATGCGAACTGCACCAAAGGGTATGGCCGTTCAACGGCCACTTCTCAAACGCGGTACAGCGCACCGCTCAACGGCCGCGCGAGCGACCGCGCGCCGTGCCGCCGCCACGATTCGCGCCGCCCGAACCCGCGTTGCCGCCGGCACGGTTGGCGTTGCCGCCACGATTGCCGCCCGGCCCGCGATTGCCGCCGCTGTCGCCGGACGCGCCGGCACGCTTGCCGCCAGTGCGCGCACGGTTCGCGTTGGGCGACGACGCGCGATTGCCGTCGACGTCGCGGCCGCGCTGCCCCCCGGTGCCGCGATTGCCCACACCGACACCAGAACCAGTGCCGCCCCCCATGCCCGCGCCGAAGCCACCGCCCGCCGCGCCACGGCGACCCTGTCCGCGCGGCTGCTGCTCGAAGCGGCTGTGCGACATCAACACCGGCTCGCGGTTGATAAAGCCCATCGACGTCTGCATCGGATCCGGCTGACGACGCTCCGGCGCCGCATTGCGGCTACCGCGCTCCTCAGTCGGCGCCTTCAGGCCGACCGATGCCATCAGTGCGCGCACCTGATTGTCCTCGAGTTCTTCCCAGCGGCCGCGCTTCAGACCACGCGGCAGGGAGATCGGGCCGTGGCGCGTACGGATCAGCCGGCTGACCATCAGGCCGGCCGCTTCGAACATGCGGCGTACTTCGCGATTCCGCCCTTCGGCGAGCGCGACGTGGTACCAGTGATTCGTGCCTTCGCCGCCGCCGTCGCGAATGCGCAAGAAGTTCGCCGGGCCGTCCTCGAGTTCGACGCCGTTTAGCAGCTTCTGACGCATACCCTCGGCGAGTTCGCCGACGACACGCACCGCGTATTCGCGCTCGACGCTATAACGCGGATGCATGAACCGGTTCGCGAGATCGCCCGAGGTGGTCAGCATCAGAAGACCTTCGGTGTTGAAGTCGAGACGCCCGACCGCGACCCACTTGGCGGTTTTCATCGGTGGCAGCTTGTCGAACACCGATGGACGGCCTTCCGGGTCCGCGTGGCTGACGATTTCGCCGGTCGGTTTGTGGTACAGCAGCACGCGCGGCGGCTTGCTGGCGAGCCTGCGCTTGACCGGCTTGCCGTTGATGCGGACCTGGTCGGTCGGCATGATGCGCTGGCCGATGTGCGCCGGTTCGCCGTTCACCGACACGCGGCCGGCGATGATCAGCTCTTCCATATCGCGGCGCGAGCCCATGCCCGCCTCGGCGAGCACCTTGTGCAGCTTCGGCGCGTCGTCATCGGGCGACAGCACGCGCTTCGGGCCCGCTGCCTTGCCACCGCGCAGCATCGGCGCGCGTACGCCGCCAGTCGTGGTGTTGTCGGCATCGAATGCGGGCGACGTCACGTATGAGAACAGATCGTCCTGAGCTGACTCCGCAGCCGCATCGGCGCCGCGGCGATTCTGGCGCTGGCCCTCACGTTGACCTTCGCGCGGCTGACGTTCGCGCTGGTCTTCGCGTGATGCGCCCTCGCGCTTCGCACCGCCAGCGTTACGACGCCCGCCATGTTTCGCGCCCGCGTCCTTGCGCGGCGTGCGCACCTGGGCGACGACCTCGCCGTCCGGCGGCGTTTCGGCGACGACCGGCGCGCCTTGCGCGGGCGCGCCCTCGGCTGCCTTCGTCTTCGCGCCGGCGCGGCGTCGCGCGATCAGGCTGCGCGGCCCGCGACGCAGACCGCGGCGGGGGCGCTCTTCGCCCTCTGCTTCCGCGCCATGAGCCGGGCGCTCGCTCTCGCCTGTCGCCGCTTGCGTAGTGCGTTCGTCGGTCCGCGCCGACGGCACGGGGCGCTCGGATTCGGACGAATCGGTGTCGTGGGTATGTGTCAAAACAACCTCAAAATGTCAGGTCGCGCGCGCCCGTTGCGGGCGCGGCAAAAAAGTACGGTTACGTCAGGCGCTGCGCGACTCGGTTTCGTCGTCGGTCAGAAAACCTGCGTCCTGCGCGGCATCACGGCGATCCTCGGGATCGTCGTGCGCCGCCTCGATCGGGTTCGGCTCGGCAGCGTGCTCCGTATTGCGAGCTACGCCCGAGCCGTGCGCGGGTGTTGCCGGATCGGTCTGGGCGACCGGATCGTAATGCTGTGCCGAGCCGGCGACGCTGGTCTGCGCTGCCGCGGGTGCCGGTTCGGGCTGTTGTTGCGTGTCGTGCAGCGCGCTCGACGCGCCTGACGCACTCGTCGTGCCGGCCTGCCCGGTCGCTTCCGCACGGGGCTGCGGTTCGAGCGTCGACTCGGCTACCGTCTCGGGCGGCGCTGCTTCAAATCCCGACGCGGCATGCTGCACCGCTTCCGGCGGAGCCGGCTCGCCAGCCTCACCCGCGATGTCGTGCCCGGCATCCTGCACCGGCTGCTGCATGCTTTGCGCGTCGCCCTCGGCAAACTCGATCGCGTGCTGACCCAGCAGATCCGCGTTCAGTTGTGCGGACGGATCGGCAAGCGGAGGCAACTCGTCAAGCGCCGTTAGACCAAGGTCATCGAGGAACTGGCGCGTGGTCGCATACAGCGCCGGACGCCCCGGCACGTCGCGATGACCGATCACCTCGATCCAGCCGCGATCCTCGAGCTGCTTGACGACCTGCGTATTCACCGTCACACCGCGAATTTCTTCGATATCGCCCCGTGTCACCGGTTGCCGGTAGGCAATGATCGCGAGCGTTTCGAGCACCGCGCGCGAATATTTCGGCGGTTTTTCCGGATGCAGCCGATCCAGGTACGAACGCATCGCGGGCTTGCTTTGAAACCGCCAGCCCGACGCCAGCCCGACCAGCTCCACACCGCGCCCAGACCAGTCCCGCTTCAGGTCTTCGAGCAAGGTCCGAACAGTGTCCGCCGACACGCCGTCGGCAAAGAGCTTGCGCAATTCGCCGAGCTTTAACGGCTCCTGCGCGCAGATCAAGGCAGTCTCGAGGACGATCTTCGCCTCTTGGGTATTCATGCAGCTAGGTCAGACCCTGTGGTCAAAGAACCGGATCAAACAGACGATGTGGAACTGAAGACGCGCTCGCCCGATTCTGATCGGTCATATTGATGGGAGCACGCACCGGGGGGTGGCGAACAGACTTATCGAGCCAGACCCAGCCGGACGGAGCGGCGATATTCCTGAAAGGAATCGCGTGACTGAGCGCCATATTACGCAAAAACGACCGGGGCGTAAAGCCGCGATCTGCCGTGCATCTTCTGCTGCGGCGCCAACCGGGGTAGCCGCGCCCGCCCGGGTCGAGTCGACAGCAAGAAGATTCTCACGATTCGCGGCTTTTCGCCGCTCGCGGTGCGTCAACACGAAGCGCGGGGGGCGTACGAGCCCGCATGATCAGGCCCCGGCGTGGCGCGCCAGAAACCGCGTCAAGCGCTCGACGCCGGCATCGAGCCGCACCGTATCGCACGCATAGCACCAGCGCACGAACCCCTCGCCCTGCGGCCCGAACGCGCTGCCCGGTGCCACGCCGAGCCCGACCTCCCGCACCATCGCCTTGCACAAATCGAGACTGCGCGTCGAGCCCGGCATCGAGAAGAACAGATACATCGCGCCCAGCGGGGCCTTCACGTCGACGCCGGGAACCGCCGACAGCGCGCGCACCAGATGATCGCGCGACGTCCTCAGGTCGCGCACCAGTTGCTGCGTAAAACGCTCGCCCTGCTCGAGCGCCGCGATGCCCGCCTGCTGCACGAACGACGGCGCGCACGACGTGTTGTACTCGACCAGCTTCGCCAGGTCGTCCATCAACGCGGTCGGCGCGACGATCCAGCCGAGCCGCCACCCCGTCATCAGCCAGGCTTTCGAGAACGAATTCACACAGATCACGCGTTCGTCGCGTGTCGCGAGGTCGAGAAACGATGGCGCGGTGCGCACACCGGCCGCCTGGGTGGCGTCATCGCCGGGATAGTAGAGCCGCTCATAGACCTCGTCCGCGACGATCCAGATGCCGTGCCGCCGGCAGTGTTCGAGCACGCTGCGCTGGTCGTCGCGATTCATCACCCAGCCGGTCGGGTTGTTCGGCGAGTTGATCATCAGCATCTTCGTGTCAGGCGTCAGCGCGGTCAGCAATCGCCCGACGTCGAGCGCCCACCCGCGTTCGCCGTAGCCGAGCGCGACGGTTTCGACATGCGCGCCGAGAATCTTCGGGATTTCGACCAGATTCGGCCATAGCGGCGTCACCGCGACGACGCGGTCGCCGCCGCCGACCACCAGCTGCGCGGCGAGCATCAGCGCGTTGACGCCCGCGCTCGTGACCGCGACGTGCTCGGGCGACGTCGCCCCGTGCAACTCGCTGACGTAGCCCGCAAGTGCCGCGCGCAATGGCGCGATGCCGAGATTGTGCGTGTAAAACGTCGCGCCGGCGGCGAGCGCGGCGCTCGCGGCGTCGCGAATGAATGCGGGTGTGACGCGATCGGACTCGCCGAACCAGAACGGCAGCACGTCGTCGACGCCGAAACCGGCGTTCGCGACTTCACGGATTTGCGATGGACGCAGCGCGCGTACGGCGTCGCGCGCATTCGGGATGGAGGGCACGGGCAGGTCCAATTCGCTCATCGAGGCTTCCGGGTGGGTGAAGGATAAGAGGCGCGAAGCGCAACCGCGAAGGCGTGCGCGATGAAGATGGCAGTTTAGCGCGCCGGGTAACCGGACAGCGGCGCAGCGCGTAGAGGTAGGCGGCGAGTGGGCGGCGGGCCGCGCCCGGCGCCAATCCACCAGTCGAACGGATCGCACGCGATCCCGCCCGTTAATTCAACTCCTCGGCCCGGCCCGGCAACTGGCGGATCAGATTCCACACCGCCTCGGCCGCGGGCGACAGCGACCGGTCGCGCCGCCGCACCAGTTCGACGAGGCGTTCCGCGCGCGGCACCAGCGGACGCGCGACCAGCGACGCCCCCGCCGGCAGCGGCAGCGCGAGCCACGGCAGCACGCTGATCCCGACGCCCGCCTCGACGAGCCCGAACACGGTCGCCGAATGGCCGAGTTCCTGCACCACGGTGGCGTTCACGCTCTGCGCCTGCATCACGGCATCAATGATGGGGCGGCTGCCGGACGCATAATCGAGCATCACGAGTTGCTCGCCGTCGAGGTCCTTCCACGTAACCTGCTCGCGAGCGGCGAGCCGGTGATCGTCACGCGACACGATGCAGAACGAGTCCGTCATCAGCGTCTCGCTGAGCAGATCGTCGTCGGAGAACGGGCCGATGATCACGCCGAAGTCCACTTCACCCGACTTCACCTTGCGCACTACGTCGCTTTGCACGTCGTCGCGCAGCCCAAGCGTCACATAAGGAAACTGCTGTCCGCACGACGCGACTACGCGCGGCATCAGCCGGCACGCGACGGTCGGGCTCGCCGCGACCACCACGCGTCCGCGGCGCTGCTCGCCGATTTCGCGGATCTCGCGCAACGCGTCGTCGAGATCCCCCAGCAGTCGCGACACACTCGCCACGAGGTTGCCGCCTACGTCGGTTAGTTGCACTTCGCGCGTCGTGCGATCGATGAGCTTCATGCCGATCTCGCTTTCGAGTTCGCGCACGCAGCGACTGACCGCCGACTGCGTGAGGCCGATTTCGGCGCCGGCCCGACTGAAGCTTTGCAAGCGCGCCACCTCGATGAAAACCCTGAGCTGTCGCAGCGTCACATTCATTTGTTCACCTCATTAATAGCGCAGATTGATGCGCATTGTACGACCAAATACGTGCGGCAAAGCACCGTCCACGTGGCCGCTGCAATGCAGCAAAAAAGCGCGAACGCACGCCAGCCGGGCTTTTCTGCCCCAGATTGGTGATTGTCCCGATTTGCGAGATGGGTTTTTTGGATTCTTATACGGCCCTGGCTGGCGCCCGCGTTGGCCCGCCGCCACGGGGCTTTCAGGCAATCGGCAGCAGATTGGCACACTTCGTGCGTTGTGAAACGCACAGGGAGGGCGCCATGATTTCCGATGGCAATCCGTGGCAAGCCCGTCCCCTTTGGCACTCGCCTATCGAGTGCGTGAAGAGTGCGCGGCGCGGGGCAGCGCACCGGAGTTAGCTTCGCTGAGGTGAAACATGATGCTGTTCGACGATTTGAGAGATAACGAATGGGCGCTGGTCGAGGCTTTGTTCTGCGCCGAGCCGGCGCGCAGCGAACGGCGCGGTCGACCGCGCGTGGAAGCTCGGGCGGTGGTCAACGCCGTGCTTTGGGTGTTGTCGACAGGCGAAGGCTGGTCCAAGTTGCCGGGCCGCTACCCGTCCCCCCCGACTTGCCGCCGGCGCTTCGACGAGTGGCAAGCCGATGGCACGCTCGCTGAAATTGTGAAACGGCTTGGCACGAGCGGCCGCGAAATCTCGCTGCGCGGCCGGATCGGCGCAACGGCCGCGAAACCGCCGGCACCGCCGAGCCGCGACCGCCTACGCGGCGCGTTCTGGACCAATCCGGAATCGTGGCGCGCGCCGGTCAAGATGGCCTGATGCGAAACTACGCGGTCACCGGGCGCCTGTAGGCGCCCGGTTTTTTATCCAGCCGACTTTTCCACGATTGCGTGCGCGCCCACGACCCGCCAGCATTTGACGGTCGCCGCGAGACGCTGTCTTCTCCGCTTTGCGCGCCCCTTTCGTCGCGCCTCCCGCACGACCGCCACAGCGCTCCTTGCGCGCTGCCTCAGACCGCCAAACTACCCGATAGCTCCGGGTGAAACATCCATTTACTATTAATTACAGCGTGCTTTCGTCCCCCGGCATACGTTAATACTTATGCAAACAGGCCTTGAGTCGAGGCGCTCGAGGTTGAGGGGGATTTCGGAATGAAACCAATGTCACTGGTGTTGTGCGGCATTGTGATTTCATCGATGGCCGCGCCCGCAATTGCGCAACAACGCCCGCAAGGGTGGAACTGGCGCCCGGACCGCCAAGCCACGCTGGAAGCGTGGCAGCAGAGCGAGGCCCATAATCGCGACTTCACGCCGCCGACGCCGCGTGGCGATCTGCGCGGCGATATCGCCAGCAATGTGCGGGCACGGCCCAATGCGCCGCGTGAGGATCAGCGGCGGCGTTGATTTGCCAAGTCGCCGCTCGGACGGCGCGTCGCGCGGCGCGGTGCCCAGTATCTTGCATTGCGCACTTACGATCGGGGAACCACCGGACGCGGCACCAGTCTGACTCAACGCCATTAGCACAGCGTGGCAGTAGTAATTCCGGTATGCCCGTATCTTCGCGATACGGGCTTTTTTTCGCCGTCGAGGCGTTGATGGCATGGAAGGCGCGCAACGGCATCGACCTGCGCGGATCGCGTCGCCGCCTTGTCGATGGGAAGCCGAGATTCGCCCCCGGACGTGCACGGCGACGGGTCGACCTCAGCGACGGCCCGCCGAGGGGGCGACAGGCCCGGGCGGACAGTGACTCAGTTCAGGTAAGCGATGAACCTTGAGCTAAGATCTGACTTCGGCTGTCGCGGCGGACTGCGGTTCGGCCGCGCCGAGAACATAATCGTGCATGCGTTGCGCTGTCCATGTGAGCAGACGCTCGTCGTGCTCGAGCCGCGCAAACTCCGCTTTGCCGCGTTCGGTGAGCACCGCGATGTCGACGGGAGCATGAAAGCCTGGCGCCGGTGCGACGGTTCGCTGACGAACGGTGTCCATCAGCCCCAGCGCGCGAAGATATTGGAAGACACCCGGCCTTCTGGCCCAGGGAACCTGACGATATTGCGCTCGCCGCAGCGCTTCAAGTACCGCTTCGTTGGAATACGTGGTCATCTCACTTCTTTCTTAAAGTGCAGCTATGACACATTCATGCCCACGCGTCACTGCGCCACCGGCGACGCGCGTAGCACCCGCTCCTGGTCGGAAGCTCGCCGCCTGTCTGACGGCGGATTTCCGCCAGGTGCTGCCTGGTCTCGTTTTCGGAACCCCCGTCAGAACGGCATGTTAGCGTTCTCTCCATGAACCGACGATGCAACCGCCGCGGCGCGATGGCAGGCCCGTGGATTTGTCCCGAAAGACATACGTTACCCCATTTAAATTGATTCTATTCACTTTATTAGCGCTTTTTTTTGCAGCAATCGTGCTATGGAAACGTGCGCGCCGGCCGCTCATCGTCTGCATGATGGCGCTGTTCTGGCTGCTCGCGGCCGGCTGGCTAACCGCGCCACTGCTCGATCTGGCGCAGCCCCAACGACAGAGCGCCACGGCCGCCACCTTCGCGCCACGCACCGCGATCATCCTGCTCGGCGGCGGCACGGTCTACGACCACGACCACGTGCTGGTGCCACCGCGCGACGTACTCTCGCGCATCGAGGTCAGCGCGCAGAACTACGCGGCCTGCAAGCGCACGACGAGCACGTGCCGGGTGATCGTCAGCGGCGGCAATCCGCAGCGGCATAGCGCGACCGAAGCCGACACCTACCTGCCCTATCTGCTGCGTCAGCAGGTGGCGCGCTCGGACATCGTGCTCGAGCAAAGCAGCCGCACGACCTATGAGAACGCGCGCAACGTCTCGGCTATTGTCGGTCAATCACATTACGACACGTTGATACTCGTCACCTCCGCGTATCAGATGCCGCGTGCGCTGCTCGATTTTCAGCGCTTCGGCGTCGAGCCGCAGCCGCAGATTTCGAGCGCGCGGCGCGCGCGGATCGGCGTGCTGCCGCGCTTCGCCAATCTCGTGGCCGCGGAGATAGCGTTGCATGAACTGATCGGCCTCGCGCAATTTCACCTGTATCGCGCGATCGGCTGGTTCTGACGAACGATGTAGGCCGCTGCGCTCTCGCACTCGAGGACGTCGCGGTTTATTCAACCAGCGTCCAGCTATTACAAAACGTAACAAGTGTTGAGCGCGGTTACAAAGCCATCGGCTGGAGAAGAGTTTGCTCGATAGAATGCATTGTCTTTCCCACTGGACAGGCAATACTCGGGTCCACCACCATTCTACGGAGGTAACGATGAAGAAAGTGTCCTTGGCGATCCTGGTTTCCTTGTGTGCCGCAGCCAGCGCGGCTCACGCGCAGGACAACGGCATCACGACGAGCACCGATCCGGCGAAGGCCGCCGACGTCGAGCAGCGTGCGCAAGATTTGCAAAACCGCGAGCAGTCGATGGGAAGCGCACCGGCCGCGCCGGCCAAGCATCACAAGATGGCTCCGCATCATCCGAAGAAGGGTGCCGACGCGTCGGGCACCTGAGCGACTTCGCGGATCTCGCCTCGCGGCCTCGTCGTGAAGGTGAAAAAGCCGAAGCTGGCAGCGCCGGTTTCGGCTTTTTTTATTTGTGCGACCCGCTCGCTGCTGGCAAGGTACTCCGGGCGCGCACCGGCCTGGCAAGCAGCCGGCGCTCTGCTCTTCGTATGCTAAAGTCGCGCACCGACCGGCGAGCCGCCGGCATCCCCTAACCCGTGCGCACCCTGGTGCGGAGGACAGCATGAGCAACATCCAGCTTGATATCGAATGGACCGAAGCAGCATCTCGCAAGATCGAAAAACTGATGCCGCGTGGCGGTCAGGAAGCGTACCTCGCGCTGCCGCCCGTCGAATGCCTGCCGATGGAAGGCGACGTGCTGTTTCTCGGCCCGGCTGGCAAGCAGCAGCCGTTCATTGTCGCGGAGCGCCAGTATCACCATGACGGCGACGCCGACTGGACCATCATCCTGATTCTCGATGTCCCGCAAGCAACCCACTGATCGCTGACGGCGCGCCGGCGGCCTCAGGGCCGCCCCACCCCTGTCCAGCGTGTCCGCGCGCCGCTGACGCCCGCGCCCGAATTCAGGCGATCTTCGACACCACGCGAATCTCCGCGTGCTCGATCCGATCCGCGGCCGCCTTCTTATAAGCCTGGATATGTGCGGATTTCGCATGCGCCGCGAGCGCATCCTGGCTTTCCCACCGCTCGATGAACACGAACCGGCGCGGCTCCTGCACGTCGCGCGAGAATCCGCCCGGCAGAGCAGTGCCAAGCCCGCCGCCTGAAAGGCCGCATCAGCGCCTACAGCGGCACCAGCATGTGAGCACCGTCGGCCTGGAGTTTGGCGGGCGACCACTGGGCGCCCTGCTACCCTCGGCGTGGTACGGTAACTCATTGCGATTGAGAATCGGTGTCGCGCGTGGCAAGCGCGCGGGACGCTCCGGCGCATTACCGCAACGGATTGTCGCGCGGCCGTAGTCAGCCGTTTTGCAGACAATTTTCGCGCCCATGCGTTTGTGATAACCCGCACATTGTCGCGCGCTGCAAACTGCTAGACTCATTTTGACCAATTCGCCGGAGTCCAGCGTGGCTGGCACCGCCCTCCGTGTTCGCGGGACGCATTCGTTTCGTTCCGGCGGCGCTTCGGGTGTGCGAGCGCTACGCGCCGAATGGGTTTGCGTGCCCCTTCATTCCCTTGCCGCAACGATCCCATGTCAGCTTTCATGCCCGCTTCTATGCCATCCGTCAGCGAATTGACCGTGAGCGGCCTGCTCCCGCACCTGGTCCGCGGCGAGTCGGGCTGGACCGTGACCTGGCGCGCGTTGACATTGCACAGCGTGTTCCAGCCGGTGCTGTCGGTCACGCATCAGTGCGTGGTCGGCTACGAGGGGCTGTTGCGCGCGTTCGATCCGGTCGGTCTGCCCGTCTCGCCCGAAGTATTGTTCTCCGGCACGCGCTCGGCCGCCGAAGCGCGCGAACTCGATCGCATCGCGCGCTGCCTGCATGTGGCGAACTTCATGGAGCAAGGCATCAGCACCGGGTGGCTGTTTCTGAACACGCGCCCGCAGGTGTTCGAAACCGGCTGGCCGCAGCGCGCTTTCATCGACGAGTTGTCCGCGCATTTCGGGCTGCCGCAGGAGCGCATCGTGATCGAAGTGCTCGAGCAACCCGCCGACGATGAATCCGCCGTCGCCAGCATGCTCGCCGCCTCGCAGCCGCGCGATTTTCTGATCGCGATCGACGACTTCGGCACCGGCTTCTCGAACTTCGATCGCGTGTGGCGCTTCCGCCCCGACATCGTCAAACTCGACCGCTCGCTCGTCGCGCGCGCGGGCAAGCGCGAGGGCGACGAATCGATGATCAGCCATTTGATCGCGATGCTCCATCAGTCGGGCACGCTCGTGCTCGCCGAAGGCGTCGAAACCGATGAAGAGCTGATGATCCTGATGCAGGCCGACGTCGATTTCGTGCAGGGGTTCTGGTTCGGTCAGCCAAAGAGCAGCGTGCTGGCCGCCTGCACGAAGGTGCCCGAGCTCGTCGCGTCGATCTGGAGCAAGTTCGCCGAATACGAGCGTGCGCACGCCGGCCACCAGCGGCTCGGGTTCGAGGGCTTCGCGGAAGCGGTGCTGGCCGCCGCCGACGCCTACAAGGCGACCGGTGACCTCGAACAGGCCGCGCAAAAGGTCTGGCATCTGCCCGAAGCGCGCCGCGTGTTCCTCACCGACGGCCTGGGCGAGCAGACCCAGCCTTCGGTGACGGCGGCGTCGGTCCCGCCGCCTCCGAAGCGGCTCGCGCCGCTGTATACGGAGACGCGCAGCAACTGGTCGCGTCGCGCGTATTTCCGGCACGCGCTCGCGGCGCCGGGCCGCGTCGCGATGATGGGGCCACATTATTCGCTCGCCGATGGTCAGGACTGCTACACCGCGGCGATCGCGTTCGAGCGCGACGGCACGCACGTGCTGTGCGTCGACTTCGTGGCGGAGGCGTCGCCGCCGGATGGGCGCACCAGCAGACGCGGCGCGAGACGTTAGCGACCCACGCCGCTACTCGTGCACGCGGCCGCGCCCCGACTTGACCTCGCTACGCTTGGCCTTGCTGTCGAGCCGCCGCAGGTTCGACGCGCGGGTCGGCCGCGTCGCGACCCGATGCTTGCGGGTCACGCTGACGCTTTCGATCAGTTCATCGAGCCGCGCGAGCGCCGCCGCGCGGTTCATCTCCTGGGTCCGATGCTCCTGCGCCTTGATGATCACGACGCCGTCGCGCGTGAGCCGGTGGTCGGACAGCGCGAGCAGACGCATCTTCAGCACTTCCGGCAGCGACGAGGCACGCACGTCGAAACGCAGATGGATCGCGCTCGACACCTTGTTGACGTTCTGACCACCCGCCCCCTGCGCGCGCACGGCGGTCAATTCGATTTCGTTGGGCGGGACCGGATAGCGGGATGTCATGGGTGGTCGGCAAGGAAGATGCGTCAGTGTACAAGCGCTCGACGCGAAATGCCCGAACTCGCGGGAAGGCGGCGCAGCGCCCGGTGCGGCGCCCGGCGGCACCGGCTCGCGAACGCTACGAAAAAAACCATTTGCGTCGGCCCGACCGGTTCATCGATACTGGTTCTTTCGCTTACGGCGTAAATTCATATGAAAATCCGTCCCGGTTTCGTGCTCGAACTGGCCGTCAACTTTCTGCTGCCGTGGCTTGCTTACCGGCTCGCGTTGCCGAGGGTCGGCGAGACCGGCGCGCTGATCGCGTCCGCCGTGCCGCCGCTCGTGTGGAGCGCGATCGAGCTCGCGCGCTTCAGGCGCGTCGATGCGCTCAGCGTGATGGTGGTGGCGGGCATCGTGCTGTCGGTCGCGGCCATGGCGCTCGGGGGCAGTCCGCGCATGCTGCTGTTGCGCGAGTCGCTGGTGTCCGGCGCGGTCGGCGTCGTGTTCCTGCTGTCGCTGCCGATGCGTCGTCCTCTGATCTTCTACCTCGCGCGCGCGACGGTCGCGCGCGAAATGGAAGGCGGCGCCGCGCATTTCGAGGCGCTATGGCGCGAGCGCCCCGGTCTCGCCACCGCGATGCGAACCATGACGCTCGTGTGGGGCATCGGGCTGACCGCCGAAACCGCGCTACGCGCGTGGATGGCGCTGACGTGGCCGATCGAACGCTTCCTCGTCGTGTCGCCCTTGATCGGCTACGGCATCTACGCGGGACTCGCGCTGTGGACACTGTGGTATCGCAGGACGATGCGCAGCCGCGTCGAGGCCATCGAGCGGGCGAGCGGGGTTGCCGGTTGAGCGCCGCTCGCACCACAAGTCCGCCACTTCGCTTTTTCTGCCTGCTGCCGCGCGATCAACGCGATGCTTCGGCAATCCGCGCGGCCAGCCCCGAATCACGCTGCGTCGGCGTCGCGATCGCCTGCGCGAGCACGGCCCGCGCGCCGATCACCTCGACGCGTTCGCGCGCGCGAGTAATCGCCGTATACACGAGCTCACGCGACAACACACGGCTGAACGCCGACGGCAGCACCAGCACCGCTTGCTCGAACTCCGAACCTTGCGACTTGTGGACCGTCAGCGCGAACGCGGTGTCGTGCGGCGGCAGCGCGGCCGGCGACACCGCGCGCACACCGCCGTCGCCGGTGCGGAAGTACACGCGCAGCGCGCCACCCGCGCCCGGCAGCGCAATGCCGATGTCGCCATTGAACAGACCCAGCGCGTAATCGTTGCGCGTCACCATCACCGGACGTCCGGCAAACCACTGCGCGCCGACCGCGAGCGTGACGCCCGCGGCGCGGCGCACCTCAGCCGCCATCGCCGCGTTGACCCGATCGACGCCGCGAGGTCCGAGCCGCGTCGCACAGAGGATGCGGAAGCGGTTGAGCGCGTCGAAGAGCGGCACTGGATCGGGCGTATCGACGGCGAGCGCCCTGGCAAGCGCGTCGGCGTACGGCGCGAAGCCACCGGCAAGTCTTGCGGTGGTGCGCTCGGCCAGCGTCGTGTGAGCGTCCTCGTGCAGCGCCGCGGCGCAGACCTCGGTCGGGTCGATCTGCAATACGTCGAGCGCCGCGCTCGGTGAGCCGTTGCGAATCGCGACGGACAAACGGCCGATCGGCGACTCGAGACCGAACCGGTAGTTGCGCTCGAGCCAGACGACGCAGTCCGCGAGCGGGTTGCGGTCGATCGCCGATCGCTTATCGCGATCCGCCTGCTCGCCAGTCGCCGATGTCACGCCGTCACCGAACAGATCGCCCGACGCGGGTGGCTCGAAGGTTTGCGGCGTCTCGGGCGGCGCAAATAAATCGTCCAACGGTGCTTCATCGACTTCACGCAACGCGCGCGGCAAAGCCCGCGCGAGCCGCCCCTCGTCGATGTCGAGCGCCTGCGCGACCCATTGCAATCCGCGCGCGCTCAACGCCGGCCGCGCGCTGAGTTCGGCGAACACTGCGCCGGCTTCGACCGCGGCGAGCTGGTCCTTGTCACCGAGCATCACGAGCCGCGTTTGCGGCCCGATCGCGTCGAGCAGATGCGTGGCCATCGCCACGTCGATCATCGACGCCTCGTCGATCACGACCACGTCATACGGCAACGGATTATCGCGATGATGCCGGAAGCGCCCGCCCGGCCCCGACCCCAGCAAGCGATGCAGCGTGTACGACGCCTGCGGCAAACGCGCGGCGAGTTCGGGCGGCAGCTCGCCCGCGCGCGCGAGCAACGCTTCCTGCATCCGTTGCGCCGCCTTGCCGGTCGGCGCCGCCAGCGCGATGCGCAAATCGGCCCGCGCATCGAGCAGACACGCAAGCACGCCGACCACGGTCGTGGTCTTGCCGGTTCCCGGGCCGCCGCTGACGATCGTCAGCCGCCCCGACAGCGCCATCACGGCCGCGACGCGTTGCCAGTCGACGTCGTCGTCTCGCGGCGGACCGAAGTAGCGCAGCAGGCGTTCGCGCAAAGCGGCGGGGGCGGTGTCCGCGTCGGCCTTCGCGGTGCTCGCCTCGCCCGTCGCATGCGCGACCAGGGCGTGGGCCAGGCGCCGCTCGTAGTCGTAGTAGCGCGCGAGATAGAGACGCCCCTGCGCGTCGATCACGAGCGGGCGCAACGCCGCTGCGTCCGCTGCGCCATCGCTTGCCATGCCGCTCGCGAGCAGCGCCGCGCGCACTTCGGCGCTCGACGCGTCGAAGCGGCGCGCGAGCGTCGCGAGCGGCACGCACACGTGCCCTTCGGCGGTCGCGCGGCTCGCGGCGAACGCGCCGCGCGCGGCCCACTTCACCACCTCGGTCGATGCGCCACCGCGCCGCGCGAGCATGCCGATACGGCGCGCGAACCCTTCGGCCAGCGCGATGCTGAAATCGGCCGGCGCGGGCAGGTTGACGCCGATGTCTTCGAGCCCGAGCGGCGCGGCCGCGCGCTCGTCAAGCGTGCCGGGCGTACTCATGCGCCACCTCCGATCATCGCCGCGTCGAGCAGCGCCACCAGTTCGAACGGCGCACGCCGCCCGTGCACACCGGCGGCGCCGTCGACATCGCGCCAGTCGGGCCGCACGCCGCGCACGAACAGATACAGGTAGCCGCCGATATGCGTGTCGTATGCATAGTCGCGCACGCGCGTCTTCAGATAGCGATGCAGCGCGACCGTATAAAGCAACGCCTGCAGGTGGTACGCGTGACTCGCCATCGCCGCTTCGAGCGGCGCGGCCGCGTAGTCGGCGGCGGTGTCGCCGAGATGGTTCGACTTCCAGTCGACGATCCAGAAGCGGCCGTCGTGCTCGACGATCATGTCGATAAATCCTTTGACGAACCCGCGCAGCACGCCGGGCTCCAGCGCGACGTCGGGATAGCCGTATTCGATCAGCAGCTCGCGCAGCGCCGGAAAATCCAGCGACGGGGCCGCGAACAGAAACTCGAGTTCGTTCAGGCGCCGACGCGGATCGAGCCGCGCGAGCGTCATGCCCGGCACGAGTTCGGTCGAGACGACGTCGGCGATCAGCCGATGCATCATCGCGGGCAAGCGCGCGGCGAGCTCGGGCGCGGCCGGCGCCGGACGCTCGCGCAGCGCGCCGCGAATCGCGTCGGGCCAGGTGCGCGCCTCGGTAAAATCGGCGAGTTCGAACATCCGATGCAGGCAATCGCCGGCCGCCGCGCCGCGCGGGAACCCGAGGATGTCGTCGTCGGCATGCGCCGGGGCGCTCGCCGCGGCGAGCGGCGTGAGCAGCGGCGCGGCGGGTAGCGCATCGGCGATTTCATCGTGGTCGGGCCGCACGTCTTCCTGCGGCGCGTGCGTGTGGGCATCCGCGCTCCTGCCGCCGGCCGCGATCAGGCCGCTGAAGCTTGCCATGCGCCACTGATCTCGCAACGGCCGCCGATTCGCGCGCGCGTGCAGATGCGCGCCCTGATCCCGCAGACTTTCGAGCGGCACGCGGCGCGTCACTTCGGGCAGCGCCCGCAACGTGACCGGTCCGCCCGCGAGCGCCTGCCAGCTCGCCGCGAGCGCGGCTTCGTCGGGCGGCTCGGCGAGCCAGGCGTCGAACGTGTGGCCGCTGCCGCCGACGAGCCAGTTCAGTACGCTGCGCCGCGACTCCTTCGTCGAGCGCGACGACAGATACGTGCCCGCCACCAGGTAGCAGCGATACACCGCGCGCGTGAGCGCCACATAGACGAGCCGCGCGCGTTCCGCCGCCTGCTCGCGCACCGCGTAACGCGAAGCGCGCTCGGCTTCCTCTTCGTCGCAACCGTAGTGCAGCACCGCGTCGCCGCTGTCGTCGTGATACTCGCGCGCATCGGGCAAGCCCGACGAGGGCGGCTCGCGCAAGCCGCCATCGTTCAGAAACGGACAGAACACGACCGCGTATTCGAGTCCCTTCGATTTATGGACCGTGACAATCTGCACGAGATTGCGATCCGACTCGAGCCGCAGTTGGGCCTCGTCACCGCCGCCCTGCTCGCGCTGCGCGGCGAGCCAGCGCAAGGTAGGCGCGATGCCGGGCTGGGTGGCCGCGCGCGCCTGTATGAGCTCGGCGAGATGGTTCACGTTGGTCAGCCGACGCTCGCCGTCGACACCCGCGACGAGCCGCTGCGCGACGCGCAGCTCGCGCACCAGCGTGCGCCACATCACCGCGAAGCCGCGTTCGTGCCACAGCATCCGGTAGCGCGAAAAACGCTCGACCCAGCCCATCGCGTCGGCGGCGTCGAGCGCTGGCGCGGGGTCGTCAACGGCCGCGGCCGCGGGCGCATCGGCGACCTGCGTGAGACGCCACAGCGCGGCGGCATCGAGCCCGAGCCAGTCGGTGGCGAGCGCGGCGCGCAGGCGACGCAGATCGCCGGGCGTGTCGATGGCGGCCAGCACGCGCTCGATCTGCTCGGCGTCGAGCGTCGCGAACACCGACGCCTGCGCAAGCTCCACGCTGCCGACGCCCCACGCCGCGAGCACGCGTTTGACGAGGCTGCCCTGCTTGTGCGTCTGCACGAGCACGGCGATATCGCCCGGTGCGAGCGGCTTGTCGCCGATCGTCACGACACCTTCGCGCGCCCCTCGCAAAAGCCGCACGATCTCGGCCGCGCACGCTTCGCTCGCGGCGCGCTGCGCGCTGCGTTTGTCCAGCGGGGTTTCACCGCGCCGCAACGTCCAGATGCGGAAATCGCCGCCGCTCGCGTCGGGATCGGTAAACGGCGCGCGGCGCCGCTCGCCCGCACGCACTGGCTGATAGTCGAGCCCGTCGAGCACGAACGCCTGGCGGTTCGCTTCGAAGATGCGGTTGCACGCCTCGACGATCGGTGCGGTCGAACGCTGGTTGACCGCGAGCGTGTAGCACGCGGACGCCGACTCGCGCGCCGCGAGATACGTATGCAGATCCGCCGCGCGAAAACTGTAGATCGCCTGCTTCGGATCGCCGACGAGGAACAGCGGTCCCGCCGGCGCGAAGATGCGGCTGAAGATCGCGAATTGCAGCGGATCGGTGTCCTGGAACTCGTCGATCAGCGCGGCCGGATAGCGGCTACGCAATGCATCGGCGAGCCAGGCATGCGCGGCCAGTGCGCGATACAGATTCGCGAGCAGATCGTCGAACGATACAACGCGACGCGTGCGCTTGCGCGCCACCAACTCGGCCGGCGCGTAGTCGAGCCATGTCTGCACCAGCGCGAGCCAGCGCGCGCGCTGCGCGGCCTCGGCGGCGACCACGGCCGCGGCCAGCGCATCGGCATGCTCGAAGAACGGATGTGCGGGCGGCTCGAACTTGACCTTGGTTGCCTTCTTCAACGCCGACGCCGTCAGCTTCAGCGCGGCGCGCGGCGGCGGCGCATGGCAATCGCCCTGCGCGAAGTAGTCGGTCCACGCGGCGATCGCGGCGCTCACGTGATCGGGCTTGTGCGTAGTCTTGCTCAGGCGCTCCTGTGCCTCGGCCAGTAGCGCGACGATCGCGTCGCGTTCGGCCCGCCAGATCGCGCACGCGACATCGAAGCCGGCCTGCGGATCGGCGCTTGCGCCGGCCGCGTCGACGCTGCCCCAGCGCAATTGCGCGAGCGGCTTTTTCAGGCGTCGGGCCAGCTGCTCGTCGAGCGACGCGGGACCGGCGCGCTTGGCCACCAGCCACGCGGCGAACGCCGGATGCGCATGCGCGACCGGCTCGACCTGCTCGCGCCAGAAATCGGCGGCGAGTTCGAAACGCAGCGCCGCGTCGTCGGCTTCCATCTCGAACGCGAATGGCATCGCGGCCGCGAACGGCGCTTCCTGCAAGGCGCGCTGACAGAACGCGTGGATCGTGTGGATCGCGGCCTGATCGAACGTGCGCAGCGCGCGGCGCACGACCTTCAACGCGGCCTCGCGCTCGATACCGCGCTCCGGCGCGAGCGTCGTTTCGAACAGCCGGCGGATGAACGGATCGTCGCCGTCGTCGTCCATCTCGATCGCGCGGTGCAGTTCCGCGAGACGGCCGCGTATGCGCTCGTGCAGCTCCGCGGTCGCGGCCTTCGTGAACGTGACGACGAGAATCTGATCCGCGTTCAGGTTCTTTTCGAGCAGCAGCCGCACGTACAGCGCGCAGATGTTCCACGTCTTGCCGGTGCCCGCCGACGCTTCGATCTGGTTCACGCCGTCGAGTGGACATGCGAACACGTCGAGTTCGTCGGCGGCGATGGTTTGATGGCGCAGCGCGTCGCTCATGAGGCGCTCCGCAAATGCTGGATCAGTGGCTTGAAGACGATCGCGGCGAGGCTGCCGAACGGTTCGTCGAGCGTGAGCGGTGTGCCGCGCAGCGCGATGCGCAACGCGGGGTCGTCGGATTCGCCGCGCACGCGGTCGTTGACCCATACGCCTTGCGCCGCCGATTCGCTTTCGCTGACCCGCGCCCATGCGCTTTTCGGGAAAAAGCGCAGCGGCAGCCGGCGGCCGGCATTGAAGAGCGCAGCCAACGGCGCGAGTTCGTCGAGCGGAGCCGCGACGGGCGCCAGCTCGAAGCTCTCGCCGCTGCCGTGCCATACGGTACGGCGCGGGCCGTCCGGCTGCGCCGCGCAATAGACCAGATGCGCGAGCCACGCGGACAGATAGTCGCGCGCGCTGGCTTTGGCATAACGAAAGATCACTTGTCCCGTTCCGGTCAGCAGGTTCAACGTGCCGCGCAAATGCAGCGGCGTTTCGGCGGATTCGCGCAGCAGCGCGTCGTAGTCGCCAAACAGGGACACGGCGCTGTCGGTGCCAGCGCCGCCTTGCGGCCAGCGCGGCGAGACGTCGAGCACGAACGGCAAACGCTCGACGCCCGCGGCCACTTCGCGCCGCACGCTTTGCGCCAACTGCCGCAGCGCGGACAGCTCGCGCGCGCGCCAGACCGCGCCGGTCGCGCCGCCGGGCAACTCGGGGCTCGCCTCGGCGACGCGCTGCACGCGGCTATAGATCACCTCGTCGTCGGTGCCGGCGTCTAGCAGCACCGGCAGCAGGCGCTCGGCGAGCGCGTCGCGGCCCGCATAGTCGAGATCGAACGGCTCGGTGTCGAGCAATTCGCCCTGCGCATCCGACAACGCGATACCGAGCCGGTCGCGCAGCAGTGCGCGCGCCGGATGACGCCAGAAGCGCACGAAGTCGTCGAACTCCACCTCGTGCATAGCTTCCGGCGGCAGCGGTTGATCGAAGAACGGCGTGGCGGCGGCATGCTGCGGTTCGGCAAGCAGCGTGGCCAGCTCGGCGCGATCGGCGTCGTAGGTGAACAGGTCGGGCTTCGCCGCGAAGTAGTCCGACGCGAACGCCTGCAACGGATGCTCGACGATGAACTCGCGCCGCGCGCTGTCGACCTCGGCCGGACTCGCGTCCTCGCCCGCCGACACCTGCGCGAGATGATCGAGCAGTTCATCGACGAGCGCGGCCGGCGGCAGCGGCGCGTTATCGCGAATGCTGCGGCCCGTGTAGGCGATGAAGAGCCGCTCGCGCGCGGCGAGCAGCAGATCGAGGAACAGATTGCGCTCGTCGTCGCGGCGCTGACGGTCGCCGGCCTTACCGAACGCGGCCATCAGATCGAACTCGTCGGCACGCGCGAGCGACGGCAGCACGCCGTCGTCCATGCCGAGCAGGCAGACCACGCGGAACGGCAAACCGCGCAAGCTCGTCAGCGAAGAAAACGTCACGCTGCCCCACGGCACGCCGCCGCGTGCGGGGTCGTCGAGCGCTTCGGTGAGCGCGGTGCGCACCACCGACGCCGGCAGCAACACATCATGCGCGCCGGCCTGCATCGCGGCGCTCATCGCATCGAGCGCGTCGCGCACGGCCGCGAGCGAATCGGCGAACTCGACGCCGCCGTCGAAGCACTGCCCGAGCGTTTCGAGCAGCAGTTGCGACCAGTCGGACGGCGTGCGCTCGATCGCGCAGCTCGCCGCGAAGCTGTCGATGTCGTCGACGAAACGCGACAGACGGCCGAGCAGTTCAGCATCCGAACCGCCCGCGCCTTCGACCGGCAGCCACGCATCGACCGGTTCGCCGCCTGCCGGCATCGCGTAGCCGAGGTACAGGCGCGTCAGCGCATCGGCGAACGTATGACGCGCGACCGGCACGTGTTCACCCAACGGTTCGAGCGGCGCGAGCCCGCGCCGCGCGCCGGCGGCCGCGAGCCATTCCTGCGCGGCCTCGAGCGAATTCGCATCGATGCCGTAGCGCACCGCGACCGCATCGACGCGCAGCCATTCGATCAGATCCGGCGCGCCGACGCTGCGCTCGGGCAGCGCGAGCCAGTCGAGCAACAGACGCGCGACCGGATTGGCCTGCGACGGCGGCAGGCCGGTAATGCGGTACGGAATGCGGCGCGTGTCGCCGGCAGGCGTGGTGCCGAACACCGCATCGATCAGCGGACCGGCCGCCGCGAGATCGGACACCGCGACCAGCACGTCGGACGGCTGTAGATCGTCGAATTCGTCGAACCAGCCGAGCAGGCGATCGTGCAGCACTTCGAGCTGCCGGGACAGGCTATGACAGACGTGCACCTCGATACCGCGCTCGATAGGCAACTCGTCGGCATCGGCCTCATTGCGCAAAGCGAGGATGCCGTTCTGCACGGCGGCGAGCCAGCTCGGCTGCGGGTTTTCGGTGAAGTCGCCGGTCTCGGCCGATGCGGCGCTTTCGGTCAGCTCGTGCAGCATATGCAGCTGCGCCTGAGTCTGGCGGCCCCATTCGGCGAGCAGCGGATGACCGACTTCCTGATAGTCGAGCTGCCCCGCCGCGTCGAGTGCCTGCACGCGCCCTTCGCTGACCACGTCGAACCAGAACTCGCGGCACGGGTTCATCACGTACAGACGCACGTCGATCCAGCGCGACAGCGCGCGCAGCAACGCGATATGCAGCGGCGGCATGGTCGGCAGCGCGAACACGCTGACCGCCTCGGGCCATCGCGCGTTCGAGATCGCCTCGAGATCGAGCGCCGCGATTTCATCGAGGAACCGGTACGCGGGCGGCAGCGCGGCCGCGGATGTTTGCGCATGACCGCCGGCTTGCGCGAGCTCGGCGAGCACCGCGCGCCACAGCGCCGCCTGCCAGCGCTCGTCCTCGCGCGCCGCGTCGCTCGCGCCGGTCAGACGCGGACCGGTGTCGTCAGCCGCGCCGCTCGCGAAGATCGAGCCGCCCTTGTGCCACTGCAGCAGCCATTCGGGGCGATAGGTCAGATAGTGATCGAGCACGGTCGCGACGCGCCGCGCGAGTTCGTAGCGCATCGACGCGTCGGCCGCATCGAGATAGGTGCGCAGACGCGGCGACGCGTTCCACGGCAGCGCTTCGTCTGAGTCGTCGAGCAGCCGGTAGCAGCGCCACACGAGCCGGTCCGGCGCGAACGGCGAATGCTTCGGCACC
Organism: Paraburkholderia sp. MM5384-R2; assembly: GCF_014201025.1. Classification (NCBI taxonomy): domain Bacteria; kingdom Pseudomonadati; phylum Pseudomonadota; class Betaproteobacteria; order Burkholderiales; family Burkholderiaceae; genus Paraburkholderia; species Paraburkholderia sp. MM5384-R2. The sequence goes on from NZ_JACHDI010000001.1 coordinate 627,032, forward strand.
TCGATCACGCCGCCGATCTGCGCCCACAGCCATTGCGCGAGATAACCAAAGTTAACGTTCGCGCAGATGCCCTGGCGCGCGGCGATATCGAGCTCGAGCCGCCGGCGCACGGCCGCGCTCGGCACGATCACGGGCCGCGCGGTCCACGGGTCGGACGGCGCTTGCGCGAGGTCGCCGAGCAGCGCGCCCACCAGCGTTTCGTAGCGGTTCGAGTAGAAGAGCTGAAGCATGGATTCCAGATCACATTTGGCACGCTGATGGCCCGCGAGCGATGCGCGCGAGCCACGGCGGACATTGAAGCGACAGCATAACAAACCCATCCCCAGGGCATAACCTGGCCGAATGGACGAGGTCAGAACGCGCGCAAAATCAGTTAGACTCGACGGCAGTTTCGCGCTGTCTTTCCAACTGCGGTTTTCTCGGTGAATGGATTCAGGTAGTCGATGCGCTATTCGGTCGAAATAAGAAAATTCCTTTATAGCCAGTACTTTTATGGCGGCCTGCGCATCGCGGTCGGCGTGTCGTTACCGGCCATCCTGTGCCTGATCGTGTTTCACAATCGTGACCTCGGCTTCACGATCGCGACCGGCGCGCTCGGCGCCTGCGTCGTCGACATGCCGGGCCCGCTCAAGTACAAGCACAACGAGATGCTGGCCTGCTCGGTGATCGGCTTTCTGTCCGCGCTCGCCACCGGCCTCGCCACCGTCAATCCGCTCGCGCTGTGGTGTACGGTCGTGCCGCTCACGTTCGTGCTGTCGCTAATCGTCGTGTACGGCAATCGCTGGCCGCAGATCAGCTTCGCGACGCTGTTCATGATGATCATGACGCTGGAGGAGCACTTCACGCCCTTGCAGGCGCTCGTCAACGCGTCGTGGATCCTGCTCGGCGGTCTCTGGTACACGTACTGGTCGACCTTCGTGAGCCGCTGGATGATGCATCGGATCGAGCAGCAGGCGCTCGCCGAAAGCGTGTTCGCGTGCGCGGACTATCTGCTCGCGCGCGCCGCCTTTTACGATCTCGACAACGATCTCGACGAGTGCTATCGCAACCTCGTCGACAAGCAGATCTCCGCGGTCGATCGCCAGGACGCCGCGCGCGACATCGTGCTGCGCAATCTGCCCAAGTTGAAGCGCGGCAAGCTCCAACCACGCCGCGCGATGCTCTACAACCTGTTCATCAATACCGTCGATCTGCACGAGCTGTTCGTCGGCGCGCAAACCGATTACACGCTCGTGCGCAGCACGTTCGGCGGCTCCGATCTGCTGGTGTTCTATCGCGATCTGATCCGCAAGGCGGCCGAAGATCTCGAGGAGATCGGCCTCGCGGTGCTGCAGAACCAGGCGCCGCGCATGCGCGTGAACGTGAAGGCGGAATTGCGCGCGATCGAGTATGAAATCGAACTGATGCGCAAGCAGGAGCTGCCGACGCAGAACCCGGAGGCGTATTCGGCCGTGTCGTCGAATTTCCGCCGCATCTGGAGCGCCACGCGGCTGATCGACAAGATGCGCCGAAGCCTTACCGCCGAGCCGAGCCCGACCGAAACCGAACTTCGCATCGACCAGGCGCTGAGCCGTTTCGTGTCGAGCCGGCGCGTGCCGTTCGGGCAGATCCTGTCGAATCTGACAATGGCCTCGCCGAGCTTTCGACACGCGTTGCGCGTGACGATCGCGGTCGCCGTGGGCTTCTGGCTCGGCCGCCTGCTGCCGCTCACGAACGCGTACTGGATCGTGATGACCACCGTGATCATTCTGAAGCCCGGCTACTCGCTGACCAAGCAGCGCAACGGGCAGCGGATCATCGGCACGCTGATCGGCTGCGCGGCGAGCATCGCGCTGATCATCTTCGTGAAGGAGCCGCACATCCTGATGGTCGTGATGTTCGCGTCGATGGTGATGAGCTACAGCCTGCTGCTGTTCAACTACACGGCGAGCGTCGTGTTTACGTCATCGTATGTGCTGCTGCTGTTCCATCTGCTCGCGCCGGGCAGCATGCGCATCATCGGCGAGCGCGCGATCGACACCGTAGTCGGCTGCGCGATCGCGATCGCGGCGAGCCACCTGTTCCCGTACTGGGAGTACCGCTTGATGGGCAAGCTCGTCAACAACATGATCAGCGCGACGCGGCAGTATCTCGAAGCGAGCTGGTGGTGGAGCGGCAAACCGGCCGCGGCGGTGGTCGCGGCCGTGACCGAAGCGGGCGCGCGCGCGCCGGCGGCGGCGATGGCGGATCCGGCGATCGGCTTTGGCGGCCCGGCGCTCGCCGTCGCCGGCGCCGTCGCCGGCGCCGGCGCCGGCGCCGGAGCCGGTGCCGAAGTGGCGGGTGGCGTCGGTGCGCGCGGCGCTGGGCGCGCCGGCGTGGCACAGCCGGTCGCCGACGCCAATGCCGAGGCGAACGCGGGCGAGGCCAGCCATGACACCACCACGATTCGCAACGCGACCGCGCGCCCGGCAAGCGGTGCATCGGCCGCCGCTGCCGCCGCGGCGACCGCGCTCGACCGCGATTACCGTTATCGGCTCGCGCGCAAGAACGTTCACGTTGCGTTCGCGAATCTCGGTCAGGCGTTCCAGCGGATGATGCTCGAACCGAAGTCCGCGCAGAAGTTCGTGCCGGAGTTGAACGGTCTGCTGGTGCGCAGCCATGTGCTGGCGTCGCAGATCACGGCCGCCGCGCCACTGTTGCGCACTTCCGCGCAACAGCAGCACCAGGTCGAGGATATCTCGCTACAGCCGCTGCAGCGCGCTTTGAGCCTCGTGCGCGATAACCTGAGCGCCGCCGAAGCCGGCACCGCGTTGCCCGCCGAGCAGGGCGAGCAGATCAAACTGATGAGTCGCGAGCTCGATGCGATGGTCGTCGAAACGGAGAAATCGCCGGACTATACGGCCGATGCCGTGCATGACACGAAGCTGCTCGCGCATCAATGCAAGCAGATGCTCGCGGCGTCCGCGCAGATTCGCAAAGACGCGAGCATGATCCGGCTACCGGAGGAGTGAAGCAGGAAGCGCGCGGGCGTTATTGCGCGGCGCCGCTCGCCGGTTTCATCGCGGTGGCCGCCGCGGCTGCCTGCGAAGCCACTGGCGGCACCTGCGTGGGCTGGCTGTCGAACTCGTGCTTTTCGCGGATCGCGTTATAGAACAGCGTGGCAATCACCAGCAGGATCGCCACCACGATAAAGACGGAGATGCCAAAGGTCGGATTCTTCTTGCGCGGCGGTCTGGTCATGAAGCGGGCTCGGTTCGCGAAGCAGTCGCGGATGGGTCGGAGAAGGCGGCATTCTACGCCCAGTGGGCTTGCACGCGGCTTGCAGCCGAGGCGACCGGTATGGATGCGCTGTGGCGCGTTTATTTACTGTCGAGGCAGCAAGCGGCGCTCCTGACGGCACGCGGTCTGCCTCGTATTGCTGCGGGTGATTTTGGTCTGTGCTCTCCCCTCCCCTTAAATGCATCGACCACGTCGCCATCGTAGCGAACCCGTGTTCCGTTCGTTCGTCACCGCCCCATCGCATGTCGCGCGTCAGCCGTTATTTGTGACAGTCACAACCGGCCGCACCGGCAATGCCGTCGAATACTTGATCTGCTCCATCGCAAAGCTCGAACTCACGTCGTACAGCGGCACGGCCGTGATCAACTGTTTGTAGATCCGGTCGTAGTCGTCGATATCGGAGACCACCACGCGCAGCAGATAGTCGGTCTCGCCGCTCATCCGGTAGACCTCGACCACTTCGGGAATATCGCGCACCGCCTGCGTAAATGCGGCGGCCCATGTCTCCGTGTGCTGATTCGTCCGCACCGCCACGAACACTGTGGTTCCGACCCCGAGCTTGCGCGCGTCGCACAGCGCCACCTGCGCGCGAATCACGCCCGCCTCCTTCAGGCGCTGCAGCCGCTTCCAGCAAGGCGTCTGTGACAGGTTCACGCGCTGCGCGAGTTCGGCGATCGGCATCGTCGCGTCTGCCTGCAGCAATTCGAGCAGCTTCCGATCGATGATATCCATACTCATACCACCACCCCTCATAGGAAATTATTCTACTTTTCTGACGGTCGAGGGAATTATATGGAAACTCTTTCTCCGGGCAAACCGGTATAAATATCGATACCGAAAATTGCCGAACTGCAGCGCCCGCGCTGCAATAAAACCATGAGCGACGACCTTCGCGCCACCGCTTTCGAGCACCTTCCCGACTACCTGAAGTCGCTGCCGGACCCGGCCCGACTTGAAGCGGCCGCGTTACCGACACAAACGCTGGGCGAGATCGGGCGCACACCGCTCGAGCGCCTGTGCGACACGCTCGACGCGATGTTCGAAGCCTGCGCGAAATTTCCGGAGCCGTCGCAGTCGACGTTCTTCGCGCGCACCATGCGGCTCGCGCTCGCCGAGGCGGCCGCCGACCCGGCGCTGCTCGCACCGATGCAACGCGAAGGTTCCGCCGACACCTATCGGCGCCATCTGCTCATCGCCGACCCGCAAGGCCGCTATGCGATTGCCGCGCTGGTCTGGCAGCCCGGCCAGGCGAGCCCCGTGCACGCGCATCACACCTGGTGCGGTTACGCGGTGGTCGAGGGCAAGCTGAGCGAAACGGTCTTCGAATGGGACGACGCGCATCAATGCGCGAGCGCGCTGCGCGCTCAGACGCGCAAACGCGGCGCGGTGTCGTTCGTGCGCGGCGGCCGTGCTGCGATTCATCGGCTTGGCAACGGCAGTGATGCGCCGGCGGTGTCGCTGCATATCTATGGCGTCGAAGGCGCCCGGATCGGCACGCACGTGAACGACATCGTGCGCATGGCCGACGCGGCGGAGATGGTTTGACGGTTGCACGGCCCCCAAACACACCCCCGCCTCAATTCTTCCCACCCACATCACCCGCCGTCGGAATCTGCGGCGGAATCGGCGCGGTCTGTCCGGTCGTCGGCGGCGCCGGACGCGGTTCGTGCGACACGTCACGCGCGGGCGCAAGCGGCACCTGTGTCGACGCGCGCGCCGACGGGCCAACGACGCCCACCCCATACTCAGCTTCGCGCAGATACTCGTGCGCCGCTTCGCGGTCTCTTTCGCGCGTGGGTTCATGCGCCCTTTGATGGGTTTTGCCGCGCTCGCCGTCCCGCGCCGGCTGCTGCGCTTCGCCATGCGCATGCCAACTGTCATCGGCGCCGGCATTCACAGGCGCGACGAACCCGGTCATCTCATCGTCGCGCAGCGGCTCGCCCTCGCTATCCTTCGACGATGTGTAGACCCGCATCTGCGCGACAGGAATCTCGATGCCCGCCTCGTCCATCTTGCGCTTGAGCCGCAAATTGAACGCGCGCGCGACGCTCCATTGCTGCAGCGGCCGCGTCTTGATCTGCCCTTTGACGACCATCCAGTTCGGATCGAAGCGGTCGAGGCCCCACACCTCGATCGGCCCGAGCATCTCGCGCCGGTAGCGGAAGTCGGCCATCAGCTCCGCGCCGACTTCGCGAATCAGCTGCGTGATCTCGTCGACATCGGTCGAGAACGACATGCGCACCTCGAACACCGCGTACGCGAAATCGCGCGACAGGTTCTTCACGATCTTGATCTGCGAGAACGGAATCGCGTGGATCGCGCCCTGCCCGTCGCGCAGCCGCACGGTGCGGATCGACAGATGCTCGACCGTGCCCGCATGCCCGCCATCGACGTCGATCCAGTCGCCGACCGAGATCGTGTCCTCGATGATGATGAAGAGGCCGGTGATCAGGTCGGTCACCAGCGACTGCGCGCCGAAACCGATCGCCAGACCGATCACGCCCGCACCCGCGAGCAGCGGCGTCACGTTGATGCCGAGGTTCGCGGCGGTGACGATCCCACCGATCGTCATGATCGTGACGAGCAACACGTTGCGCACCAGCGGCAACATCGTGCGGGCGCGCATGCTCGGGCTGCGCGCCTTGTTGCGCGGGCTGCCCGGATTGAGCGTCTCGGTGATCGCGGTGTCGACCAGAATCCACAGCAGCCACGCGATGAACACGGTGGCGACGATCGCCGTCATCGCATGCGCGACGCCGCGCGCCGCCACGTTCCTCTCGATCACCGCGGCCAGCGACACGCCCCACAGACGCGCCGCGGATTCGAAGAAAAACAGCCAGATGAACAATGTCAGCAAGGTGCCGCAAAAGCGCAGCAGCCGCGTCAGATACGGCGAGCGGCGCCGCGCGCGGGCGCTGCGCGGCCGCGTCATGCGCAGCACGATCGCCGACAGGAAGAACGCCAGCACCAGCAGCAGCGCGGTGACGATCGAGATCTGCAGCACGTTTTCACTGGAGCCGGAGCCGCCGAGCGTCGCGACCACCGACGCGGCCGCGAGCACCAGCACCGGCACGTGCCACAGCGCGGCGAGCACCTCGAACGCATCGGTCGCGGCCTTGTGGTCGTTGCGCTGTTCGTACGGCCGGTTGCGGATCAGATGCGCGACCGGCCGGCGAAACGCGAGCGCGAAATAGCCGGTCAGCACGGCGGCCGTCATGTTGGCCGCGGTCGAAATCAGCGCGGCGAGGTTGGTGCCGAGCTGATGCTCGACGTCGTAATTGACGGCTGCGTCGCCGAGCGCGCCGCACACGCCGATCACGAACAGCACGCGGCGCGCGTGATCGATCAGGAGGCGCACCGCGACGCGGCGGTGGCCCGAGCCGAACAGCGAAAACATGATCAGACAGATCGCGGAAAACACCGCGCCCGCGACGATCGCATACGCGACCACCATGCCGAGCGTGCGGCCGAGCGCATCGGGCATCGCGCGCATGAACAGCAGCGCCGCGATGAACGCGATGATCCACGGACCGACGCGGCGCAACGCGAAGATCAGCAGCTCGCGCGTGGTGGGATTGGGCCGCAGCACCAGTTCGACACCGAAGCGCCGGTGCAGCCGTTGCTGCAGATAGATCAGCGCGCCGGCACAGGCGCCCCAGCCGGCCAGCATCCCCAGCATCGCCAACAGGATCGTGCCGAGACCCTCGTGTCCCTGGCCCGAGACGATCGTGTACAGCTCGTTGCCGGCCGCGGTCACGCGCCCGCTCCAGTAGCGCACCGGCGTGCGGCCCTGATGCACGTCGGATTCGAACGACGCGATGCCCGAGGCGATCGCGCCGAGCAGGCCCGGGCTAGGTTGCGCGGACGCGGGCGCGGGTGGCCCGACGGTTTGCGCGGCGCTTTGCGATACGTCGCGCAGCTTTTTCAGCTGGGCAACGAGCGCGCTGCGCTGGCGGTCGTTGTCGAGCGTGGCGATCACGCTGTCGAGCGAGCGCGCCAGTTCCGCCTGGCTCGCGGGCGACGGCGCCGACGCCGCCTCGGGCGCCGACGCCCCCGATGCCGCGGACGCAGGCGTCGCGTTCACCGTCGCGCTGTTGATCAGGCTCTGCAATGCCGGGATCACCGGCGTGCCGCCGCCGACCGCGGGGCCCGCGGCTTGCGCCATGCGCGGCAGCGCGCCGAGGCACAGAATCAGCGCGGCGCACAGCAGCGCGGCAAACCAACCGACGGCATCTGTGCTCGCGCGCGGGCGGGCGTCGCCGCTGGCCGTGTCGCGAGCGGTGTGAGCGGAGGAGAGATGGGGGGCGCTGAGAATCGCCGGCTGCTGCCCGCCGCCAGACGGCGCAGCCTCGGACTCACGCTGCGACGGGCATGACTGCATGGCAATCCGTGAGAAAACGGCAGACGCCAGTGTAGCCGCAGTTTCGCCCGGCGCGGCCGAACATGCGTAACCGAATGTTAGTACGCTTGCGCGGCCGGCGAATTCGAACCGCCGCTCGTCAGTACGCGACCGTCGCGATCTGGCGGATGAAGCGGCCCTGCTCCAGTTCGTCGACGAACGCGATCGCGTAGTCTTCGGCCGAAATGCGGCTGTTGCCGTCCGCGTCCGCAATCAGCGTGTTCGCGCCCGTGCGGAACTTGCCGGTGCGCTCGCCCGGCGCGATCAGCGCGGCTGGCGCGTAGAACGTCCAGTCGAGATCGGTCACGCCGCGGTAGTACTCGAAGGCGTCGCGGTGCGCGAGTGCAATACCCCTGTACGCGTCCGGAAAGCTGTCGGTATCGACCAGTTGTTTGCCCGGTGCGACTTCGAGCGAGCCCGCGCCGCCTACCACGACGACGCGCTTCAGCCCCGCCGCGCGCACCCCCTCGACCAGCGCGCGTGTCGCTTGCGTCAGCGTGGCGAGATCGCCCTGCGGCGGCGCATACGCGCTTGCGACCACGTCCTGACCGCGCACCGCCGCGCCGACGCTCGCGGCGTCGAGCAGATCGGCCTGCGCCGCATGCAGATTCGCGACGCCGGCCGGCACGCGCGCAGGATCGCGCACCAGCGCCGTCACCTGATGCCCACGACGCGCGGCTTCCGCGGCAATCCGCGAACCGATCATGCCAGTCGCGCCAAACAGGGCGATCTTCAGTTGCCTACTCATATCAGCGTACTCCTCAGGTTGTCTTATATGTAACTTTTATAGTTACATATAACGAGAAAAAAAGCGGGGCGCTCACCCCGTTCCTCTGTTTGGCACGCGTGCCGGAATAGTTCGACCCGCGCCCTACGACACTGCGCTTCTATCGTTCACCGCCGACGCGTCTTGCGCGCGAAGACACGCTCAAGCACGGCGCTTGCGCTCGCGCTGCTTCTCCGAGCGGACCACGTCGGCGGTCGCGTCGGCGAGCGTGCGCGCGGCCAGCGCCGCTTCCATTGCCTGCTGCGCTTCGTCGATGATCCCGCTCAACACGCTCTGGATATTGCGCCCCACCATGCACGCCGGATTTGGCTCCTCGCGATGCAACGCGAACAACTGCGCGTCTTCCACCGCGCGATAGACCTCGAGCAACGTGATCCGTTCCGGCCGCCGCGCAAGCAACGCGCCGCCACCGGCGCCCATCTGCGAGGTGGTGAGGCCGGCGTCGGAGAGCATGGTCAGAAGCCGGCGAATGAGCGCGGGATTGGTGTTCACGCTGCCCGCGATCATCTCCGACGACAACGGCACGCCGCCCTGTAGCGACAACAGCGCGAGCACATGCACGGCAAAGGCAAACCGGCTACTCGTGTTCACGGCAGATCCGTCCCGAAACGACAATGTGTAACCATCGTAATTACATATAACGCTAATGTCAAACGGCGAAACCGGATCGAACGGCGCGGGTCATTTATCCATCTGCTTCTGCGCGTCGGCGGAATCGGTCGATGCAGTCGACGAAGCCGACGCGCCCGCATTCTGCGCCGACCACGCCTGCAGCTTGCGCCCCGCCGTTTCGAGGCCCTGGCCCGTGATCGACGCGGCCTTGCCGAGTTGCGCGTTGGCCGCGCTCGCCGCGTTCTGCAGGTTGGCCTGCGCGCTCGACGCGAGCGCGGCCGGGTCGATCTTGAGCGACGGCGCGGAGGCCGAGTCGAGGTTCTGTTGCGCGGCGTCCTTGGTCGCGTCGACCTGTTGGCCGACGTAGCTCGCGGCCTGATCGAGCTTCTGACCGGCAAGCTGCGCGGCGTCGTTCAGCTTGCCCGCGACCTGGCCGGCCGACGCGTCGTTCTTCTGACACGCGGCCAGCGCGCCGAACACGAGGACCACGACCGCCGCGCGGTGCAATAACGATGGGGAAAGAGATGAAATCATGATCTGGAAGGAGCCGCGTCGAGCGGCTCGCACATGCGAAGACGTGCCCATGATACCGCCGTTGCGCCGCGCGGCCGCTTCGGATCGCCCCGGGCGAGTCCGGATCGCCCCGGGCGAGTCGGATCATGTTCGTCGCGCTCCTTCTGCTCCGGCAGTATTGCGAAGCCCCCGATTAGCAAATAAAAGTTGATTATGTCGCCCGCTGCCTGAGTGAGGAAAGCGGCGGTTCGGCATGGGTTGAGCCGCTGTTCCGGCGTTGCGCCCGAACCCTGCGAGGATTGATGCAATCTGGCGAGCACATCGATGTACTCGCAGCTGGTCGGCACGCGGATCGCGCACCGAGCCCCGAGACCACGTGCAGCAACGAGCGTCGACTTGCAGCGGCGCTCGCCTCAACATCGCTCAACAGCGCCCCACAATTCAGAATCTTCCGACAGTTGCAGGCGAAACACCTCCCTATAGTGTCGCGGCTGCTTTTGGGGAGTGCTGTTTCGATGAAACTGATCGACTGGATCGTCACCCTCGTCATCATGCTGATGGCGATCGTTTTTTTCTGCGCGCGCCGGCTGCCCACCTGGTCGCACGACACCCGCGCTCGGCATATGAAAGGGACCCGTTTGCTGATGCAGGCCGCGTGTGCACTGTGGGCGGCGCTGCTGGGTGTCACGCACGGCCTGTTTGCCGTCGAGGGTCTTGCCGGCATTCGGCCAACACCGGCCGAAACGTTCGCCGGCATCGTCGTGCTGCTGGCATGCGGTTGCTACTGGTCGGTGCGCGGCAGAAGACTGCTGAAGCCGCGGCGGATTTTCGCCGGTTGATGCGCGGGCGAGCGCCATCCGCGCCGCACGATCGAGCGCCCCCTACCGCGTGCTGATTCCTCGCACCGCGTCGATCGAACGCGCGGACGACCCGCTGCCTGCGCCCAAGCCTGGTCCCGCAGCGCCCGGCACACTCTGACGCGCACCACGCGCCGCCGGAGCCGGAGCCGGAGCCGGACCCGCCGCGGCGAGCGCAGCCGCGCCAGCCGCGGCCGGTTTCGCGCCCGCGGCACCCGCCTCTGGCAGCGACAGATAGAACGTCGTGCCTACCCCCTCCTTCGATTCCGCCCACACCCGGCCGCCATGTCGCTCGACCATCCGCCGCACGAGCGCGAGGCCGATGCCCTCGCCGGCCGCGGCATTGCCGTGCAGCCGCTGGAACGCGGTGAACAGGCGCGGCAGCGCGATCGCCGGGATACCGAGGCCGTTGTCGCGCACGTAGAAGATCCGCAGCGAATGCACGCCCGGCGGCGGCGCCGTCGTGCCGATTTCGACGCTGCCCTCGCGCGCCGGGTCCAGATAGTTGACCGCGTTGCCAATCAGGTTTGCGAAGATCTGTTCGAGCGCGGTCGGATCGCCCCATACCGCGGGCAGTTCGCCGACCGTCACGCGCGCGCGCCGCGCACGGATCGAGCCCTGCATCGCATCGACGACACGTTGCACGATGTCGCGCACATCGACATTCTGGCGCCGGTACTCGACCCGCCCGACCCGCGACAGCCGCAGCAGCGCGTCGATGATGTGCGACGCGCGCAGCACCGCGGTCTGCAGATAATGCAGCGCCTCGCCGATGTCCTCGTCGACGATGCGCTCGATCCGCTCGCGCGTGCTGATCGCGAGCGACGAACCGCGCACCGCGTCGCGCAACTCGTCGCTTGCGCGAATCAGCTCCCTGGAAAATCCCTGCAGGTTCACGAGCGGCGCGCGCAGGTCGTGCGACACGCTGTAGATGAACATTTCGTTTTCCTGGGTCTGCTGGCGCAGCGTCTCGTTGCTGCGCGCGAGCTCGGCGGCGCGCCGCTCGAGGTCCGCGTGAAAGCGAGCTTCGATGCGCTCGGCTTCGAGCAGTCGGCGGCTCGTCTCGTGCAAGGTCAGATCGAGCCGCGCGATTTCATCGCTACCCGCGCCGAGCGGCGCGAGCGGCTCGTTGCCGGCGAGCCGGCCCGCGTTGTCGGACAGCAGCGCGAGCCGGCCGCGCACACCGCGCGTGAACATCCAGACGGCGAGCGCGACGAACAGCAGCGAGCCCAACGCGGCCGCGACGATCAGCGTCTGTTCCCGTTCGCGCACGGCGGCGACGGCATTCGAGCGCGAGCTATCGAGACGGCGCTCCTCGGCCTCGAACGCGGTCACCTCCACACGGAAATGATCGAGCACGTCGGCCTGGGCGAGAGCGTGGAAGCGCGCGAGAATCTCGCCGGTCCGCCCGGCGTGCAGCATGTCCTGGATCCGGTCGGACCACTGGCGGTACGCCTGCACCGCCTGGCGCACCTCGACCACGCGCTCGACCTGCGCCGGATCGTCCGCGACGAGTTCGGCGAGCTCGTCGATGCGCCGGTCGACGTCCATCCATACCGCGATCGGGGTGGTGAAATGCGCGTCGTTGGCGAGCACCGCGCCCCGCAGCGCGACCGATTCGGCCAGCACCGGATCGAGAATCTCCGTGGTCTGGCGCAACACCTCCTCGCTATGCATCGTCCAGCGCTCCGCCATCGTCGCATCGGTCTGGGCCTTCACGACACCGGTGAGCAGCGCGAGTTCGAAAACGGCCGGGATCGCGATCAGAAGCAGGCCTTTTGTGGTCAGTCTCATGCGTGCCCATGGGAGGGGTTGGCTGGCGGATCGTGCACGGAGTCGGCACATTATGTCGACGTTTGCGCGGGAAAAGAAAGAGGGGCACGAACGCGTCGACGGCAGCTTCTGCCGTTCGCGCACAGTGCGCCAGAAATGGGCATCGGCGCGCCGGCCAGCGTCTCGCTGCGTCAGGATTCCGAATGAAAATGTAATTTAAATCGAATATTTCGCCCTCGTCTGGGTCAATCTGCGCAAGGGCGTCGATGTATGCACTTTTTTTGTGCTATTCATCTCTGTTCAGGTGCATGACGCGCTCGGGCGGCGCATGGCTCAAAACCCACCGGATCCCCATCCCGGTGCCCGATTGCACCGTGTCGACGCGGCCAGCACAGCTTTGGCCCGCTTCTTGCTCACATAGCGCACTTTTTTGGCATAAGCGGGACATATCGATGGAAAGTCTGAAATACGGCGCCGATACCGAGTTTCTTTTGATCGGCGCCGCCATGGTGCTGGCGATGCACGCGGGATTCGCCTTCCTGGAGCTTGGCACCGTGCGCAAGAAGAATCAGGTGAATGCGCTGGTCAAAATTCTGGTGGACTTCGCGGTCTCGACGATCGCGTACTTCTTCATCGGCTACACGATCGCATACGGCGTGCAGTTTTTCGACAGCGCGGCGACGCTCGCCCAGCACAACGGCTATGCGCTCGTGCGCTTTTTCTTCCTGCTGACGTTCGCCGCCGCGATCCCCGCGATCGTGTCAGGTGGCATCGCCGAGCGCTCCAAGTTCAATCCGCAGCTGTTCGCGACGTTCGTGCTGGTCGGTTTCATCTATCCGTTCTTCGAAGGCATCGCGTGGAATGACCGCTTCGGCATCCAGGACTGGCTCACGCAGGCTTTCGGCGCGCCGTTCCATGACTTCGCGGGCTCCGTGGTGGTGCACGCGTTCGGCGGCTGGGTCGCGCTGCCGGCCGTGCTACTGCTCGGCGCGCGCCACGGTCGCTATCACCGCGACGGCGGTATCGCCGCGCATCCGCCGTCGAACATTCCGTTTCTCGCGCTCGGCGCATGGGTGCTGACGGTCGGCTGGTTCGGCTTCAACGTGATGAGCTCGCAGACGCTCGACAAGATCAGCGGCCTCGTCGCGGTCAATTCGCTGATGGCGATGGTCGGCGGCACGCTGAGCGCGTGGTTCGCGGGCCGCAACGACCCGGGCTTCACGTACAACGGCCCGCTCGCCGGGCTCGTCGCGGTGTGCGCGGGCTCGGACATCATGCATCCGCTCGGCGCGCTGGTCACGGGCGGTATCGCCGGCGTGCTGTTCGTCTACATGTTCACCTGCGTGCAGAACCGCTGGCGCATCGACGACGTGCTCGGCGTGTGGCCGCTGCACGGGCTGTGCGGCGCATGGGGCGGCATCGCGGCCGGGATCTTCGGCATCCATGCGCTTGGCGGGCTGGGCGGCGTGTCGTTCGCCTCGCAGGTCATCGGCACGCTCGGCGGAATCGTCGTGTCGGGGCTCGGCGGCACCGTCGTGTACGGCGTGATCCGCATGACGGTCGGTCTGCGCCTCGACCAGGAAGAGGAATACAACGGCGCCGATCTGTCGATTCACAAGATTTCGGCAACGCCGGAGTGAACGAAGGCGGCGCTCGCGGGAAACGGGAGAGGCGCGAATCACGCGCCTGTCCCCAAATGCGCGCGCCGATGTTAGACTCCGCGGCTGGAGATGGCATTCTCCATTAACCGCCCTTGGGGCTGATGATGCCTGCTACGCCCGGTTATGCGGACGCGGCATCAACTCGCCCGCATCGACCGGTCTGTCGACATTCCGGTTTCGATCCTCTTCCATGTATTGGTCTTTTCTCGCTGTCGCGATTGGCGGCGCACTCGGCTCTCTGTTTCGCTGGTTCCTCGGCTTTCGACTTAACCCGGTCTTTAGCGATCTGCCACTCGGCACGCTCGCCGCCAACGTGATCGCCGGCTACCTCATCGGCGTGGCGGTCGCGGGCTTCGCGCGTGTGCCCCAGCTCACGCCGGAATGGCGGCTGTTCGTCATCACCGGTCTGATGGGCGGGCTGTCGACGTTCTCGACGTTCTCCGCGGAGGTCGTGCAGCGTCTGCAGGACGGCCGGTTCGGCTGGGCGGCGGGCGAAGTGGCGATTCACCTGAGCACTTCGCTGATCATGACGATGCTCGGCATCGCGACGGTTTCGTTGCTGGCGCGCTGAGGCGAACACGTTGACGAGGATTACGGACGCGGGCCCGAGCCGTCGGCAATCGGGCTCGCGCCTGTTTTCATCTGAGCTCGGTGCGAGCCAGCTCGACGATCTCGTCGCCGCGTCCGTTCAATATCGCACGCAGCATATAAAGGCTGAATCCCTTCGCATGGGCAAGTTCCACCTTCGCAGGCATGGCAAGCTCATGCTTCGATGTGAGCACATCGACGAGTGCGGGACCGGGATGCGCAAACGCCTGCACCTGGCCGGCAGCGCGTCTCAGTGTGTCGTCGGCACCGACGTCGCAGGCAGCGGCGCGGGCCGGGCTGCGTCCCAGCGGCTCTTCAGCACGCGGCGCAGCCTGGTCCTGAGCGGCACCACGACCCGCTCCTGAAACAGCACCGACGCCACCAGCACCAGGATCAGATAGACCGGATAGGCGGAAAAATGCACGGGCACCTGGCTTGCCGCCTCCCGGCAAACATGCGGTCGATGCACGCATGACAACAGCGAATACGGAATGCCAAGCAGCTTCTGCACTTTGAGAAAGCCGATAAATAGCGGGTATTGCAGCGCGAAGATCGACAACGAGGCGTTGCCGAGCCGTCTCGTCCAGGCGGCCACGCGCGGCGACGCGTTTTGCAGTACGCTCGCGCAAACAAAAATCACCGCGACTTGCGCGGGCAAGAGTGCGCCGTTGTGAAGAAGTACTTCCCACGAACGCATTCCCGCCGTAAACAGAAAAGTGGCGCCGATGAAAAGTGCCCCCGTAGCAGCGAATATGATCCACCGGCAACTCGCGATCATGCCGGTAATGCTTTCAACGTTCGCCTCGAATATCCCGTAAGCGAGAATGCCCGCCAGAAACTCCGGAAGCCGCACCAGCGGATTGGTATGCAACACACCGATCGGCCACACCTGATACCAGCCGCCTGCAACGACGATCACGGCCGGCAACAGGCTGGCGCCCCACATCGCCATCAGCATCGTGGACTTCCACCGCATCGACAGCAGGCGTGGCGCGAGCGCCGGAAACAATAAATAGAAAAAAAACAGCGTCGACAACGACCACGACGGAATGTTGAATGACAGATAAAAGGGATTCCAAGCCTGCAATAACAGGATCTGTAAAACCGCATTGACCGCCACTTCCACACCGCTCATGGTGTGCACAATCGGCGTTGCTGAATCGAGGTTGCTCAGTTCGGTGTCGAAGGGATGGGAATTCACAGCCATTAATGCAACGCTCAGCGCTAGCGTAACGATGTGAATGGGATAAATATTGCTAAAACGGTTGATAAAAAACTTCGATGCCGAAACCTTCATCGCTTCACCAGTTTTCTTTTCCACCGAAACGTGCGATAGAATGAATCCTGACAGAATAAAGAAGATACTCGTCGCGCAGCCGCCGAATTTGAAGAAGTCGGCCATTGGCATCGCCCTCGCCTCGGGGTAAATGACGAGCGTGTGGAAGACGACCAGATAGCAGGCCAGCAGGAACCGCAGGATGTCCAGCCCCGGGAGTATCGCCTTCATTTTGTTTTCCTTTTTCTTACGTGGAAATATCGCCTCATTGCGTTTCCTTTCATTTTTATATTCTTTAATTTTTAAATTGAAAGCATTTACGCGACTCGATATGCGGAGCATGATTCATGGAGGCGCGGCAACCGGTATGTGCGCTTCCGCACCAATTGCAGCTGCAAAAAAACACTGTGTGCGAAGATCGCCGGAAACCAGCACGCGCGTCTCTCCGCCCGCCATCCCGTCAATGAGAAAACAGTGACAAAATAAATGCGCAGAGCTGCGATGTAAAAAACGCAACCAATAGGCGACCAGCAGTTCTCGCGCGACGTCTTTTGCGCGAGGCGGCGGTTTCTTAAGATTTCACCTGAGTGCTGCTCAATGCGCTGTCACGTTGCTGACTCCATGACGAGATATCGGCAAGGACAGTCGTATCTCAGAACACGGTGGACGGAGCTTGGGCAATGCCGGTGAAGAGACGCCACGCGTCAAATCGCGCGGCGAGCTGTTTGCGATAGAGCGAGGCGCTCAGCAGATGACCGCGTGCGTTCGGGCAAGCGAAACCCTCGCATCCGGCGCTCGCGTTCACGCGTGGGTTGATGGCTGTTTTCAGCGCGGTTGTTCACGCGCGCGCAGGCCTTGACGAACACGTGCTTCACATTCGCCAGCTCAGGGATCTCTGTTTTCGCGGCCGGGTAGCTGCGAACCGCGTGGCTGATGACTGACGCCGGGAATCGATGGCCATGGTAGAACGATTTCGTCTTTTTCATCACGTCGTCATAGCTGACCAGCGCGCGAACGTGACAACGCCCGGCGAACCAATCCTCACGCCCCGTTCGGAATCCCTTCAATCGGGCACTCCGGCGTCCCTGGCGTCGGGCGCGTGAGTGCTTCGACGCGGCGGCGCGTGCCGTCGGGGTCTTCAATCCAGTCGCGATAGAACCCAAACGGACAGGCCGCCACGCCGTTCGCGCCGTCGCCCGAATTGATCGTGCCCGTGTACCCGCGGTGCAGAAGTTTGTATAGATGGTTCTGCGACTGCATCGTGCGCCGCGCGTCGCGGATCATGCTCAGCGAGAGTTCCGCGTACTGCACGCCCATCTCCTCCTCGCCGCACTCGCCGAGCGTGCGCCCGTCGAAACCCACGATCGCCGAGTGGCCAAAGTACGAATACACGCCGTCCCAGCCCGTGGCATTCGCCACGGCGACGTAAGTGTTATTCATCCACGCCATTGCCTTAGCCACCATCACCTGCTGCTCCTTGGCCGGATACATGTAGCCCTGGCAGCGCACGATCAATTCCGCGCCGTTCATCGCGCAGTCGCGCCAGATCTCGGGATAGTTGCCGTCATCGCAGATGATCAGGCTGATCTTCAGACCCTTCGGCCCATCCGTCACGTAGGTACGATCGCCCGGATACCAGCCTTCGATCGGCGTCCAAGGCATGATCTTGCGATACTTCTGCACGATCTCGCCGCGATTGTCGATCAGCACAAGCGTGTTGTACGGCACCTTACGCGGATGTTCTTCGTGACGCTCTCCCGTGATCGAGAACACCCCCCAGACGTTGGCCTGGCGGCACGCCGCCGCAAATATTTCCGTCTCCTCGCCCGGCACCGTCGACGCCGTATCGAACATCTCCTGCCGGTCGTACATGATGCCGTGCGTCGAATACTCGGGAAACACGACGAGATCCATGCCAGGCAATCCCTGCTTCATGCCGACCACCATGCCGGCGATGCGGCGCGCGTTGTCGAGCACCTCCGCCTTCGTATGCAGACGCGGCATCTTGTAGTTGACCACCGCGACGCCCACGCAATCGTTGCTGCTCGAAATATCGCCATGTCGCATGACATATCCTCCTTAAGTCCCTCAGATCGCAGGCGGACTTCGGGCCGCCCGCTCCGCTTCAGCACACACTCACTAGTGGCTGATCATCCATGGTCGTCCTGCCGGCCGTTTGAGTCCGTCCGAAGCCGATCCCGCGAGCTTCGCGCCGCCACCCGAGCAGCAACTGCATCCTGCCCGATGACGCAACGGCGCCCCGTCACCGGACTGGCGCGGCGCGTGCTGCGCGCGCTCGTTCGTTGCGTGCGCGGAGCGCCGTGTATTCGCCATCAAGGCTAGCGACGGCGCGCTGATCACCCGGCCGCTCTCCCCTCCGCACTCGGGACAGCGACAAGGCTTTTCGCGGTCCGCCATGCGCCGCATGACGGAAAAGGGACCGCAACTCACGCATTCGAAGTCGTAGATCGGCATGACAAGCTCTCCTGGTAGCGTTGGCTCAGACGTTCGCCAGATCCGGCGAGCATGGCAAATCCACACCGCCCTTGATGTGCTGGATGGGCCCATCGGCATTCGGGCGAATGTCGAAGTCGAAAATCTGTGTCGGCAGCCACAAGGTCGCGCACGCATTGGGAATATCGACCACGCCGCTGATATGCCCCTGCACCGGCGCACAACCGAGCAACGAATACGCCTGCGCGCCCGAATAGCCGAACTTCTTCAGATACTCGATCGCGTTCAGACAAGCCTGCCGATACGCGACCGTCACGTCGAGATAATGTTGAGCGCCCTGCTCGTCGACCGAAATGCCTTCGAAAATGAGGTAGTCGTTGTAATTCGGCGTGATAGGACTCGGCTGGAATACCGGATTGCGAATTCCGTATTTCGCCATGCCACCCTTGATCAGATTCACGCGCATGTGTACCCAGCCCGCCATTTCGATCGCGCCGCAAAACGAGATCTCGCCGTCGCCCTGGCTGAAGTGCAGATCGCCGACGGAAAGTCCTGCGCCATCCACGTAGACGGGGAAGAACACCTTCGAGCCGCGCGACAGATCCTTGATGTCGCAATTACCGCCGTGCTCACGCGGCGGCACGGTGCGCGCCCCTTGCGCCGCCGCCTTGTCACGCGCGTCGCCCGTGAGTTGCCCCATATGCGCGGTCGCTGCGAACGGCGGATTCGCCAGCGGCGGCACGCGCTCCGGCGCGGTCGCGATCAGGCCGGTTTCGCGTGCGTTCCAGGTTTCCAGCAGTTTCGGATCAGGCAGGCATCCGATCAGGCCGGGGTGAATCAGACCCGCGAAATTCACGCCTGGAATGTGGCGCGAGTTCGTGTAGACGCCGTGAAAATCCCAGATCGACTTCTGCGCGGCGGGAAAATGGTCGGTGAGAAAACCGCCGCCATTGGTCTTCGAGAAAAATCCGTTGAAGCCCCACTGGCTCTCGGACTTCGCACCGATGTCGAGCAGGTCCACGACCAGCAGATCGCCGGGTTCCGCGCCATGCACGCCGACCGGGCCGGACAGAAAATGGACGATCGACAGATCGATGTCGCGCACGTCGTCGGCGCTGTCATCGTTCTTGATGAAGCCGCCGGTCCAGTCGTAGGTTTCGAGGATGAAGTCGTCGCCGGGCTTGACCCAGCAAGCCATCGGAATATCCGGGTGCCAGCGGTTGTGCACCTGCGTGTTTTCGTAGGCCGGCTGGTTCAGATCCACCTTGATGAGAGTTTCGGGCATTGCGTTCGCTCCGTGGTTCGAGGGTCGGTAAATGCGGTTCGGTGCGCCGCACTCATACCGAGAGGTATTCGCGGATGCGGTCGGTGTCGCCTGCATCGCGGGTGCTTTGATGTACGAAGCGGCCGCCTTCGATCACGAAGAGCCGGTCGGCGACGTCGAGCGCGAAGCTCAACACCTGCTCGGACACCACGATGGCGATGTTGCGGGTCGTGCGAATCTGATTGAGCGCCTTCGCGATGTCCTTGATGACGGACGGCTGAATGCCCTCGGTAGGCTCGTCGAGCAGCAACACCTTCGGATCGGTCGCGAGCGCGCGCGCAATCGCGAGCTGCTGTTGCTGGCCGCCCGAGAGGTTGCCGCCCTTGCGCCGTCGCATGTCGAACAGCACGGGAAAGAGCGCGTAGAGATCGTCGGGCACGAGCTGGCTGCGCGCGTTTTCGAGGCCCGTCCGGATGTTCTCCTCGACGCTCAGCGACGCGAAGATCTGCCGGCCTTGCGGCACGTAGCCGATCCCTTTCGCCACGCGCCGGTAGCTCTCGTCTTTGGACACGTCGGCGCCGCCCACCCGCACCGTGCCGCGATTGGCGGGCAGCATGCCGATGAGCGCCTTGAAAAGCGTCGTCTTGCCCATGCCGTTGCGGCCCATCACCGCGACGCTTTCGCCGTTCGCCACGGAAAATCCGATGCCGTGCAGCACCTCGCTCTGGCCGTAGCTGACCACGAGATCGTCGACTTCCAGCATGATGTGTTCTCCGTGTAAATTCAGTGGCCGAGATAGACATCGATCACGCGAGGATCGGATTGCACCTGCGCCATCGGCCCTTCCGCGAGGATCTTGCCTTGATGCATGACCGTGACCTTGTGCGCGATCCGCTCGACGAAGGCCATGTCGTGCTCGATCACGATCATCGAGCGATTGCGGCAAATGTGATCGAGCAGTTCCGCTGTGACTTCCCGTTCGCGCGCGCTCATGCCTGCAATCGGTTCGTCCAGCATCAGAAGTTCGGGGTCCTGCATCAGTAACATGCCGATTTCCAGCCACTGCTTCTGGCCGTGCGACAGCAGCCCGGCTTCGAGATCGAGCGAAGCGGCAAGACCGATCTCATCGGCTACCGCACGCACCCGGTCGGCCACTTCGGCATCCTCGCGATAGGCGAGCGCGCCGAACACGCTGCGTCCGCGCGGAAACGACACTTCGAGGTTTTGCGCGACGCTCAGGTTTTCGTAGATCGACGGCGTCTGGAACTTGCGGCCGATGCCCTTGCGCACCCGCCGGAACTCGGCGAGATTCGTGATTTCCTCGTTGCGGAACTTGATGCTGCCGGCGGTTTCCCTGGTCTTGCCGCAAATCAGATCGAGCAGCGTCGTTTTGCCCGCACCGTTCGGGCCGATCACGACGCGCAATTCGCCGCGCTCGAGATAGAGGTTCAACGAATCGATCGCCTTGAAACCGTCGAACGACACGCTCAGATCTTCAATCGCAAGCAGAAAGTCAGTGTTGCTCATGCGTCAGATCTCCTTGTTCGCTGCGCCGAGCCACCGGCGGATACGCGGCCGGGCATGCTCTTCGTAGAGACCCGCGAGCCCGTTCGGAAAGGCCATCACCACGCCGATGAACATCGCCGCCATCAGATAGAGCCAGAGATTAGGCAGGCTCTCCGAGAACCAGCTTTTGCCGAGGTTGACGAGAATCGCGCCATACACCGCCCCCACCAGTGACATGCGCCCGCCGACTGCGGCATAGATCACCATCTCGATCGACGGCACGATGCCGACGAACGACGGTGACATGAAACCCACCTGCAACGTGAACATTGCCCCACCGACAGCCGCGAGCAGCGCCGCGAGGCAGAACGCGAACACCTTGAACATCGCGACGTCGTAACCGGAGAAGCGCACGCGGTCCTCCTTGTCGCGCATCGCGAGCAGCAGCGTGCCGAGCTTGCTGCGCTGGACCCAGCGACAGGCGAGCAGCGCGCCGATCAGCAGCACCGCATTGACGAAATAAAGAACCAGCTTCGCGTGGTCGGTGCGGATGTCCCAGCCGAGCAGCGTGCGCAGATCGGTGATCCCGTTCACGCCGCCCGTATATCCTTGCTGGCCGATGATCAGCACCGAAAGAATCAAGGCGACCGCCTGCGTGATGATCGCGAAGTACACGCCGCCCACCCGCCGCTTGAACATCGCGTAACCGACGACGAACGCGAGAGCCGTAGGCACCACGAGCACGGCGAGGATCGAGAACGGTAGAGAATGAAACGGCCTCCACCACGTAGGCAGCGCGGTGAGCTGATTCCAGTCCATGAAGTCGGGAATGCCGGGCGTGGTCTGCGTGTGGGTGGCGGCCGGGTCGGACGCCTCAAGCTTGAGGAACATCGCCATCGCATAACCGCCGAGGCCGAAGAACACGCCTTGTCCGAGGCTGAGCACGCCGCCGTAGCCCCACGCGATCACGAGGCCAATCGCCACGAAAGCGTAGGTGAGGTACTTGCCCATCAGGTTCAAGCGAAACGTATCCAGCACAAGCGGAAACACGACAACGATCAGCACCGCGAGTATCGCGATGCCCACGTAACCCGACGCGTCGAGCCGCATCGCGAGCGCGCGCCAGCCTCCCGGCGCGCTGGGACCGGATCGCGGGGAAACGCTCCCCGCCACGGCTTGGATGGGTTCCATGTCCATCTCCATACGAATTAATCAGTGAATGAGCCGTGCACGGCGCCCCGCACTCACACGCGCCGCACCTTCGACGCAAAGAGTCCCTGCGGACGCAGCATCAGGATCACGACGACCGTCAGCAGCGTAAGAACACGTGCAATCGAACCCGACAGGAAAAACTCGCTGATCGACTGCATCTGCGCGATGCCGAACGCCGAGGCCACGGTGCCGAGCAGGCTCGCCGCGCCGCCAAAGGTGACGACAAGAAACGAATCGACGATATAGAGAGAACCGCTGGTGGGTCCGGTCGAGCCGATCGCCGTGAACGCCGCGCCCGCCACCCCCGCAATACCGCAGCCGATCGCGAAGGTCATCCGGTCAGTGCGCCGCGTGTTGATGCCGGCAGCGTTGGCCATGGGCCGGTTGGCAACCGTGGCACGCACGCGCAGGCCCCAGCGCGAGCGGTAGAGCGCGAGCAGCAGTCCACCTGTCATGACCAGCGCGAGTCCCATCACGAACATGCCGCTGACTGGAATATCCAGGCCTGGCGCTGGCTCCCAGGAGCCCATCAGCCAGTCGGGCAGCGCAGGACTCACTTCCTTCGGCCCGAACGTCGAGCGAAACACTTGCTGCATGCCGAGACTCAGACCCCAGGTAGCGAGCAGCGTGTCGAGCGGACGGCGGTATAGATGGCGGATCAATGCCCATTCGGCGAGCCAGCCCGCCGCGAACGCAAGGCCGAATGCCGCGACGATCGCGAAGAAAAAGTACACCGGCGTGAACGCGTGCCAGACGTTCTGCGAGAACCACGAAAACATGTAGACGGTATAAGCGCCGATCGTCATGAATTCACCGTGCGCCATGTTGATCACGCCCATCTGGCCGAAGATCACGGCGAGCCCAAGCCCCATCAGGAGCAGAACGCTGAACAGGCTCAGACCGGCGAAGCCCTGCATCAGCGTGATGTTGAAAATGTCGGTGGCGGACATCGAGCGCTCCTCGCGCGGCGGCGCGTTGCGTCGCCGCGCAGCTGCGGTTGACGGATTACATGTAGCCCTTCGGGAACGGATTCGGCTGGATCGGCTGCTCGGACTGCGCGACGACCTTGAATTGGCCGTCTGCCTGGCCCTGGCCGATCAGCGAGCGGCTCCACAGGTGGTGATTCGCATCGACCTTCGCATAGCCCTGCGGCGCATTGGCCACGTCGATGCCCGCCGACGACGCCACCACCTTGTCCACGTCGAAGCTGCCCGCGCGTTCGCAGGCGGCCTTCCAGATCCATGGGCCGAGATACGCGGCCTGGGTCACGTCGCCGATCACGGACTTCTGGCCGTAGCGCGCCTTGAACGCAGCGACGAACTTCTTGTTGTTCTCGTTATCGAGTGACTCGAAGTATTTCATCGACGAATAGAAGCCCGCGAAGTTATCGCCGCCGATGCCGAGCACTTCGTCCTCGGTTACCGACAGCGTCAGCAGGAACTGCTTCTGCGGAGTGATACCGGCCGCCTTGAGCTGCTTGTAGAACGCAACGTTCGAGCCGCCCACCACGCTCGCGAAAATGCAGTCCGGCCGCGCGATCTTGATCTTGTTCATCAGCGACGCAAACTCGGTCGTGCCGAGCGGGTAATACTCCTCGCCGACGACCTTCGCGTGCAGATGCTGCTCGATATGGCGGCGCGCGATCTTGTTCGACGTACGCGGCCAGATATAGTCGGAACCAATCAGGAAAAACGTTTTGGCCTTCTTCGTGTTCGATGCCCAGTCGAGCGCCCAGAGAATCTGCTGGGTCGCTTCCTGGCCCGTGTAGAAGACGTTCTTCGACTGTTCGAGGCCTTCGTAGAAGGTCGGGTAATAGAGCAGGCCGTTGTCCTTCTCGAACACCGGCAGCACTGCCTTGCGCGAGGCCGAGGTCCAGCAGCCGAACACGGCCGCGACGTGGTCGTTCTCGAGCAGCTTCTTCGACTTCTCCGCGAAGGTCGGCCAGTCGGAGGCGCCGTCTTCCTGAATGATCTGGATCTTGCGCCCGAGCACGCCGCCCATTGCGTTGATCTGCTCGATCGCGAGGCGTTCGGCCTGGATCGAACCGGTTTCGGAGATCGCCATCGTGCCGGTCGCCGAATGCAACTGGCCGACTGTCACCGTGGTATCGGTCACCGCCAGTCCGGTGGTGTTCACCTTGGCGGTGGGCGGCGTTTGAGCAAACGAAGTACGTGGCAGCCCCAGCGCCATCAACGGCGCGGCGGCGAGGCCGCCGATCAGTTTCCGGCGCAACGGCGACGGTGTGCGAGCATCATCATCGATTCGATCGTCTGCGGACATCACATTCTCCTTATCGGTCGCCCTGCGCTTCTTGCGAGAGCTGGTTCGAGGTTGGACGCAATGTAGAAAGCCAAATTGGCAACCGGAATACGTCGATTGACGTATTCCCCGCAGTCGCACTGGAATGTAATTTGCATCAGACACCGATCCGATCGTTTCCGCACCAATCCAGATCATCTCCATGCCCCAGAGTCACCCGTCAGTGGGCACGCCCAGTACCCAACGCATCGTCAAGGTGCGGCGCGACTACAATGCGTGGGTCGGCGACGAAACGCTTGAGGATTACGCGTTGCGCTTCACGCCGCGTTCGTTTCGACGCTGGTCGGAACTGCGCGTCGCCAACACGGCAATCGGCGCCGTGTCTTTTCTGGTGCTCGAAGCGATCGGCGGCAGTCTCGTCGTCAACTATGGCTTTACGAACGCGGTCTGGGCGATCGCGGTCGTATCGGTGCTCATCTGGCTCACCAGTCTGCCGATCAGCTTTTACGCCGCGCGCCATGGCGTCGACATGGATCTGCTTACGCGCGGCGCGGGCTTCGGCTATATCGGCTCGACGCTCACGTCGCTGCTCTATGCCGTCTTCACGTTTATTTTCTTCGCGCTCGAAGCGGCCATCATGTCGCTCGCGTTGCAACTCTATTTTCATATCTCGCTGGCGATCGCCTATGTACTGAGCTCGCTCGTCGTGATTCCGATCGTGATGTTCGGCATCACGCTGATCAATCGGCTGCAAAGCTGGACTCAGCCGCTGTGGCTGGTACTGTTCGCGCTGCCCTATGCGGCTGTGCTGTGGCACCATCCGGGTCTGGTGCACGAATGGACGACCTTTGCCGGCTTCGCTGCGCAAGGCCGCGCGTTCAGCGTGATCGCGTTCGGGCAGGCCTCGACCGTGGTGTTTGCATTGATCGTGCAGGTCGGCGAGCAGGTGGATTACTTGCGCTTCCTGCCGCCCCTGACTGCAAAGAACCACACGCGCTGGTGGCTCGCGCTGCTGTCGGCGGGACCAGGCTGGATCGTGCCCGGCGCGCTCAAGATGCTCGGCGGCGCATTCCTCGCCTTCGTCGCGATCCAGTACGAAGTCAGTCCGGCGGAGGCCACGCAGCCCACCCAGATGTACCTCGTCGCCTATCACTTGCTGCTCGATCCGTTTGGGCTCGCGAGCTGGGCGCTGCCCGCGATGACGCTGTTCGTGATCGTTTCGCAGTTGAAGATCAACGTGACGAATGCGTACGCGGGCTCGCTCGCGTGGTCGAATTTTTTTGCCCGTCTGACGCATAGCCATCCGGGGCGGGTGGTGTGGCTCGTGTTCAATGTGATGATCGCGCTGCTGCTCGTGGAAATGGGGGTATTCGAGGCGATCGCCAGGGTGCTGTCGCTCTACGCAAACATCGCGATCGCGTGGATCGGCGCACTGTTCGCCGATCTCGTCATCAACAAGCCGCTTGGGCTTAGCCCGCGTCATATCGAATTCAAACGCGCACACCTGTACGACGTGAATCCCGTCGGCGTAGGCGCGATGCTGATCGCCGCCGCCGCCGCGATGCTCGCGCGAAGCGGCATGTTCGGCTTGCTGGCACAAGCCATGTCGTCGTTCATCGCGTTCGGCATGGCAGTCGCCTGTGCTCCGGTGCTCGCGATCGTCACGCGCGGACGCTACTACATCGCGCGCGCCGCCCAACCCACGGGCAACGCCACTTCGCTTCGCTGCGCGATCTGCGAGAACGCGTTCGAACCGGAAGACACAGCCTTCTGCCCTGCCTACGGCGGCACGATCTGCTCGCTGTGCTGTTCGCTCGATTCGCGCTGCCACGATCGCTGCAAGCCGCACGCACGCTTCGCGTCGCAAGCCGATCACGCGCTACATCGCGTCTTTCCCCGCGTGCGGCTCGGTCCAGCCGCGCTGCGTCTCATGCACTATGCCAGCCTCATGTGCGCGATACTCGCGGTGCTCGCGAGCGTGCTCTATCTGATCTGGTCACAGAGTGTGACTTCGCTCGCCGTCGACGGATCGTCGATCGACAGCGCGATCGGCCACAGTTTTCTGAAGATATTCTTCGCGCTTTCTCTCGTCGGCTGCATAGCGGCGTGGTGGTTCGTGCTGGAGCGCGAAAGCCGCCGCGTCACGCAGGAAGAATCGCAACGGCAAAACGAATTGCTGATGCAGGAAATCGACGCGCACCAGAAAACCGACGCCGCGCTCAAGCGCGCGACGGCCGCCGCCGAATCGGCGAATCAGGCGAAAAGCCGCTACGTGTCCGGTTTGAGCCACGAGTTGCGCACACCGCTGAACAGCATTCTCGGCTATGCACAGTTGCTTTTGCAGGCGAAAGAGGAGTTTTCGCCGACGCGCTACAGCGCCGTGCGAACGATTCACCGCAGCGGCGAACATCTGCTTGCGCTCGTCGATGGCCTGCTCGACGTCGCGCGTATCGAGGCGGGCAAGCTGGAACTGAACATCGCACGCGTGTCGCTGGTGGATTTCGTCGCGCACGTCACCTCAATGCTGCGCCCGCAGGCGCTCGAGAAAGCGCTCGCTTTCGACGTGCAGACCGTAGGCCGCCTGCCCGCCACCGTGCGTACCGACCAGAAATGCATGGGTCAGATTTTGACCAACCTGATCGGCAACGCGATTCGCTTCACGTCCACGGGTACTGTGACGCTGCGTGTGAGCCACGTGCTCGACACGTTGAAGTTCGAAGTAGTCGACACCGGCCCCGGAATTCCTCCGGCCGAGATGGAGCGCCTGTTCCTGCCGTTCGAGCGAGGCGAAGCGGCGCATGCGCACGATCACGGCGCGGGACTGGGGCTCACGATCTGCCGGCTTCTCACGCAGGCACTCGGTGGCAGTCTGGAAGTGGACAGCGAGGTCGGGCGCGGCACGCGCTTCATCGTGCGACTGTTCGCGCCAGCAGTGAACAGCGCAGCCGACGCGCGCACTGAACTCGCGGCGATCCGCGGCTATACCGGGCCGAAGCGCGCGATTCTCGTCGTCGACGATCTCGCGGATCAGCGCGGCATCGTCGTGCAACTGCTGACGCCGCTCGGCTTCGACGTCGCCGAGGCGGAGAGCGGCCCCGACGCGTTGCGCCGGCTGGCGACACACAGCGTCGACGTGATCATCATGGACATCTCGATGCCGCTGATGGACGGCTACGAAGCAAGCCGGCTGATCCGCGAAAACCAGTTGTCGAACGCCCCGATCGTGCTGCTTTCGGCTAATGCATTTGCCGACGATCGGGAACGCGCGAGCGCGACCGGATGCGCCGGATATCTCGTGAAGCCGCTCCAGATCAATTCGTTGCTCGACAAACTCGCGCAGTTACTCGTGCTCGACTGGATCGCATCCGAGCCCTCCACGTCCGCGCAAGCCACGCCGCCCGTCAGGCACGCGTCACTGGACGTCGCGTGGCCGAAAGCGGTGCTCGAACGCCTGCGCGCACATCTCGAAGTCGGCTACCTGCAAGGCGTGGTCGAACAACTCGACTCCGCGCGCGCGGCATGGCCCGCGCTAAAGGAGCAGATCGACGTCTTGCGCGCTTTGGCGGAACGCTTTCAGCTAAGGGAGCTTGAGCATGAACTCGACCGACTGTCTCGCGCCGCGGACGTCTGACGCGCGCGCGATGAACTCCACCGATGCGTCGCCCGAGTGGCTGCGCGAGCGTCCCGTCGTGTTGATTGTCGACGACACGCCGGACAACCTCGCATTTCTCTCCGATACGCTTCAGGCACATGGTTACGCGGTGCTGGTCGCGCTCTCGGGCGAAGATGCGCTCAAGCGCCTCGCACGCGTGACGCCCGACGTCGTGTTGCTCGACGCGATGATGCCTGGCATGGATGGCTTCGAGACCTGCAGCCACCTGAAGCAGGACGTTCGCCACGAACATCTGCCCGTGATCTTCATGACGGCACTGACGGAAAGCGAGCATGTGGTGCGCGCGTTTCGCGTCGGTGGCATCGACTATGTGACGAAACCCGTGCGGCCTGAGGAGGTTTGCGCGCGCATTGGCGCACACGTGCAGCGCTCACGTGCGCAACTCTATGCGCACGCGGCACTGTCGCTCGATGCGCGGGCGGCGCTGATCGTCGGCGCCGATGGCGCGATCCGCTGGCAGAGTCCGCAAGCGGCACGGCAAATTTCTGCCTACCGGGCCAGCCACGCCGATGACCTCGTGCAAGCGGTTGCGCACCCCATGTTGCCGCCGCTGTTGCGCGGCTGGTTTGCGGACTGGCTCGGGCGCGGGAGTCCGACCGGCGCCGTCCTCGAATTCACCGCAGGACACGTGCGGCGTTCTGCGAGCGCAACCTCCGCTCCCGATCCTGGAGAGTGGATCCTCACCCTCAAGGAGACCGATGACACTGTGCACAGCAGCGCACTCGCGGCGCGCTTCAATTTGACGGCGCGCGAGGCCGAAGTGCTGCTCTGGGTCTCTCGCGGCAAGACGAATCGCGATATCGGCGATATTCTCGGCATGGCGCCGCGCACGGTGAACAAGCACCTCGAACATCTGTTCCGTAAGCTGCACGTCGAGACGCGCGCGGCTGGCGCTGCGCTTGCGATCAAGGCGCTGGACCGGGCCTGAAATAGCTGAACGGTCGCGCAAGCGATGACGGAAACTACCCTGCCTCGTTGTTTTACCCGAGCAGCCGCGGCACGCTCGACGCTTTGTACGTTTGGCGCATGCAGCGCGCCGGGCTCAGCTATCCGCTGCCCACGACGCTGTCTGACGACGAACTCGAAGCGCTGCTGCAAAAGCGGCGCGACAAGACACCCCGGAAATGGACGCACCGACTACGCTTGAACCGCCTTCCGCGGCTTGACAGAAGCGGCGGGCTATAACCCGGCCCATGCGAACACGAGCGAATATCCGGCGGACATCCAGGCCGCTGAAGCCAAGGTTGCTGCCCACCACGGGGTCCCGTCCGGAGTAAGCGGCAGTCACCCGGTGACCGTCGTGGCAGTCAGTGAAGAAGTGATTGAGATCGATAGCGCTGGCAACACATGCCTGACGTTCGCCAGTTCAGGGATCTTGGCCTTCGCCGCCGGATAGCTGCCATGAACACGGCTAGCGGAATTTACGAACATCAACACCGGCCGATGGGAAAGGCCAGCTCACCGGCCCCTCGGCGTTATGCGGTTTTCGATTGCCCCCAGCCTTGCCTCTGCGCTCAGCCGTGCTGCTGAGCCACCGTCGCTTGCCAGCCAGTGCGCGCTTCCACCCACTCCGCCAACATCAGCAAATCCAGGTCGCCGTGAGCGGCGCCCACCAGTTGTGCGCCAAGCGGCAAGCCCGCCGGCCCGAATCCCACCGGAACGGTCACGGCCGGTACACCGAGGAACGTCCACGGTGCGCAGAACGATGCGTCGCCCGTATAGTCGAGTCCGCGCGGCGGCTCGCCCGTGGCCGGCGCGACCAGCAGCGCATCGAGCGCCATCGTGCGCGTCAGCCAGTCGTGAAAGCGATGCGCCATCGGCATCTGCGCCGCCTTGATCCTGGCGTAGGCGGTGACGGGCAGCTTGCGTCCCTCGTCGACGAGACCGCGCATTGCCTGGCTCACGAGCTCGGGCGTGCGATCGACCAGTTCGCCGTGCGTGATGGCCGCTTCCACGGACATCAGTTTCAACGCATGCGCGGGCGTTTCGAAGATCTCGACAGGCAGATCGACTGAGACTATCTCGGCACCGTCTCGCGCGAGCTGGGCCGCGAGCCTGTCCAGCGCGGCCTGCTGCGCCGGCTCGACTTCGCCGCCGACCTGTTTCGACAGCACGCCGATGCGCCGCGTCCCAGTGCCGCGCGTCGTCGCGGCAGTGTGCGGAACGTGCGAGACGTGCGGATCGGCTGCATCGGCCCCAGTGACGAGCGCCAGTGTGTAAGCCACATCGGCGACGCGCGTCGCGAACATGCCGACGTGATCGAGCGACCACGCCAGCGGCAACACGCCCGTGCGCGCGATCGCGCCATAAGTCGGCTTGAACCCGACGATGCCGCAGTACGCCGCGGGCCGGATCACCGAGCCCTGGGTCTGCGTGCCGAGTGCGAGCGGCACGATGCCCGCCGCCACCGCCGCCGCGGAGCCACTCGACGAACCACCCGGTGTGAACCCGCCATTCCACGGGTTGACGGTCGCGCCCGGCTGACGCCAGGCGAATTCGGTGGTCACGGTCTTGCCGATAATCGACGCGCCCGCCGCACGCAGACGCGCCACCACCCACGCATCGTGCTCAGGGCGTCGGCCCTTGTAGGCGGGTGAGTTGAATTCGGTCGGCATGTCGGCGGTATCCAGAACGTCCTTCACCGCGACAGGCACGCCCGCCAACGGCGCCGTCGCATCGGCGGCATTGACCGGCGCGATCCCCGGCAAATAGCAGAACGCATGCAATGACGCCTGCGATTCGCACGCGGCATCGTAGGCGCGCACGACGTACTGCGCGACGTCTGCATTGCCCGAGGCGACCTCGGCGCGAATCCGGGCGATCGTGGGAATCGGGGCGACGGTGGAACAAACAGGGAACGTAGTCATGGAAGCGTCGGCAAACGGTGTCATTTCGCGGCAAGCGCCGGCTGAATGTAACTCTGAACGATGAACCTATCGTAGCTGGGTTGCTGCTTCAGGTTGCCGAGCGCGATCTGCGTGTCCATCGCGACGGTCAGCGCTTTCGGCGTGATGCCGACGTTCTTCGGATACACGCCTTCGTCCAGCATGCGCTTGACGGCTGCATCGACCACCACGGGATCGAGCGTCGGGAATTCCTTGCGAGCGATCGCCGCGGTTTCCGCAGGATGGCCCTGCATGAAAACCAGCGCGTTTTGCAGCCCCTTCACGAACCTCGCGGCCGCATCAGGATCAACGCTGCGTTTGGCGGAGATCGACGAGAACGCGTATTCGCCATAGAGCTTCGGAAAGCCGAGCACGACTTTCATACCCTTCGCGACGGCCTGATCGAGACCCGGCTCATACATCACCGCGATCTTCGACTGACCGGCGACCAGCGGTCCGATCTCCGAGCCGAGCGGCACCTGAACCAGCTTGATGTCACTCTGGGACATGCCGTTCTCCTTCAACAGCTTGAAGAGCAGCGACGTGCTCGTAGTCGGCATCTGTCCCGACACGACAACCTGATCCTTCACATCCTTGATGCCGCTGAACTTCACGTCCGGCGCAACCGCGATCCACACCGCCGCACCGTTCACGACGTTGGCGATCACGTCGACATCCGCGCCCTTCTCGGCGGCCACGGCCGTCCACTCCGGCCCGTGCAGCGAGAAATCGGCGCTGCCCGACAGCACGGCGGAGAGCGCCGCGCTCGGGCTACCCGCCGTCTGCTTGCTAACGTCGAGTCCCTGCTTCTCGAAGAAGCCACCGTCGATCGCTACATAGAGCGGCAAATACAGCATCGACTGGAACGCCTGCGAAATAGTCACTTTCTTGCCTGCGGCAAGCGCCGGCGTCGAAACAGCTGCAACGCTCACTGTTAAAGCGATGCTCAGCGCGGTCAGCGCCTTTCTTGCGGTGAGTGCCATCGTCTGTCCTGAGATGAAGTGGTTGGATTGCCGGAAATGGGTTAAACCTTGAGCGTGGTGGTATTCGACGCCTGCCGCCACGGCAGCAGCTTGCGCTCGAGCAGGTCGATCAAAAAGTACAGAACGAAGCCGATCGCCATCAGTACGAACAGGCCCGCCCACACGGTGTTGAGGTCATACAGGCTCGATGCTGTGAAGATCATGTGCCCGAGGCCCTTCTCTGACGAGATGAATTCGCCCACCACCGCGCCAACCAGACCGAAGCCGACGTTGATGCGAAAGGTGGAGATCACATAGGGTAGGGTGAACGGCACCACCACTTTCATGAAGACATCGTTCTTGTTCGCGCCGAGCGTGACAAGCAGCGCCTGCAAATCGGGATCGGCGTCTTTGGCCGCTTCATACGCGGCGATCAGCGCGACGATCGCGGTCAGCGAAATGGCCAGCGCGACCTTCGAGATCAACCCGGTGCCGAACCACAAGATCACGATCGGTGCGAAAGCGATCTTCGGCACACTGTTGATCGCGACGATGAATGGCTCGATCAGCCGCGCAACGAACGGCGAATACCACAGCGCGAGCCCGCACACCGATCCGACCGCCGTGCCGAACACGAAACCGAGAATGGCTTCGAAAAGCGTATAGCCGGTGTCGATAAAAAGCTGATGCGATTGCATGTCGCGCACGAGCGCCGCGAGAATTTTCGACGGCGAGCCGACGAGGAAATTCGATACCCAGCCCAGGCGCGCCGCCCCTTCCCAGATGGCGAAGAACGCAATCACGGCCGCCAGTTGCAGCAGCGAGCGGCCCCAGCCGCTGTCAAGTGCGTACCGCACGCGAGCCTTCGGTGCACGCCGTGCCGGTGCCGATTTATCGATAGAAATGGACTGCGTCATGCTGCCTTTACCTCCGTCTGAATATCGAGCTCGCCGCACAATGCATGAAAGTAACCCGCGAAGTTGGGGTCGCTGCGCGCACCGATCGGCGAGCGCGCGGCGATGTCGATGTCATAGATCTTCTTCACCTGCGAAGGCCGGCCGCCGAGCACAACCACGCGCCTGGACAACGCGACCGCTTCGTCGATGTCGTGGGTGACGAGCACCACTGTCTTATGGAACGTTTCGACAGCTTCCATCAACACGCCTTCCAGGTACAGGCGCGTCTGGTAGTCGAGCGCCGAGAACGGCTCGTCCAGCAAGATGATGTCGGGATCGTTGATCAGCGTGCGGATGAGCGCGACGCGCTGACGCATGCCGCCCGACAGCATGCGGGGATAGGCATGTTCGAAGCCCGCGAGGCCATACGTGTTGAGGTATTCCATCGCCATGTCGTGCGCCTGAGCGGCCGGCATATTCGACAGTTCCGGTCCGATCAGCACGTTTTGCAGCACGGTACGCCACGGCAGCAGCAGGTCGCGCTGCATCATGTAGCCGACCTTGCCGCGTAAGCCGTCGACGCTTTGCCCGCGATAGACGATATCGCCGCTATCCGCCTCGAGCAGGCCGGCGATCACGTTGAACACGGTCGTTTTCCCGCAGCCCGAAGGCCCGATGATGCTGACGAAATCACGTTCGTGAATATCGAAGGTCAGACCGCCGAGGACGTCGACCGAGCCGAGTTTGTTCGAAAACGATTTGCGGATATTGCGTAAGGCAAGCTGAACGGGCATGTTTGTTCCTCGACGACGGTTCGGTGTGCATTGCGGCAGACGGCGGGCGGAGTCAAACGCCCCGCTGTGCGGCGAGAAAGCGGCGGCGCATCGGCTTAAGCACGGCAATGGCCAGCAGTGCGGTGGCGATGTCGAGCGTGATCGCGGTGGAGAACACCGGCTCCCAACTGCCCGCGTGCTGATGCAGCAATGCGGCGAGCGGGCCGCCGAAGATCGAGCCGATCCCTTGCGAGATGTAGAGCCAGCCGTAGTTCTCGGTGGCGTGACGCGTGCCGAAGGTGTCCGTCAGCGTCGCCGGGAACAACGAGAAGATTTCGCCCCAGCCGAAGAACACCACGCCCGACAGCAGTACGAATAGCACGGCGTTATCGCGCGTGAGCAGCCACAGCGCCATTGCTACGCCTTCGAGCGCGAACGCGAAGAACATCGTGTTCTCGCGCCCCACCTTGTCCGACACCCAGCCGAACAGCGGCCGCGTGAGTCCGTTCGTGAAGCGGTCGATTGTCAACGCCAGCGGTAGCGCAGCCATGCCGAACACGAGCACCTTGGTCACGCCGAAGTCGGCGGCGAAGGTGGCCATCTGCGAGGTGACCATCAGACCCGACGTGGACATCATGGTCATCATCGCGAACATCAGCCAGAAGAGCGGCGTCTTCAATGTCTGCGACGGGCGAAAACTCGCGACCGTCGGCGCGGAAATGGAATCCGCGGAACCCGCGGAACCGGCGGCATCGTCGTGCGAAGGCGGCACGCGCAAACCCTGCGAAGCCAGCAGACCGACCACGGCGAACGCAATGCCGAACATCCACAGCGTGGCTTCGATGCCGCGTGTCTGCAGCGACGTGGCGATCGGGAACGTCGTGACGATCGCGCCCATGCCATAGCCGGCAGCCACCGCGCCCGCCGCGAAGCCGCGCCTGGTCGGGAACCAGCGCACCATCAGCCCCACCACGCCGACATACACAATGCCCGTTCCCAGCCCGCCGATCACACCGTAGCTCAGATAGAGCATCGCCGCGCTATGCACCTGCGAGGCCAGAATCCAGCTCAGGCCCGCCATCGCGGTGCCGATCGAGATCGGCATGCGCGGTCCGAAGCGGTCGATCAGCTTGCCCTGAAACGCCGAGAAAAACGTCTGCAATATGATCAGCAGCGAAAACGTGACTTGCAGTTCAGGTAGCGCTACGCCGAGTTTCGCGGCGAGCGGTTTGGTCATCAGCGTCCATACATATTGCGGACTCGAGATCGCCATCATGCAGACGAGACCCAGCCCCAACTGAAGCCAACGGTTGTCTGTCACGGTGGTCGAAGTGCTGCGGAGGTCCGCCGACGCTATGGATTGCGAGCGTGTGGGTGTGGTCATCGTAACTCCATTTACCGAGCAAATGCCTGCCGGCGCCGGCAGACGTGCAGCGTCCTCCGGGCCTCAAAGGCCGGACCTGCAATCCGATTGAAAAAAAGCGCGCGTGTGCGTCTACCAGCCCGCGGCTGCCCCGTCACTGCGCGGATCGTAGCCCGCTTCAATCAATCCGTCTGGATACCGAACGATTGCGCCGGCGTGTCCCATTGCCTCGTCGTAGGCCTGCATCGTCTCGACCTGGTGGCCGAGCGCTTCGAGCCGGGCCACTGTGCCGGGCGCGAAGCGCGCTTCGAGCTTGAGCGAGTCGGTCGACTGGCCCCAGGTCCGGCCCAGCAGCCAACGCGGCGCATCGATCGCGGCTTGCGGATTCCAGCCGAATTTCGCGATGCGTGAGAAAACCGCGCTCTGCGATTGCGGCTGGCCGTCGCCGCCCATGTTGCCGTAGACCATCGTACGGCCGTCGGCAAAACGTGCGAGCGCCGGGTTCAGCGTATGAAAAGGCCGGCGCAACGGCATCAGCGGATTGCGTGCGCGCTCGTCGAGCGAAAAACTGCAGCCGCGGTTCTGCCAGTTGATGCCCGACTCCGCCAGCACGATGCCGCTGCCGAACTCGTGATAGATGCTCTGGATGAAGCTCACCGCGACGCCGTTGCTGTCTGTCACGCCAAGCCACACCGTATCGCCCGGCCCGCGACCGGCGCCCCACGGCGCGGCCTGGGTGATCGAGACTTGCGCGGCCATCGCGTCGAGCGCGGCCGGCTGCAGCAACTCACGCGGATCGACGCGCATGTAATCCGGGTCGGTAATCTCGGCGTCGCGCACGGCGAACGCCAGCTTGGTCGCTTCGACGCACGCATGCACGAACTCGGGACCAAGCGGGTCCATGTCCTTCGTCAGCACCCGATCGAGGATGCCCAGAATCAGCAGCGACACCAGCCCCTGGGTCGGCGGGGGCATGTTATAGATCGTGCCCAGCGAGTGCTTGAGCGCGAGCGGCGTTCGCAGGCGCGCCTCGTGCCGTTCGAGATCCGCAAGGCTCAGCAGGGAGCCCGCCGACTGCAGATCGCTGGCAATGCTGCGTGCGAGGTCGCCCCGATAGAAGTCGTCGAAGCCCGCGTCGGCCAGACGTTCGAGCGTAGCGGCAAGACGTGGTGCGACGAAGCGCTCGCCGGTAACGGGCGCGGAACCGCCGTGTAGAAAGGTTTCGGTGAAACTCGCGAGCGGGCGCAATTCGGCAAGGCGGCTCTCCACACACTGCGCCTGGCTGCACGTGACCGGCACGCCGTGCTTCGCGTAGTGGATCGCGTCTTCCAGCAGGCGTTTGACCGGCAGCCTGCCCCCGAGCGTTTCAGCCGACCAGCGCTGCGCCCGCTGCCAGCCCGATACCGTGCCGGCCACGGTATTGGCTGCGAGCGGGCCGCGCACGGGAATCGCCGACAGTCCGCGCGCGCGGTATTCGTCGATTGTTGCGGCCAGCGCCGCCGCGCCACATGCTTCGATGCCGACCGGCTCGGCGCCGGGACGGGAGATCAGCCAGAAGCCGTCCCCGCCTATGCTGTTCATGTGCGGATAGACGACCGCGATGGTCGCGGCGGCGGAAATCATCGCTTCGACGGCGTTGCCGCCTTCACGCAGGATCGCGAGAGCGCTCTGCGCGGCGAGCGCGTGAGGCGCAACCGCCATGCCGCGGCTTCCGCGGCCCGGATTCAGGAATTTGGATGCCATGGGAGCAATAGATGTTTGCTTGTATACATACCCATGTCTACGCGAAAACCGTGCCATCAGCCAGAATTCCCGCAGAGGCCGACTGCAGAAGGAGCTTAAAAGCTCGAGCCGCTCCAACGTATGTTGCTAGATGGTGCCGCGCAACCTTGGTGGTGCATAGGGAGCGCTGTGGGGCTCCAATGCGGTGCGGGCGCGTTGCAGGCGCTCGGTCGTCAGCGTGCGCACCTCCGCCCGGCTCCCTTCTATGTGCCGTCCCAGCAACTCGACGGCACTGTCCGCCGCAAGATTGCGGATGGCCGCGAGAATTGCAATGTGTTCGTCGTAAGTGTCATCGATGCAGTCACCATAGACGAGATCGAGCCGCCGCACCACGCGGATGCGGTCGGTCACGCGCTGCATGGCCGCGCTCAACTCGGCGTTGCCGGCGGCGACGACCAACGCCTCGTGAAAGGCTTCGTCGAGTGCCACCATCTCGCGGCCATCGCGAACGCGCTGTGCGTGAGGAACGTTCCAGATGCGCTCGAGCCGCTCGAGCATCTGCAAGGCGGTCGCGGATAAGGCGCCGTCGACCCCAAAGAACCGGCTGACCGAAAACGTCTCGATCAGCTTGCGCATTTCGTATAGATCTTCGAAGCGCTTGAAATCGATCGGCACGACTTCCCAGCCGCCGCGCACATAGCCGCGCATCAACCCGTCGCTTTGGAGGCGCTGCAGCGCCTCACGCGCCGGTGTGCGGGAAACGCCGAAGCGATCCGCGATACTGCCTTCGGTCATACGATCGCCGGGCAGCAGGCGCATGTCGAAGATATCGTCGCGCACGCTGAAATAAACATGGTCAGCGCGCGATGAAGGAGATTGGGTTGTGTCTTTCACGCATGAGCCTGGAATTAACGGGTCATTTCGGCAGTGACTATCGGTTAGCCTCAAAACATCCGTCAACAGAAATTTAATCTGCCGGCGGCTCGGGCGGGCGCCGCCATTGTAGGCGCCAGTAACAAACTCAAGTCGGACAGGTGCCGTATGTCGAGATCCCACGCGCCCGTGCGCACTAGCTCATGCTTGCCGCTACATCAACCATGCAGCTTTTCAACCGTTGCCACCCGGTTCCTACCATGCGCCTTTGCTTCATACAGTGCGGCGTCGGCAGCCCGAACGACGGACGCTACATCGTCATCTTCGTCTGGCCTACAGCTAGTCGCCCCAATGCTCACTGTAACGCACCCGTGTTCGCTGCCAACGTGGGCGATATTCAGAGCATTGACTGCTGCGCTGATTTTCTCTGCGACGGCTTGGGCACCGGATGCGTTCGTATCTGGCAATACGACGACAAATTCCTCGCCACCGTATCGGGCTGCGGTATCTCTGGGTCGCCTGATGCTGTGCGCGATGCATCTGGCGACGCTTGCCAAAGCATCGTCGCCCGCCTGATGACCGTACGTGTCG
Organism: Paraburkholderia sp. MM5384-R2; assembly: GCF_014201025.1. Lineage (NCBI taxonomy): Bacteria > Pseudomonadati > Pseudomonadota > Betaproteobacteria > Burkholderiales > Burkholderiaceae > Paraburkholderia > Paraburkholderia sp. MM5384-R2. The sequence continues at coordinate 665,189 of NZ_JACHDI010000001.1, forward strand.
TTATAGGCCTTGAACCGGTCAAGATCTACGAACAGCAAGGAGAACTCCGAGCCATTTCGCTTCACCGTGCTCCATTCCTTCGCCAGGATTTCGTCAAGAGTGCGTCGGTTGTTCAAGCCAGTCAGCACATCCGTACGTGCAATCAGACGCAGTTCATCCTCTGCCTGTATCCGGCGACGAAGCTGAGCCGCAAGTGAAAACGAAAGCGCAATAAACACAGCCCCAAAGATGCACATGAGCGATCCGATTGTGATTGCACGTGTGCGCCAGAGCGCGTACATATCGCGCTCGGCCGCGGCGACCATTATGATCAGAGGTAACCCCGGAAAATTCTTGAACCAATAAAGGCGGCGCACACCATCAATCGATGCGATTTCACTAAAACTTCCCTCGGGTGCCGAGATGAATCGCCGAAATGTATGGGACTGGCTGATGTCCTTCCCAAGGATCCCATTACCGAGAGGTTGACGCATGATCGTGACGCCATCCTTCCCGATCAGCGAAACAGACCCGTGCGGCCCCAGCGACAGAACGCCAAACAAGGCGCGAAAGTAGTCGAGACTGATGACCAGGACGACGATTCCACCGAACGATCCGTCTGACTCGGATATCCGCTTGCTCAGGGCTATGCTGGGCGTGCCGAAACGCAATGGGGAAGAATAGGGATCACTGATATAAAAGCCCGCGTGCGGATCGTCTCGTTGAACGATGAAATATTTTTGACTCGCCACACTTACCTGGTCAGGCGTCGCATCATCCGAGTCGAGCAATACGCGACCCGAGCGATCGACGACCAGGACGGTTCCAAGCGATCCCGCGGTTGCCATGCGATCGAAAAGAACCTGCCGCCGTACCGCCAGCGGCAAAGTCATGATGCGAGGTTGCCGCAGCCGCTCGATGAGTGTTTGCAACGACAATTGATACAGTGCAAAATTTCTCTCGATGTCCCGCTCTGCAATCAGGGCGATATTGCGAAGGTTGATTCGAGTATATTCTGCGGCATCTTGACGGCTCTGATACAGCACGAAAGCGGATAGCGCAATCATGACGATTGCCACCAACATCCCGCAGCCAGCTACAGGCTGCAGCAACGCCTGCAGGATGTACTTCGCCGTGGCGCCTCGATAGGAATGGAAAGTGTTTTTCTTGCTCAATTCCTGTCCCACCCACTCACCGGCCCTGGCCTTGAGCCTTTTTCCAGCCCATTCGTCGGACTGCGCAAGTTCAGAGCCCCAGACTTCGTCTTGACAGTGCGTCTGTCAAGACCATTCGGCACCTGTCACGAAACTGCTGAGTACCCCTCACACGACCTTTTTTTACTAGAATTCGCCGTTTGCCAAGCGTGAACTTCGCGGCTTTGAATGGCGCTAACACTACTGTGTTACGATTGCTTACACACTGTAGTAAAGAACGGACGCTTGGTAAAGGCGGTTTTGTCCTCGCGACAAGCGGTAGCGCTGGGCAAATCGGACCGGCTGATAACACGCTCACGCCCTTGCCTTGCGCTGTGGTATCCAACCGGGGGATTGAGTGAGCCGTCTTGTTGTTGTTTCGAATCGCACTGCTGACCTCCGGAAGGCCGCAGCGGGAGGTCTCGCTGTTGCGGTAAAAGAGAGTCTGCAGCAGACAGGTGGGATGTGGTTTGGCTGGAGCGGCAAGATTCGCGACGCGGCACCCGAATCTAACAGCGAGACCAACGTCAAACTGCAAACAGTCGGGAACATACAACTGGCGACGCTTGACCTGAACCAGCAGGATTACGATAGCTACTATCTGGGATACGCGAACGATGTTTTATGGCCAGTATTCCACTACCGGCTGGACCTTGCGAATTTTGACGTACGATTCGCGGCAGGGTACCGGCGGGTCAACCAGCTGTTCGCGCGAAAGCTGCTACCGTTGCTCAGGCCCGACGACATCATCTGGGTCCATGACTATCACCTGATCCCCCTTGCTGCCGAACTCAGAGCGATGGGGTGCGGCAACCGGATCGGATTCTTTCTGCATGTCCCGATGCCACCGCCTCTCATCATGGCGGCCATTCCAGAGCACGAATGGCTCATGCGTTCACTATTCGCCTACGATCTGGCCGGCTTCCAGAGCGAAGCGGATGTAACGCATTTTACGCACTACGTAGAGTCCGAAGCCGGCGCTGACGCGCTACCCGGCGCACAGCTTCGGGCCTTCAATCGCACGTTGCGGGTCGGGGCGTATCCGATAGGAATCGACGTCGATGAGTTCGCCGCTCTCGCGCAGGACCGGGAGGGTGTCGAAATGTTCGATCGTATGCGACAGGAGTACTCCCGACGCCGCCTGCTTCTCGGCGTCGACAGGCTGGATTACTCAAAGGGTCTGCCGCAGCGCGTGCACGCGTTTCGTGAGCTTCTCGCGAACTACCCCGAGAACCGCAACAGTGCAACACTCATCCAGATCGCGTCCCCGAGCCGGGAAGACGTGGGTGCCTATGACGATCTGCGCCGCGAGATGGACAGCCTCTGCGGCGCGATAAACGGTGACTTCGGCGAACTTGACTGGATGCCGGTTCGTTATATTCATCGCAACGTCGCCCGTAGGCGGCTACCGGGACTATATCGCGCAAGCCGCGTCGCGCTTGTCACGCCACTGCGCGATGGGATGAACCTGGTCGCCAAGGAGTTTATCGCCGCGCAGGACCCAGGCGATCCCGGCGTGCTGGTTCTCTCCCGATTTGCCGGCGCAGCGGAACAATTGAAAGAAGCTCTTCTTGTGAATCCGTACGATACGCACGGGACAGCGCACGTCATTCAGCGTGCGCTGACGATGTCAATCGAAGAACGGATCAGTCGTCACGCAGCATTGATGGGGCGGATTCGCCAGTTCGATGTGCACTGGTGGAGTTCGAGTTTTCTGAGGGATCTCTCGGCTGCTGAGCGCAGTGACGACAGTGAACCGGTGCTGGGACATTCAGCCGATCGCGCGAGCTAACCGACGGCGATTGGCGCATCGTGCCGCCCTACGCCGACGACGCAATCGGCTCGAGTACCCACGCGACATCGCGTTGCAGCCCCTCTGAAGAGCACATGCAGACTGATTGCGTGACAACTGATGTAACAAACGAATGTTGAGGTGCCGCGATGCAGTACGAATATGGAACATTTCACATCGATTGCCGGGCGCACCGCGCTAACGATGGTCGTTACGTTGCGAGAGCCAGAATCAGTCGCGGACCGGGCGACGCGGAAGACCGCGTCGAAACGCATGATTCAGGTGATATCGATTCGTTCGCCGACGAGGCCGATGCCATATCTTGCGCGAAAGCGTGGGCTATCAAATGGTGCGACGAAAACTGGGACTGAGCCGCGCTCGGCGGTTCCGCATACTTGACGATGGAGACCGACATGGCTGAGCGGCGAGAGCAGCTTGACGAATACAACGGCTTCGTCGTGCCGGCCAAACCAGCCTGAATGCATCGAGTTTCTCAGGAAATGCACGACACTGGATTTCTGAAGAGGTGAGCCGGACGAGCGCCCGGGCCGCGCCAGATCGAGTCAACGGGGAATGTGCATCCACGCCACCGACTCGAGCTGATTGGGGAACTATCTTCCTGGAGGCCTGACAGACTGGTACGAGCGCTTACACCGCTCACGTCTATAAGTTCCGTCACGCGGAATCAATTGGGGAGGAAAATCGATGAAAAAGTGGCTCGACCTGAACGCGTTTCTAGGTATCCCTGCCAGCGAGTGGGTCTATGCGGCGATCGCGACCATCGTCAGCTACCTGGCGTTGATCTATCTGCTGAAGTTCGCCATCACGCGACTTTCGATGCTGTCCCAACGAACGTCGACCCGTCTCGACGATATGCTGGTTCAGGTCATTGAAGGCACGCACCGGCTTACGCTACTCGCGGCAGCAGCGCTGGTCGGCACGAAGTTTCTGACATTGCCGGACAGCTGGGACGCCCGTCTTGGCCATCTGTGGTTTCTCATCATCGGTTTTCAGCTGGCCCTGTGGATAAACCGTGGCGTGACGCTATGGACCGAGAGACGGCTGAAAGCGACAGAGACGCTCGCCCACAATCCGGTCATCACGACCATGCTGTCGTGGACGTTGCGCGCGCTGCTGTGGTCCGTTCTTATGCTGGCGGTGCTCGCCAACATGGGCGTGAACATCACCGCGTTTGTCGCGAGCCTGGGTGTGGGTGGTGTTGCCGTCGCACTCGCGGTACAAAGCATTCTGAGTGATCTTTTCGCATCGCTGGCCATCGGACTCGACAAGCCATTCGAGATTGGCGACTTCATCGTCTTCGGTGAGATTGCCGGGAGCATCGAGCACATCGGACTCAAGACCACGCGCATCCGGAGTCTGAGTGGAGAACAGATCGTTTGCAGCAATACCGAACTGCTGAAAAACACGATTCACAACTACAAGCGAATGGCCGAGCGGCGCATTCTGTTCAATTTCAGGGTGACATACGATGCGAGTCCCGAGCAATTGCGCGCCGTTCCTGCCATGGTACAGAAGGCAGTCGAATCCGCCGGAAAGACCCGCTTTGATCGTGCGCATTTCAAGGGGTTCGGCGACAGCTCGCTCGATTTCGAAGTCGTGTATTACGTCACCGATCCCGCCTACAACCTGTACATGGACATACAGCAGGGCATCAATCTCGAGTTGATGACGCAATTTGGTAGACGGGGTATTGAATTCGCTTTCCCGACGCGCACGCTCCACGTCGTGAGCAAGCAACAGGCGGAGGACGGTGCAAAGAGGTCATCGTTCGCACCGCAAGCGGAATTGGCTACTCGAGTGGCACAATAAACGCTTCCGAATACCGCCCGGGCCGTTCATGAGCGTGTTCGGGTTAATGCCTGGGACAGGATTTCAGGCGTCTGGCTGCCCCACGCGTCTGCCGGATGACCTGTTTGGCAACCGCGCAAACTCCCGTTTCCCAAGGCACGGCTGAAGTCCGGATGCAGAAAATTCAACATAGATTTCCCTTCCGAATCCGATCACATGATCCAGCGCCCCTGGTCCGCTCAACCCAGCCCAGAACCTTCATCCCCCACCACGCCGCATGCTCGACATCATTGCCATCTGTCTGGTCGTCACCGCGCTACTGGCGTATGTGAATCACCGCTTTCTGAGGCTTCCGACGACGATCGGCGTCATGGTAACGGCGCTCGGACTCTCGCTGGCGATCGTTGGACTGGACGCGCTTGGCGTCGCGCACGGTCTGCGCGTTGCAGAAGAGCATCTCGTCAACTCGATCAATTTCAGTGAGGTGCTTCTGCAAGGCATGCTGTCGCTTTTGCTGTTCGCCGGCGCGATGCATGTGGATTTACGCAAGCTGAAGGCTTTCCGGAACCAGATCATCAGTCTGGCTGTGCTCAGTACGGCGACCTCCACTCTGCTGATCGGATTCGCGATGTGGAAACTGCTCCCCCTTTGCGGAGTCGAACTCGCGCTGCCCTTCTGCCTGCTGTTCGGCGCCCTGATTTCGCCGACGGACCCCGTCGCGGTGATGGGCATCCTGAAGTCCGCAGGCGCGCCCGAAGGCCTGAAGGTGGTCATTACTGGAGAGTCGCTCTTCAACGACGGCGTCGGGGTCGTGCTTTTCTCTCTGCTGCTCACGATGGCCAGCACGGGCGTCACTCCATCCGTCCAGACGGGGTTGGCTGCATTTATCCTGGAAGCCGGCGGCGGCCTGCTATTCGGCGGGGTCGTAGGCTATCTGACATATCGGCTGCTCAAAAGCGTCGACCATTACCAGGTCGAAGTCCTGATGACGCTCGCATCGGTGATCGGCGGCTACGCGCTCGCTAATCATCTGCATGTCTCCGGGCCACTCGCCATGGTGGTTGCGGGCGTGATGATCGGCAACCGCGGCCGCGCCGACGCGATGTCCGAGACGACCCGGCGATACGTGGACATGTTCTGGGAGTTGATCGACGAGATTCTGAATGCCGTTCTTTTTGTATTGATCGGCATGGAGGTTCTGCTCGTCGAGTTCCCCGGCAGGATACTACTCGCTGGCGCCGGTGCGGCACTTGTCGCACTGCTCGCGCGACTGGTGTCGGTGGGACTGCCTGTCATGCTGCTTGGGCGGGCGTCCCGGCTACCGAGAGGAGCGTGGAGCGTGCTTACATGGGGCGGGCTGCGTGGTGGCATTTCCGTTGCGCTGGCACTATCGATTCAGCCTGGACCGGGGCGCGACATCGTCCTCGCGTTGACGTACTGTGTGGTCGTTTCGTCGATCCTGGGTCAGGGGCTCACGGTTGGCTGGATTATCCGTCGGGCAGCAGGCGTCAAGGAAGAATGAAAACGGTCGGTATGCGGTGGCCAGTTACGACAAAAGGATTGCCAGGCGTCGACCGCTAACGACAGCGCGTGAGACGCGATCTCGAGCATATCGTCTATGTGACCGGCCCTGGCTTGTCCTGCACAAATTGTGCGCCAGGATCATCAGGCGTCACGCCCAGAAGATTCATGGTCTTCGCCGCGATATCCGAGAAGGCAGGTCCTGCGACTGCGCCGCCGAAATGCGAGCCCACGTGGGGCCGGTCGATCGACACCGCGATGATCACCCTCGGATGTTGTGCCGGGACAATCCCAACGAACGACGCCCGATACTGACTGCGGTCGTAGCCGCGCGCGGTCCAACGGTATGCGGTTCCGGTCTTGCCTGCGGCCGTATAGCCCGGTACGGCTGCCTGTGGTGCTGTACCGCCCTCGGACACCACGGACTCAAGCATGGTGAGCACTTCCGCCGCGACGCGTGGCGAATAAACGCGTCGACCATGCACCGGCATACCATGTCGCGGATGAATCGTAGCGGGTACAAACAGACCTTCATTGCCGAATACCGTGTACATCTGCGCCAGTTGCAGCAACGATGCGGACAGACCGTAGCCGTACGACATCGTTGCCTGCTCGATCCGCCGCCAGTTCTGGTAAGGACGCAGCGTGCCGGTTGCCGCGCCCGGCAACCCCGCGCGCGGCGCCCGACCCAGCCCGACAGCATGGAAGTTGTTCCACATGTCGTGTGGCTTCATCAGCAGCGCGATTTTTGTCGTGCCCACGTTGCTTGACTTCTGCACGACGCCGCTAACCGTCAAAGTGCCGAAGTTCTTGTCGTCGTGAATCACGGCCCCGTCGAGTCGCAGCCTTCCACCGTTGGTCGGTACCACGGAGCGAGGCGATACCTCATTGCGTTGCAACGCCAGTGCGATCGTCAGGGGCTTCATGACCGAGCCCGGCTCGAACACATCGGTGACAGCGTGGTTGCGGACAGCCTCGCCCGCTCTGCCGCGGCGGGTATTCGGATCGAAACTCGGCCAGTTTGCCATTGCGAGAATCTCGCCAGTATGTGCATCCAGAACGATCGCCGAGCCTGAGTGCGCATCGGTGCGCTCAACGGCGTCGCCCAGCGCCTTGAACGTCGCATACTGGATCGGCTGATCAATGGTGAGCTGCACGTCCTCGCCAGCAACGGGTGGTTGCAACGCAAGTGTTTCGATGACCTGCCCTCTGGCGTTTCGCAGAACGCGGCGACTTCCATTGCGACCGGTCAGGAGGCGATTATCGACTTTTTCAATGCCCTCCAGACCATTACCGTCGACGCCAGCGAAACCGGTGACATGCGCCACAATGCTGCCTTCCGGATAGTAGCGACGGTAATCTGGTTGGGCATAAACGCCCGGCACATCGAGAAGCATCGCCCGCTGCGCAACATCTAGGGGCACCTGCCGCTTGAGGTAGACAAATGATTTGTGGGACGCCGCCATTGCGCCGATCCGGTCCGCGTCAATGTCGAGCAACTTACCCAGTGCAGATGCCTGGTCGGACGAGACCGTGTCCGCACCGTCCGCATCCAGCCATAACGTGCGCGTCGGAAGGCTGACCGCCAGCGCTCTCCCGTCGCGGTCGAGAATGCGTCCACGCATCGCATGAATGCTGAACTCGCGCACCTGTCGAAGTTCCCCCTGCTTCTGATAAAACCTATCGTTGATCCCCTGCACCCACGCCGCTCGCGCAGCGAGGACGACAAACCCCAATGAGAAAGCCGCTCCCAGCGCGTGCGAACGCCAACGCGGCAGCACATGTGGTCTGGTCGAAATTGGCGAAAAATTGATGGACTTGGAGCGGAAACGCATTGAGTGATTTCAGAGGAGATGACCTTCGCCGCCTGGACGGGAACGACCGCCAACATGGGCAGTACGAGGAAGCATCGGAGCCTAGGATCTCCGAAATACTAGCACGAGCCCCTCTGCGCTCGATCTCTACCGCACACAGCCTTTCACAAACGACATATAGATGTGATCTGTCGAGCGCTCCTGAAAGAACTGCACGCGAGTGCGCCCCATTGCGCGAGCTACCGTCACGCCAACGGGTACGCCACGAAAGAAAGTCTTACCTTGCAATCGCACACCGTCTCCGGAGCGCGAACGGTGCAATTTGCGCGTGCTACGCTTCCAGCGTTCGGTGATGCATTCGACCACGGATGACACGTCCAGCTCAGTCGCGCCCGAGTAAATGGGTGCACCTTCAAACACATCATGCGTTCGTGAACACGATATGAGCATGGCGCATCCCAATGCCGCGGCAAGCATCCAGTTCCTTCTCGTTCGGCGGTGATGCGAGTATCGCTCCGCTCCGGCAATCCCGACTCGCAGCACTGCTGCGCAATTGTCATGGGCATCCCCGCTTCGGGCAAAGCGTGCAGAAAGCCGGTTTAAGGCTGCGTGTATACTCACGGTTTGTTGCCCTATGGATAAGTGCCCCCTGCGGGCTTGCTACCGAATGAAGGTTATCACTAGTCTTTTTTTTCTGGTCGTATGTTGCTGGACCTATCACCTGGCTCATGCGCAACCGAAACCCTCACCACTAGCCGACTACGCCTTTCTCAGACGCATCCATGTTCGCGAAGCGGTCGTAAATTGCATCGCGGCGTTCGACCAATGGGTTCGAACCGGGCAGCGCTACGATTCAATTATCGTCTCGGCGGGCAATGCGTTACACGCAAAAGTATTGCCCGGGAGAGGCGCGCAAGAATCAGGGCAATCGGCAACACTCGATGCAACGGTAGATATGCCTGCAGTCGCCAAGCTTCGACAAAAGTATGTGTGGATTCCCGTCACGGCTTCCTGTGGTGTCTGGAAGAAGCACGTCGTTTCCTTTTCACTTAGGCCTAGAGAGCGACGCCAATAAAAGCGCACGCTGGCTGCCGTTGCACTTCGCTGCGCCGAATTTGACCTTGATGAACAAAGACGCGCCGCAGCGGCGATACGAACTACGCGAGATGTTCAACGCGCTTCGCTGGATCGCGCGCGCGTGTTCGATGGCGTCTGTTGCCCAAATGACTTCCCGCCGTGGGAGATGGTCTATCAGCAAACGCCACGCTGGATTCGGGCGGGGTTGTTTCGAGGCCATAGTCAGCGACCAGCGTTCGATCCGTCAACAACATCGCAATCCGGGCGTGCGGCAAAATCTACCTGCCGTCGCTAGCTCGCGAAACTTGTTTCATTGACACACCGCTGGAATAACAGTTCGATCGCCGACCCGAACTGTGAGGCCGTCGCGCAAAACCGCGCAAATCAGTCAACGGTGGGCGTTGCGAAACGTAACCTCGGCGACGGACGTAACGCCCCAGCGCGTTGCGCGCTCAGCGGTGGCGCATGGTTCGGATCCAGCGCCGCAGCTCGACCGCGTCCTGAAAGTGCGCGTGCGGATTCGGAGCGCCGAGCAGCACGATCACCATCATGTGTCCACTCACCGGCGTCATCACGATCAGGCAATGACCGGCCTCGTTCGTAAAGCCTGTTTTTTGCAGCGCAACGTGCCATGACGCGCGATGCACGAGCGGATCGGTGTTGTGATACATCAGCGGACCGTCGCCGCCAAGAACGACTTGCCTATGGGACGTCGAATACGATTGTATCTTCGGATACCGGTACGCGGCGCTTGCGAGTTTCACCAGATCGCGCGCGCTCGATACGTTCTGCGGCGACAGTCCGGTCGGATCGACGAAATGGCTGTGAGTCATATGCAGACGCCGCGCCTTGCGATTCATCGCTTTGACAAAGCCGGCACGTCCGCCCGAATAATCACGGCTCAGCGCAAATGCCGCGCGATTCTCCGACGACATCAGCGCGATATGCAGCATCGTTCGACGCAGCAGCAGCGAGCCGACCGGCAGGCGCGAGCGCGACCACTTCAAGCGGTCGACATCGGCGTCCGTGATGCGTGACGGTTTGACCAGCGAGCGTTTCGAGTCGATCACCACCATTGCGGTCAGAAGTTTGGTCAACGACGCAATCGGGAGGCGCTGATCCGCATGCTTCATATACAGCGCGCGCCCGGTCGTCAGATCGACGACCATCGCAGCGCGCGCGAGCACCGCGGGTTTCGCCACGACGCGTTTGATATGACGGGCGCGCGCCATCGCGGGACCGGCGAATAAGGAGAACAGAACCAGGATCAGGACGCACGCACGCATGTCCCGACGCTCACGAAACATCTGCGGGACGTATTGCCTGCTGCGCGAGCCGGGCGCTCCCGGTCCGTGGCCGCGCGAGTGGCGGCGAGCAAAGCGCCGGCGCATCCGTCGCGTGGACGCAAGAGGTCGAACGGAAAAACAGAAGTTTGCCGGTGCGTGCTGCCGGCACTTCGAATGTGGGAAAACTCATGAAGGAACGGCGGGAAGCGGTGATATTGAACGACGGCGACTCGGCTCGCGTGCCGTCACGAATGAAGAGAGGCCGGACCCGATGCCAACTTTGCATGGCGACGCCCGCCACGCTCATTCGCTACGCACGCGTCGCGAAGCTCGGGCTTGTTCGGATACCGCTGTCGGTGCGCTTGCCTAACATCTGTCCGCGCATGCCTTCGGGGCGACCGTGTCTTCGGAGGCGTAACCGTAGAGATCGAAACTTAAGCGAAACTTAAAACGTCAATCGATTCACAGGGTCGGCACCGCGAAAGCGAAGCCCGGGGTCAAGCGTGAGAACTCAGTAATGGTCAGCGTGCGCGTTCCGCAACCGGCCCGGACGGCCCGCCGCGGCAGCGAGCTTGGTGATCGGGATCACCTGCCGCGAATATAGGACATTCCGAAAACAAAAGGATGCCCACTCGAGACCGGCGTGATCGGCGGGATCATCGTGGCTGGCTGAGACCCCCTTCCAAGGTCGAGCGCGCCGTGCCAATCGTGGCTTGAGCAGTTTCCTCTAGTGTGCGTTCACGACGAGCGTCCGTTCGGTGCTGTTATGAGGTGAGTAGACCCGGGGAGTTGCACCCCGAGTCTCTCGCAGAACCGAACGTGAGCCTCTTAACTCATTCGGCTCCCGTTATCCGACCGATACGCCGACGACACGCCAGTGGACAAACAACCTGGGGTGGGTGAACTTCATCTTGCGTAGCCATTCTGCACTACGTCGCTTGCGCTGCCGCAGCCTCCTGTACTTTCGTCGAGTCCACCGCATAAGCCGTAGGTCGATGTAGCCGAAGAGGCTGTGCATCGCCGCCCGGTAGAACGCCCCATGGTAGTTCCGCCACCCTTGTATCGTCGTGTTGCATTGCTGCGCAAGTTCATCCAGCGTCGCCGATGTTCGTCGGTGTATTCGCCAACTTCGCACGTGCTGTCTCATCCGCTTTAAGGCTTCGCTGCTCACCGCTGGCAGAAAGCCAGTAAATCGCCGCTGGTGTTTGCTCAATGCCCCTCCCGGTCTAAACGTAAAACCGAGGAACGTAAACTGCACGTTCGGATAAGTGCCAGTGCGATTGCTGTCCTTGCAATACACGATCTTCGACTTCTCCAGATGCATCATCAACCCAATCCAGATTGGGGAGTTGAGTGCGCTGCTGACGCTTGCGTGACATCACATCAGTATGAACTGGCAGCCTTGGGTTATTACAAGCTCGATGCAGCTGAGCCGAGAATCGCATCGAAGGTAGCGTACTGTGAATGGATGCTTGGCCACGACGAAGAGGCATTCAATCGCCTCACGTCGCTTGGCGAAGAACTTGACGCAGATGGTGAGGCCTTCTGAGCGAGTTGATCCGTACTCGCTATGGCGACAAAAATCGTAGTGCACACATGGAGGCGAGTTGGCCGTGCCTTAAGGCCGTTACGACGGCTGATTTTGTACCGCTTTTGGCTGCCGAGGCACGCGCACGTGGTTGGTGGCCTGGAGACGCTGAAAATCGCGACAGAGGCGCCGAGAAATCGAGAGGCTGCTTTCTCTTCATCCGACCAGTCAGCGCATTCGCCTAGAAGTTTTTAACGAGTTGCGATGCTCCGACTCTCCGGCTGAGGAACGATACGCATTGTTGCGCGGTTGGAACAGTAGCGACCTAATCCCGAGGTTCCAATGGGAATCTGCTTGTGTGGCTGCTGAAGTGCGAAAATTCGACGAGGCAATCGATTACCTCCGCCAACTGGAAAAGAGAGAGCGTCAAAGCGCACGCCCCTCACAGAACCTACTTCTGAATATCGACCTCGCGCGGTGCGATATCACAGTTCGCTCTGCTGACGCTCCCGATTTATCTGGCTACGATGCAATTCTGAGCGGCACTACGCTCGACGGGGAAAATAGCGCGCGCGTTGTCCGTGCAGCACTTGCGGCCGCCTGCAGTTTCACCCCGGAACGGGTTGCCGAGCTGTGCGATGGTTTGCTCAATGCACTCAAATCGACCGAGTATGGATTCCCGATCGATGCTTCAGCGCTGTTCAACGAGCCGTATCCCGTCAGTGGTCAAGAAGGGGACGACTATGCCCATACCTGGCCGTTCGGCAACCTCTTTCCCCCATCGAGATATTCTTCTCGCAACTACACAAGGCCACGCGATCGCGTTCCTCCGCGCCGCTTTCGCCGCGTCAAAAATTAATGAAAACCATATGGACGACGATGTAGAACCGGAACTCCCAGCGGGATTCTGGGATGACATCGAAGCGCTTATTGGAAATAGTACAGGAGATGATTCTGAGCTCGGTGGCAAACTTTTGTCACTCCAAAATGCCGCTCGCGCGCATCGCCACAGTCCCAACTGGACTGCGTTAGGGCAGTCTTGGATAAAATCCGAGATACTTCGCAGCCCCGATGACTATGCCGTCACTTACGGATGGCTGACCCTGAAGGCAGCGGCACGAACCGCCACCTCTGCACGAACCTTTACCTCTGGAGTTCTCAAGCAATTGCGCGATAGCGCAATTGAGGCGCCCCAAGCGTATGACTTGGTTGAACCACTCGTGGAAATCCGCATTCGCGCTCGTGATCTCGGCGTTGAGACAAAGTGCTCCGGTTTGCATCGCCGAGGCAGAGCAGCAATCTGTCACCATTATTGGCGCATTGCACAATAAAAATACGCGTCGCCGCAGACTTTGTTGAATCTGAACCGCTCTCCCTCACTTCCCGCAAACTTTGTTGTGCACCCATAACAAAAAAAAAAGCGTCACGTTGCCGTGACGCCTTAAAAAGTTCTAGCCATTCCGAGGGCCGTGCTAGAACCTGAGAGAAGGTCATTCGAAAGGCGTAAGCGCATTGGACGGGCAATCGATCCTGGATTTTGGGATTTTTCCGCTCCCGAGCACCAAAATGCAGCGGAGACAAGCGACTTTCGAAATGCGGTTCCATTTTTTATGGTTATGCTGACTAAGTCAAGCAAAAAGATGTAGTCGACCATCGATCGGCAATTTCTTCCGATACAATGACTTTTCTTAAAAATGTATGAATGGGTGCCCCGGTTTGGAGATGTCCCTGCCTCCGTGAGCGGCCGTCAACAGGTTATCGCACGAACAATTTGAAATGCTGTTCCATAAAAACGCATGAACCGATCCACTCCCAACCAACCCATCGCCGCCAAGGTCCCCGCCAGCAAAGACCGAGACGGTCCAGGCGATGAAGTCACCGCGCTCGCGCGCGGCCTGACCGTACTGCGCGCCGTCGCCGCCGCGCATGCACCACTCAGCAATCGCGAACTCGCCGAGTTGACCGGCATCCCGAAGCCCACCGTGTCGCGCATCACCGCGACGCTCGTGGGCACCGGTTTTCTGCTGCGACTACCCGACAGCGAGCGCTTCGTGCTGACCTCGTCGGTGCTCGAACTGAGCAACGGCTTTCTGCGCAACTTCGACATCCGCTCGCGCGCGCGGCCGTTTCTGATCGAACTCGCGGAACGCACCGCGTTGTCGGTGCATCTGGCGGTGCGCGACCGCTACGACATGGTCGTCATCGACGCGATCCGGCCGCGTTCGGCGGTGCTCGTGTCGCGACTCGAAATCGGCTCGCGCATGAGCCTGACGCGCACCGCCGTCGGCCGGGCGTACCTCGCGGCGCTCGCGCAACCGGACCGCGACCGTCTACTGGTCGGCCTGCAGACGGCCGAAGGTGACGATTGGGGCTATATCGGCAGCCGTCTCGCAAGCGCGATCCAGGACACCCTCGAGCGCGGCTTCGCAATCGCCACCGGCGAGTGGTACAACGGGCTGAACGCGATCGCGCTCGGCTTCGTCGGGCCGTCGGGCGAGCGCTACGCGGTCAATTGCGGCGGCTCGGCCGACCAATGTCCGCGCGACTGGCTGATCGCGCACGCCGCGCCCGCGCTGCTCGAATGCATCGACAAGATCGTCCTGGAGATCGGCGGCACGCCGGGGCGCCGGCTCGACGAATAAGCCGTCGGCGGCAACGGGCGCCAAACGGCGCCCCGCGCGGAGCGAACGCGGCGCCAGCCGCCCGTGATCTGCGAGAGTGGCGACGGCGGCCCGCCCTCGCCCGACGATGCGCCGACATGCTGTAACCTTCGTAATCAACCGAAAAATACGCGGCTGGACTGTTACAGACGCCGCAACGTACGATCACGCATCCCGTCGCGGGACCGCGCGCCGCGAGCCGCGAGCGTCGTCGAAACGACCGCGTCCAGCCGTGATGATTCCGCATTGCGTTAACATCCCTGTCCCGCGCCTCGGGTAGCATCGCGCTGAACATTGCGCGGCGCCCGCCGCCACGACCGCCTGACATGCCGCCCATGTGCCGGCCCACCGCCTTCGAATGGCGGCGAGCGCATCGGCGGCTCACATCATCAAGCCAGCCACCCGACCGAACCGATGGACGAACAACAAAAGCACCCGGAAACTCAACGCCCTGCCGCTTCCCAGCCGTCCGCGAACGGCGCGCAATCGAGCGCGCCCGGCGCGGTGAAACGCCACCGCGGCCGCACTGTCGCGCTGATCGTCGCGGCGCTGGTCGTGCTCGGCGTCGTGCTGTGGCGCTGGCATCCGTGGGGCGGCCCCGGCAGCGGCGCGAGCGCGCCGGGGGCGGCGAGCGGCGCGCGCAGCGGCCGCTTCGGCCGTGGCGGTCAGAACGCGATGGCCAACATGGCGCAGCCGGTGCACGTCGCCGCCGCGACGCAGGGCGAGATGCCGGTCGTGCTGACCGCGCTCGGCACGGTCACGCCGCTCGCCACCGTCACCGTGCTGCCGCAACTGAGCGGCGTGCTGCAGGACGTCTATTTCAAGGAAGGCCAGATGGTCAGGAAGGGCGACGTACTGGCCCAGATCGACCCGCGCCCGTACGAAATTTCGCTGCGCAACGCGGAGGGCACGCTGGTGCGCGACGAGGCGCTGCTCGCCACCGCGCGTCTCGATCTGAAGCGCTATCAGACGCTGCTCGCGCAGGACTCGATCGCGAGTCAGCAGGTCGACACGCAGGCGTCGCTGGTACGGCAATACGAAGGCACGGTGAAGTCCGATCAGGCGAACATCGACAGCTTCAAGCTCGACCTCGTGTACGCGCGCATCACCGCGCCGGTGTCGGGGCGCGTCGGTCTGCGCCAGGTCGACCCGGGCAACTACGTGACCTCGGGCCTCACCAACGGCATCGTCGTGATTACGCAGCTCGATCCGATCAGCGTGCTGTTCACGACCTCCGAAGACAATCTGCAGCAGATCATCCAGCACACGCAGAACGGCGAGTCGCTGTCGGCCACCGCGTACGACCGCAGCAACACGCATCCGCTCGAAGTCGGCTCGCTAAAGACGATGGACAATCAGATCGACACGACCACCGGCACGATCAAACTGCGCGCGATCTTCGAGAACAAGGACAACGGCCTGTTCCCGAACCAGTTCGTCAACACTCGCCTGCTCGTCGATACGATCAGGAACGCGGTGATCGTGCCGACCTCGGCGGTGCTCAACGGCTCGATGGGTAGCTTCGTGTACGTCGTGAAGCCCGACAACACGGTCACCGTGCGCCAGGTCAAGGTCGGCCCGGTCGACGGCGAGCGCACCAGCATCCAGTCGGGCCTCGCGGTCGGCGAGCGCGTCGTGATCGACGGTTCGGACCGGCTGCGCGAAGGCGCGAAGATCACGATTCCGGCCGAGCGGCCGCGTGGCGCGTCCGGCGCATCGGCCGCATCCGGCGCGCACGGCGCGAGCGCTCCGGCGAGCGCCTCGGCCGCGCACGCGCATCGCGGCCGGCACGCGGCGCAAGCATCGCAATAAAGTAAAGGCACGGCACATACCGCATGAATCCATCCCGCGCTTTTATTCTGCGTCCTGTCGGCACCGCGCTGCTGATGGCGGCGATCATGCTGGTCGGCCTCGTCGCGCTGCGCTTTCTACCGCTGTCCGCGCTGCCCGAGGTCGACTATCCGACGATCCAGGTGCAGACCTTCTATCCGGGCGCGAGCCCGGACGTGATGACGTCGTCCGTGACGGCGCCGCTCGAGAGGCAGTTCGGGCAGATGCCGTCGCTGAACCAGATGTCGTCGCAAAGCTCGGCCGGCTCGTCGATCATCACGCTGCAGTTCAGCCTCGACCTGCCGCTCGACATCGCCGAGCAGGAGGTCCAGGCGGCGATCAACGCGGCGGGCAACCTGCTGCCGTCCGACCTGCCCGCGCCGCCGATCTACGCGAAGGTCAACCCGGCCGACGCGCCGATCATCACGCTCGCGATCACGTCGAAGACACTGCCGCTCACGCAGGTGCAGGATCTCGCCGACACGCGTCTCGCGCAGAAGATTTCGCAGGTCGCCGGGGTGGGTCTCGTGAGCCTGTCGGGCGGCCAGCGCCCGGCGATCCGCATTCAGGCGAACCCGCGCGCGCTCGCCGCGTACGGCCTGAATCTCGACGACCTGCGCACCACGATCTCGAACCTGAACGTCAACACGCCGAAGGGCAATTTCGACGGTCCGACGCGCAACTACACGATCAACTCGAACGACCAGTTGACCGACGCCGACGAATACAAGAGCGCCGTGGTCGCGTACAAGAGCGGCCGTCCGGTGATGCTGACCGACGTCGCGAGCATCGTGGCGGGACCGGAGAATACGAAGCTCGGCGCGTGGGTCGACAACACGCCCGCGATCATTCTGAACGTGCAGCGCCAGCCAGGCGCGAACGTGATCCAGGTGGTCGACAGCATCAAGGCGCTGCTGCCGCAGCTGCAGCAGTCGCTGCCCGCCGCGCTCGACGTCGAGGTCGTCACCGACCGCACCACGACGATCCGCGCGTCGGTGCGCGACGTGCAGTTCGAACTGGCGATGTCGGTCGTGCTGGTCGTGCTGGTGATGTACCTGTTCCTCGCCAACATCTACGCGACGATCATTCCGAGCCTGTCGGTGCCGCTGTCGCTGATCGGCACGCTCGCGGTGATGTACCTGTGCGGCTTCTCGCTCGACAACCTGTCGCTGATGGCACTGACCATCGCCACCGGCTTCGTCGTCGACGACGCGATCGTGATGATCGAGAACATCGCGCGCTACGTCGAGCAAGGCGACACGGCGCTCGAAGCCGCGCTGAAGGGCTCGAAGCAGATCGGCTTCACGATCATTTCGCTGACGGTCTCGCTGATCGCGGTGCTGATTCCGCTGCTCTTCATGGGCGACGTGGTCGGGCGCCTGTTCCACGAATTCGCGATCACGCTCGCGGTGACGATCGTCATCTCGGCGGTCGTGTCGCTGACGCTCGTGCCGATGATGTGCGCGAAGCTGTTGCGCCACACGCCGCCGCACGACAGTCACCGTTTCGAGGCGAAGGCGCACCGCTTCATCGACTGGGTGATCGCGCGCTACGCGGTCGCGCTCACGTGGGTGCTGAACCGTCAGCGCTCCACGCTGGTCGTCGCGGTGCTCACGCTGGTACTGACCGGCCTGCTGTACGTGTTCGTGCCGAAGGGCTTCTTCCCGGTGCAGGACACCGGCGTGATCCAGGCGATCACGCAGATGCCGCAGTCGGTGTCGTTCGCATCGATGGCCGAGCGTCAGCAGGCGCTCGCCGACCAGATCCTGAAGAACCCGGACGTCGAAAGCCTGACCTCGTTCATCGGCGTGGACGGCAGCAACATCACGCTGAACAGCGGCCGCATGCTGATCAACCTGAAGCCGCGCGACGACCGCAGCAATACCGCGAGCGAGGTGATCCGCCAGTTGCAGAAAGACGTCGCGCATATTCCGGGCGCGTCGCTGTACATGCAGCCGGTGCAGGATCTGACGATCGACTCGACCGTCAGCCCGACGCAGTATCACTTCATGCTGACCGATCCGAACATCAGCGAATTCACCACGTGGGTGCCCAAGCTGGTCGACCGGTTGAAGCAGTCGCCCGAGCTCGCGGACGTCGCGACCGATCTGCAGGACAACGGCCGCTCGGTATTCATCGAGATCGACCGCGCGACCGCCGCGCGCTTCGGCATCACACCGGCCACGATCGACAACGCGTTGTACGACGCGTTCGGCCAGCGCATCATTTCGACGATCTTCACGCAGTCGAACCAGTACCGCGTGATTCTCGAAGCGCAGCCGACGATGCAGCACTACACCACGTCGCTGAACTCGATCTACCTGCCCTCTTCCACGTCGACGGGCGGCCAGGTGCCGCTGTCGTCGATCGCGAAGTTCATCGAGCAACCCGCGCCGCTGCTCGTCACGCACCTGAGCCAGTTCCCGGCCACCACGGTGTCGTTCAACCTCGCGCCGGGTTCGTCGCTCGGTGCGGCCGTCAAGGCGATCCAGCAGGCCGAGAAGGACGTCGGTCTGCCCGCGTCGTTCCAGACGCGCTTCCAGGGCGCGGCGCTCGCGTTCCAGGCGTCGCTCGCCAACGAGCTGTTCCTGATCCTCGCGGCGATCGTCACGATGTACATCGTGCTCGGCGTGCTGTACGAGAGCTTCATCCATCCGATCACGATTCTGTCGACGCTGCCGTCGGCCGGCGTCGGCGCGCTGCTGGCGCTGCTGATCACCGGCCACGATCTCGACATCATCGGCATCATCGGCATCGTACTGCTGATCGGTATCGTGAAGAAGAACGCGATCATGATGATCGACTTCGCGCTCTACGCCGAACGCGAGGAAGGCAAGCCGCCGCGCGAGGCGATCTACCAGGCGTGTCTGCTGCGCTTCCGGCCGATCCTGATGACCACGCTCGCCGCGCTGCTCGGCGCGCTGCCGCTGATGCTCGGCACCGGCGCGGGCTCGGAGCTGCGCCGGCCGCTCGGTATCGCGATCGCCGGCGGCCTGATCGTGAGCCAGTTGCTGACGCTGTTCACGACGCCGGTGATCTACCTCGCGTTCGATTCGCTCGGCCGCCGGCTGCGCGAGCGCTTTAACCGCGGCGATTCGTCCGGTAGCGCCACGCCGCCCGCCACCGATGCAGGGAACTGAGCGATGAACCTGTCGCGTCCGTTTATCTCCCGTCCGGTCGCCACCACGCTGCTGGCGATCGGCATCGCGCTGTCGGGGGTATTCGCGTTCACGAAGCTGCCGGTCGCGCCACTGCCGCAGGTCGACTTCCCGACCATCTCGGTGCAGGCGACGCTGCCGGGCGCGAGCCCGGAGACCGTCGCGACGAGCGTCGCGAGTCCGCTCGAGCGGCATCTCGGCTCGATCGCCGACGTCACCGAGATGACGTCGCAGAGCTCGGTCGGCTCGACGCGCATCACGCTGCAGTTCGGCCTGAACCGCAACATCGACGGCGCCGCGCGCGACGTGCAGGCGGCGATCAACGCGGCGCGCGCCGACCTGCCCGCGAGCCTGCGCAGCAACCCGACCTACCACAAGGTCAACCCGGCCGACGCGCCGATCCTGATTCTCGCCCTGACGTCGAGCACGCGGACGGCGGGCCAGCTCTACGATTCGGCTGCGACGGTGCTGCAGCAGTCGTTGTCACAGGTGCAGGGAGTTGGCGAAGTGGATGTCAGCGGTTCGGCGAATCCGGCCGTGCGCGTCGAGTTGCTGCCGCATGCGCTGTCGCATTACGGCATCGGCCTCGAGGACGTGCGCGCGGCGCTCGCCGCGGCCAACGCGAACAGCCCGAAGGGCTCGATCGAGTTCGGCGAGAACCGCGTACAGCTGTACACCAACGACCAGGCAAGCAAGGCGTCGCAGTACAAGGACCTCGTCATCGCCTATCGCAACGGCGCGCCGGTCAAACTCTCCGACATGGGCGAAGTCGTCGATTCGGTCGAAGATCTGCGCAATCTCGGTCTCTTCAACGGCAAGCGCTCGGTGCTCGTGATCCTGTACCGGCAGCCGGGCGCGAACATCATCGAGACCGTCGACCGCGTGAAGGCGATGCTGCCGCAACTGCACGCGTCGCTGCCCGCCGACGTCGACATCGCGCCGACCTCGGACCGCTCGACGACGATCCGCGCGTCGTTGAAGGACACCGGGCGCACGCTCGTGATCGCGATCGCGCTCGTCGTGATGGTGGTGTTCCTGTTCCTGCGCAACTGGCGCGCCACGCTGATTCCGAGCGTGGCCGTGCCGATCTCGATCGTCGGCACGTTCGGCGCGATGTACCTGATGGGCTTCTCGATCGACAATCTGTCGCTGATGGCGTTGACCATCGCGACCGGCTTCGTCGTCGACGACGCGATCGTCGTGCTCGAAAACATCTCGCGCCACATCGAAGACGGCGTGCCGCGCATGAAGGCCGCGTTCCTCGGCGCGCGCGAGGTCGGCTTCACGGTGATGTCGATCAGCATCTCGCTGGTCGCCGTGTTCCTGCCGATCCTGCTGATGGGCGGCATCGTCGGGCGGCTGTTCCGCGAGTTCGCGCTGACGCTGTCGCTGGCGATCGCGGTGTCGCTGGTCGTATCGCTGACGCTCACGCCGATGATGTGCTCGCGCCTCCTGCGCGAGCCGCACGAAAAGCATGAGGAAAACCGCTTCGGCCGCTGGCTCGAACGCGGCTTCACGTCGATGCATCGCGGCTACGAGCGCACGCTCGGCTGGGCGCTCGTCCATCCGCTCCTGATCGTCATGGTTCTGCTGCTGACCATCGCGCTGAACGTGGCGCTTTATATCATCGTGCCAAAGGGCTTCTTCCCGCAGCAGGACACGGGGCGCCTGATCGGCGGCATCCAGGCCGACCAGAGCACGTCGTTCCAGGCGATGAAAGGCAAGTTCTCGGAGATGATGGCGATCGTCGGCAAGAACCCCGCGGTCGACAGCGTGGTCGGCTTCACCGGCGGCCGGCAGACCAACTCGGGCTTCATGTTCGTGTCGCTGAAGTCGAAAAGCGAACGCAAGCTGTCCGCCGATCAGGTGATCCAGCAACTGCGCGCGCCGCTCGGCGACGTGGCCGGCGCGCGCACGTTCCTGCAGGCGGTGCAGGACATCCGCGTCGGCGGCCGGCAGTCGAACGCGCAGTATCAGTTCACGCTGCTCGCCGACTCGACGCCCGATCTGTACAAGTGGGGGCCCAAGCTCACCGAGGCGCTGCAGGCACGCAAGGAACTCGCGGACGTGAACTCCGACCAGCAGCAAGGTGGTCTCGAAGCGATGGTGACGATCGACCGCGCCACGGCATCGCGCCTCGGCATCAAGCCCGCGCAGATCGACAACACGCTGTATGACGCGTTCGGCCAGCGCCAGGTGTCGACGATCTACAACCCGCTGAACCAGTATCACGTCGTGATGGAAGTCGCGCCGCAATACTGGCAGAGCCCGGAGATGCTGAAGCAGATTTTCGTCAGCACGTCGGGCGGCAGCGCGAGCGGCGCGCAGACCACCAACGCGCCGGCCGGCACCGTGACGTCCAGAGCGACCAGCACGTCGACCACGACGAGCGCGGCAACCGGCGGCATGGCCGCCACCACCGCGACGAGCGCGGCCAGCATCGCAGCCGACTCCGCGCGCAATCAGGCCATCAACTCCATCGCGGCGAGCGGCAAGTCGAGCGCGTCGTCGGGCTCGGCGGTGTCGACCGCGAAGGAGACGATGGTGCCGCTGTCGGCGATCGCGAGCTTCGGGCCGGGCACCACGCCGCTATCGGTCAATCACCAGAGCCAGTTCGTCGCCTCGACGATCTCGTTCAACCTGCCGCCGGGCGTGTCGCTGTCCACCGCCACGCAGGCGATCTACGACACGATGGCCGAGATCGGCATGCCCGCCACGATTCACGGCAGCTTCCAGGGCACCGCGCAGGCGTTCCAGCAGTCGATGTCCGACCAGCCGATGCTGATCCTCGCCGCGCTCGCGGCGGTGTACATCGTGCTCGGCATCCTGTACGAGAGCTACATCCACCCGCTGACGATCCTGTCGACGCTGCCGTCCGCGGGCGTCGGCGCGTTGCTCGCGCTGCTGCTGTTCAAGACCGAGTTCAGCATCATCGCGCTGATCGGTGTGATCCTGCTGATCGGCATCGTGAAGAAGAACGCGATCATGATGGTGGACTTCGCGATCGACGCATCGCGCAAGGGAATGTCGTCGCGCGACGCGATCTACCAGGCCTGTCTGCTGCGCTTCCGGCCGATCATGATGACCACCTTCGCCGCGCTGCTCGGCGCGTTGCCGCTCGCGTTCGGCAGCGGCGAAGGCGCGGAGATGCGCGCGCCGCTCGGTATTTCGATCGTCGGCGGGCTGATCGTCAGCCAGATGCTGACGCTCTATACGACGCCGGTCGTCTATCTGTACATGGATCGCATCCGCGTGCGCTGGGAGGAGAGAAAGGCACGCCGCGCGGGTGGCGCGGCGCCGACGTCGTCATGATGTAGTGAAGGTGGCGCTCACAGCTTCTGCTCGATGGCCAGCGAGAAAATCCGCTGCCATCGGCGCGCCGCCCGCTCGTTCGACATCGGCACGAGCCACTCGCCGTGCCGTGAGTCCTTGACCTTCAGCGCGAGCCGCGCCTGTGCGTCGCGGCCCTGTGCTTCGGCGCCGAGCAGATCGGCGAAGATATACGCGCCCTGCTGGTCGCCGACGCGAATCTCGCAGAGCCGCTTGGCCGCCGCGAGCCGCACCGAGCCCCAACTGCCCTTCAATTCGTGCGTCCAGTCGCCGTCGCGCACGTTCGGCGCGACTTCGCGGCGCCGCTGCCGCCAGTACGCGAGCGCACCGGCGGTCAGCAACGCAACCAGCACAGCCACACCCTCCGCCACCGCCAGCCCGAAAGCGGCCTGCAGCGCATAAAAGGCACGCACCGCGCCGTACCCCAGCGCGATCAGCGCAATCAACGCAACGACAATCGGCATCGCAAGCTCATCCGGCAAATGGTTTTGGTCGGCTAGCGCGGGCAAACGCGACGGCGCGTTCGGCTCCTCACTGCCCCTCACTGCCCCTTATGCGCGGCCGACCACGCCTTGAGCGCGTTCAGCGTGTACTCGACATGCTTGTCGGGCGACAGGCTCGTGTACTCGTAGATGATCTTGCCGTCGGGCGAGATCACGTACGACACGCGATTCGCCATGCCGGCCTTGAACGGCATGGCCGCGTCGTATGCGTTGATCACCTTCGCGTCGGCGTCGGCCGCGACCGGGAATTTGCTGCGGCATTCGCTGACCGAAAACTTCGTCAGCGTATCGATGTTGTCGTGCGACACGCCGATCACCGTCGCGCCGTACTTCTTGTATTGGTCGACCGCATCGGCGAACTCGTGCGCCTCGATCGTGCAGCCCTTCGTGAACGCGGCCGGATAGAAGTACAGCACGACCGGGCCCTTCTTCAGTTCGTCGGCGAGCGAATACGCGTAGGTCTTGCCGCCGAGCGAGGCCTCGGCGGTAAACGTCGGCGCCGTATCGCCGGGCTTCAGGGTTGCCGAGGCGAGCGGCGAATGCATTGCGAATCCGAACGCCATGACGGCGGCCAGTACCGCCGGTATGTGTTTTGTCTTCATCTGCTCCTCCACGCGTGAGCGCACGCAATTGATCGGGTCCATTGGAGACAGCTTCGGCCGACGTCACAGGCCGTCGCTGAACTTTCTATTGGACCACGGATGCGCACGCGGCGTGGGTCGTCGCCCGGATCACAGGCGAATCGAAAGGGTGCGGCGCGCGAGCTCGACGCCTCAAACGCCCAATTCCGCCACGTGCGCGCCGAACCACGCCGCCGCCGACAGGTTCAGCTCCGACAGCACGTCGGGCGTCAGCGCGTGGAAGCCCGCCGCCGTCGCGACCGGCGCCGCGTCGCCGCCCTCGCCCGCGACCTCGGCGATCAGCAGCAGCGCGCCCAGTTCGCCCTTGCGCGCGACGATCGCGTCGCGAATCTGCGGCGCGAGGCCGAGTTTCTCAAGCACCGTGTCCGGCGTGCTGTCGAGCACGATGTGCACGAGCGAAAAAATCCCGGTCATGAACGCGGCGTCGGCGAATTCGCCGTCGGCCGGACGCAGCCAGTTCGCGGCGAGTTCCATGAAGCGCGAGCGCGTCGCCGCCAGTTGCACGAGCGGATCGGCGCGCCACGGCAACTCGCCGGTGTCCGCGTACAGCAGCAGTTGCGCCCAGCGCGCGATCTGCCGCGTGCCGGTCGCGATGATCGCCTCGCGCAGCGACGCGATGTTGCGCCCGAGGCCGAATGCACTCGAATTGACGAGCCGCAGCAGTTGCACGACCACGCCCGGGTTGACCTTCAGCTCCGCCTCGAGCTCGACGATGCCGGCGTCGCGCGACAGCAACGCGAGCAGCCGCAGCAGGCCCGGACGCAGCGAGCGGTTGCGCGGCGCGGCCAGCACCTGCGGCCGCGCGAAGAAGTAGCCCTGGAACAGATCGAAACCGAGCTCGTGGGCGAGCGCGAAGTCCTCGCGCGTCTCGACCTTCTCGGCGAGCAGCGTCTTGCCGTGGCCGCGCAGCGTCGACGCGAGCTGCGCGACGGTGCGGCGCGGCGTCTGCAGGAAATCGATCTTGACGATGTCGGCGTACGGCAGCATCGCGCTCAGCTCGTCGGACAGATCGTGCACGTCGTCGAGCGCGACCTGGAAGCCGGCGCCGCGCAACTCGCCGAGACGACGCGCGAGCGAGGCGTCGTAGCGCACGGTTTCGAGGATTTCGAGCACGAAGCGCTCGGGCGGCATCAGATGGACGATGTCGCTAAAGAGCAGCGCGCGATCGATATTGACGAAGCCGCGATGCTGGCCGAGCACGGCGGGTACGCCGATTCCGCCGATCGTGCGCGCGACCACCTGCGCGGTGGCCTGCGTGTCGTCGCTGATTTCGGCGTAGTTGTACGTTCCGGCACGGAACAGCAGCTCGTAGGCGTGAAGCGCGCCATCGCGATCGAGAATCGGCTGGCGGCCGACATAGACGTACTGCGGGGCAGCGTCCAGCTCCCCGTGCTCACGATAGCCGGCCGACGCGCCGGCGAGGACATCACGCACCTCGACGTCCCGCGGGACGGGCCGTGGGGCTCTGGCGGACCTGACGACGGGGCGTTCGGACATGGATCATCAGTGCAAGGTTCGGAAAGTCTATGCAGCGCGACGTCATCAGCGTCGCCAATTAAAGGGGATTCGCCGTGTTAACGGCCGCGAAGCGACGTCACTTTAACCGAATCGTCCCGGCGACGGCGCCGGGCTTCTCCTTACCAGATGTTTTTCTCCACGGGCCGCTAAAGATTTCCCCGCATGCGTCGTTATCTCGTTCTGATGGGGCGGCCTGCTATCTCCTGGCCGCCCGGAGCGGAGGACAAGCAGCCCCGCCCGCGGACGAACCCAGGTTGCCAGCGACAAACATGGAAGCGAACACGATCACCGCGCCCCGCCGGGGCTCCTTGCGCACGGTCATCGACCGGCTGCGGGCGTTCGGCCGGCGCGAGGACGACGACCAGCCGAGCAGCGCGAACCGCCCGCCCCCACTGGAACAGGTGGTCGGCGCGGTCGATCTGCTCGCGCACGTCGACGACGCGCTGCGCTTCATCTACGTGTCCGACGCGAGCCTGCGCTTCATCGGCTATCACCGCGAATACCTGAAAACCGCGACGCTGCACGATCTGGTCGCGCCCGCCGACGTGCCGCGCCTCGACGCGCTGCTCAAGCTCGCGGCGGCCTCGGGCAACGTCGAGAAAGCGACGCTCGGGCTCGTCAAGTCGCTGACCTATCCGATCACGGTCGAGCTGCGGGTCGTGCGCAGCAGCCACGACGGCGTCGACGGCTACGCGATCGCCGGCTTCGACGTGTCGTCATGGCGCGCCACCGAAGAGCGCCTGACCCAGGCGCTGCATCTGGACCGGCTGACCAGCCTGCCGAACCAGTCGGGCTTGCTGCACGCGTTGCTCGACGCGCAACAGAAGGCCGACGCGCACGGCACGCCGGTCGCGCTCTTGCTGCTCGATCTCGACGACTATCAGCGCGTGAATCGCGCACTCGGCTACGACGCCGGCGACGAGATGCTGCGCGACACGTCGCGGCGGCTGTTGAACATGACGAGCCCGAACGAAACGATCGCGCGCGTCGCCAGCGACGAGTTCGCGATCCTCGTGAAGCCTGCCGCGAGCCGCACCGACGCGGCGGCGGCCGCGGAAGCGCTGGCGCGGCGTCTGTTGACCGCGATCCAGCAGCCGTACGTGTTCAAGGGTCAGCAGGTGCACCTGTCGGCCAGCATCGGCATCGCGCTGTACCCGGACGTGCGCCACGCCAACGACACCGGCGGCCACGACACGCACCTGCTGCGCTGGGCCGACCACGCGCTGTTGCAGGCGAAGGCCGCGGGCGGCAACACGCTGGCGTTCTACGTACCCGACGACAACCCGGCCGACGCCGAGCGCCTCAAGCTCGAGGCCGACCTCTACGACGGCGTACGCAACGGCGAGTTTTCGCTACACTTCCAGCCGATCACGAGCAGCCGCACGCGGGGCGTGGTCGGTGTCGAGGCGTTGATTCGCTGGACGCATCCGGTGCATGGCCTCGTGCCGCCGTCGATGTTCATTCCGCTCGCGGAGTCGATCGGGCTCATCAACTTTCTCGGCAACTGGGTGCTGAAGGTCGCGTGCATGCAACTGATCCAGTGGGACGCCAAGGGCATCTCGCTGCAGTACGTGGCCGTCAACGTGTCGCCGCAGCAGTTTCGCGATCCGCGCTTCAAGGACTCGGTGTGCGAGGCGATCGAGCTGACCGGCATCGATCCGCGCCGCCTCGTCTTCGAGATCACCGAAAGTCTGCTGATGCACGATCCGGCGCACGCGAAAGGCTTGCTCGAAGAGCTGACCGCGATGGGCATCCGCTTCGCCGTCGACGACTTCGGCACCGGCTATTCGAGCCTCGCGTACCTGCAGCGCTTTCCGCTCGCGAAGCTGAAGATCGACCGGAGTTTCGTCGAGAATCTGCTAACCTCGCGAAACGATCAGGCAATCGTTAGCGCTGTCGTCGGCCTTGCGCAAACGCTCGACCTCGAACTGGTAGCCGAGGGCGTCGAAACGGAAGCGCAACGCGCGTTGCTCACCGAGATGGGCTGCGATCACATTCAGGGCTGGCTCGTTTGCAAGGCGCTGCCGTCCGAGGAACTCGCGCAGCGCTTCGAATCGCGCGAGCTTCAGTTGCACGGCGCGTAACGGGCGATGCAGACACGACGCCCAGGCAGCGCAACAAGCCGGCTCACGACCGGCATGGCATTCACTGGAACACGTATGGCTTTTGCGGGACTCACATGGTAAAGGCGGCAGTGCTCGACCGGCTCTGGACGCGAATGAGCGAGCGCGGCGATTTCCCTATGCTGTCGCAATCGCTGCGCACCACCATGGCGGCAGTGACCAACGACGACCTCGACTTCACCGGCCTCGTGCAAGTGGTGCTGTCGGACTTCGCGCTCACCCAGAAGGTGCTGCGCCTCGCGAACTCGGCGATGTACATCGCGTTCGGCGGCAACATCACGACCGTGTCGCGCGCGTTGATGGTGCTCGGCATGGATGCGGTCGGCCATCTGGTCGTGGGTCTGAAGATCGTCGATCACTTTCATCAAAGCGCGCCGCGCCGCATCGACGCGAAACTCGAACTGAACCGCACGCTGCTGTCGGGCTGCGTCGCGCGCAAGCTGACCGAGCGCGGCGACCTGCGCGCCGGTGAGGAAGCGGTGGTCTGCACGCTGATGCGGCAGATCGGCAAGCTGCTGGTCGTGTTCTATCTCGACGCCGAATGGGACCAGATTCGCCGCCATATCGACGGCGGCGCACTCGAAACCGATGCGTGCGTGCTCGTGCTCGGCGTGACGTTCGATGAAATCGGCGCCGAAGCCGCGGTGCGCTGGCGCCTGCCTGACACGATCCGCTCGGGCATGGGTGAGTTCGATCCGGAGGATGTGACGCAACCGCGCCAGGTGCAGTGGCTACGCGCGATCACCAATTACTCGACCGCGGTCGCCGACGTGCTCACCCAGCAGAACATGCCCGAGGGGGAGCGCGAGGCACGCATCGGCGAGCTTGCGCACGAGTATAGCGGCGCGCTGAACACCGACCCCGAGGTGCTGCTGCAGATGAGCGTCGCGCTATCGCGTGAGGATGGCGGCGACAGCGTGATGCGCGAGATCGTCGAGTTACGCGCGAATGCCGATGCGATCGCGCGCGAGGCGCTTACACCCGAGGCGCGCATCGAGATCGGGGTGAAGGATCTGCGCGGCCTGCCCGAGGGCAGCCCGCTCGCACCGACGCTCGCGATGGCCGCCGAGACCGTGCTCGCGGCGCTCGGCTTCTCGCGCACCGTGGTGTACGTCAAGCACAGCAGCGGCACGTTCAAGGCGCGTCTCGGCTTCGGGCCGAAGATCGACGCGGCGCTGCCGCGGCTCTCGTTCAGCACCGCGTTCGAACCCGACGTATTTCATCTCGCGATCGCGAACTCGGTGGGCATCTTCATCGAGAATGCGCGCGATCCGAAGATGGTCGCGCGGCTGCCCGAGTGGTTCCGGCGCTCGTTCGACGACGCGCGCGCGTTCGTGCTGCTGCCGATCGTCGACGAAACCGATCAGACGGTCGCGCTGCTCTACGGCGACTGGTCGCATACGCAGGAGGCGCGCCGCATCTCGCAGAAGGAGATGAGCGTGCTCAACGAACTGGCACGGGAGTTAGGACGTTTTTTCGGCCAGGGGCAGATGCGGGAAATGGAGACGATGTGAAGACCTGGCGTGATCGTTGATCACGCCGCTTCACGTCGATCCTTTCCGTGTTTGCCCGCAAACGATTTTATCCGGGCACCGTGTGGGGCTTTTACCCCACTCAATCCTCGATTCGCTCGAGCCCTTCCGCGCTGCGATCCGCGACGCCAGCCCATGCGCCGGCCGCGAGACCCATCTGCGCGACCTCTTCCACGGTCAACGGAGCAAGACGCTCGCATAGCGTGGCGACGCGCTCCCATGCGCCGCCTTCGAGCGCTTCGACCGCGCTCAACAGCAGACCCAGCCTGCCCTCCCGATGCAGAATCGCGGCCTGGATCGGTCGCGACAGCGTAAGGATGTTCAGCGTATTTTCGAGCGAGCCGCCGAACACCGCATCGACGAACGAAAACACACCGGTCAGGAAGGCCGCATCGGCTTCGTCGCGGCCCGCCTCGGGCATGCGCTCGATCGCGAGTTCCATGAAGCGCGCGCGCGTGGCCGCGAGTTGCAGCAGCGGATCGTCCTCCAGCGCGACCTTGCGGCCGTCTGCGTAGAGCAGCAGTTGCGTCCAGCGCGCGATGCGGTCGGTGCCGGTCGCGTTGATCGCGTCGCGCAGCGTCGTCACCTTGTGACCGACCGCGAGGCCGCTCGAATTCGCGAGCTTCATCAGATGCATGACGAGCACCGGGTTCAGCTTCAGCTCGGCTTCGAGCTGCGCGACCGTCGGGTCGCCCGCGAGCAGTTGCAGCAGATTGAGCAGCGCGTGGCGCGGCGCGCTGACGCGGCGCGTCGCCGAGCTTTGCGCGCGCGCGAAGTAATAACCCTGGAAGCGGTCGAAGCCGAGCTCGTGCACCGTTTCGAAGTCGGCCTGCGCATCGATACCTGATGCGAGCAGCAGCTTGCCAGCCGACTTCAGCACGCTCGCGAGCTTCGGCAGCAGCGCGCGCGGGGTGCGCGTGACGTCGATCTTGACGACTTCGGCGTACGGCAGCAGCTTCGCGAAAGCCTCGTTGGGCTGCGTGACGTCGTCGAGCGCGAAGCGGTAGCGGCGGCCATGCAGATACACGATACGCGCGATCAACGCGTCGTCGACTTCGAGCGATGAAGGCAGCTCGAGCATGAAGCGCTCGGCGGGCAGTCTCAGGATCGCGTCGTCGAGCAGCAGCTCGCGGCTCACGTCGACGTAGGCCGGATGGCCGGTCAGCGCGCCGCGCACGTCGCCCTGCACGAGCCCGCGCACGATCGCGCGCGCGACGCGTTGCACCGCCGTGGGCGCGCGGCCCGGCAACGCGTCGGTTTCGGCAGGGAGATCGGTATCGGCTTGCGGGGCGATGCGGTCCGCGTCGGCGAGCGGCAGCTCGGGCGCACGCACCTTGATCTCATAGCCGCACAGCATGCCGTCCCGATTCAGAATGGGCTGCCTTGCGTAGCTGGCGGTGAGCGACGCGTCGTCGGTCGTGCCGCTGTGGCTCAGAGTCTCGATTGCGATGGTGGTCATTCCAGTCCCCCGCTCGGCGCCGCTGGCGCCTGGCCGCTATGTTCTGTTTTTCGCTGCACGTTGGCGCGTTCCTGTGACGTTGCAAGCTCCGTCGCGCGCGCAGTGTGCGTCGCAATTTTATCGCAGCGTCATTGGGCACGAACAGGCTTACGAGGCAATATCTCGAAATATTTGTTGAACGTTTGCGACACGCGTGCAGAAAGCAAAACGGCCGCAACGCGCGGCCGTTTTGCACACTTCGATGCATCGTTACTTCAGCACGACTTTCACGTCGAAGTATTTGGCGGCGAGGCGGTCGATCGTGCCATCCGCCTTCAGCTCCTTCAGCGCGCCGTTCAGCGCATCCTTCAGTGCCTTGTCGTTCTTGCGCACGCCGTAGCCGACACCCGCGCCGAGCAGCTTGTCGTCGCTGACGGCCGGACCGGCGAACTCGAAGCCCGCGCCCTGCGGCTTCTTCAGAAAGCCCTTCGATGCCGCTTCGGCGTCCTGGAACGACGCATCGAGACGGCCCGACGCGAGGTCCGCGTAGATCTGGTCCTGCGTCTGATAGGGCACGACGTCGACCCCGGCCGGCGCCCAGCGCGCCTTCGCATAGGTTTCCTGGATCGTGCCCTGCAGCACGCCGACGTGCTTGCCCTTCAGCGATGCGGGCGTCGGCTGCAGAGCGCTGCCCTTCTTCGCGATCATCTGGTTCGGGATCGTGTAGATCGGATCGGTGAAGTCGATCGCCTGGCGACGCTGGTCGGTGATCGTCATGTCCGAGTTGATCGCGCTGAACTTGCGCGCTTCGAGCGCCGGGATCAGGCCGTCGAACGAGTTCTCGACCCACACGCATTTGGCCTTCAGCTTCGCGCACACGGCATTGCCGACGTCGATGTCGAAGCCCTGCAACTCGCCAGCGGGCGACTTCGATTCGAACGGCGCATACGACGCCTCGACGCCGAAGCGCACTTCCTTGATCTCAGCCGCCGACGCGGTGCCTGCCGTCAACACCGCCGTCGCGACCAGCGCGAGCGCGGCCAGGTTGGGCCAATTCTTCTTCATTACGGATGTTCCTTTACGGTGTGGACTGAAACGGAGCCGATTCGGCGCGCACAGGCGGATTACGCCGGCCGCGCTTCGGACTCGCGCGGCCGGCGTGACCCGTAGATGCGACAGCCGCGAGGCCCGCGATTGTACATGGAACCTGTCTAGACAAGCCTGGACAGCGTATCGGCGGTGGTGTCGACGACGAGCAGACCGGCGCGCAGCCCGGGCTTGACCGTCGGGTTCGGAAACACGATGCGCTCTTCGTCGCGCTGCACCGTGTATTGATAGTCGCCGTCGCGCGCCAGCAAGCTGCCCTTTATGAGCGGCGTGAAGTTCGGCACGTCCGGCGCGAGCAGCAGCTCGAATGCGTCGCTTTGCTTGGTCAGCTGATCGACGACGGTGAACACCCGCGGCAGAGCGGCTTGCGCGTCGGCTCGCGTGCCGGCCAGCAGCGCGCGCACCGCGAGATCCGCGCCCTCGAAGCGTGTCAGGTCGTTCTCGCCGAACGGCCGCACCTTGCCGAGTTCGAGCGTGCACGCAGCAGCGCCACACGCTTGCGCGGTGAAGTGCGAATAGGTGTTGCCCTTCGTCGTGTGCAGCAGCACCGCGCTGATACGCGCGTCGCCGAGCCATTCGAACATCGCGCGCGCAAACGGCTTGCCGGTATGCGGCAACAGCGCGAAGCGCTCGAACACCGACGCGCGGATCGCCGTATGCATGTCGATATGCCAGCGCGCGCCGGGCGTGGCGGATGCATCGGCGAAAAAGCGCGTCGCGGCCTGTTCGAGCGCGGCCGCGCGCGGCGCCTCATGACTGTGCGGCAGTTGCAGATGACGGCCGCTGAACAGCCGGTTCAGATCGTCGTCGCGATAGCGGCCGCCGTCGCGCATCGCCTCGATGTTGCCGAGAATCACGAGCAACCGGCATGCAAGCACGGCGCGGCCCTGCGCGATATCGGCGACGATGCGCGACAGCAGTTCGATCGGCGCGGTTTCGTCGCCATGCACGCCGGCCGACACGAGCACGCTACGGATGTCCGCGTGCCGCTCCGCGGGCTCGATGACGAGCACACCGTCGCCCTGCCACGTCCAGCGCACGCCGTTCGCACAGGTGCCTTGCGCTTGCTGCGCGGCAGGCCGGGACCCCGCGAGCGTCCACGCGAGAAAATCGTCGAGCATCGCGCTCGGGGCCGCCATCGCGTGCTCAGCGCTGGAAGTCATACAGCGAGCCCAGAGCGAGGATTTGCGTCAGCTCATCGAGCGCGGTGCGCGACTCGACCAGCAGCTTCGGATCGGTCAGATCGGCGGGTGCGAGACGATCGCGGTAGTGCTTTTCGATCCACGCATCGAGACGGCCGAACAGCGTATCGTCGATCCACACTCCCGGCGCGACCGCCGCGCGTTCGGTGTCGTCGAGTACGACGCGCAGCCGCAGACATGCGGGGCCGCCGCCGTTCTTCATGCTCTCGCGCAGATCGAACACGAGCACTTCGTCGATCGGACCGCTGTGGGAAGTCAGCTCATCCAGATACGCGGCCACGCGCGGATTTTCGCGGCACTCCTGCGGCACGACCAGCACCTGCTTGCCATCGGGCCGAGTCAGCAGCTGGCTGTTGAACAGATACGACGTCACCGCATCGGCGACGCTGACCTGGGCGTCGGGCACTTCGATTACGTTGAACCCTGCGTGCAGGCTCGCGAGCTTCGCGCGCAGCTCGTCGTACACCGCCTGCTGCTCGACGAACGCGAGCTGATGGCAGAACAGCGTGTTGCGATTGCCGACCGCGATCACGTCGTTATGGAACACGCCCGCGTCGATCACTTCAGGGTTCTGCTGCGCGTACACGGTCGCCGCTTCCTGCAAGCCATGACGATGCGCGACCGCGCGGCTCGCCTCGAACGTCTGGCGCGCCGGATAGCGCTTCGGTTCCGGCCCGCGACGATACTCGCTGCGGCCATACACGAAGAATTCGACACCACGCGCCTTGTATTGCTCGCAAAAACGCGTGTGATTCGCCGCGCCCTCGTCGCCGAGCGCGGGCGTGCCGGGCAGCGCCTCGTGCACGACGAAGCGGTCGGTGTCGCTGAACATCGCGCGCAGCGTGCGGCGTGTCGACTCATGTTCGATCGCGCGATGCAGCTTGCTGCACAGATTGGCCGGCGTGAAATGCACGCGGCCGTCGTGCGTATCCGCGGACGGGCTCACCGTCGCCGCGTTCGCGGTCCACATCGCCGAGGCCGAACTCGCCGCCGCGAGCAGTTCGGGTGCGTTGTTCGCGACGCGCGCGATCACCGAAGCATCGTCGCCGGAAAAACCGAGCTCGCGCAACAGACGCATCGACGGACGCTCCTGCGGCGGCAGCACGCCCTGATGAAAGCCGAGGTCCGCCAACTGCTTCATCTTGCGCAGACCCTGGCGCGCGGCGGCCTTCGGATTCGCGACCGACTTCTCGTTGTTCTGCGACGCGACGTTGCCGAACGACAAGCCCGCGTAGTTGTGAGTCGGGCCGACCAGGCCGTCGAAATTGGCTTCAGTGGCTTGCAGCATCGTCGATCCTTAGAATTGAAGGCCCGGCGAGACGCTCGCGGGCATGTTCAGTTGCGCGCTCTCGACCGAGGCCATTGGGTATGCGCAGTAGTCGGCCGCATAGTACGCGCTCGGTCGATGATTGCCGGAGCGGCCCGGCCCGCCGAACGGCGCTCCTGAAGAAGCGCCATTGGTCGGCCGGTTCCAGTTGACGATGCCGGCGCGAATCGTGCGCTGGAAATGCGCCCAGAGCGCTTCGTCGTCGGCGAGCAGGCCCGCCGAGAGACCGAACTCCGTATCGTTCGCCCGTTCGAGCGCGTCGTCGAAATTGCGGTAGCGGATGATCTGCGCGAGCGGACCGAAGTGCTCCTCGTCGGGCAGGTCCTTTACGTCGGTCACGTCGAGAATCGCGGGCGTGACGAAGCCGAGTTGCGGATCGCGCTGCTCCATTTTCAGCAGAGCCTTCGCGCCGCTCGCGAGCAGACGCTCCTGCGCGCCGATCAAACGCGAGGCCGCGCGCGCCGACACCACGGCGCCCATGAACGGCTGCGGCTTGGCGTTGTATTCACCGACGCCGATGCGCGCGGTCACTTCCGTCAGGCGCGCGAGGAAGCGCTCGCCGAACGCATCGTCGGGTACGAAGATGCGGCGCGCGCACGTGCAGCGCTGCCCCGCCGACAGAAACGCCGATTGAATCGTGTGGTGCACGGCGGCGTCGAGGTCCGCGACCGGGCCGATCACGAGCGGATTGTTGCCGCCCATTTCGAGCGCGAGCACGATCTCCGGCCGTCCGCCGAACTGTTTGTGCAGCAATGTTCCCGTATCCGAACTACCAGTGAAGAACAGTCCGTCGATCTGCCGGTGATTCGCGAGCGCGATGCCGGTGTCCTTCTCACCCTGTACGAGATTCAGCACGCCGGCAGGCAGCCCCGCGTCGCGCCAGATCTGCACGGTCAGCGCCGCGACGCCGGGCGCAAGTTCGGACGGCTTGAACACGACCGCATTACCGGCGATCAGCGCGGGCACGATATGCCCGTTCGGCAGATGGCCCGGGAAGTTGTACGGCCCGAACACCGCCACCACGCCATGCGGACGATGCCGCAGCACCGCGGTGCCGTCGGCCATCGCCGAGCGCTTTTCGCCGGTGCGTTCGTTGTAGGACTGAATCGAGATCTCGACCTTCGCGGCCATCGAGGCCGCTTCGGTGCGCGCTTCCCACAGCGGCTTGCCGGTCTCGCGGCCGATCGCTTCGGCGAGCGCTTCCTTGCGCTCTGTCACGAGCGCGGCGAAGCGGCGCACCACCGCGCAGCGCTCGTCGAGCGTCAGCGCCGACCACGCGGCGAACGCGCGGCGCGCGCTACGTACCGCGCGATCGACGTCGTCCGCCGACGCGCTGTTGCCTTGCCACACCACCGCGCCCGTGCCGGGATTGCGCGATGCGAATACGGGTCCTGTGCCGGCGGCCCATTCGCCGTCGATGAAAAGCTCGCTCATGATCATCCTTGTTTGTGTTTCAACGGCAGCACCCGCAGCGGATCGCCTGCCTGCACGCGAAGCGCGTCGGCCTCGGCCGCGCTCAGGCGGCACACACCGTTGCGCGGCACGCCCGCCACGACGCCAACGCGAAAATCGCCGAGCGACGTATTCGATACCATCGACTTCGGCCCGTCCTGCGCCGCTTGCTCCGCTGCCTCGCCGATTTCAGCCGCCACCAGCACGCTTTCGCGCACCGTGCGCAAATCGGCGATATGGCATTCGAGCACCGGACCCGCGTCGAAAATATCGACGTGATTCTCATAGCGCAGCCCTTCGGCTTCGAGCATGCGGCGCGCGGGAATCGTGTCGCTATGCGTGAGGCCGACGCAGCGCTGCGCCTCCTCCGGCAACAGTTCGACGTACACCGGATAGCGCGGCATCAGCTCGGCGAGAAACGCCTTGCGGCCGTGCGAGCTCAGATAGTCGGCCGCGTTGAAATCGATCTGGTAAAAATGCGAGCCGACCGCGCGCCAGAACGGCGACGTGCCCTGCTCGTCGAAATGGCCGCGCAACTCCGCGCACAGACGCTGCGGAAAACGCTCGCGAAACTGCGCGAGAAACATGAAGCGCGAGCGCGACAGCAAGCCGCCGACGCCGCTCGTGCGATAACGCGGGCTCAGGAACAGCGAGCACACTTCCGCATAACCGGTGAGGTCGTGCGAGATGTTCAGCGCGTGCATGCGCGTCCAGATGCCGAGATCCTGGCTCGCGTGCACGACCGTGCTCACGCGATAGTTGTAGAACGGCTGCTGCAGACCCACCGCCGTTTCGATACCGCAGACGCCGGCCACGTCGCCGGTCGCGGTGTCTTCCATCACGAAGAAATAACCGGCCTCGTGCGGCGCGGCCTGATCTTCCATCGTGCGGCGCGCGCGCTCGACACGCGCCGCGAGCGCGTCGCGATCCGGTTTGAAGGTGGTCAGACCGGGCCCGGTTTCCTGCGCGAGCCGCATCAGCGCATCCACATCGCCTCGTTGTACTACGCGAACGACGATCATTGCGCTTCTCCCGATTGTTCATCCTGCGGCTGATGCAGCGGCACGCAGCGCACCGCATCGCCTTCCCGTACGCGGAGCGCGCCGCGCGCCGCCTGTGACAACCCGGCGCCCGATTCCTTGCCGGGCGGGAGATCGCCGAGCACGCAACGGAACTCGCCGGCGGCGCCGTTGTGCGCGATCAGGTACGTTGCGCCGTGCGTCGCAGATGCCTCGCGCACGACGCGCGTTTCGTTGTGCTGCACGCTGACACTGCGATCCACCTGCGCGGTCAGTACCGGACCCGCGTCGAAGATATCGACGTAGCGGTCGGTCTCGAAACCTTCCTCGAGGTGAATCTCGTAGGCGAGCAGCGCGTTCGCGTCCGGTTCGCCGAGCACGCGCTGGGCCGCCTCGGGCAATAGCGGGACATACACGGGATAGGTCGGCATCACTTCGGCGATGAAGGTGCGGCTGCGGCCGCCCGATTCGACTTCGATGTCGGCGAAATCGCGGCCGAAAAACTTGCGCCCCACCGCTTCCCAGAACGGCGATACACCGTTTTCGTCCGTCACGCCGAGCAGCAGCGAGAACACCTCGGCCGTGAAACGCTTGCGATTCGCGGCGATGTACATCATCCGCGCGCGCGACATTAGTTGCGCGGCCGCGTCGCCGCGCAGCGACGGGTCGATGTAGTAGCCCGCGAGCCGGCTCTTGCCGGTCAGCTCGTGCGACATCGTCAGCGCGTGAATCTTGCGATTCACGTGCAGTTCGCGCGACGCATGAATCAGCGCGTCGTTGCGAAACACGTAGAACGGGTCCGCGTAACCGGCCGCCGCGACGATGCTCGCGGTGCCCATCAGCTTGCCGCTCTCCGAGTCTTCGAGCACGAACAGATAAAACTCCTCGCCCGGAAAATCGACCTCCGCGCGAAACGAGTCTTCCGACAATGCGACCCGCGCTTCGAGCGCGCGCCGGTCGTGCGGCAGGGAATGCAGCACCGGCTGCGCGGTGCGCGCCATATGCTCGAGCGCATCGAGATCGGCAAGGCGGCCTGGACGTACGAAGAGCATCATCGTTCCTGTTGAATGTGACGCATGATCCGCTGCATCAGCGTGGACGTGCGGGACTGCCTGAACATCAATGCGACGCCGCCTGCGCGTTCGCGCCGACGAGTTCGCCGAAGGCCGTCTCGAGACGCGCGAAGCCTGCGGCCATGTCGTCGAGCGGCATGATCAGCGACGGCACGAAGCGCAGCACGTCCGGACCCGCCATCAGCATGATCACGCCGTGCTGGCCGGCCGCGGTGACGAAGTCCTTCGCGCGGCCCCGGAACGTGTCGTTCAGTTCGGCGCCGATCAGGAGACCCTTGCCGCGCACTTCGGTAAATAGCCCGAAGCGCTCGTTCAGTTTCGCGAGATGACCCTTGAGCACTTCGCTGCGCGAGCGTACGCCTTCGAGCAGCTTCGGGTCGCTGACGAGTTCGACCACTTTTTCCGCGATCGCCGAGCCGAGCGGATTGCCGCCGTAAGTCGTGCCG
Source organism: Paraburkholderia sp. MM5384-R2 (assembly GCF_014201025.1). Taxonomy (NCBI): domain Bacteria; kingdom Pseudomonadati; phylum Pseudomonadota; class Betaproteobacteria; order Burkholderiales; family Burkholderiaceae; genus Paraburkholderia; species Paraburkholderia sp. MM5384-R2. The sequence continues at coordinate 703,547 of NZ_JACHDI010000001.1, forward strand.
TGCACGCCGACCTTGAAGTGCGCGGCGAGCTCTTTGGTGGTCAACATCGCGCCGATCGGGAAGCCGTTGCCGAGCGCCTTCGCGGTGGTCAGGATGTCCGGCGTCACGCCGGTGTCCTGGTACGCGTAGAAGAAGCCGCTGCGGCCCACGCCGGTTTGCACTTCATCGAAAATCAGCAGCGCGTTGTGCTGGTCGCACGCTTCGCGCAGCGCCTTCAGGAACGCCGGATCGGCCGGGATCACGCCGCCCTCGCCCTGGATCGGCTCGACGATCACCGCGCAGGTCTGCGCGCCGATCGCCTGCTTCGCCGCTTCGATGTCGTTGTACGGCAGATGCGTGATGCCGGCCGGCACCGGGCCGAAGCCTTCCGAGTACTTCGGCTGGCCACCGACGCTGACGGTGAACAGCGTGCGGCCGTGGAACGACTGTGCAAACGAAATGATTTCATCTTTCTGCGCGCCGTGACGGTCGAACGCAACGCGGCGCGCGAGCTTCAGCGCGGCCTCGTTCGCCTCGGCGCCCGAATTCGCGAAGAACGCGCGGTCGGCGAACGTGAGGCTTTCGAGGCGCTTCGCGAGGCGCAGCACCGGCTCGTTCGTATAGCCATTGCCGATGTGCCACAGCTTGCCGCCCTGCTCATGCAAAACCTTCAGCAGCTCGGGATGCGCATGACCGAGCGCGGTGACGGCGATGCCGCCGGCGAAGTCGATATAGTCGCGGCCTTGCGTGTCCCACACGCGCGAGCCGAGACCGCGATCCGGTACGAAGGCGGCGGGGGCAAACACCGGCACCATGACTTCGTCGAAGGTCTCGCGTGTCACAGTCAGGTCGTTCATGGCAATTCCTTTTACGGGTGACAGGTAATACAGCTAGTGTAGGAAACCGCGCGCGGCACGTCTTGCGCATACGCGACGCTTTCTATGAGGTTCCGCGCGTCGCGGCTGTCGAGCTTTGCGCTGAACTTGCCGCGGTTTCGCTTTCAGATGGCTTGCGTCAATCGAGCTCGGGCCGCTCGATCAGCGCGGCCGGCCGCGGCTCGCTCGCGCCGCCGTGCGCGCCGCTCTGGCGGTCGATCCAGTTGCGGCGATCCTCGCGCGGCGTGACGCCGAAGCGCTCCCGATACGCATTCGAAAAGTGCGCCGCCGACGCAAACCCGCATGCGAGGCTGATCTGCACGACGGATTTGCTGGTGCGCTGCAATTGCGTGCGCGCCTTCGACAGCCGCAGCCCCAGATAGTATTTGGACGGCATCGAGCCGAGATACTGGCGAAACAGGCGCTCGAGCTGCCGCCGCGAGACGCCGACGAAGCCGGCGATTTCATCGGTGGTCAGCGGGTCCTCGATATTGGCTTCCATCAGCAGCAGCGCGTCGTTCAGGCGCGGGTGGCGCTCGCCCGGCGCGGTCACGAACGGAATGCGCTGACGCTCCTCGCCCGCGCGCAGCACGCCTACGCCGAGCGTATCGGCGATGCGCTCCGCGAGTTCGGGCCCGTGCTCGCGGCCGATCATCGCGAGCATGAAGTCGACGGTCGCCTGGCCGCCCGCGCAGGTCGCGCGATCGCGATCGATTTCGAAGATCTGCTGCGTGACGATCGAGCGTTCGAACTGTTCAGAGAACTGCTGATAGGTTTCCCAGTTCACGCTGACGCGATAGCCGGACAGTTGCCCCGCCATCGCGAGCCACCACACGCCGTGGTGGATACCGGTGACGAGCGGCGTGCGCTGGCCGACGCGCGCGAGGCGCGCGAGAAAGAGGCGGTAGTCGGCGAACTGCTGGAACCGCTCGCTGACGATGATCAGCCAGTCACACGCGATCGCGTCGCCGAACGCGGCATCGGCCGGCCATTGCGCGCCGCCCGCGAGCGGCACCGCGCGGCCGTCCCACGAACATACCTGCACGCGATACAGCGCGCGGCCGTCGATTTCATTGGCGAGATTGAGCGCGTCGACGATCGGCCCGACGCCCGACATCGACACGGGCGGCAGTGCCACTATCGCGACCTGGGTCGTGCGAGCCGGGCTGGACGTGCGGGCCATCGGGTGTCCGTGAAAAGCGAGCCGCGCGTTACTTCAGGCTGCCGGACAGGAACTGCTTCAGGCGCTCGCTGCGCGGCGCGCTGAGCACCTCGGCGGGATTGCCCTCTTCCTCGGTGCGGCCCTGGTGCAGGAACATCACATGGTTCGACACATTGCGCGCGAAGCCCATTTCGTGCGTGACGACGATCATCGTGCGGCCTTCCTCGGCGAGCTTCTGCATCACCTTCAGCACTTCGCCGACCAGTTCGGGGTCGAGCGCGGAGGTCGGTTCGTCGAACAGCATCACGTCCGGGTCCATCGCGAGCGCGCGCGCGATCGCGACACGCTGCTGCTGGCCGCCTGACAGATGCGACGGATACTGCTTCTCGAGACGCGGCGCGAGCCCGACCTTCTCCAGATACTCGCGCGCCCGGTCCTCGGCCTCCTTGCGCTTCAGACCGAGCACATGAATCGGCGCTTCGATCACGTTCTCGAGCACGTTCATGTGCGCCCACAGGTTGAAGTGCTGGAACACCATCGCGAGCTTCGTGCGGATGCGCTGCAGCTGCTTGTGATCGGCGACTTCGAGATTGCCGGCGCGATCGGTCTTCGTCTTGACCGCTTCGCCGTCGACGATGATCTGCCCGGCGTTCGGCCGCTCGAGAAAATTGATGCAACGCAGGAAAGTGCTCTTGCCCGAGCCGCTCGCGCCGATGATGCTGATCACGTCGCCCTTGTTCGCGTTGAGCGACACGCCCTTGAGCACTTCGTTGTCGCCGTAGCGCTTGTGGATGTCCTGTACGGCGAGCTTGCAAGCTTCGGTTTGAGTGGTATGGAGCAAGATGCTCTCCCAGTGAGAATACGGATCGGTCTGGTGCGGACGCCGCCGTGCCGAAGCTCGAGGCGCCCGATGCTATGTCGTCAACGCGCGCTCAGTGCGTGCGCACCGCGAGATGCGCGAGCCAGCGACGCTCGGCGCGCCGGAACAGCGCGACGAGCGCGAACGACACCACGAGATAAATCAGCGCCGCGAGCCCGAACGCGTTGAACGACTGGTAGGTCGCCGAGTTCGCGTCGCGCGCGACCTTCAGGATGTCGGGCACCGTGGCCGTGAACGCGACCGTCGTCGCATGCAGCATCAGGATCACTTCGTTACTGTACAACGGCAACGCGCGGCGCAGCGCGGACGGTATCACAATGCGCCGGTACATCGTGAACGCGCTCATGCCGTAGGCACGCGCCGCCTCGACTTCGCCGTGCGAGGTCGAGCGGATCGCGCCCGCGAAAATCTCGGTCGTGTACGCGCAGGTGTTCAAGGCGAACGCGAGGATCGCGCAGTGAAAGCCGCTGCGAAAGAACGCGTCGAGCAGACTGTGCGAACGCACGAACGCGAGACTGTACACGCCGGTGTAGATCAACAGCAGCTGGACGTAGAGCGGCGTGCCGCGAAATACGTAGGTGTACAGACGTACCGGCGTCGACAGCCAGCGCTTCTTCGACACGCGCGCGACCGCGAGCGGCACGGCGCACACGAAGCCGATCGCGATCGACGCGACCAGCAGCCACAGCGTGACCGCGAGACCCGACAGGCGTTGCCCGTCCCAGAACAGATACGCCTTCCAGAATTGATTGAGGATGTCGATCATGACGCTCAGAGCTCCGCGTGTCGCACGCCGATCGAATAGCGGCGGTTCAGCCAGATCAGCACGAGGTTCGATACGGTGGTGATCGCCAGATAGATCAGCGCGGCGACGAGGATGAAGAAGAACATGTTGAAGGTACTCTTGCCCGCGTCCTGCGCGGCCTTGACGACGTCGGCGAGACCGATGATCGACACGAGCGCGGTGGCCTTCACGAGCACCTGCCAGTTGTTGCCGATGCCGGGCAGCGCGAAGCGCATCATCTGCGGGAACAGGATGCGCGTGAACACGCGCACGCCGCTCATGCCGTACGCGCTGCCCGCTTCGAGCTGGCCGCGCGGCACCGCGAGAAAGGCGCCGCGAAAAGTCTCGGTGAAATACGCGCCGTAGATGAAACCGAGCGTCAGCACGCCGGCCACGAACGGATCGATGTCGATCTGCTCGATGTTGAACATGTCGGTCAGATCATTGAGCCAGATCTGGATGCTGTAGAACAGCAGCAGCATCAGCACGAGGTCGGGCACCGAGCGGATCAGCGTCGTGTAGCCGGTCGCGATGACCCGCAGGGGCCGGTTGAACGAGAGTTTCGCCGCCGCGCCCGCGAGGCCGAGCAACACAGCGGCCGCCAGCGACAGAACGGACAGCTCGATCGTCTGGAGCGTGCCGGCGAGCAGCACGGGACCAAAGCCGTATAGGAACACGCGTGTCTCCATCCAGGTTCGTAGAATTGGCGCGGATGGCGGCGGCTTCATGGGCTGCTCGCTGCTCCGGCATGGCGCGGAGTCTCGCAAGCTGAAATCAATTTCTCAAATACCGGGCGGGTGGTTTGCTGCGACGCAACATGGCACTTCGACGCACGACGGGACGCTCGTAGCGCTTGGTTTCACGGGGGTTGTCGTGTTGTCGGGCGTGCGGCGATTTCGCAAGTTTCGGGTCGCTTTTTCGATAGGCCGCGCCGACGGCGGTGGCACCGCCCGAACGCATCGCGCCGTTGCATCAGCGCGTCCACGCCGGCTCCGACGCCTGACAGCTCGCGCTCAGTCGAGCCCGAGCCGCGCGCGAATCGCCGGCAGCATCTGCTCGACCGCCTCGCGCCCTTCCTCGATGGCTGGCGCCGCGCGATGAAAATCGAAGATGCCCATGCCGCCGAGACGCGGCTGGATCAGGATATCGGCCGGTTCGCCTGCGAGCCGGCTGCGCGTGATGCGCACCTGCATGATGTCGATGCTTTGCGCGATCGAGCTCAGCATCGACGGCACCTGCGCGCTTGGCTTCGGCGGCACGCGCACGTCGTCGGTGGCGCTCGCCTCCGCCGGCGCGAGCCAGCGCGGCCACGGCTTGCCGTTGCGGCGCAGCGCGACGGGCGGCGGCGCGGTGGGATCGAGCGCGGGCGTTTGGATGACCGGGCCGCCGAAATCGCGGCCGTTCAGGATGTCGTTGTTCAGATCGATCGCGATCACGCAGTCCGCGCGCATGCCACGCGCGACCGACACCGGCACCGGATTGCTGAGCCCGCCGTCGACGAGCCACACGCCGTTGTGCCATACCGGCGTGAAGATGCCCGGAATCGCAATCGACGCGCGCACCGAGTCGATCGTGCTGCCGTCCTGCAGCCAGATTTCGCGGCCGGTGTCGAGTTCGGTCGCGACCGCCGCGAACGGCATGTGCAGTTGCGCGATCGAGCAGCCGGCGAATTTGTCGGCGAATAGCTGGATCACCTTGCGCCCGCCAAGCAGGCCGCCCGAGATGCGCAGATCGAGCAGCCGCACCACGGTCTGCCACGTGAGACGCGACACCCACTCCTCGAGCCAGTCGAGATCACCGTTCGCATAGACCGCGCCGACCAGCGCGCCGATCGACGTGCCGCACACGACGTCGGGCCTGATGCCCGCGTCTTGCAGCGCGCGAATCGCGCCGATATGCGCCCAGCCGCGCGCGGCGCCGCCCCCCAACACCAGCCCGATCCGGCTGTATCGACGTCGACGTATCATGCCTACCCCGCTTTTTCGGCCCGCTTATCCGGCCGTCTTCTGATCGACATTGCCCCCGCCTATCGCCCGCGGATCACGTCCGAGCGTGACGTGGTGTACACCCTCTGGTTCCGGTCGAAGTGAACGTTGAAGATGCCTTCTTCGGTCACGCCGCCCTCGCGCCATTTCCAGCTCCACACGGTTTCCGGCTTCAGCGGAAACACCGCCACCTGTCCAGGCTTGCCCAGCAAGCGCCGCACCTCGTCCTCGGTCATGCCCGAGCGAACCTGCGCGAAGTTGTCCGCGGTCAGCACCTGCGTGATCGCCTGCAGCTTGCCGTCGCGATCGATGTCGACCATGTAGGTGTTCAGGCCTTGCGGGCCGCGCGGATATTCGAAGCGCTTCGAGCCGTCGGTGAAGCTGCGCGTGGTCTCGGGCTTGCCCATCTGCGCGAGGATTTGCGCTTCGGTCGTGACGCCCGGCGTCATGTTCTTGAGCAGCAACGCGTCCGGTTTGACGGCGTTGAAAAAGTCCTTGAGTTTTTGCACGGCTTGATCGCTCTGCTGTTGGTCGCAGCCGGTCAGCGCAAAGCACGCTATCAGTAGCGTGACGCCCAGCGGTTTGAGGCTCACTTCGGTTCCTGTCCGGATGTGTGGGATCTGTCGTCGCGGCGCCTGGCCGGTCTGTAGTGTGTACTACAAGGATAACCGCGCACGGAGAAAACCGCGAGCAACGCGGGCGCGACGGGTGCGGCGACGCACGCAACGTGTTGCGCGCAGCGCTAATGGATCGGCTGAGGTCGGTTGAGATGGGCACGCCAGAAGCAAAAAGGCGACGCTGTGTACAGCGTCGCCATGTCGGTCGACAGGATCAACCGGAAGTGACGGCGGCTCATTGGCCGCCTTGCGCGAAGCACCGCGGACGACGCGCAGCGGTCTGCTCCAGACGAAGCGATGAGCAACCTTGGCTACTCACCTTGCGCCATCGCCGAATGACAAACCGCTGCCTTTTATGGCCGCCCTGGTCCCTCGAAAAGTCTTCCAGATACCGCTAATCTAAACGCATCGGAGGCTTTCGACGAGAGCGCGTTTACACCGAATCGGCAGAAGATTCGCGCGGCGCAAGAGGGGTGCCGGATGGCCGGCCCCCGGATGGCCGGCCCCCGGATCGCCGGCCGATCAAATCACACGAAAGCCGTGCGTGCCGTCGCGCGCGAGTTGCGCGACGAGCCCATGCTCCCACTCCAGATACGCGCTCATCGCTTCACGCGCGTTCTCGGTGCCCTCATACGGCCGCTGATAACGATCGATTCGCGGCGACGCCATCCGCGTGCCGCCCGACTCCACGGGCAAGCCCGCGTCGATCCACGCGATCGTGCCGCCGCGCAGCACCTGCACCGGCCGCCCGGTCGCCGCGGCGAGCTCCGGCGCGACGAAGCGCGCGAGCACGTCGCTGCCGCACGTGAGCACATAGCGCTTCGCGTCGGGCAGCGTGCGCAGCGCGTCGGCGAGCTGACTGCGGATCACGAACCACGCGCCCGGAATATGCCGCCTCAGATAGTGCGTGCTGCTCGTGAAATCGAGCACGACGGTTCCCGTCGACTGCAGCAGCGCGGCGAGCTCGGCCGGCGCGATGTCGTCGACGTCGGGCGGCGTGACCGCGTTGCGCGCCAACGGCGCCATGCCCTTCTCGGCGAAATCGGCCGCCGTCAGGCCATCGACCACGTACACCTCTACGTTCATCTGCGCGAGCCACGATGCGGTCATGTTCGCGCGCACACCGTCGCTGTCCGCGAGGATCACGCGCGCGCCGCGCACCGTCACGAACAGGTCGGTTTCCTGCACGAGCTGGCCGCCCGGCGCGCTGCGAAAACCGGGCACATGGCCCGCCTCGTATTCCTCGGGTGTGCGCACGTCGAAGCGATAGACGGTACGCATCGCTTCGTCGGCCCAGCGGCGCGCTTCGTCGCGCGACGTGCGGCGCACGCGCGCCCGGTCGGCAAGCGCGCGCGCGCCGTCTGCCGCGGCGAGACGGGAAGCGTCGTCGACCGCGCCTTCGACACGCCGACCGCTGCCGTGCGCGAGCGGTTGACCGGCGAGCGTCCAGCCCATCGTGCCGTTGCGCAGCGCGGCCACCGGATTCGGCACGCCCGCGTTGATCAGCGACTGCGCGCCGATGATGCTGCGCGTGCGCCCCGCGCAATTGACGATGATGCGCGTGGCCGGATCCGGCGCGAGCTGCCGGGCGCGCAGCACCAGCTCCGCGCCCGGCACGCTGATGCTGCCGGGGATGTTCATGATCTGAAACTCGTCGAAGCGGCGCGCGTCGAGCACCACGACATCGGCCTCACGATCGAGCAGCGCCTGCACCTGCTGCGCGGACAGCGACGGCGTATGACGCACGCTTTCGACCAGTTCGCCGAACGCCTTGCTCGGCACGTTGACATCCTTGAACAACTCGCCGCCCGCTTCGCGCCAGCCTTGCAGGCCGCCTTCTAGCAAGGCGACGTTGGTATAGCCGAGTTCGGCGAAGCGCTCGGCCGCACGCCTCGCGAAGCCTTCGCCGGCATCGAACACGACGATCGGCACGGCCGGGCGAGGCAGCCGCAGCGGCGCGTCGAGTTCGAGCCGCGACAGCGGCAGATTGGCGGCGAACAACGGATGACTGCGCGCGTGCGGATCTTCCTCACGCACGTCGACGAGCGCGATCTCCTCGCGGTCGAGCAATGCGTGGGACACGTCTTGGAATGACCGGGTACGAAACTCTTTGACGACATTCATGGGATCGGGAACTCCTTCGCTACATTCCGGATGTCCGGCAACGGGTCGCGTCACCGCACCGATACTTAACCGTACACTCGAATTCCGATCGGCGCACGGTCACTCGCTGGATTGCTGATTCGGGCGCACTGCGAATGCCAAGCACCGCCGCGCGAACACGCTACGCACGCGCAATTTCCGCGCCATGGGTCGCGCCTTAGCGCGCTTCATCGGTCCTGCCGACCCTTCGGTCGACAGGGGCATCGCCGCGCCGCCAGCAGAAAAGGCGCCGCTTTGCCACAATGCCCCATCGCGCAAAAGCGCCGCCCATCGCAATCAACAGACAATGATCCCCTTCTCGGTTCTCGATCTTTCGCCGGTCACCGCGGGTGCCACGCCGGCTGACGCGTTCAGGAACACACTGTCACTCGCGCAGCACGCGGAAAAGCTGAACTACAAGCGTTACTGGCTCGCCGAGCATCACAACATGACCGGTATCGCGAGCGCGGCGACCTCGGTCGTGATCGGCTACGTGGCAGGCGGCACGAAGACGATTCGCGTCGGCTCCGGCGGCATCATGCTGCCGAACCATGCGCCGCTCGTGATCGCCGAGCAGTTCGGCACGCTCGCGTCGCTGTATCCGGGGCGGATCGATCTCGGCCTCGGCCGCGCGCCCGGCACCGATCAGACCACCGCTCGCGCGCTGCGCCGCGATCTCCAGGCGAGCGCCGAAACCTTCCCCGACGACGTCGTCGAATTGCAACGGTATTTCGCCGAGCCGGTCGCGGGCCAGCGCATTCGCGCGGTGCCGGGCGCGGGCCTGAACGTGCCGCTGTGGCTGCTCGGTTCGTCGCTGTACAGCGCGCAACTGGCCGCGGCGCTCGGGCTACCGTTCGCATTCGCGTCGCACTTCGCGCCCGATTACATGATGACCGCGCTGCAGGTGTATCGCACGCAGTTCCGGCCGTCCGCGACGCTGGCGAAGCCCTATGCGATGGTCGGCGTCAATCTGTTCGCCGCCGACACGAACGACGAAGCCGCACGGCTGTTCACGTCGCTGCAGCAGCAGTTCATCAATCTGCGGCGCGGCACGCCGGGACAATTGCAGCTGCCGGTCGAGCGGCTCGACGCGTCGGAGATGGAGTTGAACAACGTCGCGCGTGCGCTCGCCTGCACGGTGCTCGGCGATCGCGACGCAATCCGCGAAGGTCTGCAATCGATCATCGAGCAGACCGGCGCGAACGAGTTGATGCTGACCGCGCAGATTTACGATCACGCCGCGCGGCTGCGCTCGTTCGAGATCGGCGCCGAGGTTCGCGATGAAATGATGGCGACCAGATAAGCGGTTCGCGAACCGATCGGCCGACACGGCGACGCACGAAAAAAGGGCGGCTCATGGCAAGCCGCCCTTGTCTTTGCACTGAGTTGGGGCCGGTCGTGTGAGAAGCCGGCCCAATGCCCTCGGGGTCTAGAAGGCGCTTTTTATAACGCCCCCGTCGGCGCGCAACGCGGCTCCCGTCGTGGCCGACGAAAGCGGACTGGCGATATAGGCCACGAGCGACGCGATTTCCTGCGGCGAACCAAATCGCTTGATGAGCGAGGTGGGACGGACCTTCTCGAAGAACTCTGTTTCGAACGCTTCAAACGATTTGCCGTCGGCCTTGGCAAGGGTCTCCACGAATTCACCCACTCCCCGCGATTTCGTCGGCCCCGGCAGCACGCTATTGACTGTAATGCCCGTGCCGGCAACGGCTTCGGCGAGCCCCCGCGAGACCGCCAGCTGCGCGGTTTTCGTCATCCCGTAGTGGATCATTTCAGCGGGAATCTGCACCGCGCTTTCGCTCGAAATGAAAATGATGCGCCCCCAGTTGGCCTGCCTCATCGCAGGCAAAAACAGGCGAGCGAGGCGTACCCCACTCAAGACATTGACGTCGAAGAACCGCTGCCAGTCCGCATCGGGGATCTCTTCAAACGGCTTGGGCTCGAAGATGCCCAGGTTGTTGACCAGAATTTCCACGTCCGGATAGCGTCGCGCTAGCTCTTCTGCTGAAGCGGCGGTACTGAGATCGCCCGCAAATCCCTGCACGTCGCCGCCCGTCTGCGCTTTCAGCCGCGCGACCACGTCGTCCACAGATGACTGGGCGCGGCCGTTCACGATCACACGAGCGCCCTCCTGCGCCAACGTGCTGGCGATAGCGAGACCGATGCCGGCTGTGCTGCCGCTCACCAGTGCGAGCTTGCCTGTCAGGTTCAGGTCCATGGGTGGTTTCCTTTCAATGGATGAATTAAAAATGGCGATGTCGGGGCTTGAACGTCGGATGCCGCCAGGAGGTTCACGTACGTGTAATCGATGCGCCACCATCGACCAGTGAGGCGGTTCGGTCAAGAACGCCTGCGATTCGTTGCTGTCGTTCATGCCTGGACACATCTGCGTGTCCACGGCGCGCGGCAACACCGATTAAGTCAGGATCGGGCGTAGAGCCTCGCTTTCGAACAGGAAAAAGAGTAAATGATCTGACGGAGATGGCCAGGAGCAGCAAAGCGTATATGTGGGGCACGCACATGAGTGGCGGGCGGATAGCGAAGCAGGCAGACCTGAAGTACGTGCAGGAGAAGGAAAGCAAGGCCATGTCAGCGATTTTCCAACTTCGTTTGGCTAAGTGATGGTGGCGCCCATACTCGCATCATCGCGATTCACCGGGGGATGGGCGCTCCGCGCCCATCACGCCCGGATGGCATGACATGTGCATTGTGCTGCAAGCAGCCGGCCGCTTAAATGTTTCTACAACCCTCTTGTAAGGAGACACATCATGAACACGCTGACCATCGACGACATCCAGAACGCTGCAGAACTTGATCACCAGGAGATGACCAAAATCCAAGGTGGCCGGATGAAACTACCCGGCCAGCACATCGGCTCGATCCTCACGTCCGCTGATGGCGACCCTGTCGGCGTCTATGTCGACGGCGTGCTGCAAAACTCGGTCACCGACGGCTTCTACCACGGCTGACAGCAAAGGAGGCGCGCAGCCCTGCGCGCCTGATGCCGTCGGTGTGGCAGCCTACCCGTCGTGAAGCTGGCTCACCAGGTAATCGATGAGCGCACGTGCTCGAGACGGTAAAAAACGACTCGACGGATAAAGCAGCCAGACCGGTCCCATATATGTACGGGCCTCGAATTCCCAGTCGGTCAGCACCCGGACAATGTCGCCCCTGGAAATCGCCTGCGCGGCAGCAAAATCGGGCAAGCTCGCAATGCCCAGGCCATGCAGCGCAGCATCCAATCGCGCGCCCGCATCATTGGCGATGTATCGCCCCTTCACTTCGACCGACTGTGTCTCGGAGTCGCGGCGGAAATGCCATCGATTGTCGTCGACCGTCTCCCCTAGATACATGCATGCATGCCGAGCAAGGTCGTGCGGTTCGGCCGGGGTCCCCCGTTCCGCGAGATAGGCAGGTGACGCGCATAGAACCCATTTGACCGCGCCAAGTCGCCGGGCAGCCAGGCCTGGCGCAGGCGAACGCGTGAGTCGGATCACCATATCGACATCGTCACGCAGCGGATCGACTTCGTGGTCGGCGAAGACCAGATGGACATCCACGTCGGGCCACATGCGCAGAAATTCGGGAACAAGCGGATGGATGACAGATCTCGCAAATGAAATCGGCGCACTGATGCTGACCTTGCCTCGCGGATCACCCGTCACTTGTCCAGCGACGTCGACGGCGCCCGACGCTGCGCCGACCATATCCCGGCAATACCGGTAGATCTGCGCGCCTGAATCCGTCAAACGGATGCTACGGGTCGAGCGCTCAAGCAAGCGCGTGCCAAGCGAATCCTCAAGGCGCTTGATTTGCCGACTGACAGTCGACGGTGTACTGCCCAGTTGCCGCGCGGCAATGGAGAAGTTGCCGGCGTCGACAACCCTCGCAAACGTCGCCATGTCAGGTAGCAACGCAAAGAGTTCATTGGGATTCATCGCGACCCTCGCACGCGCACCAGTCATTTGTGCATCTCAAACATAAAAGATGTTCCACTGACCCGGATTATATTTGTCAATGCAATACCCGACAATTTGGGCCGTTCGAATGAAAACAGAAGGTCCGTCATGTCGAAGCAAAAGAGCGCGTTGTGGATATCCGACCTCATGCTGCTTGCGGTCGCGATGGTGTGGGGCACCAGTTATGGGGTCGTGAAAGGCGCGCTCGCGATCTATCCCGTGCTCGGTCTGCTGGCGTTGCGCTTCGGGCTGACGTTCCTCGTGTTGTCGCCGGCGTTGCGCTCGCTGCGACACGTCAAAGCGTCCGCCTTGCTGGGTGCGCTCGGCTCCAGTGCAATCCTGCTCGGCATCTTTTTGGCCGAGACTTTCGGGATAGCGCACACACGCGCGTCGAATGCGGCGTTCCTTATCAGTCTGTGTATCGCGCTTACGCCGCTGGTCGAATGGATGTTGCTACGACGAAAGCCGTCGAGTGGCGAATGGATCGCCGTGGGCCTGTCGCTGACGGGCGCCGCGTTTGTGAGCGGCGGCGTGATCATTCCGACCGCGGGCGACGCGCTGATTCTTCTTGCGGCGTTACTGCGTGCGCTGATGGTGTGTGTGACCAAGCGTGTGATGCGCGAATCGGAACTTGCTCCGCTGTCGGTGACGGCGGTCCAGGCAGGCGTCGTTGCATTGGGCAGTGTCCTGGCGGCGTTCGTGCTGCCGTCACAACATTGGGATGCGCTGCCGTCGCTCAGTGGGCACGGTGACTTCTGGGCGAGCATCGCTTACCTCGTGCTCGCCTGTACGTTGTTCGCTTTCTTCGCACAGAACTTTGCCGTCAAGCGCAGCAACCCAACGCGCGTCGCTTTGCTGATGGGAAGCGAGCCCGCATTCGGTGCGCTATTCGCATACGTATGGCTCGGTGAGCATCTTTCTGGCTGGGCATGGTTTGGCGGAGGTCTGATGGTACTTGCATCGGTGCTGGCGGCGGTTCCGTTTAAAAGGGACGCCAATGCGGCGCTTGAAATGCATCCCGCCACTGCGGTCGACGGTTAGGCTGTCTTCAGGTCGCAAGCAGTTCCTGGCCGACTAGAGCCTGTCCGCAAGCGTCCTCCGTGGAAATCCGCGAAGAGCCATAAAGTAGCTACCAGGACGTTCGTCTGGCGGTGAACGACGCAGGAGTACGGTAGCGAGACAGAAAGCCGTTTGAACGCTCAACGATTGGTCGGCACCGCCGCGAGTCCATCGAGCAGTGCCTGATGAAACGCTTCCGGGTCCTGCATCTGCGGCGCGTGACCGAGCCCCGCGAACTCGACCAGCGTCACATGGGGAATCGCCTTCGCGGCCGCGCGGCCCAATTCGGGGTAATGGCCGAGCTTCGCGCGCACCTCGAGCGGCGAGGCGTCCTTGCCGATCGCCGTCGTGTCCTGCTGGCCGATCAGCAGCAGCGTCGGCATGCTGAGCTGGCCGAGCTCATAAAAAACCGGTTGCGTACAACGGTCATCACAATAAACTTTTCGCCGATGCCTCCCAAATCCCTATCCCATTAGGCTTTGAGCGGAATACAGGTGTGCCAGAGGCAGCAAAATGGTTGTTCGCGGATCTCCGGGGAAAGGCGCTTCCCGACCCACAGCCGCCGCTCGACCGTCTGCCGCTTCGGCGGCAGCTTTTGGACCACTTCGGACGTTGACATCAACACATCGACCACCGAATTTCCGGCCTTCCGGGATGCTTTGCGTGACTCGGTTAAACATGTCACCTCGTCACCGAACCGAGACGGACAGTCTTTTTGCCAACGGTCGCGGAACGGTACGGCAGGTTTTCCTAGGTAACTCATTGAAGCTGCGCGGCCAACATATAACTCATAGCGCGTCGCTTGGCGTGCTGCGCGTCGCGGCGACCGCGGTGTTGGTTTGCCGCACGATCCGCCGTGCACGAGTCCGATGCGACCGAGCGCACCGGCTATGCGGTAGAAATGGCGGCGACTGTTGCCGCGGCGACTTCTGAGCAGCGCTCACTGGCCCAGTTGCCAACGCAGAATCGGGTGCGTCGCGCCCGCCGGTATGACCCACGTCCCGGTCTCACTGAAATCCCACGAGGCGTCAAAGCTGGCCGGATTGCTCATCTGTGCGGTCGTGAGCCCGTTGGACGCCGATAGCTGCGCGCCGTACCCGCTGCTCTTCGTTCGCGTTGTCGTCTCCTTGTCCCAGTAGACGTTGGACGCGAGCGGCACTCCAGCCGGTACGCCCTGGACGGCGACGATGCCGCCATAAGTGCCATAATCCGGGCCCTGGAACGTTGGTCCTCTGACTTCGCCCGACGCAAACGACTGCTCGATGAGACCGGTATTCGAGAGAGCCAGTCCCCCAGCGCTGAATGGGCCGTACACTCGCCCCGTTGCATACGACTGCGAAATCGTTCCGTCGTTAGCGCCGACCAGACCGCCACCGGAGCCATGATTGCCGCCGCTCACCGTCCCTGTCGCATAAGATTGCACGATGGTACCGCCGTTGCCACCGACGAGGCCGCCGAGCAGGCCGGCCGACCCGACGAACGCGCTGCTCCAAGAGCGCTCGATCAGGCCGACGTTGCGTCCCACCAGGCCGCCGAGCACCGCACCTTCGAACGCGCCGGAGCCGCGGCCGCCGGTAGTATAGGCGTAGGTAATCAAGCCCTGATTCTCGCCGGCCAGAATGCCGAGTGCGATTCCCTGTGGGAAATAGACAAACGTCCCGAGATCAGCATTCGTCATCCCGACATTGCGCACGACTCCCGTCGGACCGATCACACCGAACAATCCCACCGCCGGCACCAAACTACCTTGATCGTACTGTGAAAACCTGTTGATCACGTGGCCCATGCCGTCGAACTGACCGGAGAAGGGCGTAGTGGCATTGCCGAGCGAAGAGAAAGCGAATGACGTACCGGTTGCACTGGCGTCGAGATCCTTGCCGAGCGCGTAGTTACCCGCAAGGTCGAGCGAGACGTTCTGCAGATCCGCCACCGAATTGACCAGCCTGTAGCCGGTCACCTGGGTGATGAGACCGCTATACGGAGCCGCTGTCCATGCGCTGTTCGCCACGATCGTGCCGGGATTGTAGCTGCCGTTCATGTCGTAGAGCGCGCTGACGATACCCGTACTCTTCGACCAATCGATGGTGCCGCTGTTGGTGACGCTGCCGCCGTTGTCGATGCCTGATGCGTCGGCGCGCAAGGTCAGATTGCCTGCACCGCTGTTCGCGATCGTCGTGCCCGTCGCCACGGAGACGTTGTGGTACGCGGCAAGCGTGAGCGAAGCCGGACCGCTCCAGCGCAGGCTCGACGCGACGCCCAGGTCGCCCGTCGCGCCGTTCGCGCCTGTGGTCGCGATATCGATCGACGTGCCCGCGTTCAGGCTGCGCTGCAACGTATGCGTGGCGGAGTCGTCGATCGTGAAGTCGGGCGTCGACAGATTCCACTGCCCCGCGTGAACCGCTGCGTGCCTGCCGAAAGTGAATTGTGCCGCTTGCGTGTCGACCGTTCCGCCGCCGCCGTCCGCGTTGCTCGCGGAGATCTTGCCGAGTTGACTGACACGGCCGCCATCGGCGACCAGCCATACGTGGCCGTCGCGGCTGGCCGTGCCCGTCGCGCGGATGCGCGTGCCGCTGCCTGCGAGCGCATACACGTTGCCGTCGGCCGCCTGCAGACTGATCTGCGCGGCGGTTATCCGCCCCTTGTTGACGACCGTGCCCTGACTGCCCGTCTGCACGAACACCTGCCTGCTGCTGCCCGAATCCTGCAGCAGTACCTGCTCGCCCACGGCCAGTTCCGCCGTGCCGTTGGGCGCTGCGACGGTGCCTGCGTTGATGACGTCGTGTCGCGCAATCAGGAATACATCGCCGCCGCCCGAACTGATCTTGCCGAGATTGATCACGGCTGCGTTCGAGTTGCCTGACAGCGTGAGCGAGCCGCTGCCCTGTATGAACGCGTCGTTGCAGATGTCCAGCGTCGACGCGACGAAACGTCCGCCGGTGGTAATAACGCCCGATGGCCCGACGACGATGCCCTGCGGATTGATCACATAGACGCTGCCAGTCGCACCGAGCCTGCCGACGATGGCAGAGGGCGAACCGCCCGTCACCCGGTTCAGCGTCGCGCCCGAGCCGTTGTCGAACGTCACGCTGTTGTTCCTGCCGATCGAAAAGCTGTTCCAGTCGATCACGCCGCGCGTCGAACCTGGTTGTGTGATCACGAGGCCGTTCCCCTGGCTTGCTATCGCGCCCGTGCCGGCCACGTAACGGCCGCCCTGCGGAAGGCTGCCCGCCGCGAACGCCACGGGTGTCAGGGACATCCCAGTCAGCGAAATGCCAATGGCGAGCCAGATGCGTCGGTTTGACTGTTGACGACGGGTTGCGCATCGCGCGGACCGAGGTTGTTCTGGACGTGACATACAGCCCCCTTTCCGCATGCATGCGGAACGGCCACCAACGACCCGCATAGCCGACCGGAGACGCGTGAGTGGCGGCGTCTGAAGAATAGCCAGTTGGCGTCGCGCATGCGTGCCTATATCTCAGCGCTTCGCGCCTTCTTATCGGACTTTTGTGCCACCTCGTTTGGTCAGAACGCGGTAACCACAAGGGAAGCAAGGGAAGGTCCAAACCAAGGCTGTAGACATACCGAACCCGAACAAGGCGGACCAAGAAGACCAGTTGTGTTCCGGTGGCCAATGGCCGCTGGCGGCTGCAGAACCGACGTCTAAATGTCTGGTCAACAGCAGCGGCGAATGACAGTTCCTGGCCGACTACCGCCTATCCGCAGCCGGCCCTCTCCGCAACGCCGCGATGGACCGCAAAATAGCCCCAGGCAACTTCGCTTAACGGAGAGCGACGCAGGACTATGACTGCCGGACAGAAACCCAAGTGATCGATCAACGGTTTTCCGGCGCCGCTGTCAGCCCTTCCAACAGCGCCTTATGAAACGCCTGCGGGTCCTGCATCTGCGGCGCGTGACCGAGCCCCGCGAACTCGACCAGCGTCGCATGGGGAATCGCCTTCGCGGCCGCCCGGCCCAATTCGGGGTAATGGCCGAGCTTCGCGCGCACCTCGGGCGGCGCTGCGTCCTTGCCGATCGCCGTCGTGTCCTTCTGACCGATCAGCAGCAGCGTCGGCATGCTGAGCTGGCCGAGTTCATAAAAAACCGGCTGGGTGTAAATCATGTCGTAGAGCAGCGCGGAATTCCACGCGACGATCTGCTTGCCCGGCCCACGATACATGCCCGCGAGCATCTGCACCCACGGTTCGTAGTCCGCGCGCCATTGCCCCGCGTAATAGGTCGCCTGCTCGTAGCGGCGGATGCCGTCGGCGGTGGTCTTCAGCTCCCGCTGATACCACTGGTCGACCGACAGCGACGGCACGCCCTTCGCCTTCCAGTCCTCGAGTCCGATGGGGTTCACGAGCACCAGTTGCTGCGTTTCGCGCGGATACATCAGCGCATAGCGGACGGCCAGCATGCCGCCCGTCGAATGACCGACCACCGTCACCTCGCTGACGCCGAGCGAATCGAGCAGCGCATGCGTATTGCGCGCGAGTTGCTGGAAGCTGTACTGGTAATGCTCGGGCTTGCTCGATTTGCAAAAGCCGATCTGGTCCGGTGCGATCACGCGATAGCCGGCATCGCTCAGCCGGCGAATCGTCGCGTCCCACGTCGCCGAGCAGAAATTCTTGCCGTGCAGCAACACCACGGTGCGGCCGTTCGCATGCGCGGGCTTCACGTCCATGTAGGCCATCTGCAAAGGCACGCCCTGCGAGGTGAATTCGAAGCGTTCGACCGGCGCGGGGTAGCTGAAGCCCTGCAGCTCCGGACCGTAGGCCGGGCCGGAATCGTCGAGCGAAGACGCGGCCGCGGCGCTCGCGGCGCTCGGGCTCGCCTCGCTGAGCGGCGCGCCCGCCGGCGTGGCGGCCACCGCGACGGACGCCGCGCACAGCATCGCACAGGCGCAAACACTCGACAGGGCAAGCAGGAATGGGCGGTGAAGATTCATCGGGATGCTCTACAAAAAACGCAATAGGGATGCACGAGGCAGGGAGCGCAAGATTCTACGATGCGCCGCCGAACTCCGCCGCCAGTCGCGCACTGCGGACACGGCACACGGCCGCGGCGAGATGGCATGCATATTGCGCGTTCTGGGCTCAAGCATCGTCCGGACACGACCTTGTGGCCAATGTGTTGCGCCGCACCGAAAAACGCGCCGTAACAGGCGATCGTTTGACGATGGTCCGCCGCGCGGCCCCCGCAATAAACATTATTCGCTCGCGTCCAATCGGTGCTAGAACTGACTGACGGACCCGCGAAAACAGGCAGCGAAGAACGGCAATGCAGCACGACTGCCAGGCAGCCCGAATCATCAGCGCAGAGGAAGCGACCAGATCACCCCGGGGGTATATCAATCAAGCAACCATCTTGCATGCGGTCGGAGCGAGTGCTGAAGGGCTCACTCCGATCGACAGGAGACAAATATGAATACTCCGGCACGGCTGAACGACTTACAGCGCACTACCCTCGCGATCGTCCTCGCCGGCGGACGCGGTACGCGGCTCGGACCGCTCACGAACAAGCGCGTGAAGCCGGCGGTGCACTTCGGCGGCAAATACCGGATCATCGACTTCGCCCTGTCCAATTGCCTGAATTCCGGCATCCGCCGCATTGCGGTGGTCACGCAGTACAAGGCGCATTCGCTGCTGCGGCATCTGCAGCGCGGCTGGAGCTTCCTGCGCGGCGAGATGGGCGAGTTCATCGACCTGTGGCCCGCGCAGCAGCGCGTCGAAGGCGCGCACTGGTATCGCGGCACCGCCGACGCGGTGTTCCAGAACCTCGACATCATCCGCTCGATCCGCCCGAAGTACGTGGTCGTGCTCGCGGGCGACCACATCTACAAGATGGACTACACGCGCATGATCGCCGATCACGCGGACAGCGGCGCCGACTGCACGGTCGGCTGCATCGAGGTGCCGCGCATGGAAGCGGTCGCGTTCGGCGTGATGGCCGTTGACGAAAATCGCCGCGTGACCGGCTTCGTCGAAAAACCGGCCGACCCGCCTGCGATACCAGGGCGCCCCGACACGGCGCTCGCGAGCATGGGCATCTACGTGTTCAGCGCCGACTACCTGTACACGCAGCTCGAAGAGAACATCGCCGCGATCGATACCGATCACGACTTCGGCAAGGACATCCTGCCGCGCGTCGTCACGCAGGGCGTGGCGATCGCGCATCCGTTCAGCATGTCGTGCGTGTCGTCGGACCCGAGCGTCGAGCCGTACTGGCGCGACGTCGGCACGATCGACGCGTACTGGGCCGCGAACCTCGATCTCGCGTCGACGATACCGACGCTCGACCTGTACGACGAGTCATGGCCGATCTGGACATACCAGGAGCAGCTACCGCCCGCGAAGTTCGTACGCGACATGAAGGGGCTGCAGGGCTCCGGCAACAATCTGATCGTCTGCGGCGGCTGCGTGATCTCGGGCTCGCAGATTTCGCGCTCGGTGCTGTCATCGAACGTGAAAGTGAGTTCGTTCTGTAATATCAATGAGGCAGTGTTATTGCCGCAGGTCACGGTCGGCGCGAGTTGCCGCCTGCAGAAGGTCGTGATCGACCGTGGCTGCACGATTCCGGAAGGCACGGTGATCGGCGAAGACCCGGCGCGCGACGCCGAGCGCTTCTATCGCACCGACGAAGGCGTCGTGCTGGTCACCCAGGAGGCGTTGCGCGAGCATCCGTAGTAGCGCGCCCCGCCGCATGCCAGCGCCGGCGGCCACGCGCCGCCGGCCAGGCGTCGCCCGGCTTCGCCCGAACCACCGCTGACTATTTGCCGACCCCGAGCAACCCTGCCACCCCGACAGAGACCCGGCCTATGACGATTCGCGCCCTGCACGTCGCAAGCGAGCTGTATCCCCTCCTCAAGACGGGCGGTCTCGCCGACGTCGCGGGCGCGCTGCCGTCCGCGCTGATCGAGCGCGGCGCCGACGTGCGCGTGCTGCTGCCTGGCTTTCCGGCCGTGCTCGCCGGCCTGCGCGATCTGCAGCCGGTCGCGCAACTGGGCAGCCGCTTCGGCGCGCCGAACGTGACGCTCGAACGCGGCACGCTGCCCACCAACGGGCTCGCCGTCTACGTGATCCGCGCCGCGTCGCTGTACGATCGCCCCGGCAACCCGTATCTGAACGACCAACACGTGCCGTACGGCGACAACGCGCAGCGCTTCGCGCTGCTCGGCTGGGTCGCCGCGCAACTCGCGCAGCAAACGGACCCGACGTGGTCGCCGCAGATCGTCCACGCGCACGACTGGCACGCGGGGCTCGCGCCCGCCTACCTGAAGGCCGCCGAACGCGAGCACGGCCGCGCGCCCGCGCGCAGCGTGTTCACGATCCACAACCTCGCCTACCAGGGGATTTTTCCCGCGCATCAGTTCGGCCTGCTCGGCCTGCCGCACGATTTCTTCAACATGCACGGCGTCGAGTTTTATGGTCAGTTGTCGTTCCTGAAGGCGGGGCTCTACTACGCCGAGCGCATCACGACCGTCAGCCCGACCTATGCGCGCGAAATCCAGACGCTCGCGCACGGCGGCGGGCTCGATGCACTGCTGCGCCATCGTGCGCACGATCTGAGCGGCATCCTGAACGGCGTCGACTACACGGTGTGGAATCCCGCCACCGATACGCTGCTCGCGACGCACTACAGCGCGTCGAGGCTGGCGGGCAAGCTCGCCTGCAAGGAAGCGCTGCAAAAGCGCTTCGGCCTCGCGCAGAGAAGCGACGCGCTGCTGTTCGGCGTCGTCAGCCGGCTGACCGAGCAGAAGGGCCTCGATCTGCTGCTCGGCGCGGTGCCCGAGATCGTCAAGCGCGGCGGGCAACTGGTCGTGTTCGGCACCGGCGATCCGGCGCTCGAGAATGGCCTCAGGATGGTCGCGCAGGCGCATCCGGAATCGGTCGCGGTCGAGCTCGGCTTCGACGAAACCCTCGCGCATACGATCATCGCCGGCAGCGACGTGGTCGCGGTGCCGTCGCGCTTCGAGCCGTGCGGGCTCACGCAGCTCTATGCGCTCGCCTACGGGTCGCTGCCGCTCGTGCACTGCATCGGCGGTCTCGCGGATACGGTCGCCGACGCATCGCTCGAAAACCTCGCCGACGATTTCGCCACCGGCTTCGTGTTCGAACGCTTCGATCCGAAGGGACTCGCCTCGGCGATCCGCCGCGCGTTCGCGCTGTACGGACGCCGCACCGAATGGAAGGCCACGCAGCGGCGCGCGATGCGCCAGGACTTCGGCTGGGGCGCGTCGGCCGACCGCTATCTGGCCTTGTATCGCGAGCTCGTCTGAAGCATCCGCCGCACGCTGAACTGTCAGGTTTCGTTAATCTTCACGCGCGTTTGATGGTTCGGCGCAACAGCACGGGGACGGATCAACTCGCGGCTGTCAAACTCCTGTATCGTTTGCTGGCCTGCCGGCTATGCAGTTCGTGGGTTTTTCCTGCACCATCTGTATCAGGCATGTCTGCGCGCACGGCGCCCGGGCCTTCGGCCCGCCCGCGCGAGCCTCCCCTTCCAGTGTTTTGTTGACCGCGCATGACCGGTTGCGCGAGCCTTACCATGACGAAAAACGTTCTGAGCATCCAGTCCCATGTCGTGTTCGGTCACGCCGGCAACAGCGCGGCCGTGTTTCCGATGTGCCGGCTCGGCGTCAACGTGTGGCCGCTCAACACCGTGCAGCTCTCGAATCACACGCAATACGGGCATTGGAGCGGCAGCGCGATCGACGCATCGCAGATGGAAGATCTCGTCGACAGCATCGGCGCGATCGGCATGCTGCCGCGCTGCGACGCGGTGCTGTCCGGCTATCTCGGCACGACGGAACAGGCGCAGTCGGTGATCGAAATCGTCAAGGCGGTGAAGGCCGCCAATCCGCGCGCCTGGTACTTCTGCGATCCGGTGATGAGCGCCGCGGGCGGCTACAAGGTCGAGCCGGGCATCCAGGAATTCCTCGTGCGCGAGATGCCGGAGGTCGCCGACGGGATCGCGCCGAATCACATCGAATTGCAGCGCCTCGTCGGTCGCGAGATCGAGACGTTCGAGGAAGCCGTCACCGCGTGCCGCGAGCTGCTCGCGCGTGGGCCGAAGCTCGTGCTCGTCAAGCATCTGCTCGATCGCAACAGCCCCGCCGACCGCTTCAACATGCTCGTCGTCACCGAACGCGAAGCGTGGATGGGACAGCGTCCGCTCTATCCGTTCGCGCGCCAGCCGGTCGGCGTCGGCGATCTGACGAGCGCGGTCTTCGTCGCGCGCACGCTGCTCGGCGATTCGATCCGCTCGGCCTTCGAGCACACGCTCGCCGCGGTCAACGCGGTCGTCAAGGCGACCTGGCAGGCCGGACGCTATGAACTCGAACTGGTGGCGATGCAAAATGAAATCGCCCAGCCGCGCGAGTGGTTCGATGCGTGGGTCGCGGAAACGGCTTAGATGACTTAGGCACGTCGCTCGTTGCCGAGCGCCCTCGCCAGCACCCTGCTGGCGGCCGTCCTATAATGCGTGCCGCGTGGACCAGGGCTTGCGCCCTCGCGCCACGGCATTTTCAGCATTCGGCATTCAGCAGACGAGGCATTCGATGGACGGTCATATCCGCAGCGAGCGGGAAGAATTTTTTGAGCAGTTGTGCATCAGCGTCGACGCGGACGAAGCGCACGAACAGGAAGCGATCGAGTTCTTCGAGAACCAGTTCGACCAGCCCGACTTCGATCCCGCGCAATGGCTCGATATCGCGCTCTACTACTCGGCCGCCGTCGCGCGCGGCATCGTCGACATGGTGACGCCCGACGACAAGGCACGCAGCAACATCGCCGAAATCATCGCCGACAATCTCGACATCTCGTACGGCGAGGACGATTGCCAGCAGTTCGCCGAGACGATCGAATTCGCGCTGAACAACGGCGTGCCGGTCGATCTCGACGTGGTGCTCGACGGCTGCCAGCGCGCGATCGACGATCTCGACACGTGGGCCGACGAAGACACGAAGGCGCCGCTTTTGCGTCTGCGTGAAGAGCTGCTGCGCCAGCAAGGCGAGCGCTAGGCAAAAGGCTCGAATCTCCTTCGACAACGCAACAACGCAACAACGCAACACCGGCCGGCGCGCTCGCGCCGGCTTCTTAAGCATATGCCGTAATCCGCAGCCCAGGCGGACCTTCGCACGGCAAGCCAGCTTGCATGCCTCACGCACGCTCCATGTGCACCACATGCACCTGTTGCCGCCTATGCCGAAATGCTCATCCAAAACGCCACGAATTGCCAAGACGACGGCAATTTGGCTTTCTATATTCGCCCCAGATTGACGTCGCGAACACGCTGCGAGGCTCAACGCCAGTGCGCGCATTCCAGCATTGTGAGCGGCGAGCGATCCTTCGTAGTCTTGCGATGCGCGAGGGCTTGCCTCGGCCTCACGTGTCGTACCGCATTGCTGTCGTACCGCTTTCATAACTACCGTCGATGCAAGGAGAGACCATGAGTCTTCGCAACACGCTGAAACCGCTGGCCATGCTCGTGGGTGCGATGTTTGCCGTCGCGCCTGTTGCCAGTTTCGCCGACGACCTGCCGGTCAAGATCGGTTTTGCCGCACCGCTGACGGGCGCCAATGCCGGCTACGGCAAGGATCTGGAAAACGGTGTGCGGCTCGCGATCGACGAAGCCAACGCGCAGAAGATCAAGATCGGCGACAAGGTCGCGCATTTCGAGATCGTCTCGCAGGACGACCAGGCCGACCCGCGCGTCGGCGTTCAGGCCGCGCAGAAGCTGGTCGACTCGGGCGTCGCGGTGGTCGTCGGCCACTTCAACTCGGGCACGACGATCCCGGCCTCGCAGGTCTACGAGCAGGCTGGCATTCCGGTGCTCGATCCCGCCGCGACGAATCCGATCATTACGGGCCGCGGCTTCGCGAACACCTTCATGGTGATTTCGACCGACGCGCAAAACGCCGGCAACGCGGGCGCCTATGCCGTCGAGGTGACGAAGGCCAGGCGCATCGCGATCATCGACGATCGCACCGCGTTCGGCCAGGGCGAAGCCGACGAGTTCGAGAAGGCCGTGAAGGCGCACGGCGGCAACATCGTCGCGCGCGACTACACCGACAACCACGCGGTCGACTTCAGCACGCAGATCACCAGGTTCAAGGGCGCCAATGCGGACCTCGTGTTCTTCGCCGGCCTCGACAGCCAGGCGGCGGGCTTCGCGCGGCGCATGAAGCAGCTCGGCCTGAACGCACAGCTGGTCGGCGGCGGCGGCGTGATGGACGAGGACTTCATCAAGCTCGCGGGCGATGCGTCCGACGGCGCGATGGCCTGGGAATACGGCCGCCCGCTCGCGCAACTGCCGGGTGGCAAGGACTTCAACGCGAAGTTCAAGAAGCGCTTCGGCGCGGACGTGCTGTCCTATGCGCCGTTCGGCTACGACGGCGCGTGGGTCGCGATCAAGGCAATGCAGCAGGCCAAATCCGACTCGCCGAACGTGTACCGTCCAGCGCTCAAGTCGATCGACTACGACGGCGTGACCGGCAAGATCTCGTTCGACAGCACCGGCGCGTTGAAGAGCGGCGCGTCGACGCTGTATCAGGTGAAGAACGGCGCGTGGGTGCCGGTCGTGACCAAGAGCGGCACCTAAGCTCCACGTCCGGTAGATCGTCGCGGCCCTGCCCGGCGCGCGGCCGGCGCGGGGCGCGCTACTGCCACGCGCTCGCCGCCCGGACGACCACCTCGGCATCGAGATCGCGCTCGATGCGCACGAGGGCGTCGCGAATCGCCGCGAATTCGTTTGGCGTACACATCTGATGGCCGAACGCGGCGCGCAGATGCCGGTTGACCTGCAACGTGCGCGTCGCCGGATCGAAGACGTAGTGCGACGCAAACGTGAGCAACGGGTTCTCGACCGTGCTGTCGGTCGGCAGGTCCGTCACGCGCACGAAGCGCGGCAAGCTCATTTCCAGCGTTTCATCGAACTCCCCGCCGATGCACGCCCACGGTTGCGTTCTGACGGGCTCCGCGAGCCACGCCTCGACCTGCGAGCCCATGCCGCCGGCGAGGCTCGTGAGCGCCCGCACAGCAGTCGTGCCGTCCGGCCAGATCAGATGCGGCACGCTGCCCTGCATCGACGTCGCGAACGGACCGCCGGTCACGGCGACGTCGTCGGTCTGCAATTGCGCGGAGCCGTGCAAGCCCGCTTGCAGCAGACGCCTGGCGGCAAGCTGCTGCGCGCCCTGGCGCGTCGCGCGGCGGAACGTGTTGCGTTCGAGCTCCGCGGTATAGCCCTGATCCTCGACGCGGTACGCATAATGTGCGGTGCCGTTTTCGTCGATGTCGATCTGCACGCGCGCCTTGCGTTCGCGCCGTTGAGTGGCCGGCGTGCGCGCGAGCACGCCGTCGTCGACGAGCAGCACCGGTCGGTCCATGACGCCGCCAGGCAGATAGCCGAACGCGGTGCCGCCCGCCGTCGTGTCCGCGAATTGCGCCAGCTCGGGAATCCAGATGATCGCGTGATTGATCGCGCTCGCGCCGTAGCCGGAGACCTCGGGCAACGTGTAGTACGGACCGAGATTGAGCAGCACCGGCTCGCTGCGAATGCCGGCGGCCGCGAGCAGCGCGCCGTATAGCGCGACGTGGTCCTTGCAGTCGCCATAGCGGTTGCGCAGGATATCGGCCGCCTTGTGCGGAATCGCCGCCGTCTCGCCGAGAAAAAGCGCGACGTAGCGGATGTTCAGACGCATCCAGTCGTACAGCGCGCGGGCTTTGTCGCGGGGATCGGTAAGGCCGGCCGTCAGTTGCTGTGCGAGACCGATGATCGCGGGATCGTCGCGGGTCGCGTCGTTCTCGGCGGGACCGCGATAGCGCGCGGCGAAGCTCGCGAAGTCCGGCACCGTCGACACCATCAGCCGGTCGCCCCAGTTCGCGTAGCCGACCGCGCCCGCTTCGAGCCGCGCATAGGGGCCGTGCCGGTAGTCGAACTCGTAGCGCGTGCGGCCGTTCGCGGTGACGGGCGGCATCGCGACGTAGCCGCGCGCATCCGCATAGAGCGGCACGTCGGCGGGAAGGTCGAAGATCAGACGCTGCTCGTCGACGGGCTGGAGCGACGGCTCGACCAGATAGGCGAAGGTGCCCGCTTGCAGCGGCTTCGCGCGGGTCTTGCGAAATTCCAGGTGCACGCGCGAGCCGATCGTGACGCCGGGGAAGATCACGGTGCGCAACACACCGTCCTCGAAGCTCGGCGCGCCGGACGAGCGCGGCTCCTGCACGTCGCGGATCGCCTCGGGACCGACCGCATGCGCGGTGCCGTCGGGGTCGATCGTTTCGGCGGCCAACTGTTGCACCTGCTCGATGTCCTTGTTGAACCACACGTAGCGTTGCGCGATCTCGTCGACGCCGCTGGCCGTGTCCGCGCGCATCAGCGTGTCGTCGTGTTCCTCGATGGAACCGTCTTTCTGGATCACGAACAAATGGACGTCGCGCTCGATCGTCGCAGGGGCACGTTCGTTGATGGAGGTGGCGATTTCGCCGGCTGCCGCACAAAGGGACAAGACGATGCCGCTCGCGGCGGATAGCGCGGCAAGCAACGCCGCGGCGCGCACGCCGCGCACGCGGCACGCGAGCCCGATCATCGCGATCGACGTGTGCGCCAACGTGACGACGACGTTCCCCAAGATCCACCTCGGACAGGTTCGTGTCGTCGTTGTAGCACATCGCCGACCCGTGCGTTTCGGGCCGGGGTCGGCGTTGCCGCGTCGAGCTCGAGCGGCATTGGAGTCACCGGCGCACCCGCGACGCAGCGGCCGCCGTCGATCGTCTTCACTCGCCGTCGTCGAGCTGGCTCAGCAGCGCCTGCAGTTTTTCCACGTGCCGCAGCAGCATGTGCCGGTGCTTGTCGATCTGTTCAAGCCGGCCCTCCAGGTCGGCTTGAATGCGGTCGTCGAGTTCGGCCGCGGCCATCACGTCCTCGACCTTCGCGCGCATCGACGCAAGCTCCACCGGCGCGTGCAGCAGATGCCGCTCGAAGCGCCGCACTTCCTGCGTCGCGAGATCGCGCACCTTGCGAAAATGCGCGTGACGGCGGTGCGCTTCGACATCGAGCGTTTCTTCCTCGATGCGTCGCGCGGGCGGCGGCTGCCCAAAAATCGGCTCGGGCCGCAACACCGTCTTCTTGCGCACCGGATGCGCGGTGCCCCGAAAGCGCGCGAGCGGCTGCTCGTTGTCGATTGCCTCGCGCGCATTCGGCGGGATCTCGTGACCGGTGTGCGGCACGTTCATCCAGCCGCCCGGCAAACCGGTGACGGCCTCGACGCCGCGCACGAATTCCTCGCTGAATTCGCGTTGCCCGGACAGCATCAGCTTCAGGTAGCTCGCGGAAAACGTCATCATGCGCGCGAGCCGGCTCGCGGCGCCGACCTCGCTGGTCAGCAACACCAGGTTCGCGCGCCAGACTGGCAGCAGCAATTCGTCGGAATCTTCCATCGCTGGGTCTTCCATCTTTTCGCCTGATGAATCGATGACCGCGTCGCGCATGTCATCGTTTTGAAAGGGTAGTCGTCTCGCGGTGTCGTGTGCAATGCCGCTATGCCGCTTTGCGTGCGGTGGGGCCCAGATGCCGAAGGTACACATTTGACACGGTACGCACCGGCCAATTCAGCGCAAAGCGCGTTAAAACAGGGCTTACGACACATCGCGTGTTGCATTGACACACGTATTCGCGCGCCGGTCCTATCCGCGGCCGCTTGATGTGGCATGCTTACACGCCGATGCGGCACGCGTCGTGCTGCATGGCTTGCTCCACAACACTGACTTAAGGGTTTTGTAATGAAGAAAATCGTTCTCGCCGTCGCCGCAGCCGTCGCCACCCTGAGCGCAATCGTCCCCGCTCAGGCCAATGAGCATCAGCACGAGTGCCATAAGGTGCGCGTGCATCATCATTGGGAAAAGCGCTGCCACTAATGGCGGTGAAACCGTGTCGATGGATGCGGTGCACATCAAAAAGCCCCGCTTTCGCGGGGCTTTTTTTCATGGCGCGCCGCGTCTTGAAACAGCCGGCGCACGATACGCTGTGCGCGCTCGACGCTCAAACCATTCCATATGAACGCGCCCGCACGCAATCACGGACACATGCTGTTACACCTTCGCGATACGCTGACCGATGCAGGCCGACGCAGACCACGATGCCGCGCGCTCCTGCAGCAATCGTGATCCGCGTGGTGAGAAAGGAATACAAGCTTCAGGCTGATTTCACGCGAGCGAGAGCCGCCGTTACCAGCGCTTCGAGCAGCGGCGCGACCTTCGCGGCGAGGTCTTCATCGTATGCATAAGGCAGGCGTTCTTCCATGTACGTGATCTGCGACAGCTCGAGTTGCACCGCATGCACGCCCTGCTCGGGCTGCCCGTATTGCCGCGTGATATAGCCCCCCTTGAAGCGGCCATTGGCGATCGCCGTATAGCCGCCGTGACGCCCGACCAGCGCGGCGAGTTCGTCAGCCAGGCCCGGCGCGGCGCTCGCACCGTTCGACGTGCCGAAGTTGAAATCCGGCAGACGTCCGTCGAAAAAACGCGGCACGCGCGAGCGGATCGAATGCGCTTCCCACAGCAGCACCTTGCCGTGCTTCGCCTTCAGCGCCGCGAGTTCGCCGGTCAGCGCGTCGTGATACGGCTTCCAGTACGCGTCGCGACGGCGCGCGATTTCGGCGTCGTCGGGCAGATGGCCGTCGCGATAGAGCGGCTCCCTGTCGAACGTATCGACCGGCAGCAGACCCGTAGTGTCCTGCCCCGGGTACAGGTTCGCGCCGTCGGGCGGACGGTTCAGGTCGACCACGTAGCGCGCGTAGGTCGGCGTCAGGATCGACGCGCCGAGGCGCTTCGCGAATGCGTACAGGCGATCGAGATGCCAGTCGCAATCGTCGGTGCGTTGCGCGACCGGTGTCATCGTCACGGCGATGTCGGCGGGGATTTGGGTGCCCAGATGCGGGATCGAGATCAGCAGCGGCAGGCTTCCCTGATGCAGCGAGAAAACCGGCGTGAGGTTCGAAGCAGTCATGTCAGTCCGGAATCAGTGGGATCGGAGAATCAGTTCGGCGGGTCATGGCCGTTATTTGAGCAGTTCCGCGAGCGCCGCGCGATAGCGCGCATAGGCGCCCTCTTCGTCGCGATGCCGGCGATCGTCGACGACCTTGACGCCGCCCGCGTAGACGTCGCGGATCGGCGTATCGCCATGCTCGCAGAATACGACGCCTGACAGCCACGCCTCGCGCTCATGCCCGGCGATGCTCGTATGGTCGGCGTCGAGCACGAGCCAGTCCGCGCGACGGCCCGGCTGCAACGCGCCGACTGCGCGGCCGGTCGCACGCGCGCCGCCGTCGAGCGCGGCCGCGTACAGACGATCCGCGACATGCGGAGCTTGCGCCGACGCCAGCACGTTGCGCTGCCGGCGCGTCAGACGCTGGCCGTATTCGAGCAGACGCAACTCGGCGCGCCAATCGACGCCGACATGGCTATCCGAGCCGACGCCGATGCGGCCGTGCGCGTCGAGATAGTCTTGCGCGGGAAAAATGCCGTCGCCGAGATTGGCCTCGGTGGTCAGGCACAAACCCGCGACCGCGCCGCTCTTCGCGAGCGCGAGCGTTTCGTTCGCATCGACGTGGGTCGCGTGCACGAGACACCAGCGGCTGTCCACATCGAAACGATCGAGCAGCCATTGCACCGGCCGCGTGCCTTCGGTTTCGAGGCACGCGTCGACCTCGGCGGTCTGTTCGGCGATATGGATGTGGACCGGCACGCTTGCGTCGATGCCGCCGAGCAACGTGCGCAGCGACGCCTCCGATACCGCGCGCAGCGAATGCGGCGCCACGCCGTAACGCAGCGCCGCATGTTCGGGGCGCGCGGCGCGTAGCGTGCCGAGCAGATCGAGCAGGCTCTCAGGTGTATTGATGAAGCGCCGCTGATCGTCGCGCGGCGCGCGCGCGCCGAAGCCGCTGTACTGATACAGCACCGGCAGCATCGTGATGCCGATACCGCTCGCCGATGCCGCGTCCACCACGCGTTGCGCAAGCTCGGCCTGATTCGCGTAGCGCTGGCCGTCCTGCGCGTGGTGCACGTAGTGGAACTCGCACACCGACGTATAGCCCGCCTTCAGCATCTCGATGTAGAGCCACTGCGCGACGCTCGCGAGGCCTTCCGGCGTGATGCGCGCGGCAAAGCGATACATCAGGTGGCGCCACGACCAGAAGTTATCCGTCGCATTGGCGCGATATTCGGTGAGCCCCGCCATCGCGCGCTGAAACGCGTGCGAGTGAAGATTCGGCATGCTTGGCATCAGCGGGCCCGCCGCCTTCGGCACACCCGCCGGCGCCTCGGGTCGATCCGTCGTGACCGCGGTCAGCGTGCCGTGAGCGTCCCATTCGAGCAGCACGTTGCGGCGCCAGCCCTCAGGCAGATACGCGTCAGCGGCGAACAGCGATTGATTGGATTGCGTCATCTCTCAGGTTCTAGTTCAGGTCACACGCGACTCGCGCCGCGTATAAACGGTTTCGCCCGCGCGCACGACGCGCGCGCAGAGCGGCCGGCCAATCCAGTAAGCGAGCTCCGCCAGCGAATCGACCGACCACACCGCGAAGTCGGCCGCGCGACCGACCTGCAGCGCACCGTGCCGATCGCTCTTGCCGAGCGCGCGCGCAGCGTGCGTGGTGACACCTTGCAGCACCTCGGGCACGGTCATGCGAAACAGCGTGCTCGCCATGTTCATCATCAGCAGTAACGAAGTCGCCGGTGAGGTGCCCGGGTTGCTGTCGGTCGAGATCGCGATCGGCACCTCGTAGCGCCGCAGCAGTTCGAGCGGCGGCAACTGGGTCTCGCGGATGAAGTAGTACGCGCCCGGCAGCAGCACCGCGACGGTGCCCGCTTCCTTCATCGCGGCGACGCCGGCTTCGTCGAGAAACTCCAGGTGATCCGCCGACAGCGCGCGATGCCGTGCCGCGAGCGCGGTGCCGCCGCCGTTCGACAACTGCTCGGCGTGCATCTTGACCGGCAGCTCGTAGCGCGCGGCCGCGTTGAACACGCGCTCGCTCTGTTGCAGCGAAAAACCGATGCGCTCGCAGAACACGTCGACCGCATCGACGAGGCCTTCGTCCGCGAGCGCGGGCAGCATCGTGTTGCAGACTTCGTCGATATACGCGTCCGCTCGGCCCGCGAATTCAGGCGGCAACGCGTGCGCGCCGAGAAACGTCGTATAGACCGTGACCGGATAGCGCTCGCCGAGTTGCCGCGCGACGCGCAGCATCTTGCGCTCGCTCGCGAGATCGAGGCCGTAGCCCGATTTGATTTCGATCGCCGTCACGCCTTCGGCGAGCAACGGTTCGAGCCGCGCGGCCGCTTGCGTGAACAGCGACGCTTCGTCCGCGGCGCGCGTCGCGCGCACCGTCGACACGATGCCGCCGCCCTGTCGCGCGATTGCTTCGTAGCTGACGCCCGCGAGCCGCTGCGCGAATTCGTCGGCGCGCTGGCCGCCGTACACGAGGTGCGTATGGCAATCGATCAGGCCCGGCGTCACCCATGCGCCGCGCAGATCTTCGCGCGGCCATGCGGCATAGGGCGTGGGTAAATCGGCGAAAGCGCCGAGCCACGCGATACGGCCGCCGTCGACCGCAATCGCGGCATCGGCGAGCGTGTGGCGAGGATCGCCCTGCGGGCACAAATTCAGGTGATGCCAGACGGTTTGCTTCATCGCGTGCTCTTTGCCGCTCGTTGCGTGTCTGTGGATGGGTTGTCCGCGATGGAGCGCATGTGAGGCCCTATCGCGGTTGATTCGTCATCGCGTGTAGCGGATCGTGATCGCGAGCACCGCGCCGTCGCCCGTCAGCGTACAAGCGAGCGCGTTCGGCCCGTCGACGCGCAGCGTGTCGCCGGTGTCGAGCCGCACGGCTTGCGCGTGGTCCGCCGCCAGTCCGACCGTGATCGCGCCGCCCGCGCAAAACAGCAGCGCCACGTCGCCGTCGAGCACGCGCGGCGCATCCTGCCGCGTGCCAGTGCGCCACACGTCCAACTCGCCCTGCGCCACGGCGCGCCGCACCATCAGGTTGAAGTCGCGCGTCGCGCCGTCGACGAGCCGCGCATCGATGCGCGTCGCGCCATCGAAGCGCGCGATGTCGAGCGGCTGCCGCAACACATGCGTCGAGGCGACGCCCGCGTCGCCCAGCTCATCGAGCAGCATGCCCGCGCCAGACAGCAACACCAGCGTCCGGTCGACGCCGTCGAAGCGCGAGAACGGTCCCGCCTGCGCAACCTCGGCGACGCTCACGCGCCACACGAAGTCGGCGCTCGCCGCACCCTGCCCGCCGCCTGGCGACGGAAACGCCGCGACCTCACGCGTGAGCCCGCCGCCGTTTTTCCACGGCGCCGCCACGAGGTCGGCGCCGCGAATCAGCGTGACGCCTGCCATGCCGCCCGCGTGGTTGGCCATGGTCACGATCAGCGGCCCAGCATCGGCAGATTGAGACCGGCCTCGCGCGCCGTCTGCTGCGCGAGTTCATAGCCCGCATCCGCGTGACGCATCACGCCGGTGGCCGGATCGTTCAACAGCACGCGGCCGAGGCGCTGGTGCGCGGCTTGCGTGCCGTCCGCGACGATCACGACGCCCGCGTGCTGCGAGAAGCCCATGCCGACGCCGCCGCCGTGATGCAACGACACCCACGACGCACCGCCCGCCGTGTTCAGCAGCGCGTTCAGCAACGGCCAGTCGCTGACCGCGTCCGAGCCGTCCTTCATCGATTCGGTTTCGCGGTTCGGGCTCGCGACCGAACCGGTATCGAGGTGATCGCGGCCGATCACGATCGGCGCCTTCAGCTCGCCGTTCCTGACCATTTCGTTGAACGCCTGGCCGAGACGATAGCGATCCTTCACGCCGACCCAGCAGATCCGCGCCGGCAGACCCTGGAACGCGATGCGCTCGCGCGCCATGTCGAGCCAGTTGTGCAGATGCGGATCGTCGGGGATCAGTTCCTTCACCTTCGCATCGGTCTTGTAGATGTCCTCGGGATCGCCCGACAGCGCGACCCAGCGGAATGGGCCCTTGCCTTCGCAGAACAGCGGCCGGATATACGCCGGCACGAAGCCCGGGAAATCGAACGCGTTTTCCACGCCCATTTCGAGCGCCATCTGGCGAATGTTGTTGCCGTAGTCGAGCGTTGCCGCGCCGCGTTCCTGCAGCGTCAGCATCGCCTGCACCTGCGCGGCCATCGACTGCTTGGCCGGCGTGACGATGCTTTCCGGCGCGGTCTTCATGCGCTCGCGCCAGTCTCCGACCGTCCAGCCCTGCGGCAGGTAGCCGTGAATCGGATCGTGCGCGCTCGTCTGGTCGGTCACGCAGTCCGGCGTGATGCCGCGCGCGACGCACTCGGCGAACACGTCGGCGGCATTGCCGAGCAGGCCAACCGAGATCGGCTTGCCCGCGCGCTTCGCTTCGTCGAGCATCGCGAGCGCCTCGTCGAGCGTCTTCGCCTTCTTGTCGACGTAGCGCGTCTTCAGACGGAAGTCGATGCGCGTCTCGTCGCATTCGACCGCGATCATCGAGAAGCCCGCCATCGTCGCCGCGAGCGGCTGCGCGCCGCCCATGCCGCCGAGACCGCCGGTCAGAATCCAGCGGCCCTTCGGGTCACCGTTGAAGTGCTGGTTCGCGACCGCGAAGAAGGTCTCGTAGGTGCCCTGGACGATGCCCTGGCTGCCGATGTAGATCCAGCTGCCCGCGGTCATCTGGCCGTACATCATCAGGCCCTTGCGGTCGAGTTCGTGAAAGTGTTCCCACGTCGCCCAGTGCGGCACAAGGTTCGAGTTCGCGAGCAGCACGCGCGGCGCGTCCGCATGGGTGCGGAACACGCCGACCGGCTTGCCCGACTGAATCAGCAGCGTTTCGTCTTCGTTCAGGTCCTTCAGCGACGCGAGGATCTGATCGAAGCAATCCCAGTTGCGCGCGGCGCGGCCAATGCCGCCGTACACGACGAGCGCGTGCGGGTGCTCGGCGACTTCGGGGTCCAGATTATTCTGGATCATCCGGTACGCGGCTTCCGCGATCCAGGTCTTGCAGGTCTTTTCCGCGCCGCGCGGTGCGCGGATCGTGCGAGTCGGATCGAGACGCGGATCGATGTGTTTCGGATTGTTCATGGTGTCCCTAATCATGCGTGAAGAGGTTCGATAAAGATTCGGCGAAGACGAAAAAGCGAATTCAGAAATGCCCAGTGAAGCGGTAACGGGTGCCCGGATGCCACAGATTCGCGATCGAGGCGACCTCGCCTTGCGACCACGTGCGCCGGTGCAGCACGAGACACGGCTCGCGTTCACTCATGTTCAACAGCTCGCGCGTGATCTCGTCGGCGGCGAGCGCCTCGATGCGGTACTCGACGCGCTGCAGCGGCGCGACGCGCACGAGGTACTGGTTGGGCGTGGTGTTCGTGAAGTCCTGCCGCGCGTATTCGGGTGCGACGGCCGGATTGACCCAGCGTTCCTCGAGCTGCACCGGCTCGTCGTTTTCGAAATGCAGCAGGCGCGAATGAAACACGGGGCTGCCCGCGCTCACCTGCATCTCTTCGGCGAGCGCCGCATCGGCAATGCTGGCGCCGATGTTCAGCACCCTCGCCTGATAGCGATGACCGCGCGCAACGATTTCATCGGAGATGCTGCGGATCGCCACCAGGGTCGACTCATACTTGGGACGGGCCACGAAAGTGCCCGAGCCTTGTACACGTGTCAGCACCTGCTCCGAGGTCAACTCGCGCAACGCGCGGTTGACCGTCATGCGCGCGACGCTGAATTCGCGCGCAAGCTCGTTTTCGGAGGGCACCTGGTCGCCTTCGGCCCACTCGCCCGCATGAATGCGCGCGAGGATGAAGTCCTTGATGCCCTGATAAGCGGGTGCGTTCATCGGCGTGATCCGCGCTCTCGACGACTCATTGTTCCGACGCGAACGAGAACGGGCTCAGCTTCGCGACCG
The DNA here is from genome assembly GCF_014201025.1 of Paraburkholderia sp. MM5384-R2. Taxonomy (NCBI): domain Bacteria; kingdom Pseudomonadati; phylum Pseudomonadota; class Betaproteobacteria; order Burkholderiales; family Burkholderiaceae; genus Paraburkholderia; species Paraburkholderia sp. MM5384-R2. The sequence continues at coordinate 738,934 of NZ_JACHDI010000001.1, forward strand.
CGCCGGCCTGCACGAGCTTCGTGACCGCCGCGATGTCCGGCGCGAAGTAGTGATCGAGCTCGTAGTGCGCGACGTCCTTGCGCACGAGGTCCATCACCTTCTGCAGGCTCGGGCTGGTCTTGTGCGGCGCGCGCAGATCGACGCCCTGGGCGGCGGCGAGCAGTTCGATCGACAGGATGTTCGCGGTGTTGTCGGCAATATCGCCGAGCTTGCGCGCGGCGAACGTCGCCATCGACACGTGGTCTTCCTGGTTCGCGGACGTAGGCAGCGAATCGACCGAAGCCGGATGCGCGAGCGTCTTGTTTTCCGAGGCGAGCGCGGCGGCCGTCACGTGCGCAATCATGAAGCCGGAGTTCACGCCGCCATCCTTGACGAGGAACGGCGGCAGGCCCGACAGCGTCGCGTCGATCAGCAGCGCGATGCGGCGTTCGGCGAGCGCGCCGATTTCCGCCACGGCGAGCGCCAGGTTGTCGGCCGCGAACGCGACCGGCTCGGCGTGGAAGTTGCCGCCCGACAGCACTTCGCCGGTGTCCGGGAAAATCAGCGGATTGTCGGAGACCGCGTTCGCTTCCATCAGCAGCGTTTCGGCGGCATTGCGCATCTGATCGAGACACGCGCCCATCACCTGCGGCTGGCAGCGCAGGCTGTACGGGTCCTGCACCTTGTCGCAATCGGCGTGCGACACGTTGATCGCCGAGCCTTGCAGCAGCGAGCGATAAGCCGCGGCCGCGTCGATCTGGCCTCGATGGCCGCGCAGTTCGTGGATGCGCGCGTCGAACGGCTTGACCGAGCCCATCGCCGCATCGACCGATAGCGCGCCGGCGACGAGCGCCGTGCGGTACAGGTCTTCGATCGCGAACATGTTGTACAGCGCGAGCGCGGTCGAAGCCTGGGTGCCGTTCAGCAGCGCGAGACCCTCCTTCGCCTGCAGCGTCAGCGGCTTCAGACCGACGAGCGCGAGGCCTTCGGTGGCCGGCATGCGCTCGCCCTTCGCGAACACTTCGCCGACGCCGAGCAGGGTCGCCGACATATGCGCGAGCGGCGCGAGGTCGCCCGACGCGCCGACCGAGCCCTTGACCGGGATCACCGGCAGCACGTCGGCGTTGAACAGCGCGATCAGCGCCTCCATCACTTCGCGGCGGATGCCCGAGTGGCCGCGGCCGAGGCTCGACAGCTTCAGCGCGATCAACAGACGCACGACCGGGCGCGACATCGGCTCGCCGACGCCGACCGCGTGCGACAGCACCAGATTGCGTTGCAGCAGTTCGAGCTGATCGCGCGGAATGTGCGTGCTGGCGAGGCGGCCGAAGCCGGTATTGATGCCATAAGCCGGCTCGCCCCTGGCGGTGATGTCGGCGACGGCCTGCGCGCACGCGTCGATGGCGGCATGGCTCGCGGGATCGAGTTGCAGGGTGACCTGCTCACGGGCGATCTGGCGCAGTTGCGGGAGGCTCAGGTAGCCGGGCTTCAGAATCATGGTTGTCGTCCTGTCTATACAAGTTCAAATAAGTCTAGCCGGCGGGTCTTGTATATACAACTTGTTTTTCGAGATTTCGTGCCTGGGGATTTCCATTATTTGGCACGTGGCTCGGCGGGAGCGCGGCGGGTTTGGCGGCAGGTCGCAGGCGGCGGGTCCTGGACGCATGGGTCGGCGTGACCGCCGTGATTTAGCCCACAGTTGTATATACACCTTCGCGGCGCGGGTCGCCATCTGGCCAAAATTGGCGAGCTCTCGCTGGCGGGAAGCCGGACACGCCGGCTCCGCCGATATCTGGGTTATAGGACAGAAGGCGCTGCGACGCGGATCAGAGCTTGACCCGCGCCGCGATGAAATCCAGAAAGCACTGCACGCGCCCCGCGAGCGATGCGCTCTGGTAGTACACCGCATGCACCGGCTGCCGTTCATCGACGAGCAGGTTGCCGAGAATCGGCACGAGGCGGTTTTCGCGCACATCGCCGGCGGTCATGAAGTCGGCCAGACAGGCGACGCCCCACCCGGACAGCGCCAGTTGCCGCAAGGTTTCGCCGCTCGATGCGGTGATCGACGGTGCGATCTTCAGCAGCGCGGCTTCGTCGCGCTGCCCCTTGGCGCGCTTCGTTCCCCTGCCCCCTTCCCGCAACGGCCAGCGATTCAAATGCTCCGGCGCCGTAAAGCCGATCAGCCGATGCGCGTGCAGCGCGTCGAGCGTGGTCGGCTCGCCGTGCTCGGCCAGATACGCCGGGCTCGCGAGCACGCGCAGCCTGCTCTCGCCGAGCGCGCGCGCATGCAGCGTCGAATCCTGCAGCGCGCCGATGCGAATCGCGATGTCGACCTTCTGTTCGAGCAGATCGACGATCCGCTCGTTGCTGGTCAATTCGAGCCGGATCTCCGGATACAGCGCCGAAAACGCGGTCATATGCGGCGCCACGCAATGCAGCATGAACGGCGACGCCGCATCGACGCGCAAGCGCCCCGACGGCCGTTGCCGCCCGCGCGCGACTGACTCCTCGGCCTCTTCGAGCGCGTCGAGGATCGCGCGGGCGCGCCGCAGGAACGCGTCGCCTTCCTCGGTCAGATGCAGACGCCGCGTCGTGCGCCGCACGAGCGCGGTGTCGAGCTTCTGCTCGAGGCGCGTGAGCGCGCGGCTCACGCCGGAGACGGTCTGCCCCAGCTTCTCGGCCGCCGCGGTAATCGAGCCGCTGTCGATCACGGTGACGAACACCAGCAATTCGTCGGTGGAGGTTTTCATTGTTGATTTCAGATCAAGATTGATTTGAGACTAACACGCTTTTTGCGAGAATCCGCGCGAGCGATACTGCGTGCCTGTCGATCGGAGTTGGCGCTTTAGCGCTTACTCCGATCCCATGCAAGAGATTGCGGTCTTGGCATTTCCCTCAGGAGAACGTCTTGAAGATTTTCGTTACTGGCGCAAGCGGTTTTATCGGCGGCTCGATCGCGACGCATCTGGCGCGCGCCGGCCATCAGGTGCGCGGGCTGATTCGCCAACCCGAACACAGCGGCGGGTTGCAGCGGCTCGGCATCGAGCCCGTGCCCGGCACGCTCGACGACCGCGCGTTGCTGATCGCCGAAGCGCAAGCGGCCGACGCGGTGATCAACGCCGCGAGCAGCGATCACGAAGGCGCGGTACGCGCGCTGATCGACGGACTCGCCGGTTCGGGCAAGGTGTTCCTGCACACCAGCGGGTCGAGCATCGTCGGCGATGCGTCGGGCGGCGAAGCGGGTGAAGCACGCATCTATCACGAAGACGCGCTGCCCACCCCGACCGCCGACAAGGCCGCGCGCGTCGCGATCGATCAACTGGTGCTCGACGCCGCGCAACGCAACGTGCGCTCGGCCGTGCTGTGCAACACGCTGATTTACGGTCACGGCGCGGTGGCCGGCAGCGCTAGCGTGCAGTTGCCGCGACTCGTGCGCCAAGCGCAGAAAAGCGGCGTGGTGCGTCATGTGGGCAGCGGCGGCAACGTCTGGTCGAACGTGCATATCGACGACGTCGCCGAGCTGTATCGCCTCGCACTCGATAAAACCCCTGCCGGCACGTTCTATTTCGTCGAAAGCGGCGAAGCATCGTTCCGCGACATGAGCGCCGCGATCGCACGCGCGATGAAGCTCGGCGCGCCGCAGGACTGGCCGCTCGAAGACGCGAAACAGGAATGGGGCTACGAAATGGCCTCGTACGGTCTTGGCTCGAACAGCCGCGTGCGCGGCGAACGCGCGCGCAAACTGCTCGGCTGGCAACCGCGGCGCACGTCGGTGACCGAATGGATCGAACGCGACATGATGGGGCCGCAAAGCACCGTTTGACGCGGCTTTGCGCGCCGCGCACCGTAAGCTGTGTAAGCGCGGCCGTTGCGAATCCGTAAGCTCCTTTCGATAAAATCGCGGGCACCTGACGGTGCGATTCCACCGTCGCACACACGCCCCGATTCGACCGATGAGCTTCGCGCTGAACTTCGACTGGCTGACCAACCTGATGGCGATTCTGTTCGTCGTCGCGTGTCTGTACGACACGCGCTACGACGAATACGGCGTGCTGACGCTCGCGGCCGCGGCGATGAGCCTCGTCGTGATGGCGATGGAAATGTTCGTCAGACCCGCCTTCGAGATGGCGCTGTAGCGAGCTGATGCAGCGCTCGTGCAGCACAGAGGCGCCGCGCCAGCTAGCGCGGCGCGCGCCCCTCGCCCCCTTCGCCGACCCGCTTCACCGCTTCACCGCTTCACACCGTGTACGATCCGCACGCCGGGCAAGCCGCGCGCGCGTGGTCGTCGTAGCGGTCGTGATGCCTGACCCAGTCGGTCAGACTACTGTTCTCGTTGCGGCCTTTCGGCGCGATGTCCAGAAGCGCGTAGGTGTTCACGAAGCGCTCGTCGCCGCGTGCGTAGCATGAGTACGTGTGATACACGTCGCCGTTTGCGTCCTTGTAGAACACGCTGTGGCCGTGCTGTTCGTCAATGCCGACGTCCTGCTCGGCGAAGTTGTAGAACGCCTTTTTACTCGCCACCTGCTCCGGCGTGAACGACACGTGGTAGTCGAAATTGAAATCGCTGCCGCTCGACGACACCCACGGAAAAGTCCACCCCATGCGCCGCTTGAACGCGTCGATCTTCTCGAGCGGCGCGTGCGATACCGTCACATAGCTGACGTCGTGATGGACCAGATGCGTGAGAATGCCGCTCATATGGTCCGACAGAAACGAGCAGCCGACGCACCCCTCTTCCCAGTCCTGGCCCAGCATGAAGTGATAAACGATCAGCTGGCTGCGGCCGTCGAACAGCTCCGCGAGCGTCTTGCGGCCTTCCGGCGTATCGAACGTATAAACCTTGTCGACCTTGACCCACGGCAATTCGCGGCGCTTGCGCGCGAGTTCGTCGCCGGCGCGCATATGCGCTTTTTCGTCGGCGAGCAGCGCGCGGCTCGCGGCGAGCCACTCTTCCCGGCTGCCGATGCGATGTTGCGGTTCCATCTGCGTCTCCTTTCCTGCGGATGCAGGGCTTGACCTCAAGGTTAAGGTTTAGAGACGCTGACGCGAAAGTCAAGGAGCCGCAACGAAACTCAGATGGCCCAGCCGCCGACATAAAACCCGACCAGCACGACTGCGATCGCCACGGTCCCGACATTGAGCTTGCGATACTCGCCGCTGACGACGCGCCCGATCACGAGCGTCGCGAAGCCGAGCATGATGCCGGTCACGATGTTCGCGGTCAGCACGATGAACACCGCGCACACGAGCCCCGCCATCGCGTCGACCATGTCGTCCATATGCAGCTTGCTGACGTTCGACAGCATCAGCAGCCCCACGTACATCAGCGCGGGCGCGGTCGCATACGAAGGCACCAGCGCGGCGAGCGGCGAGAAGAACATCACGACGAGAAACAGCAGACCGACGACCGCCGCCGCCATCCCCGTCTTCGCGCCCGCCGCGACGCCGACCGTCGACTCGATATACGCGGCCGCCGGCGCGCCGCCGAGCAGGCCCGAGAAGATCGAGCTCAGCGAATCGGCGGTCAGCGCGCGGCCGCCGTTGATGATGCGGCCGTTTTCGTCGAGCTGCCCCGCCTGGCCCGCGACCGCGCGGATCGTGCCGGTCGCGTCGAACACGGCGGTCATCACGAGCGCGAGCACGCTCGGCAGCACCGCCATCGACAGCGCGCCCTTCACGTCCATCGCGCCGATCAGCGACGCATGCCCCGGCGCGCTCAACGACGGCACCGCGAAGATGCCGTGAAACGCCACGGCCGGATCGATCGCGAGCCCGATCGCCGAGATCGCGACGATCACGATCAGGATCGAGCCCGGCACGCGCCGCCGCACGAGCCCGAAGATCGCGCCGAGTCCGGCGACCGACATCAGCGCCGGCAACGCCGCAATATTGCCGAGCGACACCGGCAGCCCCGCGCCCGGATTCTTGACCACGAGCCCGACATCGTTCGCGGCGATCAGCAGCAGGAACAGGCCGATGCCGATCCCGGTGCCGTGCGCGATGCCGACAGGCAGGTTGCGCAATATCCACGAGCGCACGCCGGTCACCGAAATCGTCGTGAACACGACGCCCATCAGGAACACCGCGCCGAGCGCAACGGTTGGATGCAGCCCCTTGCCGAGCACGAGGCCGAACGCGGTGAACGCGGTCAGCGAGATCGCGCAGCCGATCGCGATCGGCAGACGCGCCCACACACCCATCAGCAGCGAGCCGAACGCCGTGGTCAGACACACGGCGACGAACACCGCGCTGGTATCGAAGCCCGCCTTGCCGAACATGCCCGGCACGACGAACACGGAATAGACCATCGCGAGGAAGGTCGTGATGCCCGCGACGATCTCCTGGCGCTGCGTGCTGCCGCGCGCGGAAATGTCGAAGTAGCGGTCGAGAAAGCCCTTACCGCGGAATGATTCGGTGTCGAAGGATTCGCTCGCGACGTCGGAATTCGCGAGGGCCTGGGGTTCCATCATGATGAGTGCCTCCTTTATCAGCGCGCTGAAACGGCCGCTAAAGCGGCCGTCATCAGGTTCGTCTCGTGGATTGGTTGGTGTGGGTAACGCTTTTCTGAGTCGAAATGTAGGTGAAGCGAACTATGTGTCCAATCGCATGAATGGCATGCCGGACATGTCGCGCGACTTATAACTTTTGCGCGACGGTCGCTCGCGCGAGCGCTGCGCGCGTATACACCTACGGCATACGGGCAGCCGCGAAACGCACGAACCCACCCCGGCGATCGCGTTCCAGGCACGCGGCGTGCAACGCTATACCGCCAGCGCATCGGCGAAACCGCCTGCAACGCAACCGGCGAGAGGCTGCCCGCGCGGCAGCGCAGGTTAAACTCTGGGCCGTACCCCATCCAACCGCGGCGGCTCATCGCGCCCGTCCGCACCTGCCCGTGGAGTTTTTCCTGATGACTGGCGGTTTTCCGCGCCCCGCCGGGCGCCTGCCGATTGTCCCGTTTGGACCGCTTGGATCGCTTGGCCCGCTCGATTCGCCTGATTCGCTCGATGTGCTTCGACTGTTCCGCTGGCTGTGCACCGTGGCCGCGCTGTTCGCGCTCGCCGCGCTGTCCGGCTGCAGCAGCCTGCTGTGGGGTACGCAGCAGGCGCCGATCGTCGATGCGACGGTGATGCCGGTCGAGCCGGCAAGCGCGCCGGTCGCCGCGTCCGCGCCCGAGCCGGTCGAGAGCGAGGCGAACGAGGGGCCCGAGGTGCCGAAGAAACCGAAGAAGCCGGTCGTGAAGCCGCACAAGGTCGAACCGCCGCCGCCCGTTGTCGTGCCGGCTCCGCCGCCGCCCCCGCCGCCGCCGCCGCTGATCGTGCTGCGCACGATCGAGCGCAGCGACGCGCGCGCGCTGCTCGACAGCCAGGTGCAGAAGCCCGACGGCAAGGTGGTCGGCCGCGCGGTCGACATGATCGCGGACGCAGCCGGCAAGCCGCGCGAGATGGTCGTCAATCTGCAGGGCTTCCTCGGCGTCGGCGACCGCAAGGTGAACTTCCCGTGGGGCGCGTTCCACTTCACGCCGACCGCGAAGGGGGCGCCGATCACGCTGAACCCGACGGCCGTGCCGAGCACCGCGAACAAATCGAACCCGCTGGAACTGCCGCTGCTCGATGCGACCGTCGAGCGCGCGAACGGCGCCAAGGTGGGCCGTGTGGTCGACGTGCTGATCGACGGCAACGCGCAGCCGCAGGCGATCGTCCTCGACGTCGGCGGCATGGTCAGCCCCGACCGGCGCACGATCGCCGCGAACTGGTCGGCGCTGCGCTTCGTCACGCGCGACAAGGAACTGCATCCGCAGATCGATCTGAGCGACGCGCAGATCAACGCGACGCCGCTCTACGCGAGCGACAAGCCGATTCGCGCGGTGTCGCCGGCGCCGCCCGCGCAGCCTGCCGCCAGCGCCGCCCCGGCGGCCTCGGCGCCGCCGGCCGCGTCGTCGGCCGTCGCGGTTTCCAACGCACGGGCGGTCCGATGACGGTCCGTACTATGGTCACGGCGCGAAGTCTGCGCGCTCTCGATTGGCTCAACTTCTTCGTCGCCAACGTGCAGACGGGCTTCGGGCCGTTCATCGCGTCCTACCTCGCATCGCACAAGTGGACCCAGGGCGAGATCGGCATGGTGCTGTCGGTCGGCACGATCAGCGCGATGGTCAGCCAGGTGCCCGGCGGCGCCGCGGTCGACGCGTTGCGCAACAAGAAAGCGGCGGCCGCGTGGGCGATCGGCGCGATCATCCTCAGCGCGATGCTGCTCGCGATCAGCCCGACCGTGCTGCCGGTGATCGCCGCCGAGGTGTTCCACGGCTTCGCGAGCTGCATGCTGACGCCGGCGCTCGCGGCGATCTCGTTCGCGCTGGTGGGTCGCGCGAATCTCGGCGACCGGCTCGGCCGCAATGCGCGCTGGGCATCGATCGGCAGCGCGGTCGCGGCTGGTCTGATGGGACTGTTCGGCGAGTACTACTCGCCGCGCGCGGTGTTCGTCCTGACCGCGGGCCTCGCGGTTCCCGCGCTGATCGCGCTCGCGATGATCCAGCGCACCGACACGATCGAGCTGCCGCAAGCGGCGCCCACCCCCGAGCAGCTCGAGCGGCGCGAAAGCCTGCGCGAGCTGCTGCGCGACAAGCGCATGCTGCTGTTCGCCGCCTGCATCGTGCTGTTCCACCTGTCGAACGCGGCGATGCTGAACCTGGCCGCCGGCGAAGTGACGGCCGGCATGGGAGACAACGTGCAGCTCGTGATCGCGGCATGCATCATCGTGCCGCAGGCGATCGTCGCGATGATGTCGCCGTGGGTCGGGCGCTCGGCCGAACGCTGGGGCCGCCGGCCGATTCTGCTGCTCGGCTTCTCCGCGTTGCCGATCCGCGCGCTGCTGTTCGCGGGCATCAGCAGCCCCTATCTGCTCGTGCCGGTGCAGATGCTCGACGGCTTGAGCGCCGCGGTGTTCGGCGTGATGCTGCCGCTGATCGCCGCCGACGTCGCCGGCGGCAAGGGCCGCTACAACCTGTGTATCGGCCTGTTCGGGCTCGCGGCCGGCATCGGCGCGACGTTGAGCACGACGGCGGCGGGCTTCGTCGCCGATCATTTCGGCAACACGGTGAGCTTCTTCTGCCTCGCGGCGGCCGGTGCGCTCGCGGTGCTGCTGGTGTGGGCGGCGATGCCCGAGACGCGCGACGCGGCGACGGCCAGCGACGGCGACGGCGACGGCGCGGCTGTGCCCGGTCGCGGATAGTCGGCGGCGAGGTGAGTCGCGCGAGCTGTATCAGCCGGGGCGTGATCTGATGGTCGCAGTCGGATCACGTCGCAACCGGCTTGATCACTCCGGAAGTCAGGTGAGTCAGTCGGCGAGAAACACCTCTTCGCCTCGACCCAATGGCACGACGACGGGTCGCTGCACGACGGTCTCGATATCGACGTGCCGCCCCTCGCGCGACGAGCGTTCGAAGGCATCCAGCACCTCCAGCACGTGTAACGCCAGTTCGCCGCTCGCGCGATGCGGCCGACCTCGGCGCAACGCCATGGCCATGTCCAGCACGCCCACAGCGCGGTAATTGGCCACCCGCGCACCACTCCTCAACGTGAAGTTGTCGACGCCAAAAGCATGGACCTGTGTGTCGAGCGGCTTAAAGCCGCTATCACGTTCAGCGACGCGCGGACTCCCGCCAAAGAAATTGGGATCGACGCCCAACAGGCTACCTTCCGTGCCATAGATCTCGATAGGCGCACGCTGATGGGCCCACACGTCCCAGGAGGCGCTCATCACCACGTTGGCCCCACTCTCAAAATGCAGGATACCGTTGACCGTGGTGGGCACCTCGACCTCGATGACCTGGCCCCTCAGCGGCTCACTGGAGATGATGCGCTGGGGAAAACCGATGGTGGCGCAAGCAGACACGCGTGCCACCGGCCCAAGCAGGTTGACCAACTGCGTCACGTAATACGGGCCCATGTCGTGAATCGGGCCGCCGCCAGGCTTGAAAAAAAACTCAGGATTGGGATGCCAGGACTCCATGCCGCGGGACAACACGGCCACGGCCCCGCCAATGGCACGCCCAATGCGGCCCGCATCGAGCGCCGCGCGGCACGCCTGATGGGCCGCGCCGAAGAAGGTGTCCGGTGCGCAGCCCACGCGTAATCCCGAAGCCTCGGCTCGCGCCAGCATCGCGCGTGCGGACGCGAACTCGGTACCCAGGGGCTTTTCGAGGTAGACGTGCTTGCCCGCCTCCAGAATCTGCAGGCTTACCGGCACATGCGCGTGCGGCACCGTCAGGTTGATGACGATTTCGATGTCGGGGTCGGCCAGCAGCGCATCCACCGTCATCGCGGCGACGCCGTGCTGCGTGGCCTTGGCCCGGGCGGCCTCCGGACGCAAGTCGGCGCAGGCCTTGATGCGGACGAATTCCGAATTCGCCGCGCCGGTGAAATAGGCATCGCTGATGTTGCCGCAACCGATGATGCCGACGAAGACAGGTTTCATGGATCAGGCTCCGAGCTGGTGCAGATAGGCAAAGGCATTGCGGGCGAAGCGTTCACCGTCGCTGGGATTGTCGTGCTCGGCGGCGAGGAAACGCGCCCCCGCTTCGCGGCAGGCGGCGGCCAGCGTGGGCCAATCCATGACGCCGTGGCCGACGTCGGCCCAGCCATCCTCGTCCAGTTTTTCACCCGCGGGCGCGAGGTCTTTCGCATGGGCCGAGACCACGCGGCCCGTATAACGACGAAGCCATGGCAGAGGATCGGCGCCGCCGCGCACGAGCCAGGCTACATCCACTTGCCAGCCGAGCGGGCTTGCCCCGGCGGACTCGAACAGCAGTTCCAGCGCCGTTGCGCCGTTCTCCCTGGCGCGGAGTTCCCAATCATGGTTGTGGTAAGCGAGGGCGATGCCCTGAGCGGCTAGCCGATGGGCGAGGCTGCCCAACTCGTTGCCGAGCGCCCGCCAGTATGCGGCGTCACTGTTGCGCTCGGCGGGCGGCACCGCGGGCATGACCAACTGGGTGATACCGAGGGTCTCGCACGCCGCGCTCACTTCGTGCAAACGCTCACGCAGCATGGCCATGCTGAGGTGGCTGGAGGAGGCGCTAAGGCCGCGCGCCTGAAGCTTGTTCCGGGTGTCGGCCGCATTTTCGAGCAAGGACCCGATCAGCTCCACCTGGCGAAATCCGGCTTGGGCGGCAATGTCGAACTGCCGGTCGAGTTCGCCCGCATTACGCAGGCTGTAAATCTGGATGGAAATGGGCAAGGCTTGATTCATGGTCGTCAATCCGAAGAGTCAAGATGGATGCGGCACGGATGGCCTACGGAGCTGGGCGCAAGTCAAAAGGTAAGCGCTTTCCCGTTTACCTGGAACAGGGGCTTTACCCTATGCAGCAGGGACCGGCACAAACAGGAGTACGCGAGAAGCTTCGAATAAGCGGATTGCATAACGCCGCGGTTTGCAGCAACGCCATGGATTCCCGCAAGCCGAGTCTGAATCCCCGCTCAGTTTCGAGGTTCGATGACGCATGAGGGGAAAACCTTTTCCCGCGATGCTAAAATTGTTACCTTCCTGCTGGCGACAAACGCGCCGCTGCCTGAACGAACCAATGCGAAGCAAACCCTCCATCGAAGCCGTTGCCCGCGAGGCTGGCGTTTCCATTGCCACGGTGTCGCGTGTGCTCAACGGGACGAAGGCCGTGACGGCGGCCACGCGTGAGCGGGTCGAGGCAGCCGTACGGACACTGAACTACCGGGCCAATCCGTTCGGCCGCAGCCTGAGTACCGGTCAGAGTCGCATTCTGCTGATGCTCATGCCGGATTTCGCCAACCCCTACTACGCCGAGATCGTGCGCGGGGCCGGCGCGGTCAGTCGCCAGGCCGGTTACATGCTGCTTCCGGCGGACCTGGAAGCCTGGACTGGCACGGCGGACGCCTCGCTGCCGACGCTGGCCGGCAGTCTGAGCGACGGCGTCATCAATCTCGTGCCCATGTCCGATCCGGCAGCCCGGCGCGAGGCGGCGAACGGCAAGCCATGGGTCAATTGCTCGGAATTCTTGCCCGGTAGCGACGTGCCTTATGTCAGCATCGACCACCGCCAGGCCGGTACGGATGCCGTGCAGTACCTCATCAACAAGGGCCACCGGCGCATCGGCTTCATCACCAGCGATGAGCGCTTCCTGTATGCGCGTCAGCGCCGCGAGGGCTATCACGCAGCACTACTGCGCGCCGGTCTCGCGCCTGCGCCCGAGCTTGTCTGCGTTACTGGCGACAATAGTTACGCCGCCGGAAGCCAGGCGGCGGCAAAGCTGCTGGCGGTGGTGGATCCACCGAGCGCCGTGTTCGCCGTGTCGGACACGTTGGCCATCGGCGCGATCAAGGGCTTTAGCAAAGCCGGCCGGCGGGTGCCGCACGACGTGGCGGTAATGGGCTTCGACGACGTGCCCATCGCTGGCATCTTCGAGCCGGGGCTGACGACCGTGGCCCAGCCCATGGTCGAGCTGGGCGCCGCGGCGGCCGAAATGCTGCTGGCGCTGCTCGACGGCCAACGCCCAGCGTCGCGCATCCTGCAGCATCAGCTGGTGCTGCGGGAGTCGGTTTGAGCGGTCGATCGGGAGAAAGTAAAGATCTGCTTTGCCCACCGAGGTGGTTTGTAGCTGGCTCAGTTTTGGTGAGGCTGCCGACGCCGATGCATGTCGGCCACCTTGCTCCCACGGCTCATGAAATCGTTCGTTGAAGCTTTCGTGGTCGCCGTGGTTGGCGCCGTCGCTGTGGCGGTTTTTGCTCAGTCGAGCCAGCCGAAGACCCATCAGCAAATAGCACGCGCGGGCGCACGCGAGCGAATGGCTGGAGATGGGCCGGCTACCACCCGATGCGCTCGGCTGTTGCCGACCCTCAGGAGTCAGTCAGGCGCGGCCTGCGAGCGTCTCATTCCAGGGCGACTTGAGACTTCTGGCAACGCGGCAAGCTGTCACAGGTCGATGCCTGCAAGTAACACATGGCATAATGCGCCGCATTCATCTTCACCAGACCAATATCGAATCGTCGGCCTTATGCTGAGCTGTTTCTGCCGGAAATTGGGCTCCTATCTGGGATTGCTGGCAATCCTGATGGCAACGCTCGCGCCGACGGTTTCGCACGCACTGGCTGACCGCAATGAGGTTGGGCTTCCTTCAGCCTCGCTCTGCTCCGCACATTCGACTCCAGGCAATCCGCCGGGCAACGAGGACCCCTCCCACTCGCTGGCTGCTCACTGGCATGCTTGCGGCTACTGCAACCTGATTGCGCACACGCCCGTGCTGCCGAGCGTCCAGCCTGAATTTGCGGTCACGGTCTGGGCCATCCAGCATCGCGTTGCGACGCGGTTCGAGAGCATCCGTCGCGTCGAACCGCTGGCATCCGCCCAGCCGCGCGCGCCCCCCGTTTCATCCTGAATTGAGCCCTGATGGCGATGCCGTGCACGAAGGCATCGCCAGGCGTCGTCGTGTCTCTTCACAGACACGCGGCGGCGCGATGACGACCTCAATCAATGGATGAAACATGCATGCCAATACCTTGCGCCATGGGAAACCCTTCTTCGCCACGGCAACGATCTCGTTCGCCGCAACTGCGCTCCTGCTCGCCTCATCGTCAGCCGCTGCCCATGCCATCGCGGGCGACCGCGTCTTTCCGTCAACGTTGGCTGTCGATGATCCAGGTGTCGGCGATGAAGCTAACTTCGAATACGGGCATCTGCGTGTTCCTGGAGACGACGGCGATCAAAGCATCAATACGTTCAGCTTCGAGTACGACAAGCTGATCACGTCAAGGCTTGCCCTGTCCGTCGACGGCGCTTACGTGATGCAGAACAATCCGACTGCGCACGGGTTCGATAACTTTGGAGTCGGCCTGAAGTATCTGCTGTATGTGAACGCCCCGCACGAATTCATGACTTCAGTCGGGGTGCATGCGGAATTGGGTGGAACCGGCAGCCACGCGATTGCGAACAGCTTTTCGACCATCTCGCCGACGATCTACGTGGGCAAGGGTATGGGCGATCTGCCTGACTCACTGGCCTATCTCCGACCCGTTGCCATTACCGCCGAAGCGGGGCCTTCGTTGACCACCGGGGCCGGTCAGCCCAATTCTTTCGACTACGGTTTCACGGTCCAGTACAGCCTGCCCTATCTGCAGCAGCAGGTGCATGATTTCGGCTTGCCGCAGCCGCTCTCGAACATTGTTCCCATCGTCGAGTTTCCGCTATCGAGAAGTCAGGGCCAAACCACCGGCACGATCAATCCGGGATTCATCTGGATCAACCGCTATGGGCAGTTCGGTGTCGAAGCCCAGATACCAATCAACAGCGCGAGCGGTTCGCATGTGGGCATCCTGGTACAGGCCCATCTTTTCTTCGACGATATTGCGCCGAAAACGCTCGGCAAGCCGCTGTTCTAACGTGTAAGGAGTCCTCTCATGAAACTGCACACGACTGCACGCGCGGCCATCGCCGCGCTGATGATCGCCGCCTGCAATCTCGCGCAGGCGCACGCCTACCCGACCCAGCAGGCGCCGGGGGCCGGTGCGACCGTCACGACCTCGCAGAAGGACGTGGCGATCGACTTCGACGATGGTCTGGAGCCCGCATTCAGCTCGATCGCCGTCACCGACTCGCGAGGCAAGTCGGTGACGAGCGGCAAAGCCGCGGTTGACCCGTCGAACAGGAAGCACATGTCGGTAGGGCTAAATCCCCTCGTGCCGGGCGCCTATACCGTCTCGTGGGTCGCCGTTGCCAACGACGGCCATCGCACCCAGGGGCATTACAAGTTCACGGTGAAGTAACGGTGGATCCGCTCGTCGTCGCCCAGATTGCACTGGCCGCGATGCAGGACATTCTGTTTGCCGTCGCTACCGGCGCTCTTGCATGCGGCGTGCTGGGCGCGCGTAGCGGATTGCCTGGGCAAGACACGACGCGAGTCTGGCGGACCGTCGCGTCAGTCGCACTCGCTCTCACCGCCCTGGCGTATCTCTGGCTTCAGGCCGCAATCATGAGCGGTTCGCCGCTCGGTGAAGCTGGTTCGGCTATCGCCCCAGTACTGACGCAGTCCCACTTCGGTAAGGCATGGTCGATCGGCGTTGCCGGCGCGCTGCTCGCGGCATTGAGTGGCCTCAAGAAACAGCGCGGCTCAGCGCTCTTTGCTGCGGGGTTCGTCCTGTGGGTCGCGGGCAAGGCAGCCGCGAGCCATGCGGCCGACTCCGGCGACTTCTCGTGGCGTGAGGCGATTCACGTCGTCCATCTTTCCGCGACTGCGCTTTGGGCCGGCAGTGTCATCGTCGCCGCGATCCTGCTGCGCCGGCTCGAACGCGAACCAGGCCGTCCGCCCCGCCAGAGGGCTGCGTTCTGCTCGGCGCTGTCTCATCTGGCGACGGCTGCGCTCGTGTTTGTTCTCGTCACCGGTTTCTACAACGCCGTTCAGGACACGGCGCAGGCCAGCGCGCCGCTGTTGCGCACACACTGGGGCCGGTTGCTCACCGCAAAGCTTGCATGTGTGGTCCTGGCGACATTGCTCGGCAGCTGGAACCGGATGGCGATTCTGCCCGATCTGCTCGTGCTTGCCGAGCGCAACGATCCGGATTACCCCGCCGCGCAACGCCGCTTCGACGGCGTTCTCTCTGTCGAAGCGCTCGTCATGCTAGCCGTACTTGCGCTGGCTGCGGTGCTGGGCCATACGTCGCCGACGGGCGGATAGCGGAGCGACCATGTAGACATGCGACCGATATGACGATCGAGCGGCGCCCCGGTGCCGCGACGTACGTCCCGCCAACCCATCACATTTTCCTTAACGTAGAACAGGAGGTTATGCCATGCACCACCCCTTTTTCCGCCTGGCTATCGCGCTGCCGCTCGCGGCTGCTTCGCTAACCGCTTTCGCCGCTTCGTCGGGCGCCATGATGGTGTCCGACTGCTGGATCCGCTCGATGCCGGGCGACGTGCCGTCCGGAGGCTACTTCAAGCTGATGAACATGGGAGACAAGCCCGTCGATCTCGAAGGTGTTAGCACCGATGCGTTCGGGATGTCCATGCTGCATCAGACGCAGACTACCGGGAGCACGTCGAAGATGGTCATGGTCGACAAGGCGACCGTCCCGGCCAACGGGACACTCGCATTCGCGCCGGGCGGGTATCACGTGATGTTCGAGAAGGAAAAGAAGCCGCTGACGGTCGGTTCGACGGTTCCCGTCACGTTCAAATTCAGTGACGGGCAGAGTATCGTCGGGCAATGCGCGGTGAAGAGCGCAACAGGCCAGTAATGACGCTTGCAGCCCGCGCGAAATCGATCGCGAGACTTGAGAACGCGGGCTGCAACGATTCGGGCAACCGGCGGACGTTTGTATCAGGTCAATGATGCTCGATGCGCTCGGCGATGTGAAATGATGCTGCGCCGTGGCGACGAGCGAAAAATGCGTGGGTTTAGCGCATCGCCACGCCCGGAAATTGAACGTCGCTGTCCGAGGCGGAAGCCGGCCTTCGCGCGTTCTATGGGAAGGGCGGCTGTTGGCCGCGTGCCGCCTCATGCATTGGGCTGCGCAGCTTGAACCTCGCAAGGCTGCGTTCGGCGGCACGCGACCCCGAGCCGCCTTTCGGACTCGCGACACCGCAACGGCCGCTTCGGAGGCGCAACCTGTCGTCTGTTGTATGGCGATGCCCCGAAGCACCCGGCGGATCGTCTAAACTGCAGAATCGACGAACAGGCCATTGCCGCTCGGCTACCCCGCCATGGCGCACATCTTCTTCGCTGCTTCGATTCAACGGCATATCGCAACGCCCGAGCGCGAGATCGACGCGCGCACGCTCGGCGAAGCACTGAAGGCCGTCTTCGCCGCGCAACCTCGACTGCGCGGCTACATCCTTGACGATCAGGGCTCACTGCGAAGACATCTCGCCGTGTTTGTCGACGGCCGGCCGGTGCGCGACCGACAACATCTGTCCGATGCGCTCGGCGAGGAAAGCCGGGTTTACGTCATACAGGCGTTGTCGGGCGGATAAGAAGGTTCCACTCTTACTCGAGCTTTGCATGGGACCAGAGTAAGCGCTAAAGCGCCAACTCTGGTCGACAGGAGACACTCCACATGAGCGATCGATTGCTTGTTGCAACCCGCAAGGGATTGTTCGTTCTGCAAGCCGACGGCGAGGGCGGCTGGACGCTCGGTGAGCCGTATTTCGTCGGCGAGCCGGTGAGCATGGTGCTGCCTGATCCGCGCGACGGTTCGCTGTACGCCGCGCTCAATCTAGGCCACTTCGGCGTGAAGCTGCATCGCCGGCGCGCGGGCATAGAGGATTGGGAAGAGTGCGCAGTCCCCGTCTACCCGCCGCAGCCTGCCGACGAGACGCATACCGGTGACGGCGCGGACACGAGCGCGGACAATCCGAGCGCGGCCGTGCCCAGCCCGCCGGCCCCTCCCTGGACGCTCCAGCAAATCTGGTCGCTCGAAACCGGCGGCCCGGACGAGCCGGGCGTCCTGTGGGCCGGCACGATTCCCGGCGGGCTCTTCCGTTCCGACGACGGCGGCGACACATGGCTGCTCAACCGGGCGCTGTGGGATCGCCCGGAGCGCCGAGAATGGTTCGGAGGCGGCTACGACGCGCCGGGCATCCATTCCGTGATGGTCGATCCGCGCGACAGCCGGCACGTGACGATCGGCGTGTCGTGTGGCGGCGTCTGGCAAACCGCCGACGGCGGCGCGACCTGGCGCGTTAGTGCCGAAGGCATGGAGGCCGACTACATGCCGCCGGAGCGGCGCGGCGATGCCAACGTGCAAGACCCGCACCGCGTCGTGCAATGCGCCGCAAATCCAGATGCGCTGTGGACGCAGCATCACTGCGCGATCTTCCGCTCGACCGACGGCGCGGCGCACTGGCAGCGGATCGAAGCGCAGCCTTCGAGCTTCGGCTTCGCGGTTGCCGTGCATCCGCGCGAGCCGGACACCGCGTGGTTTGTGCCCGCCGTGAAAGACCAGTGCCGGACCCCGGTGGACGGCCAGTTCGTCGTCACGCGCACACGCGACGGCGGCCGCACGTTCGAGCGTTTCTCGAACGGGTTGCCGCCTGCACCGGCGTATGACCTCGTGTATCGGCACGGGCTCGCTGTAGATGACTCCGGCACGCGCCTCGCAATGGCGTCGACCACCGGCGCGCTATGGACGTCCGACGACGGCGGCGAAAGCTGGCATTTGATTTCAGCGCATTTGCCGCCTGCTTATTGTGTTCGGTTTGGATGAGGGCGCGGGGTGGGCTGGTGAGACATGAAACGCCTACATTGCCATTCATGCGCCGGACATAGCCTGAATGCGTGCATCGGCGTGATGGATCGATACTTCGAGCCGTACGCGCCGGCGAACCGCTTTGTGTAGCTCGGCTTGTCGCAAGAGACCTTTTGACACTTCGCCGAACGTCTAATCAGCACCAGCAGTCACGCGGACGCCCCGGCGCGAGAGACAGCTTTTGGCGATGACGCAGCTACTACAGCGTCAAGGCGTGCGAGACTTCAGTGCTAGTTTTCCGCCTTTTTCGCCTCGTCTGCTGTACGTAGTGCTGCGTTAGCTGTGACCAGCAGTTTCGCATCGTGGTCTTGGACTGCAGCGTCAACCGTGTCGAACGCTTTCTTCAGATCCTTTTGTGCCAGCTTTGTCGCGCTTCCATTTTCCAAAATGGTTTCGGCTTCCTTTCTCAGGCGCTTAACTAGTTTCGCGGCGCATCTGGTGTCGAGCGTCCCATTGATGACGAACTCACTGATGTAATTCGCCAGCGCGGCCAGCGTCGCAGCGGTCGACTCATTCGCGCCGCTCGTACCGCTCGTTTCGGACTTCTTGCTCATCAGGACTCTCCCGTTAGGACACACTTCCGCAATGCAGGACCAACGCTACGCTCACGGTCGGTGCCGCATGAAATGGTGACAGATTTCGAGCGAAAATAAGACGGTTTTTTTGGATGAAGAGGCGCTGTCATATCGCAACGTTCGGATATCGGCCGAGTTCGCCCCCTTTGCGGACATCCGGCGCTCGGAGGACAATGCCCTTGCGAATCTCTTCCGAGGCTGCCCAACATGGCTAAATTTCAGCCCGATGGATGGCATACCGTCACGCCCCGAATCGTCGCACGGGATCCGGAAAACCTGATCACATTCATCAAGATGGTGTTTCAGGCACAGGGCGAATTCTGTCACGGGCGGCCTGCCGAAATCATGATCGGCGATTCCGTCGTGATGGTTAGCGGCGGAGACGGCCCTCGCGATCCGATGCCGGCATTTCTGTATGTCTACGTCGAGGACGCCGATTCGACCTACCAGCGAGCGATTGCCGCGAATGCGATCTCACTCGAAGTTCCGACCGACATGCCATACGGCGACAGGCGAGCGATGGTAAGAGATCCGTGGGGAAACACATGGCAGATTGCCACACATCAGCGCGACCTCTGTGCTGCCGAGATCCGTTCAAGGTAGGACGTTACCGACAGCAGCACTTTTCTGTCGGGTCGTCTATTCGCTAAAGCTCAAGAACGGTGCGGCACGCTCGGTCGACGTTGGGTGTTTTGCCTCCCGACGAATGCCGTCACCCCTTCGACGAAACCGGGCTCATCTGCGCAATCGATCCATTTGCGCCGTCCGCCAGCCAGATGCGCCGGCAGACTGACGTCGTAGGCAGAGCGGTGTCGCTTCGGTGCAAGCCTGGCAGCGGTCCGGACTTACTTACGAGAACCACTTACTGGCCGAATACGCGTTTGAGTGTCAGATTGTTTTTCACGGTTGTCACGCCCGGCACGGCTTCGGCAACCCCGGCCGCCCTGTCGATCTGCGCTGCATCGGGCACCGTGCCAAACAGCGTCACCGCGCCACCTCTCGCACGGACACTGATGTTTGAAGCACCGATCTCCTTGTCCTTCATGAGCGCAGCGCGTACCTTCCTGCCGAGCGCGCGATCAGCCTGCCTGGAACTCGCCGAAGCGCCGCTGCCCGGCGACGCCATGACGGTTGACGCTGGCCCACTGCCCGATTCGCCAGGCTGGGACCATGCATTGATCCATGTCGTCACGAGCAGTGCGCCGACCGCCAGTTTGAGTGCCCTGATTACCTTCATTGCTTTCTCCAGTCTTCCTGAGTCTTGTGGGATCCCGGTTGGAATCGCTGTTCTGCTACCGCGTGGCGAGCCGGCACGCTTCACCGGCCAGAGGTCTTCATTTCGAGCTCAATACGGAGGATCCCTAGAAGTAGTGGCGTATCCCGAGCATGACCGCCGTCGTCCCGAGGCCAGGCGCGACGGGCTGGCCGTACGTAATCGTCTGCGTCATATCTCCGTGGTTGTTCACCCAACCCACCTGGCCATAGAGCAAAGTGGCCTTGGACAGACTGTATTCGGCGCCTCCGGCGACCTCGAGCGATTTGTTGGCCGAATTGTTCGCGTCCTTCAGGTAATACACGCCACTGGTGAGCTTGAATGCCGGTGAGAACCGATAGCCGAGGCCGGCCGAATACAGGTCGAGGTTGACCAGATTCGCGTGCGCCGGATTCCTGCCGTTGGCATATGACGCGGAAATGGAGAAGGCGTGATAGGTGTACAGCGCCCCGAGGTAGTAGAGGCGGTTGTTGGCGAGTCCGGTGGGCACCGTCGTCGGTCCGGGATTGGTGTCGTGACCGTTGTAGTAGACGGCTCTCAGATTGAGGCCATAGTTCGAGTATTTGAGCACGGCGGACTCGCGCGTGCCGCCCTGGAAGCTGCCTGCCACACCGCCGGGCGCATATTCGAGCGCTGCGGACACGCCGGCGAATGTCGGCGACTCGTAGACGATCGCATTGCTGTCGTACAGCGCGCCGATCGGTCCGTTGGTGCTGGTACCGGACCAGCCTGCGGCCTGGTTCATGCCCAGCCACGCCGTCAGGATGCTGCCGAAATACTGGCCCGCCCGCACGTCGGTATCGGCCATCGCGTAGGCCATCGGCACGATCTGGCGACCGAAGTTCACCGTACCGAACGGTCCCGACACGCCGAGCGTCGCGAACTGGTTGAACTGCGCCACCGCGCCCGGCGTATCCGCCAGGCCGAACTTGCCGGTGCCGCTGTCGAACGACCCCTGCAGCTTGAAGTTGACGTGATAGCCGCCGCCGATATCCTCGGTCCCCTTCATGCCCCAGATGCTCGAGTAGATCCCGCCGTCCTTGTAGCGATAGACCTTTCCCAGATTCTTCGCCGTCGGGCTGAACGAGGCCGCCGAGGTACTTTGATATAGCAGACCGGAATCGACGACGCCGTACAGCGTCACCGACGACTGCGCATAGGCCGGA
This sequence comes from Paraburkholderia sp. MM5384-R2, assembly GCF_014201025.1. Lineage (NCBI taxonomy): Bacteria > Pseudomonadati > Pseudomonadota > Betaproteobacteria > Burkholderiales > Burkholderiaceae > Paraburkholderia > Paraburkholderia sp. MM5384-R2. Next base: position 760,190 of record NZ_JACHDI010000001.1, read on the forward strand.
CTTCCAAGGACGGCCACCGCGGCCGCAGCTACCCATTTCAGTTTCATTGCGTCTCCAGTTTTGTAGCTTTAATCCACCCGTAACGACGTACGTTCAAGACGTACGTTCAATACTCAACACGCCAGGCCACCTGCTTCCTTAAGTCGGCAACAGATAGTCCTGAAACGCTTCGCGCAGCTGGTTCTTCAGCACCTTGCCGGTAGCGCCAAGCGGCACCGCATCGACAAATACGACTGCATCCGGCGTCCACCATTTCGCGATCTTTCCTTCGAAGAACGCCAGCAATTCTTCGGCTGTCACCTGTGCACCGGGCTGTTTCACGGCGACAAGCAGTGGCCGCTCGTCCCACTTCATATGCTTCGCCGCAATGCAGGCCGCGCTCGCTATCGCGGGATGCGCGGCTGCGAGGTTCTCGATCTCGATCGAGCTGATCCACTCGCCGCCGGACTTGATCACGTCCTTGCTGCGATCGGTGATCTGCATGAAGCCGTCGGCGTCGATGGTCGCGATATCGCCGGTCGGGAACCAGCCATGCGCGTCGGCATCGATCCGCAGCGGGTTGCCACCTTCATTGCGGAAGTAGTTGCGCACCACCCATGGGCCACGCACCAGCAGATCGCCCGAGCTCACGCCGTCCCATGGCAGTTCCTGGCCGTTCTCACCGAGGATCTTCATATCGACGCCAAATACCGCGCGCCCCTGTTTGGATTGCAGGGCGCAACGGTCTTCCGGACCCATTGCGAGGTGCCTTGCTTTCAACGCGCCGATGGTCCCGAGCGGACTCAGTTCGGTCATGCCCCATGCGTGCAGGACCTCCACGCCGTACCCATCCTGGAACGTGTGAAGCATTGCGGGCGGGCAGGCTGCGCCGCCAATGACGGTGCGCTTCAGGGTCGAGAAGTTCAGGCCACCTTGCTCGAGCCAGGTCAGCAGGCCTTGCCATACTGTCGGCACACCAGCCGCGAAGGTGACCTGCTCGGCTTCGACGAGTTCGTAGAGCGCTTGGCCGTCCAACCCGGGGCCGGGGAAAACCAGCTTGGCCCCGACCATGCACGCGACATACGGAATGCCCCACGCATTGACATGGAACATCGGCACGACCGGCAGGATCACGTCGCGCGCCGAGCAGTTCAGCGCATCCGGCAGTGCGGCAGCGAACGTGTGAAGCAGCGACGAGCGATGCGAGTAGAGGACGCCCTTCGGGTTGCCGGTGGTACCGGACGTGTAGCACAGCGCACAGGCGGTATCCTCGTCAAAATTCGGCCACACGTAGGTCGACGAGCTGCGCTCGAGCAGATCTTCGTAGCACAGCAGGTTGGCAATGCCGGTATCCAGCGGCATATGCGCGCGATCGGTCATCGCGATAAACGCCTTGACAGTCTTGCAGCGGTCGGCAATGGCCTTGACCAGCGGCAGGAACGTCAGATCGAAGAACAGGACCTGATCTTCCGCATGGTCGACGATGTAGGCGATCTGCTCTGAGTGCAGGCGCGGATTGATCGTATGCATCACTGCGCCCATGCCGGATATGCCGTAGTACAGCTCCATGTGACGATAGCCGTTCCAGGCGAGGGTGCCGACACGGTCGGACGGCCTGATGCCCAGACTCGTGAGCGCATTGGCCATCTGTCGCGCGCGCCGGTGACAGTCGCGGAAGGTGTAGCGATGGATGTCACCCTCTACCCGCCGCGACACGATCTCCGTATCCCCATGATGGCGATCGGCATGCACGATCAGCGAGGAAATCAGCAACTGCTTTTGCAGCATCAAACCGTTCATTTCGTCCGTCCATTCTTTAATGCAAAGTCACGAGCCGACATCGCCCGCGGCAGCATTCGAGCCATTGAGCGCCTGCGGTCGTTTACCGGTCAGTCGTCTTTTGTCAAAGACCGATCTCCAGAAACGCTCACAATCCTATTTGCACAACTGATTGTTATGGCTGATCCTGAAGAGGTCGATGCAAGGATTTGCAGGCGTGATCGCTTCAGGTCACGCGGCGCACCCGGTCATATCACCACGCCGCCATTCGGGCTGATCACCTGGCCGACCAGGTAGTGGTCGCCGGCCAGATAGGTCACCGTCGAGGCGTATTCCTCCATCGTGCCCAGGCGTCCGGCTGGCACCACTTGCCAGAACTGGTTGCGCTTTTCCTCACCGGCGGCCTCGAAGTATTCCGTGAATTCGGGAGTGGCCACACCCCCTGGCGCCATCGCGTTGACGAAGATATTGGCACCCGCCACTTCGGCTGCGACCGACTTCGTGAAGGCAACCACCGCGCCCTTGGTGGCGCTGTAGTGCGGGCTATGCGCGCTCATGGCCGAGATGCCCGCAATCGACGCGATGTTGATGATCCGGCCGTCGCGCTGCGGTTGCATCAGCCTGAGCGCTTCGCGGGTGCAGTAAAAGAGGCCGTGCACGTTGACGTCCCAGTAACGATGCCACTCCTCGTCGCTGATGCTGCTGGTGAAAGCCAGCGATTGCCGCTGCACGGGCGTGGTGAGATAGGCGTAATGCCTGTTGCGGCGCGCCGTATCGATCGGCGTGTTCGGCACGAGCGCGGCGTTGTTGACGAGAATGTGCAACGTCCCGAAGCGCTCGACGATCGCGGCGAACAGCTTGGCGACTTCGCTGCTGGACGAGACGTCGCAGCGCAGCGCCAGACACGGTGCGCCGGCCGCTTCTACCGCAGCGCGCGTTTCTTCGAGGGCCGGCACGTCGATATCGCAGATCGCGACCCATGCACCGGCGCGGGCCAGATCAACGGCGATGGCACCGCCCATGCCGCGACCGGCACCGGTGACGAGGGCGACACGCCCTTCCAGATTCCGACGTTGGTCTTGCATGTCCATTACCTCGCAGGTTGTATGTTTTGCAGCGCGAGCGCACGCTGCCTGCGCGAGGCGCGCGCCGCGAGGGCGAAAAACAGCGCCGAACTGATCGTCAGCACGTCAGTGGCGATCAGGACACCCGTCAGCGGAGCGGTGGCGCCAGCCTTGATGAAATGGTCGGCGGCCATCCCGATGACCACGGTGCCGATGGCAAGGGCGAATACATTGATCGACAGCATCGTGAAACCGAAGATCGTCGAGCGCATCTTCTGGGGTGCCATGCTCATGATCGCCGCCGCCCCCGGGCCGTACACCGCCAGCGGCAGGAAGAATCCCGCGCACATGCCGATGTAGAACAGCGGCGAACTGACCGGGACGAAACGACAGGCCAGCATCAACGGCGCGCAGATCACGACAAGGAGCGCCATGAAGCTGGCGTGTCCGCCCCGCAGTTTGCTCGCCACACGATCGCCCATGACGCCACCCATCACCGCGCCCAGCGTGCCGAACACCAGTTGTAGCGCGCCGATCCTGGTGGCAATGCCAGCCGCGTTCATGCCGCGTTCGTTGACGAGCCACAACTGCGAGAAGGAAAAGCTGGCAAAAACGAGGTGTACCAGTACGAAACCAACGATCACGAAGCCCAGCGCACGGTTGCTGCCGACGGTGCGCAACACCGCGAGCGCCTGGGCTACGAACGGTGCGCCGCGTTCCTGCGGTGCGAGCTGGCTACGGTCTTCCTTGAGCAGCGTCAGCGGCAAGGCAACGGCGACGCCGACGATGCCAAGGACATAGAACGTGGTCCGCCAGCCATGCGTGGCGCCAAAGCTGCCGGCGAGCAGGAAACTGCAGCCGACGCCCATGGGTATCCCCATGAAGAACAGCCCCATTGCCGTGCCTCGTCGCTTCTCCGAGAAGAGTTCAGCCAGCAGGGCCACCGCGGCAGGTACCAGCGCCGCCTCGCCGCTGGCGACGAAAAAGCGCGCCACCACCATCTGCTCAAAGCTCTGGGCATGGCCCGAGGCCAGCGTGCAGGCGCTCCAGATCAGCACGCCGGCGGCGATGACCCGGGTGCGGCTGAAGCGGTCCGCAAGGGTGCCCATGAACATCGCCATCACGCCGAAGCTCAGCACCCATACCGCGCCGACCAGAAAGCCGTATTGCGTGTTGCTGAGCGCCAGATCTTTAATGATCTGCGGCGAGAAGCCGAGCAGCATATTGCGGTCGATGTGTGCCAGCAGGTGGATCACCAGTAGCGATGCCAGAACCGCAGAGGGGCTTTTCTTCCAGTACATCATCTGTCTCCATGCCTGAGAGGGTTCAGAGCGAGGCGCAACGCGATACGCTGCTGCGTTGCGCCCCGTTATCCCCGCTCAGGCGACCTTGCGTGCCGGCACGTTGCGCCGGCCGGACGTGCGATTAGGTACCATGCGCAGGTTGTCCAGCGTCTCGTCGACCGAACCCCACTGGGTGCCGATCTGATAGATGCGGTGGGCATCCTCGCCGCTCGCGATGTCGCGATTGAGCTCGCGCGCAATGCGCACCATCTGCTCGATCTGCTGCACTGAAGTCGCCCGCTCGCCGTTCGGGCCGAACAGCGTGTCTTCGATACCGACCCGTACATGCAGGCCCAGCGCAATCGCCAGCGTATTCATCGGCACCACGTTCCGATTCAGCGTTTCGAACGTAAGCACCGCGCCCTCCGGGGTGCGGCGGGCAAACTCGATCATGTCGGCGGGATGCAACCCGGCCGCGCCGCCGCCAATTGCCACGTAATTGATATTCAGCGGACCGCTATACGCACCGTTGCGAACAAGACGCTCGACCGTTTCGAGTTGCGTCAGATTCCCCAGCATGAACTGCGGCTGGATGCCGTTGGCGACGAGACGCCTGATGTGTTCGACGTGCCATGAGGGATTGGACGGCACGATCATGTCGCGATAGGCAGCCTGCAGCGCCGGGTTCATGAGCGAGGTACCCGCGATGTCGGCCTCGGTCATCAACTCCATCACGTTCATCTGGCTGGTGTTGATTGCGACGGTGACCTGATCCGGACGGGGGTTCAACTCCGCGAGCATGTGACGCGTGTCATCGTTTTGCCATTGGGCCGCTTCGCCTTCATTCTCCGGCGCGAATGAGATCGAGCCGCCGACCTGCAACACCATCTTCGGCACAGCATCGCGCAGACGGGCAAGCATGTCGTTGAACTTCGACAGACGCTTGCTGCCCTTGCCGTCCTCCTCGCGCACGTGCACGTGCAGCACGGTCGCGCCTGCGTTGTAGCAGTCGACGGCCTTCTGCACCTGCTCGTCCATCGTGACCGGGATATCGTCCGAATCGCCGGGGATCCATTGCGGCCCATAGGGCGCCACCTGGATCACGAGCTTTTCCTGGTTTTCAGGCAGCAGGGAGTCGTCAAGGAAATGCATGGTCTGTGTTCCTCTTTGAAAATTAATGAAGTGACGGCGCTGACGTCAGGCAACGGCCTGCGCAGCGTCGACGTTTGCCTTCTCGAAGGCGGCCAGTTCTTCCAGCAGGATCGGCGCGCCGAGACTGGAGGAATGAATGCCAAGGACGCTAACCGCCTGTAAGACCGCAGCGATTTCTTCCCTGGTGGCGCCCAGTTCGAGCGCGCGGCGGATGTGACGGCGTGTGCCCGGCGCATACATATGCGTGCAGGACGCGTCCACCGCGATGGCGAGGAACTCGAACACCTTCGGTTCCAGCACACCCGACATCACGGTGTGCATGCCCATCGCCATGAATTTCTCGGCCCAGACAGGATCGAGTTCTGCAATCGCATCCCAGGCGGGATTCCAGTTGCCGGTTGCGCGTAGCTGATCGCAGACCGGGGTCGCGCTGCGGCTCGTCTCATTGCTCATTGTTTCGCCTCCTCTCGAACTTCTCGAATTTCCGCACGCGTTGGTCCATCACGCGTCTCTGGAGGCAAGTATCGGATACTGGCAAATAGCGGTTTGACAGATTGAGGCAAAAAATTTACATTTTGATGCACGAGGGAAAACCATATGTCCTATCTGCTTCGCAGTGCCGCCCTGACCAGTTACGTCGAAGTGGCCCGATCGGTGGGCCTTGATCCGTACCAGCAGTTGAGTGATGCCGGCATTGACCGTTCCGCGTTGCTGAACCCTGACATCATGATTCCGGCCGAGGCAGTGGCGCGGCTGCTGGAAACCTCCGCCCGGGCCGCTGCCGTCGAGGATTTCGCGCTGCGCATGGCCGAGACCCGCCACCTCTCCAACCTTGGCCCTCTCGGTTTTGCGATGCGGGAACAGCCGACGTTGCGCCGCGCGCTCGAATCGATGGCGCACTATCTGCGCCTGCAGAACGAAGCAGTGGTGATGCGCGTCGAGGAAACGGCAGGACTCGCCATCATCCGGGAAGACCTCATGGGCGGCATGCCTGGCTCGATGCGCCAGGCAACGGAGTTGATGCTGGGCGTCATGTACCGGACGCTTGGCCTGGTGCTGGGCGCAGCGTGGAAGCCGCGCACCATCTGTCTCACGTACAGCGCTCCAGCCAGCCTCGCCATGCATACGCGTGTATTTGGCGCGCCCGTTGAGTTCAACCAGGATTTCGACGGCATCGTGTGCCTCGCAGCGGATCTCGACGCCGCGATTCCAGCTTACGATCCGGTCATGGCGCAGCAGGTGCGCCAGTATCTGGATTCGATGCTGCTTCAGTCCAACGCAACCATGTCCGACAAGGTCAGGAAACTGGTCATTGCGCTTTTGCCGTCTGGCACCTGCTCGGCCGACCGGATCGCGCAGCATCTGGGCGTGGATCGCACGACCGTGAATCGCCACCTCGCCCGTCAGGGTGACAGCTTTCTGTCGATTGTCGATGCGGTGCGGGTTGAACAGGTGATGCGGTATGTCGGTAGCGGCGACCGGCCGCTGTCTGAAGTGGCTACGCTGGTAGGCTTCTCATCGCTGAGCGCGTTTTCCCGCTGGTTCAACGGCCGCTTCGGCTGCAGCGTTTCGACGTGGCGCCGCAAAAATGCACAACGAAGTGCTGGGGCCCGCGATGCATCGCCTCGCTAGCCAGCGCGTTGGGCCGCTGATTCTCTACCCTTGCGCCCCAGCGCCAGCGATCGTGACTATCGTTTGCGATTGCGCCCATGCCGCACAGGGCACGGCCAGAAGGATGATCCAGGCAGACTGGATAAGCCTCGCGCGAATGGAGCAATTCATCGCTGAGCTCCCGGAGTTGTCCCGCCCAAATGATTTTCACGACAGCATCTGCGTCGTGTCGAGTTCCCCCCTTGCCGACAAGCCTTCGCCATCTACTGACCCAGTTGCCACCGCAGCACGGGGTGCGTTGCTCCGGCGGGCATGGCCCATACCCCGCCAGGTCCGAAATCGTATGTGGGACCGAAGCTGACGGGGTTGCTCATCTGGGCGGTGGTCAGGCCCTGGGCGTTGCCAACCTGGGCGCCATTAGCCACACTCACTACAGCGACGGTGGCGCCGGTCGTCTGTGTATTCCAGAACACGTCGCTGCTTATGGTCACTGGCCCGTAGTTGAAGCCCGCGATGCCACCTCCGCCTCCCTGCCCTCGAACGCTGCCAGTGGCAAATGATTGCTCAACACTGCTATATAGATTCACTCCCACTAGCGCTCCCGCGGCTGCATCAGTCGCGCTGACTGCACCCGTGGCGTACGACTGCGTGATCGTTCCTGCGTTTTGACCGGCCAGCCCGCCGGCATAGGTCGAAGTGCCCACAACGCTCCCCGATGCGAAAGACTGCCTGATGACTCCCCCGTTGTAGCCGACGAGGCCACCATCGGAGAAACCTTGAGACGACGACACGTCAGCATTGCTGGAGGACCGTGTGATAGTGCCATCGGACCAGCCAACGAGGCCGCCCGCCTCTTGAGCGTTCTCGACCGCGACCGTACCACTGGTGTGGACGGACGCAATGATGCTGGTGTTGAGCCCAGTACCCGACAGGCCGGCCAGAATCCCATAGTAGCCGCCGTTAGCCGTGCCACTGACCTCGCCTTGCACCGTCAGGTCGCGTACGACACCGCCAGATCCTATGGCGGAAAACAAACCTACGCCCGGGTCGATGTCCGACGGTGATCCCTGAATCTTGAGGTTAGATATCGTATGGCCCATGCCATCGAACTGTCCGGTGAAAGGACTCGCTGGGAAAGCGCCAATCGGCGCATTGAACGTGCCCGACGGCGGCGTTGCATCCACGTCCTTGCCTAGCGCGTAGATGCCCGAAAGGTCCTGGTTGATTTTCTGGAGGTCGGCGAGCGAGTTGACAAGTTCATAGGCGGTCGACTGCGTGACGAGACCGCTGTCAGGTGGCGCCGTCCACGCCTGATTCAACAGAATGGTTCCCGCGCTGTAGTTGCCCCCGATGTCGTACAGCGCACTAACGATACCCGTGCTTGCCGACCAGTCGATGATGCCGTTATTCGCGATGCTGCCGCCATTGTCGCTGCCCGTTGCGTCAGCGCGCACGGTCAGATTGCCGGCACCGCGGTTCGCTATCGTCGTGCCCGTCGTCACCGAGACGTTGTGGTACGCGGCAAGCGTCAGCGAAGCCGCTCCCTCCCAGATAAGGCTGGATGCAATGCTCAGGTCGCCCGTTGCGCCATTGACGCCCGTCGTCGTGACCGCGACCGATGTGCCCGAATTCAGGCTCTGCCGCAACGCCCGGGTGGCCGCACTATCGATTGTGAATGTGGGTGTCAACAGGTTCCATTGGCCCGCGTGAACGGCGGCATGCCTGCCAAAGGCCAGTTGTACCGCTTGCGTGTCGACCGTTCCGCCGCTGCCATCCGCGTTGCTCGCGGAGATCTTGCCGAGTTGACTGACACGGCCGCCATCGGCGACGAGCCACACGTGACCGTCACGATCCGCCGTGCCCGTCGCGCGGATGCGCGTGCCGCCGCCAGCAAGCGCGTAGACATTGCCGTCGGCGGCCTGCAGGCTGATCTGCGCGGCGTTTATGCGCCCTTTGTTGACCACGGTACCTTGGCCGCCCGTCTGCACGAACACCTGTCTGCTGCTGCCCGAATCCTGTAACAACACCTGTTCGCCTGCAGCCAGTTCGGCCGTACCGTTGGGCGCTGTGATAGTGCCCGCGTTGATCACGGCGTGTCGCGCAATCAGGAACACATCGCCGCCGCTCGAACTGATCTTGCCGAGGTTGATCACGCTTGCGTTCGGGTCGCCCGACAACGTGAGGGAACCACCGCCCTGCATGAACGCGTCGTTGCAGACATCGAGCGTTGACGCGACGAAACGGCCTCCCGTGCTGATCACGCCCGATGGCCCCACAACGATGCCTTGCGGATTGATCACATACAGACTCCCCGTTGCACTGAGCCTGCCGAAGATGGCGGACGGCGAGCCGCCCGTCGCGCGGTTCAGCGTCGCGCCCGAGCCGTTGTCGAACGTCACGCTGTTGTTCCTGCCGATCGAAAAACTGTTCCACTCGATCACGCCGCGCGTCGAACCCGGTTGCGTGACCACGAGGCCGTCTCCATGGCTTGCTATCGCGCCGGCGCCGGCCACGTAAGTGCCGCCTTGTGGAAGTTTGCCCGCCGCGAGCGTCGCATGGGCAAAGCACAGTCCGGTGAGCGCGCTGCCGATGACGAGCCACCAGCGTCCGGCTGACTGCCGACGACGCAGTGCGCGTCGCGCGGGCCGAGGTAGTTCTGTACGTGACATACACCCCCCTTTCCGCGTGGGACGCGGAATGGCTGACGACGACCCGCAGAGCCGGCCTGAACCGCGTTAGTCGTAGCGTCTGAAGAATAGCCGCTGGCGTGGCGGATGCATGCCGATACCTCTGCTTTTTGCGCCTTTTTGACCGGGCGTTTGTGGCCGCTCGTCCTGTGGGGACCCTTCTGATGCGGTTCTTCTATCCCTCAGGTTGTGCGTTGTTCAAGTGCCCAAGACTAATATTTTTCCGATGAAATATAAGCGGTCTCGTAAGCGATTCTTGAACTGGACTCTAAGGCTTGCTAAATTTCAGGGACATTTCCAATGTAAGTTGATGCGGCGATCGATAAGCAAAGGGGAAAGTTCTATGGCTGTCGTCGTTCACAACATCGCTGTGGGTCATTCGAGCTGGAGCGTGACGTGATGCCGAACCAGGCAGCGCCCGGTACGTGCGCCTATCAGCATATCGTGCGCGCCCAAGATATCAGCCTGTCCTACGGCAAGATACGGGCGCTTGCCGGCATCGATCTGGCCATTGGGCGGAACGAGATCGTCGGCCTGATCGGTGATAACGGCGCGGGTAAGTCGACGCTCATCAAGGTACTGACTGGTGTCGTGCGGCCGAGCACGGGCAAGCTGTTCATCCGGGACGAGGAGGTCGACTGGAACCGCTTTTCGGTGCGCGAGGCGCACCGACTGCGCTTCGAGACGGTCTATCAGGAAAAATCGCTGGGCGAGAAGCAGCCGCTGTGGCGTAATTTTTTTGTCGGCCGGCAGATCACCAACCGGTTCGGCTTCATCAAGGTTGCCGAACAGCGGCGCATTGCCAACGATATTTTGAAGCGCCAGCTCGGTTTCCGCGGCGTGGGGATCGACGCGGATTCGCTGATTGCGAAACTCTCCGGTGGCGAGCGCCAGGGCATCGCGATCGGACGGGCGATGTATTTCGACAGCGATCTGATCATTCTCGATGAACCAACGGTTGCGCTTGCCATTAGCGAGGTACGTAAGGTTCTCGACTTCGTACGGTCGATCAAGGAGTCCGGCCGCGCCTGCATCTACATCGAACATAACCTCGCCCATGTGCACGAGCTCGCCGATCGGCTCGTCGTGCTCGATCGTGGCCGGATCGTCGCGGATATGAAGTCGGGTGAGATGAGCCTCGAGGAACTCACCCGGTTCCTGATTTCGCTACAGCAGAGCGGGCACGGGCCGGCGCTGGCTGCGGGGCAAGGACGTGAGTGATCCGATAAAAGACGAACAGCCGGCGCGGCTGGTGCGTTTTCGCCTGCCGGATTTTGCACGCATCGAGGGAGTGCCGAGCCTGGTCGTGTTCGCGTTGGTGGTCGGCCTGTTCATGGCAACCGCACCGCGCGTCTTTTTAGGCTGGCCAATCTACTTCTCCTTCCTGACCACCGTGCCACCGCTGGCGGTGTTGGCGATCGGGCTCACTCTGGTGGTTGCGGCGGGGGAAATTGATCTGTCCTTCCCCTCCGTGATGGCATTCTCGGGCTTCCTGTTCGCCTGGTGCGTGAACACCACCGGATCAGCCTGGCTAGCCGTGATCGCGGCATTGGCGGGCGGCGCGCTGGTCGGCGTGGTGAACGGGGTGCTGGTCGCGGTGGTCGGTGTGCCTTCGATCATCGTGACAATCGGCACGCAGTTCCTCTGGGCTGGGGTTGCTTCGATCCTGTCCGGCGGGCTCTCCAATGCGCTACAGGAGCTCGCCAACGGTTCAGCCTATGCAGTATTCGCGGGCACGTTGTTCGGCGTGATCCCGATGCAAGCGCTCTGGGCGCTCGGGCTCGCAGTGTTCATGTGGTTCATCCTCAATCGTCACCGTTTTGGCGAGCACCTGCTGTTCATCGGAGACAACCGAAACGTGGCGAAGGTCGTGGGCATCAATGTCGTGCGTGAGACGGTGAAATTGTTCACGCTGATGGGTGTGCTGGCCGGTTTCGCCACGGTGCTGCTCACGCTCGAGAATCTGAACTATTTTTCGACCCAGGGGCAGGGCTATCTGCTGCCGGCGCTGGCCGGCGTGTTCATCGGCGGAACCTCGGTGTTTGGTGGCACGGCGACGATCGTGGGTACCTTCTTCGGCACTTTCGTGATAGGCATGCTGGAGGCCGGAATCGTTGCGACAGGTATCGCCGGCTTCTGGGTACAGGCGATCGAAGGGGTGGTGTTCATCGTCGCTGTGACGCTGCATCTGTTGGTAGAGAATCCCGCCAAGCTGCGCGTGTTGCGCGAAAGATTCAGGCTTGGGGGGCGATAAAGCCGTTAAATCAGGAGAAAGGAGCAGAAATGATCAAGATCATGACGGGATCCCTCCTGGGGGCGAGTATTCTCGCGTTTGGCCTCGCGCAGACGGCCGGTGCCACCGAGCCGACCACGACGGGGCCGCTCGGCGTCGGTATGACAATGTATATGCAGATGGGCGGAAACCCTGGCGACGGCGCGACGCTGCCACGTCAGACCGGGGCTGCGGACGCGGGGCATGCCTTAGGCATCAAGGTGATCGAGCAGTTCTCGGCCTGGAGCCCAGAGAAAATGCTTGCGCAGTTTCGCCAGGCGATGGCGGCGCATCCGACGTGCATCGGCATCATGGGCCATCCGGGCGATCCAGCCTTCGCGCCACTGATCAAGCAGGCGGTAGACCAGGGCATCATCGTTACCGTCGGCAACACGCCGCTACCCGAGAACCAGAAACTTTACGACGCGAAGGGCTTCGGCTACGCCGGCGTCGAACTCTACGTAGGCGGGCAGATCACCGCGCAGGCGATGCTCAACGCTGGGATCAAGAAGGGCGACGAGGCGCTGGAATACGGCGTGTTCAACGAGAGTGTGCGCAGTCAGTCTGACCGTGGTCTTGCCGAAACGCTGGAGAAGGCCGGCGTAAAGGTGACCAGGCTCAATATCTCACCTCAGGTGGATTCCGATTCATCGCTCGCCGTGCCGATCCTGGTCGCCTTTATCCAGGCGCACCCCAATCTGAAGGCGATTGGAACTCAGCACGGCGGTGTAACCGGGTTCATTCCGCAGGCGCTCCAGCAGGCTGGCAAGAAGCCGGGGCAAATCATCATTGGCGGCATCGATCTGGCACCAGCCACGATTTCGGGGCTGCAGAGCAAATACATCACCGCGACGCTCGACCAGCAACTTTATCTGCAAGGCTTCCTGCCGGTCACGCAATGCGTGCTCTCGGCTGCTTATCATTTCGCGGGACTGACCATCAACACCGGCGCGGGTGTCCAAACACCTGCGACGATCGACTCGCTCATTCCGTTGATCAAACGCGGAATCCGCTAAGGTCGGATGATGTGAGATGGAATGGCGTGTGCGTTGCCGTCACACACGGATCAGGGTTGGCGTTTGCCGCGGCCACCAGCGGGTTTGCCGGCCGGCTTACGTGAACCCGCAACTGGCTTGCTGGCCGGTTTGCTGCGTGGCTTTTGCACGCTGAATGGGCTACCGCTGGACAAGCTTGTGCCTTTACCCGCGGCCACAGCGCGTTGCGCTGCAGGCTTGCGTTTGTTTTCGCCACTTTGCGGGCGCGGTTTTTTGCTGAGCACCTGCATGGCGCCCGGCGCAGCTTGCGGCACTTTGGGCTTCTTAGGCTTTTTGGGTTTCTTGATGATCTGGCCCGTCGCGCTAGTTTGCGGCACGCGGTGTTCGGCTTCAAAACCCGGCTCTTCTTCACGGGGCAGCGGTTGCCGGATCAGCGCTTCAATCGCGGCCAGTTGCGGGGCTTCATCGGCGCACACAAGGGACACCGCCACGCCGCTGGCGCCCGCTCGGCCGGTACGGCCGATACGGTGCACATAGTCTTGCGCCACGATCGGCAGATCAACGTTGATCACCAGCGGCAGATCGTCGATATCCAGCCCGCGCGCAGCCACATCGGTAGCGACCAGCATATGTACTTCGCCCGTCTTGAAGCGCTCCAGCGCACGCAGGCGCGCGGGTTGCGGTTTGTCGCCGTGGATGGTGTCGACCGCATAGCCCGCTTCATCCAGCATGGCCGCCAGGTAATCCACGCCATTGCGGGTTTTGACGAACACCAGCGCGTGCTTCCAGTCGTTCTCAGCCACAAGATGCATGAAGAGGTCGGGCTTGTTCTTTTTATCCACCGGCACCACCCACTGCTTGATCTTACTGGCCGTGGCATTGGGCGGGCTGACGCTGATATTGACCGGGCCGCGCAGAATGCCCGCCGCCATGGCGCGGATCTCATCGGTAAACGTGGCAGAGAACAGCAGGGTCTGGCGCTCAGCGGGCAAGGCAGCGAAGACGGCGTTGAGTTCGCGCGCAAAGCCCAGATCCAGCATGCGGTCGGCTTCATCCAGCACCAGTGTTTGTACCTGATCAAACTGCACTGCGTTCTGGCGATGGAGATCTAGCAAACGGCCCGGCGTGGCGACGAGCACGTCCACGCCTTTGCGCAACTTCATCATCTGCGGGTTGATGCTCACACCGCCGTAGGCGGCCAGAAATCGTAAGTCGAGGCCTTTGCCGTAAGCGATAAAGCTTTGCAGCACTTGTTCGGCCAGTTCACGCGTGGGCACCAGCACCAGAACACGCGCGCGGTTGCTGGACACCGCCGGGCCGTGTTGCACCAGCCGTTGCAACAGCGGCAGCGCAAAACCCGCCGTTTTGCCAGTGCCGGTCTGTGCCCCAGCCATGACGTCCTTGCCACTGAGCACAGCAGGAATCGCCTTGGCCTGCACCGGCGTAGGTGTCTGGTAATTGAGGTCCTGCACATTGCGCAGCAAGGGATCGATCAGGCCAAGCGAGGCAAAAGACATTGGCGTATTCCGGGCTAAAGCCGCAATTCTAGCGGTTACCGCCTGAACCGTCGGTCTCTGGATGGCCCCTGCAAATCCCGCCGGAATGATATATGATGGTCATCATGAAAAATCCACCCATCACCCGGAAGCCAGCCAGCCGCAAGGAAATCACGCACGAGCGCATCGTCGAGGTCGCCGCACGCGCGATTCGGCGCAGCGGCTACGACGGCACGGGCGTGGCTGACGTCATGAAGGAGGCAGGTCTGACGCATGGCGGCTTCTATGCCCATTTCCCGTCGCGCGAGGTGCTGCTTGCCGAAGCCGCTGACCGCGCCGGAGCTGAATCCGTGGCGCTGTCGGAGCGTATCGCCGCGTCCGTGCCGCCGGAACAGGCGTTGCCGGCGATGATGCGCGCCTATCTGTCGAAGCAGCATTGCGAGAGCATCGAGACAGGTTGCCCGATCTCTGCCCTCGGCTCGGAGATGCCGCGCCAGGCGCCGGCCGTACGGCGCGCAGCCACCCGCCGCATCAAGGAGATGATCGATGTCGTTGCGCGCCAATTGCCCGATTGGGGTCAGCCAGGCGCGCACGAACAGGCGCTTTTGATGGTCGCCACAATGGTTGGCACGATGGTGATGGCGCGTGCCGTCGACGACCCCAAACTATCGGAGAGTTTTCTTGAAGCGGCATTGAAAAAACTCGCACCGACTGATGCGTAAAAACGCCGGCCCTGTGCCGGTTTTCGTTGGACCGAAAATATGACCATCATCATATTTGAATGAAACGAGTGCTCAACCAACCACGCAAGGACATCTTGGGAAGAACATCATGCAAACCAAAATAGCGCTCGTGACGGGCGCCTCGTCAGGAATCGGCGAAGCCACGGCAAAGCGGCTCGCGAAGGCCGGATACAAGGTCTACGGTACCAGTCGGCGCGGCCAACGAGCCGGCCAACAGTCGTTCGACATGCTGCCGCTCGATGTGACCAGCGATGCATCCGTTGCAGCCGCCGTCAGCGAAGTGCTGCGCCTGCAGGGCCGCATCGACCTGCTGGTGAACAATGCCGGTTTCGGCGTCGCCCCTGCCGCCGCGGAAGAGAGTTCGATCGACCAGGCACGCACGATCTTCGATACGAACTTCTTCGGGATCATCCGCATGACGCGTGCTGTCGTGCCTCATATGCGGCGACAACGCAGCGGCCGCATCATCAACATCGGTTCCGTGCTCGGTTTTCTGCCAATGCCCTATATGGCGCTGTATTCCGCCACCAAGCACGCGGTGGAAGGTTATTCGGAGTCGCTCGACCATGAGTTGCGTACGCTGGGCATCCGCGTATCGGTCATTGAACCTGCCTACATCAAGACGCCTTTCGACGCGAACTTCATCGCGCCCGACGCCCCTCTCGACGAATACCGCGAGGTGCGCTCGGCCGTGGACAAGCGAGTGAAGGAAGTGGTCGAGGGTGCCGACGGTCCCGAGGTCGTGGCCGAAACCGTACTGCAGGCCGCCATCGCGGCTCGTCCGAAACTCCGCTATACCGCTGGCGGACTCGCCGCCCGTCTGCGATTGCTGCGCAGATTTGCGCCCGCTGGACTGGTGGACGCCGGTATCCGCAAAGATCTGCGGCTGGCAACGTAGACGACGCGACTGTCTCCACCCTGTTCAAAGGCTCTGCATCCGTGCTATTGCCAGCGAAACAACCAGACTTAACGAGCAACTGACAAGGAACCATGATGCAAGCATTCGTCGTCGATCGATATGGACGCAACAATGGCTTACGATCCGGCGATATGCCGGTTCCAGAGCCGCGCGAGGACGACGTATTGATCCAGATCCACGCCGCGGGCGTGAACCCGCTCGATGCCAAAATCAGAGACGGAGAGTTCAAGCTCATTTTGCCCTATCGTTTGCCGCTGATTCTGGGCAACGATCTGGCAGGGGTTGTCGTGCGCGTCGGCTCGCGCGTGCGGCGATTCAAGCCCGGCGACGAGGTCTACGCGCGCCCGCACAAGGATCGCATCGGTACTTTCGCGGAATTCATCGCGGTCAAAGAGGATGGCCTGGCCCTCAAGCCGACAGCACTCACGATGGAGGAAGCGGCTTCAATCCCGCTGGTGGGATTGACCGCCTGGCAGGCGCTGATCGAAAAAGGGCAATTGAAGCAAGGGCAGAAAGTGCTGATACATGCCGGCTCGGGCGGTGTCGGCAGCTTCGCCATTCAACTGGCGAAGCATGTTGGCGCGACCGTCGCGACAACAGCGAGCGCGCGGAATATCGAGCTGGTGAAGCAACTCGGTGCGGATATCGTCATCGATTACAGGAAAGACGACTTTGCGACCATCCTGAAGGACTACGACCTGGTACTGGATACGCAAGGCGACAGTGCGCTCGAGAAGTCGCTGCGTGTGCTCAAGCCGGGTGGCAAACTCATCGGGATCGCCGGTCCGCCTGATGTCGAATTTGCGAAAGAGATCGATGCGTCGTGGTTCCTGAAAACGGTGATGCGCTTTCTGAGTTATCGCATCAGAAAGGCCGCGAAACGTCATGACGTCAGCTATACATTTCTCTTTATGCGGGCCAGCGGAGAACAGCTCAGCCGGATTGCCGCACTGATCGACGCGCGAGCGATACGACCCGTCATCGATCGGGTCTTTCCGTTCGAGTCGACCCAGGAGGCTTTGGCTTATGTCGAAACCGGACGCACAAAGGGTAAGGTTGTCATCAAGATCCGATAGTCGGCGTGAAGCAGGGCAAATGGCAACAGAGGCGCGATCGAAAAGATCGCGCCTCTTTTTTCAGCGGAGCCCGATCGCCATCACGTCAATCGATCGCCCTACCCGCGGTCTCTCGCATGAACGGCAACGGCAGCAACGACACGACGCTGCAACCGATCAGATACCACGCCGGCGCGAGATTGCTGCCCGAAATCTGGATCAGCCAGGTCGCGAAAAACTGCGCGAAGCCGCCGAAGACCGACACGCCGAGGCAGTACACGATCGACATGCCGGTCGCGCGGATCGCGCGCGGAAACAGTTCGGGCAGCATCACGATATTGGGCACCGCGGTGAACGTGACGAGCAGCGCGAGGCCCGCGACCACCGCAAGCAGCACCGGCACCGTCGGCGACGCGTTTATCGTCATGAAGGCGGGGTAGACGGCGAGAATCAGCACCACGCGCGATACCCACAGCACGCGCTTGCGGCCGACCCGATCCGACAGCGCGCCCGCGAACGGCGAGCAGATCACCGTGACCACCGCGCCGGTCCACGCGGCCCACAGCGCGGTCGCCATCGGCAGATGCAGGATGCGGATCGCGTACGTCGACAGGTAGAACAGCACGATGTAGTTCGCCGCGGTGCCGCCGATCGTCGTCAGCACGCCGGTCGTGATCGAGCGCGCGTGGTCGCGGAACAGGTCGCGAACAGGTAGCGACGGAACTTGCGCAGCGGGCTTCGCAACGGTATCCGAAGCAGTCTGCGCAACAGCGCCGCCACACGCTGCCGTGCCATCTTCAATACCCGGCAGCGTCTCGTCGAGATGCCGCCGGATATAGATGCCAATCGGCCCCATCGCCATGCCGATCACGAACGGCACGCGCCAGCCCCAGCTTTCGAGCGCGGCCGGCGACAGCGTCGCGGCCAGGGCAACGCCGAGCAGCGAGCCCACCACCGTGTTCATCCCCTGGCTCACGAACTGCCAGCTGCCGTAGAAGCCGCGCGTGCGATCGCCGCCGTATTCGAGCAGCAGCGCCGTCGATGCGCCCACCTCGCCGCCCAGCGCGAAACCCTGGATCAGCCGCGCGAGAATCACGAGCAGCGGCGCCGCGACGCCGATCGCCGCATAGGTCGGCGCGAACGCGATGATCGCGGAACCGAGCGTCATCAGCCACAGCGTCAGGCTCATCGCGGCCTTGCGTCCGGCGCGGTCCGCGTAGCCGCCCAGTACGATGCCGCCCACCGGCCGCATGATGAAGCCGACGCCGAACGTGCCGACCGCGAGCATCAGCTGCGCGAGCTGACCTTCGACCGGGAAATACAGCTTGCCGATGATCGTCGCGAAGAAGCTGTAAATCGTGAAGTCGAAAAACTCGAGGCCGTTGCCGAGTGTGATCGCGGCGATCGCCTTCGCGTGGCCGACGCGCTTTCGAGGTTCATCGGCGAGGCGCTGCGCATCGAGCACATCGAGCGCATCGAGCCCATTGGCGCTTGCGGACCGCGGCGTGGCTGAATAGTCCATCTGTGTCTCCGTCATTATCTTGTGACTGCTACGGCAAGGCGCTCGCGCGCCGCCGCCGCGTCAAACGAGGAACGTCTGCGCGAGCTTGACCCAGTAGGCCGCGCCGGTCGCGAGGCAAGCGTCGTTGAAGTCGTAGCCGGGGTTGTGGACCATGCAGCCGCCCTCGCCGTCGCCATTGCCGATGATCAGATAGCTGCCCGCGCAGCGTTCGAGCAGGAACGCGAAGTCCTCGCTGCCGGTCAGCGGTTGCATGTCGTGAATCAGCCCGTCGACGCCCAGCCAGTCGAGCGCGACCTGGCGCGCGAGCGCGGTCATGGCCGCATCGTTGACGAGCACCGGGTAGCGCCGCTGATAGTCGACCTCGGCACGCGCGCCGAACACAGCCGCCTGCCCGGTCGCGACCTCGGTGATGCGCTGCTGCAGATGGTCACGCACCTCGGGCCGCAGCGCGCGCACCGACAGGCGCATCTCGGCGGTTTCGGGGATCACGTTCGGCGCTTCGCCCGCGTGAATCGCGCCGACCGTGATGATCGCCATATCGAGCGGTGCGATGTTGCGCGACACGATCGACTGCAGCGCGAGCACGATCTGCGCGCACACGACGACCGGATCGACCGCCTTGTGCGGCACCGCGCCGTGGCCGCCGCGGCCGATCACCTTGATGATCACCGTATCCGACGACGCCATGAACGACCCCGGCATGAAGCCCAGCTTGGCCGTAGGAAAGCCCGGCATGTTGTGCATCGCGAACACGGCGTCGCAGGGAAACTGTTCGAACAGGCCGTCGTCGAGCATTTTCTTGGCGCCGGCGAGCCCTTCCTCGGCCGGCTGGAAGATCAGATTCAGCGTGCCGTCGAAGCTTTTTTCGCGCGCCAGATGCCTGGCGGCGGCGAGCAGCATCGCCGTATGGCCGTCGTGACCGCATGCGTGCATCTTGCCGGGCAGCTTGCTCGCGTACGGCAGGCCAGTGGTTTCTTGGATCGGCAGCGCGTCCATGTCGGCGCGCAGGCCGAGCCGGCGGGTGCCGTGGCCGAGCTTCAGTTGCCCGACCACGCCGGTCTGCCCCAAGCCGCGATGGACGCTGTAGCCCCACTCCCGCAGGCGGTCGGCGACCAGATCGCCGGTTGCGAACTCCTCGTAGGCCAGCTCCGGATGCGCGTGGATGCTGCGTCGCAGCGCGATCATTTCCTGTTCGACTTCGGCGATGCCCGCCGGAATGACCATCGTGTTCATGCCGTCTCCTGTCGATCGGACCTGGCGCTTCAGCGCTTGGTCCGATCCCATGCAACTGGTTGCGCCCCTGTCAGCGTGAACCCAGCATAGCGGCGCCGATATCCGGGCGGCAGGCGTAGAATCGTTGCGGTGCCAACCCTTGGTTGCCCCCCCGTCACGCCTCTCATTCGAATGAAGCTGCATCAGCTCAATACCTTGGCGGCGATCGCCGATACCGGAAGTATCCGGGCGGCCGCCCGCTCGCTGGGGCTTTCCCCGGCCGCCGTGACCAAGGCGATGCGCGAGCTCGAAGCCGATCTGCACGCGCCGCTCGTCGTGCGCAGCGCGAGCGGTGTCGCGTTCACCGAGTTCGGCCGTGCGCTCGTCGTGCATGCGCGGCTCGTGCTCGGCCAGTTGCAGCGCGCGCAAGCCGAGATCGAGGCGTTGCGCGGAGCCGCGGCCGGCAAGCTGTCGATCGGCGTCACGCCGTGGGTCGCGCTGACTTTTCTGCCGCCTGCCGTGCGGCGTTTTCGTGAGCGGATGCCGGAGGTGCAACTGGAATTTTTCGAAGGCCTGCTCGCGGTCGTGCAGCCGCGTCTGCGCGACGGCAGCCTCGATTTTTCGATCGGCCGGCCGCCGCCCGCGTCGCCGCAGTCGGAGTTTCAGAACGCGCCGCTCTTTTCGACGCATGCGGCGGTGGTCGCGCGGCGCGACCATCCGAAGGCCGGTTGCCGCACGCTGCTCGACCTCGAAGACGCGGAATGGATACTGAACTGGGACCCGGCGAGCCGCGAGTCGATGTCGAACAATCTGTTCGTCAAGCGCGGCATGCCGGTGCCGCACACGATCGTGCTCGCGCATTCGCTCGCGATCGTGCTGGGCCTGCTCGCGCACACGGATATGGTCAGCGTCTTTCCGTGGCCGCTCGTCGAGGTGATACGCGCGAAGGAAAACCTGTGGGCGCTGCCGCTGCGTGAAACGCTGGACGAAACCATCGTCAGCATCACGTCGCGGCGTGGCGCGCCCACGAGCCCGGCGGCCGCGTGCTTTCTCGACTGCCTGCGCGAGACGATCGACGAAGGCGCGCGCTCGCAGGACCCGCAACAGCGCCGCCTGTTTCATTCGATCGAGCTGTTGCTGTAGCAGCTGCCGCATTTCTGCATGCGGCACCGCCGCGTAGTCAATCGAGAAACTCGCCCGCCCGCTTTCTGAGCATCGCGCTGAAATCGTCGAGCCAGCCGATCGACAGACGCCAGCTCTGCCAGTACAGATCGACGTCGATATGCTTGCCCGGCGCGATCTCGACCAGTTCGCCGCGTTGCAGATGCCCGGCGATCATCCGCTCGGGGCACATGCCCCAGCCGAGGCTCATCACGCACGCGCGCAAAAAACCGGCGACGTGCGGAATCCAGTGCAGCGGCGGATCGAGCTCCGCGCGCGTAATGCGCCGCATGAAGCGCTTTTGCAGCTGATCCTTCGGATTGAAGTCGACGCACGGCGTGCGCCGCAGGCTGTCGCGTGTGACGCCGTCGGCGAAATAGCGCGCGAAAAACGCCGGCGAACACACCGCCAGGTATCGCATGCGGCCGAGGCGCGTCGAGCGACAGCCCTGCACCGGTTCGGCCTGCGTCGTGATCGCGCCCTGCACGCTGCCGTCGCGAATGCGCTGCGCGGTGTAGTCCTGGTCGTCGATCACGAGGTCGAGCAGCATCTCGCGTTCGACGCAGAACGGCGCGACCGCGTCGATGAACCAGGTGCCGGCGCTGTCGTCGTTGACCGCGACGCGCAGTGCCGGCCACTGCTCGACGAGCGCGCCGGGCAGTGCCGGCAGGCGGCCGTTCAGTTCCGCTTCGAGCAGTTGCACGCGTTCGGTATGGCGGCATAGCAGCGCGCCCGAGGTGGTCGCGACGCACGGCTGCCCGCGCTTCACGAGCACGCTGCCGACGCGCTCCTCGAGCAGCTTGACCCGCTGCGACACCGCGGACGGCGTGATATTGAGCTCGCTTGCGGCACGGTCGAACGAGCCGTGGCGGACCACGGCGGCCAGCGCGTCGAGCAAGGCGTAGTCCAGCATTAGCGTTCTTTAATCGGCATTAAGTAAATTAGCTTCTCTTAGGAGATGCCAACCCGCAGACTAGCGCTGTTGGATTTTCCCGTCTATCCCCGCTGCTTTCCTTTTTCCGGACCATTTATGAACTGGTTGTCTTTTTCCCATGGCGCGGCGCTGTGCGCGTCGCTGATCGTTACGATCGGCGCGCAGAACGCGTTCGTGCTGCGGCAGGGCATCATGCGCTCGCATGTCGGCAAGATCGTGCTTTTGTGTACGTTGTCCGATTTCATTCTGATCGGCGCGGGCGTCGGCGGCGCCGCGGTGCTGATGGAGCGTTTCCCGCGCTTCGTGCACGCGATGCTCTATGTCGGGCTCGCGTATCTCGGCTGGTTCGGCATCAGCGCGCTGCGCCGCGCGGTGCGGCCCGGACACGCGGTGCTCGATGGCTCGGCCGGCGCCTCCCGCGATCAGGCGCCGCCTGCGCAACGCGCGCTGCCGATCATCCTGATGACGCTTGCGTTCACGTGGCTCAATCCGCACGTCTATCTGGACACGTTTCTGTTGATCGGCACGGCCGGCGCGCGCGAGCCGGAAGGCGCGCGGGTCGCCTTCGCGCTCGGCGCGATGACGGTCAGCGCGGTGTGGTTCGTCGCGCTCGGCTATGGCGCTCGCATGCTCGCGCCGCTGTTTCGCCGCGCAACCGCGTGGCGCGTGCTGGATGGCGCGATCGGCAGCATGGTGTTGCTGCTCGCGTTCACGCAATTGCGTTGAGCGTTCGACGCGGGCCTGATATCAGCGCCGATTCTTGCGGCTCGCCTCGCGCGGCGGGCGCATCGGCTTCGTCGCGCGGCACGAGGTTCATCAGGCGCGCGAGCACCGGCCACTTCAGCAGCGACTGCTGGTAAGCCTCCTTCGCCTGGGCAACGAAATAGCGCCCCGTCTCGACCTCCGGCAGACGCGGCGCGAGGCCGCCGATGTCGTCGACGGGCCAGCCGCCGCGCGCGGCGGACCGCCGCGCTTGGCGGGCGGCGCTCGTCGGCTATCTGATCGTGAATCGCTGGAACGGCGGCGGCAATCAAGCGATGGCACATCTATTGCTGAAATCCGCTCGCCGGCATCTCACCCGTGAAGCCGCGTGACGTACGCAACGGGGCGCCGTTCAAACGTCATTTCAACAATCCACCGGTGGAGGCACCATGCTTCGATACGCTGTGATTTTCTTCATCATCGCCATAATCGCCGCAGTGTTCGGCTTTGGAGGCATTGCCGCGGGCGCAACCGAAATCGCCAAGGTGTTGTTCTTCATCTTCCTGGTGATCTTCCTCGTCACCCTGCTGATGGGCGTGATCCGACGCTGACGGCTGCATACAGCGTTCGGTGAATTCACGCCTCGCCCGATGCGAACCGGCCACGCTGCGTGGGTACCGCGTTGAGGACTGCGCGGCCGCTGTCGCCGTTGCAATACTTGCCGCAGCATATTGCAATAGTTGCCGAAGCATCGGGCGCTTCAATTCTGCTTTCCTTCCGCTTCTTTTCTCCGTATGCCGGAGGCGTATGCGGCATCGCTTCAGGCCGCATACGTCTGCGGCGTCATGGAACGCGATCTGCTGCGTGGCCGGTTGCGGCTTATCGAGTGCGAGTTGCACATAGCCACGCATCGCGGCCCAATGTTCGGCGAACGCGATCGGTAACGTGCCGATGCCGCGCCCCTGCCATGCGGGATCGACCGCGAACTGACGCAGGCTCGCGACATCGCCGTGCCGGTATAGCTCGCACGATGCTTCGCCATCCGAAGCATAAAGCGTCATCGTGCCGACGATGTGTCCTTCATACACCGCGACATGGCAATCGCCGCGCAGCACACGGCCGCGGGTCGTCTCGATGGTCTGATCCACGCACGTGCAATTGAGCCCCTGCGCGCCGAGCGACACAAACGCGCGACACACATAGCGGACCGGAACGGATTGCGGATGGCTTGCGCGACGCTTCACGTTGAGCACCTCGTACTGACTGGATGCCCGACGTGTAGGGTTGGCCCGTGAGCGTCTCGAGAAGAAATGTCGCAGATACTCAGGCCGATCAGCCGTCGTTCACGAGGTGTTTTCGGCCTCGTACAGACGACGGCCCGCCGCATCCTTGCTGCCGAGGATGGGCTGAAAGTCGATCGGCCACTCGATGCCGATGTCGGGATCCGACCACAGCAGGCAGCGCTCGAGTTCGGGGAACCAGTACTCGGTGGTCTTCCACATGCATTCGGCGACATCGGACAGCACGACGAAGCCGTGCGCGAAACCGGGTGGCACCCAGATCTGCCGATGGTTGGCTTCGCTCAGATACTCGCCGCTCCATTTGCCGAAGTTCGGTGAGTTCAGGCGCACGTCGACCGAGACGTCGAAGATCTCGCCGCGCACGACGCGCAGCAGCCGCCCCTGGGGACGCTGCACCTGGTAGTGCAAGCCGCGCAGCACGCCATGCACGGCGCGCAGATGGCGGTCCTGCACGAAGTTGAAACCTTGCGCGACGTCGTCCGAAAACTCGTCCGCGCTGAAACTCTCGAAGCAGAAGCCGAACTCGTCGATGAACACTTCCGGCTCGATGAGTTTCACCTCCGGCAATGCCGTCGCCATGACCCTGTTGCCCATCGCCACTGTGCTCGTAGAAAGGCTGGCTAGCGAACATACGGCCGCTCTCGCGACCGCGTCCGACAGGCGAGGCGCGCCCGCAACGCGGGCGCCCTATCGCATGCTAAAGATACATGCTACGCCTCAGTGGCCGCCCGGCTGCGAGCGCGATACTCGGTTGGCGACAAAGCCATACGCTTGCGGAAAATTTTTGCGAGACGATCGCCGTTGCCGGTGCCGCTGCGACGCGCGATCTTGTCGACCGGCAATTCGGTCTCGGTCAGGAAGTTGCACGCGATACGCAGCCGCACCTGCAGCAGGTAGTCCGACGGCGTGATCTGCATCTCGTGCTTGAAACGGCGCAGGAAATTGCGCTCGCTCATTGCGGCGACCTGCGCGGCATCGGCGACCGAGACCGGACGGTCGCAGTTGGCCTCCATCCAGCGCGCGGCCGCGCGAATCTTTTCGGCGACGCTCAGCGTGCCGCCCTCGGCCGGCAGCGGCACCCACGTCGCAGCCATGCCGGGCATCACGCGATCGGCGACGCTGCGCGCAAGCTCGGCGCCCAGGTCGCGCTTGATGAACATCAGCGCGCTGCGGGCACAGTCGTGACGGTCGTTGGCCGCGCTGAACGCGCCTTCGCTGGCGCTCGCGCCCGGATAGCGGCTCATCAGGCCGTCATGCTCGGTCGGGCCGGCCGCTTCGAGCACGAGGCGCCCCTCGCCGATCGTTTCGATCGCGCGTGTGCGCGATTGCACGGCGCGCAGCCAGTTCAGCAGGCGTTCGTCGCGCGCGGCCACGTGGGCGCCGTAGCCGCCGGCGATGAACAGCACGTCGAAACCGCCGCCAAAGCGCGTGTCGATGCGGTCAGTCCAGATGCGCGCCGACGACGAACTGGCGACATTGCCGCCGTCCATCGACAGGAACTGCACTTCGTAGGGCGGATCTTCGCCCGCTCGCGTGCCCGCGAACTCATTGGCGGTCTGGAACATTTCCACGACGGTACCAGGGCCGAGCAGCCAGAAGCCGTCGAACAGCAGAATGCCGATTCGCCGCGCTGCAGTACGGACGTTCAAAGCGGGCGTGTGTAGCCACGTAATTCTCGTTGTATCAAGGTGCATGTGCGGCATGATCTTCCCCAAACGGTCATACGTTGCGGACCCCGATTTGCCCCGCCATCAGACGGAACGAGAGAATGCGTTATTACGGCGAAAAAACAGACTCACGCCGCATAAAGGATTAAGCGTGATGTTAGCGGAATGGATCGCTATAGTAAATTTGAAAAGCGAATTTCATCACGACAGCCCATGTCTGAGGAAAAGCGGTTATTGAGCGATCGATATGAGCGCGCGACAGGCCGGGCAACTATGCAAGCCGCGCGAAGGGCTTGAGGAGATCTTACCGCAAAGCTTTGATGGACGGGACTCTCGCGCATTCGGACAAAGTTGCCGATAATGCGAAGCCCGGCCATTGCGCGTTACCGAGTACGTTTCTTGCGCGCTTCAAAAATGTTTCAATTGTGAACCGCTTATCGCCCGATTATGTCCGGGCAATTCGGTCGTTTATTCGCAAAGCGTAAATTTATTGCCCGCGGCATTCGGCATTTCCGTGGCATTCGCTCCGCACCACAAATTAATATCCAAATGCTGATTTATCGGAGGTTCTAAAAATGTTTCTATTTTGAAACATCGCTGGCCTCTTTCGTATGATTTTAAACGCGCGCATGCGCCGCATTGATCGAACCTCGGATGATTGGATGCAGCGCAGCAATCATGTGTGGCGGACAGGCGACGAGGCGCCGGCCGTTGCAACCTGCGAAGTTGCAACGGCATACCTGATGCGGGCGTCTGGGAATGCGAGTAAACAGTCTGCTGGGGAACGGCATTGCGGCGCGCAACGGCCGCGCCACCGCTCGTCACCTTGCCTCAGCCATTCGTCCCTTCGCCGGCCAGCGTCGACGTAGCGGCCGTGCGCGCGAGCACCGGCCGCAGAGCCGCGCCCGTGTGACTCGCGGCCACGCGCGACAGGCTTTCCGGATCCGTTGCCGCAACGATCGTACCGCCGCCCACGCCGCCCTCCGGACCGAGGTCGATGATCCAGTCCGCCTCGGCGATCACGTCGAGATCGTGCTCGATGACGACGACGCTATGCCCGCCATCCACGAGTCGGTGCAGCACGCGAATCAGCTTCGCGACGTCCGCCATGTGCAGGCCAACCGTTGGCTCGTCCAGCACGTACAGCGTGTGCGGCGGCTTCTGGCCACGCCGCGTGATGTCGTCGCGCACCTTGCTCAGCTCGGTGACGAGCTTGATGCGCTGCGCCTCGCCACCCGACAGCGTCGGCGACGGCTGGCCGAGCGTCAGATAGCCGAGCCCGACGTCTTTCATCAGTTGCAGCGGATGCCCGATGTTCGTAATCGACGCGAAGAACTCGACCGCTTCGTCGATTTCCATGGTCAGCACGTCGCCGATGTTCTTGCCGCGCCACGTGACCGCGAGTGTCTCCGGATTGAAGCGCTGGCCGTGGCAGACGTCGCACGGCACCTTCACGTCGGGCAGGAAGCTCATGCCGATCGTGCGCACGCCCTGGCCCTCGCATGCGGGGCAGCGGCCCTCGCCCGTGTTGAACGAGAAACGCGACGCGGTATAGCCGCGCGCGCGTGCCTCCAGCGTGCCCGCGAACAGCTTGCGGATCGCATCCCACACGCCGATGTAGGTGGCGGGACACGAACGCGGCGTCTTGCCGATCGGCGTCTGATCGACTTCCAGCACGCGGTCGATGCTTTCCCAGCCGGTGACCGAATCGCAGCCCTGCCATATGTGCGTGACGTTCAGCGGCGCGCGCGGCGCCGAGCGCGCGAGCACGCTCGAACGCCGGTTCGCGGCCGGCTTCTCCTGGGCGGCCGCACGCGCGCGGCGCGTGGCCGGCGACGACAGCACCGAGCGCCCGACCGCATCGAGCAGATTGGTCATCAGCACGTCGCGCGCGAGCGTCGACTTGCCGGAGCCGCTGACGCCCGTCACCGCGACGAGCCGCGCGAGCGGAATGCCGACCGTCACGTCGCGCAGGTTATGCAGCTTGCCGCCATGCACAGTCAGCCAGTTCTCCGGCACCGCGGCCGCACGCTTGCCCGGCGCGACGACCTCGCGACGCGGCTGCAGCGGATGCACGATCGGCTGCGCGAGGAAACGCCCGGTCAGCGAATCGGGCTGCGCGGACAGGTCCGCGACGCTGCCCTGCGCGATCAGCGTGCCGCCGCGCTTGCCCGCGCCCGGCCCGATATCGATGATGTGATCCGCGCGCCGGATCGTATCTTCGTCATGCTCGACGACGACGAGCGTATTGCCCTTGTCGCCGAGCTTGCGCAGCGCGTTCAGCAGAATCTGGTTGTCGCGCGGATGCAGACCGATGGTCGGCTCGTCGAGCACATAACACACGCCCTGCAGATTGCTGCCGAGCTGCGCGGCGAGCCGGATGCGCTGCGCTTCGCCGCCCGATAAACTCGGCGCCGCGCGATCGAGGCTCAGATAGCCGAGCCCGACTTCTTCGAGGAACTGCAGCCGGCTGCCGATTTCGCTGATCACGTCGCGCGCGATTTCGGCGTCGCGGCCCGTCATCCGCAGCGTATCGATCCACGCGCGCGTGTCGGACACGGTCCATTGCGCGACGTCGACGATCGCCTGCGAATCGAACGTGACCGCGCGCGCGACCGGATTCAGACGCGTGCCCGCGCAATCCGGACACGGCTCGTCGACGAGTCCTTCCGGTTCCTGCTCCTCCGAGGGCAGGCTCTGCTCGCGACCGCGATTGTCGTCGTCGACGATCGTGTCGTCGTACGCGGCCCGCTGCTCGCGCGTCAGCGACAGCCCCGTGCCGACGCAGCTCGTGCACCAGCCATGCTTGCTGTTGTACGAAAACATGCGCGGGTCGAGCTCGGGGTAGCTCGTGCCGCACACCGGACACGCGCGCTTGGTCGACAGCACCTTCACGTCGCCGAGCTTCGCGGTGGACTCGCCGCCGTTGAGCGCGTCGTGCAGACCGTCGAGCGGCGCGAGCAGATGCATGATGCCTTTACCGATGTCGAGCGTCTGATCGAGCGCTTCGCGCAGCTCCGCTTCGTGATCGGCCGAGATGACGAGGTCAGCGACCGGCAGCTCGATCGTGTGCTCGCGGAAACGATCGAGCTTCGGCCACGGATCGACCGGCACGAACTCGCCGTCCACACGCAGATGCGTATTGCCGCGCGCTTTTGCCCATTTCGCGAGGTCCGTATAGACGCCCTTGCGATTCACGACGAGCGGCGCGAGGAAGCCGACATGCTGGCCCTTGTGATCGCGCAGCAACTGCGCCGCGATCGATTCGGCGCTTTGCGACGTGACCGGCGTGCCGTCGTGAATGCAGTGCTGCAAGCCGAGCTTCACGTACAGCAGACGCAGGAAGTGCCACACCTCCGAGGTCGTGGCGACGGTACTCTTGCGACCGCCGCGCGAGAGCCGCTGCTCGATCGCGACGGTCGGTGGAATGCCGTACACCGCGTCGACTTCGGGCCGTCCGGCTGGCTGCACGATCGAGCGGGCATACGCGTTCAGCGATTCGAGGTAGCGCCGCTGACCTTCGTGGAACAGGATGTCGAACGCGAGCGTCGATTTGCCCGAGCCCGACACGCCGGTGATCACGTTGAACTTGCCGTGCGGAATGTCGACGTCGAGCGCCTTCAGGTTGTGCTCGCGCGCGTTGACGATGCGCACCACGTCCTCGCCTTCGATCGCGCGACGTGCGCGGGCCGCGCTCAGCGCCTTTTGCAGCGGGATGCCCTGGGGCTCCGCCGCGGTTGCGGTGTCCATCGCGCGGTCGTATTGCAGCAACGCCTCGCCGGTATGCGATTCGGCGCACGCTTTCACTTCGTCCGGCGTGCCCGCGCACAACACGCGGCCACCGCCGTCGCCGCCTTCGGGACCGAGGTCGATGATCCAGTCGGCCGCGCGGATCACGTCGAGATTGTGCTCGATCACGATCAGCGAATGACCGCTCGCGAGCAGCTTGCCGAACGCCTGCATCAGCTTCGCGATGTCGTCGAAATGCAGACCCGTGGTCGGTTCGTCGAACATGAACAGACGCTTCGCGATCACCTGCTTCGCGCCGCGTGCGCCGCGCGCCTGTGCCGATTCCGCGAGAAAGCCCGCGAGCTTGAGCCGCTGCGCCTCGCCGCCCGACAGCGTCGGCACGGGCTGGCCGAGCTTCACGTATTCGAGCCCGACGTCGACGATCGGCTGCAGCACGCGCAATACTTCGGCGTCCTGCGCGAAGTATGCCGCAGCCTCGCTGACGGTCAGTTCGAGCACGTCGGCAATGCTCAACCCGCGTGCCGGCTGGTCGCGCTCGATCTTCACCTCCAGCATTTCCGCGCGATAACGGCGCCCGTCGCAATCGGGGCAGCGCAGGTACACGTCAGAGAGGAACTGCATTTCGATGTGCTCGAAGCCCGAGCCGCCACAGGTCGGGCAGCGGCCGTCGCCCGAATTGAAGCTGAACATGCCGGGGCCGTAGCCGCGCTGTTGCGCGAGCGGTGCCTTCGCGAACAGCTTGCGGATTTCGTCGAACGCGCCGACGTAGCTGGCCGGATTCGAGCGTGCGGTCTTGCCGATCGGCGACTGGTCGACGAACACGACGTCGGTGACCTGGTCCGCGCCGTTCAGCGCCTTGAACGCGCCCGGCGCCTCGGTGGCGAGCCCGAAGTGGCGCGCCATCGCCGGATACAGCACGTCCTGCAGCAGCGTCGATTTGCCGGAACCCGACACGCCGGTCACGCAGACGAGCCGCTGCAATGGAATTTCGACCGTGACGTCGCGCAGATTGTGCTCGCTCGCGCCTTCGAGCACGATGCGCGGCGTGCTCGCGTCGACCGCGCGACGCGACCAGTGCGCGGCATCCGCGACATGGCGCCGGCCGCCGAGGTACTCGCCGGTCAGCGTGCCGGTCGAGCGAATCGCCTCGGGTGCGCCGTCGAAAATGATCGAGCCGCCGCGCTCGCCCGGTCCCGGACCCATGTCGATGAGCCGGTCCGCCGCGAGCATCACCGACGGATCATGCTCGACCACGACCAGCGTATTGCCCGCGTCGCGCAGCCGGTGCATCGCTTCGACGATGCGGTTCAGGTCGCGCGGGTGCAGGCCGATGCTCGGCTCGTCGAGCACGAACAGCGTCTTGGTCAGCGACGTGCCGAGCGCGGTGGTCAGGTTGATACGCTGCACCTCGCCGCCCGACAGCGTGCGGCTTTGCCTGTCGAGCGTCAGATAGCCGAGACCGACGTCGCATAGATACTTGAGGCGCGTGCGCACTTCGGCGAGCAGCAGCTTCAGCGCGTCGTCGAGCAACGCGCTCGGCAGCGTGATGCCGTCGAAGAAGCGGCGGATGCGCTCGATCGGCATCAGCATGAGATCGTGCACGGTCAGGCCCGGCAACGCTTCGAGCTGCGCGCGCGACCACTTCACGCCGCGCGGCATGAAGCGCTGCGCGGGCGCGAGCACGTCGTTCGCATTGGCCTTGCTGCCGAGGCGCCACAGCAGCGATTCGGTTTTCAGACGCGCGCCGCCGCAGGTTTCGCACGGCGTGTAGCTGCGGTATTTCGACAGCAGCACGCGGATATGCATCTTGTACGCCTTCGATTCGAGATAGTCGAAGAAGCGTTTGACACCGTACCAATGCGTCTGCCACTTGCCATTCCAGTCCGGCGAGCCGTTGATGACCCAGTTGCGTTCGCGCTCGCTGAGCTCGCCCCACGGCGTGTCGCGGCGGATGTCGGCTTTCGCCGCGTAGCGCATCAGGTCGTCCTGGCACTCCTTCCACGCGGGCGTCTGCATCGGCTTGACCGCACCTTCGCGCAGCGTCTTGCGCGCGTCGGGGATCACGAGACCGAGGTCGACGCCGATCACGCGGCCAAAACCGCGGCAGGCATCACAAGCGCCATAGGCCGAGTTGAACGAGAACAGCGCGGGCTGCGGATCGGCATAGCGCAGATCGCTTTCGGGGCTGTGCAAGCCGGTGGAGAAACGCCAGATGCGCGGCTCGGCGGCTTCGGCCTGCGGCTCGTCCGAGGTAGCCGGCAGCACGTAAATATTGACGCGCCCGCCGCCGCGCTTCAGGGATGCCTCGATCGCCTCGATCGCGCGTGCTTTATCCACCGAGCGCAACCGGAAGCGGTCGGCGACGACGTCGAGCAGCTTGCGCTTGCCGGTCGGCGAATCGACTTCGCGCTGCGCCTGCACGCGCGTATAGCCGCTCGCCGACAACCACTGCTCGACCTCCTGCGCGGACGCCGACTCCGGCAGCTCGACCGGGAACGTGACGACGAGCCGCGGCTCCTCCTGCGCGGTGCGCTCGAGCAGTTCCGCGTAGATCGTCTCCGGCGTGTCGTGCCGCACCAGATACGCGCTCTGGCGGTCGAACAGCTCGGCCGCGCGCGCGTACAGCAGCTTCAGGTGATCGTTGAGCTCGGTCATCGTGCCGACCGTGGAGCGCGAGCTGCGCACCGGGTTGGTCTGGTCGATCGCGATGGCGGGCGGCACGCCGTCGACGCGGTCGACCTGCGGCCGATCCATCCGGTCGAGGAACTGGCGCGCGTACGCGCTGAAGGTTTCGACGTAGCGGCGCTGGCCTTCCGCATAGAGCGTGTCGAACACGAGGCTCGACTTGCCCGAGCCGGACGGCCCCGTGACGACCGTCATTTCGCCGGTGCGCACGTCGAGGTCGACGTTTTTCAGGTTGTGCTGGCGGGCGCCGCGAATGCGGATCGTGCCCTGGATCTTGTTGCCGCTCGGGTTGCCGTCTTGGGGAGTGTCAGCGAGGGTGTCAAGGGTTGCGTCGTTGGAGGACAATTTTTCCGACCGTCTGAAGGAGTGGGTCACCTCTCACGGCCGGCTCTCGCGACCGCGCAAGTTCGGTGCAGCCGGGTCGGCGCGAGGAGCGCCCGGAAGCCTGGCTGTAGGGGGATACTATACTGTATGTTTATACAGTTTTCCATGGCGGGCTCGGGCGCCCTTTGACCTCTGGATCGGCGGCGATGAGCAAACGGCTGCGCCGCGGTCACGCCACCCGACTAGCCGACCGCGCTTTCAACCCGCGAGCACCCGGCATTGCGCAACCCGCCGGTGTGCCACGTGCGACACCGTCGCCAAGCGCATACGCAACGCAACGCCTCGCCAGCACGTCGGTCGGATCGACCAGCCGCACCACGCGCCCGCCCGGACACGCGAGCACCGGTTCGCGCAACAGCAACGGCAACTCCGTGCACGCGAGCACGATCACCTGCACGCCCTGTGCGAGCAGATCGTCGACGGCCGCCGCGAGGTCGTCGCAACAGTCGCCCGCCGTGTGCCCCGCCTTCACGCCGCGCGGGCCGTAGATCGCGTTCATCAGACGCACTTGCGCAGTGGCGGACGGCGCGATCTGCACCAGGCCGCGCGCGTCGAGCACCTGTTCGTAGACGCGGCTCGCGAGCGTACCCGAGGTGGCCAGCACGCCCACTTCGCGTAGACCCGGAACGGTCTCGCGCAGATAATCGGCGGTACAGGTCAGCATATTGACGATCGGCACGCGCAGCGCCGGCTGGAGCCGCTCGACGAACGCATGCGCGGTATTGCACGGAATCGCGATCAGATCCGCGCCGCCGTCCTCGAGCGTCTTGCAGGCCGCGTACAGCGCGAGGGTGGGATCGTCGCCGCGCTCGAGCAGCGCCGCGGTGCGGTCGGGGATCTGCGGATTCTGCTCGACCATGATCCGGATATGGTCCTGGTCGCGCGCGGCCGGCGTGTTGCGCACGACCTTGGCCATGAAATCGACGGTCGCGGCCGGCCC
This sequence comes from Paraburkholderia sp. MM5384-R2, assembly GCF_014201025.1. NCBI lineage: Bacteria > Pseudomonadati > Pseudomonadota > Betaproteobacteria > Burkholderiales > Burkholderiaceae > Paraburkholderia > Paraburkholderia sp. MM5384-R2. The sequence goes on from NZ_JACHDI010000001.1 coordinate 793,483, forward strand.
GATGCCGCCGACCACGCCGAGGCGGAACGCCCGCTCCGGCTGCGTGTACTGCGCCGCCGCGACATAGCGCGCATACACCTGGTTCGTATCGACGAGCGGCACCTCAATGCGCCCGAGCGCGCGCAGCACGAGGCCGATCTCCGCGAGCCCCGGCACGATCACGTCGACGCCCTGCGCGACCAGATCCGCGCACGCCGCGCGCAACAGCTCGACGGGCCGCCCGTGCAGGCGCCCATCGCGGATGCCCCCGACACCAAAGACGGCACTCGTCACGCCGTCGAAACCGGTGTCGTTGCGCGGATAGCACACGTCGAACCGCGCGGCTTCGAAGTAGCGCTCGAACAGGCCGTTCGCGCGAATCGCCGCCGACGTCAGCACGCCGATTCGGCGCGCCGACGGATAGGTGCGCCGCACGTGCGCGGACAGCGCGGTCATGATGTTGGCGACCGGCACGCCGACGTTGGCCGCGAGCTCGTCGATGAAGGTGTGGCTCAGAAAGCATGGCAGCACGATCGCGTCGACGCCGCGTTTTTCGAACGCGCGCATCGTGTCGAACACGTGGATCTTGAACTGCGGGTCCGTCGCCTCGGGCGCGGCGGGCCCCTGCCACGCGCGCGGTTCGAAAATCAGATCGAAGGGGCGCGCGGCGCCTGGCCGGCGCGACGCCATGCTCATGCGGCTGAGGATGTCGGCACTGGCGAACTGCGCCGCGCCCGTCGCCACACCCAGCGAACGAAAACGATTCATGATCAGATCCCCCGGTCGTTCCGCGCGTCCACCCTCGATCACGGGCGGCTTTCTGCGCTCTTGAGAATGACATTATGCGAGGCGCACATGTCCAGGCGTTAACCACGAAAACGCATTCCTTTGCGTTTTTCGCTCCCTCAGTTCACCGGCTCGAAAATCTCCCGCAGCCACTGCGCGAACACCCGCACGCGCGACGACAACTGCCGGTTCTGCGGATACAGCACCGACACCGGCATCGGTGGCGGCGGATAGTCCGCCAGAATGACCCGCAGCCGCCCCGCCGCCAACTCGCCATCCACGCGGTAACGCGGTACCTGCACGATGCCGAGCCCGGCGAGGGCCGCGCCCGTGTACAGTTCGGCGCCGCTGACCGACACCGCCGACGGCAGCACGAGCGCGGCATCCCGCCCGTCGACGCGGAATTCGAGCGGCACCGGCTTGCCGGTCGCGCTCGACACGTAGTTGACCGCGCGATGCGTCGACAGCGCATCAGGATCGGCCGGCTCGCCATACGCGGCCAGATACGCGGGACTCGCGACCGTCACCTGCTGCAGTTGCGCGACGCGCCGCCCGACCATCGACGAATCCTGCAGCACGCCCGCGCGCAGCACGCAATCGATGCCCTCGCGCACGAGGTCGACGAGCCGGTCGTCCTCGCCGATCATCAGCTCGATGCCGGGAAAGCGCGCGAGAAACGCGAGCAGCGCCGGCACCACGAAGTGCCGCGCGAGCGTGCCCTGCACGTTCACGCGCAACAGCCCCTTCGGCGCGAGATTGGAAAACGCCCCCTCGGCCTCCTCCAGATCGGCGATCAGGCGCACGCAGCGCTGGTAGTGCGCTTCACCGTCGGGCGTGAGCCGTACCGTGCGGGTCGTGCGTTCGAGCAACCGCGCGCCGAGCCGCTGCTCGAGGCGCTTCATCAGGTTGGTGACGGTCGCGCGCGGAATTTGCAGATCGTCGGCGGCGCGTGTGAAGCTCTGGCGCTCGGCGATCCGCACGAATACGCGCATTTCCTCGAAACGGTCCATAGCGGCCGATTATTAAAGCAAACGGAATGATGATGACGAGTCTAACTGGATTATCTCTGCGCGCAAAGCGTTCATGATTCACCTCACCGATCCACCACCTTCTATGAGGAAACCAGTCATGAGCACGAACCCACAACCGAAAGTCGCCATCGTCACGGGCGCATCGCGCGGCATCGGCACGGCGATCGCACAGCGGCTCGCGAACGACGGCTACGCGGTCGCCGTCAACTACGCATCGAGCGCGGGCGAAGCCGACGCGCTCGTCGGCGCGATCCGCGAAGCTGGCCGCAAGGCGGTCGCGGTGCGAGCCGACGTGTCGAAGCCCGGCGACGTGCGTCGCATGTTCGAAATCACCGAACGCGAACTCGGCAAGGTGGATGTGCTCGTCAACAACGCGGGCGTGATGAAGCCCACGCCGCTCGCCGACACGCCCGACGCACTCTACGACCAAACCTTCGACATCAACGTGCGCGGCACCTTCAACACGCTGCGCGAAGCGGCCGCGCGCCTGAACGACGGCGGGCGCATCGTCAATTTCTCGACCAGCGCGCTCGCGCTGAACCTGCCCGGCTACGGCATCTACACGGCGACCAAGGCAGCCGTCGAAGCGTTCACGCGTGTGTTCGCGAAGGAACTGCGCGGGCGCAACATCACAGTGAATGCGGTCGCGCCGGGACCGATCGCGACCGCGCTGTTCCTCGAAGGCAAGACCGACGAGCAGATCGAGACGTTCGCGAAGATGCCGCCGCTGCAACGCCTCGGCGAGCCGGAAGACGTGGCGGGCGTGGTCGCGTTTCTGGTCGGCCCGGATGCGGGTTGGGTCAATGGGCAGGTATTGCGGGCCAATGGCGGTTTGGCCTGATGGGATGCGCTGGTCCAGCGTGCGGCCGCGCTGGCCCAGCGCATTGCGCCGGCTGCGGCGCCTGGAACGTGGTCGACCCGCCGCTCAAACCGCCTTTGGATTGCGTTCCGCGAAGCCTTCCTGATGCCAGTACGGATACGCGGGCCGCACCGTGCTGGCCGCATCGAGCTTCGCGACCTGCTCCGGCGTCAGATTCCAGCCGACCGCGCCGAGGTTCTGCCGCAGTTGCTCCTCGTTGCGCGCGCCGATCAGCAGCGTCGCGACGGTCGGCCGTTGCAGCAGCCAGTTCAGCGCGATCTGCGGCACGGTCTTGCCGGTTTCGGCGGCAATTTCGTCGAGCGCGTCGAGCACGCGGAACAGATAGTCTTCCGGCACCGGCGGCCCCATGTCGGCGGTCTTGTGCAGACGGCTCGTCTCCGGCAGCGGCTGGCCGCGCTTGAGCTTGCCGGTGAGGCGACCCCAGCCGAGCGGGCTCCACACCACGGCACCGACGCCCTGGTCGACACCGAGCGGCATCAGCTCCCACTCGTAGTCGCGCCCGACCAGCGAGTAGTAGGTCTGATTAGCGACATAGCGCGGATAGCCGTAACGGTCGGCGATATCGAGCGACTTCATCAGATGCCAGCCGGAGAAATTCGACACGCCGATATAGCGGATCTTGCCCGCGCGCACGAGGTCGTCGAGCGTGGACAGCACTTCGGGGATCGGCGTTTTCGCGTCGAAGCCGTGCAACTGGAACAGGTCGATGTAATCGGTTTGCAGACGCTTGAGCGCTGAATCGACCGCCTGGATCAGATGGAAGCGCGACGAGCCGACGCCGTTCGGATCGTCGTCGAAACGAAACGTCGCCTTGGTCGACAGGATCGCCTTGTCGCGCTTGCCCTTCAGCGCCTCGCCGAGCACCGACTCGGACGCGCCATTCGAATAGATGTCGGCGGCGTCGAACATCGTGACGCCTGCGTCGAAACAGATGTCGATCAGACGCCGCGCTTCGGCGACGTCGGTCGCGCCCCACGCCTGGAAAAATTCACCCTTGCCGCCGAACGTACCGGTGCCGAGACTCAGCACCGGTACCTTGAAACCCGATGCACCCAGATGTCTGTATTCCATTGAAGAACTCTCCGTGGCATTGCCGTCGATGAACGGAGGTTCAGTCTACGCGTGTCCGCCAGAACGCGTCACGAAGGCGAGGGGCTCAGATCCGCCAATGCATCGCGCACGGCATCGATCACGCCGCCCCAATCGCCGAGCGCCGGTTGACGGAACAGACGTGCGCACGGATACCACGGCGTGTCGCTGCGTTCGAGCAACCAGCGCCAGCAGGTGTCGAAGCGGTTCAGGATCCAGACGGGTTTGTCGAGCGCGCCGGCCAGATGCGCGGTGGAGGTGTCGACCGAAATCACCAGATCGAGACTGGCGACGAGCGCGGCGGTATCGGCGAAATCGTGCAGCAGCCCGGTGTAATCGGCGACACGTTCACCGTAGGCGCTTTCGGCTAATTGCGGTGCGGCCGCGCCCTTCTGCACGCTGAAGAAGCGAACGTTCGGCACCTCGAGGAGCGGCGCGAGTTGCTCGAACGTGAGCGACCGACGCGCGTCGATCTTGCGCAGCTCGGCGATATGCGCGCGGTTCTCGCCGGCCCAGACGAGGCCGACTTTCAGCGGCCTGATTGCGTCGGCATCCGCGTTGATGTTGCCGTCGTGTTCGATCCGCTCACGCCATTCGCTGACGGCCGCCGGCTGCGCAAAAAGATAAGGCGTCGCCGCCGGAATGCTCGCTTCGTTCGTGCCGAACGCAAGCGGCAAGCTCAGCAGCGGGCAATGACAATCGAACGGCGGCAACGGCTGCCCCGCTTCGATCAACTGATCGACACCATCGAGCGTCGACAGCAATCGCAACAGCGCGCCCGGCACTTCGAGCACGACCTTCGCGCCGAGCTTCGCCACGAGCGGCGCATAGCGGCAGAACTGCAACGTGTCGCCCAGGCCCTGCTCCGCATGCAGCAGAATCGTTTTGCCGTCGAGCGGAACATCGCCGAGCCACAACGGCTGCGCGAACGCGCGCCTGCCGTCCTTGATGCGGCTGCGCTCCCAACGCCATTCGTATTCGCGCCAGCCGGTATCGAAGCGGCCCATTTGCAGCAGGCACAGCGCCTGGTTCCAGTGCGTTTCGACCGACACCGGATTCAACGCAAGCGCGCGCTGATAGCTCGACAACGCCTGTTCGCGCTGATTCAGATCGATCTGCGCGAGACCGAGGTTGTTCCATGCATCGACGAAAGCAGGCGCAAGTTCCAGCGCGCGTTGGTAGCAGTGTCGTGCTTCGTGCGGCTGGTTCAGATCGCCGAGCACGTTGCCGCGATTGCTCCACGCATCCGGATAGTTCGGCTGCAACGCGAGCGCCTGGTCGCAGCTATCGAGCGCATCGGCATAGCGGCCGAGGTCGCGCAGCACGCATGCGCGATTGTTCCACGCCGGCGCAAACTCCGGCACGAGCGAAAGCGCGCGTTCGTAGCTCGCGAGCGCATCGAGCGGACGGTTCAGCGCCGCCAATGCGTTGCCGCGATGGTTCAACGCATCGGCGAATTTCGGCTGCATCGCGAGCGCCCGCCCGGCACACGCGAGCGCTTCGTCATGGCGCTGCAACGCGTTCAGCGCATAGGCGAGATTCGAATGCACGGCCGGCTGTCTCGCGTCGACCACGAGCGCCTTCTTCAGCAGATCGATGCCTTCCTGCAAGCGGCCCGTTTGCAGCGCGAGTTCGCCGAGCCAGCGCAACGCGTCGCCATGCTTCGGCTTCAGTTCGAGTATCTCGCGATACATCTCCTCGGCTTCGACGAGCGCGCCGTTCTGCTGGAGCGCGACGGCTTGTCGAAGCAGATGGTCCAACTGTTGCGGCAGACTGGCGTGCTTGCTCATGCGGTACCTGGAATCGGAGGCGCGAAGAATCGTCGGAAGAAGCGCACGATTATCGCCGAAAAGCCCGGGTTCGAAGTACCGCCGCCTGCCGCGTAGCGACGTGACGCCGCTTATTGCGCGGCCACGGACAGATGCTTGCGCTTCGCGAGATCCTGCGCCATCGCATAGTGCTGCTGGATCGTCGGCAGCGCCTGTTTCGCGGCGGCCTTCAACTGCTCGTCGCGGCCCGCTGCGAGTTCCGCCTGGAAAGCGGACAGTGCCTTCTGTTCACCCGCGAGCGCGACCTGCTCGATGTACACCTTGTCGAAGTCCGCGCCGCGCAGATGGTTGATGCTTGCGAGCACGGCCGCATCGGGATCGTTCTTCGGCACGTCGACACCGCGCGGACTCGCCGCGCGCAACGCGTCGGTGATCCTGGCGTCGTCGCTCGACACGCGCTCGGCGAAGGCCTTCACGTCGCGGTCGGCCGAACGCGCGGTGGCGATACGCGCGGCATCGCGCTGCGTCGCGACGGCTTGCGTGCCGTCCGCGATGAAGGTCTGGTCGGCGGCATGCAGGCGGCCCGTGTCCGTGGACGCGGCACTCTGCGCGCTGGCCACCGAGGCGGCCGTCAGAAGACCACCGAAGCAGGCAACGGCGGCGATGCGGGCCAAAGCGACGGAAGGGACGGAAGGCAGGCGGATCATACGTTCTCCTTGAGGTGAAAGCATCTGAAAGCAAAACGACGGGCACGTGTGCGCCGCGAACGAAGCGGGCGATGCAAAACGCTGCGGACTGCTTGCGAGCCCAGCGCGGCGCCACGCTTTTATCGCTGCCGATTCTAGAAGCCACGCCGTCGGGCAGGTGAAACGCTGCTGTCGCTTCTGTAACCTTAGGTAACCCTCATATGAATGCGCACACGTTTGCCGTATTCGCGTGAATCGCGCGCGCCGCTCGACGCTGCCACGTAGTGCTGAATTTTTCGCCATCGGCGCCGATAACCAGATACAGGCACGCTCAGCACCGCTCAGCACCGCAATTCTGGAGAACGATTCCGATGGCAGACGACCACCGTGCCAATCACGAGCGCCACACCGAACGCAGCAACCTGACGAGCTCCAACAAGTTCGAGCTGCTGCTATACCGCCTCGGCCACGTGCCCGGCAGCGACGCGCACGAGTTGTATGGGATCAACGTGTTCAAGGTGCGTGAAATCTCGACGATGCCGACCGTCACGCCGATCGCCGGATCGTCGCCTTACGTGATGGGCGCGGTCGACATTCGCGGGCAGATCATCCCCGTGATCGATCTGCCGCGGTTGATGGGCTGCGAGCCGACGCGCGGCCTGAACATCCTGCTGGTCACCGAATTCGCGCGTTCGACGCAGGCCTTCGCGGTCGAGGAAGTCGACGACATCGTGCGGCTCGAATGGAACCAGGTGCTGTCGGCCGATGGCTCGGCGGGCGGCAAGCTCGTCACGAGCATCGCGCGCATCGACGGCAATACCGGCGACTCGCGCCTCGCCCAGGTGATCGACGTCGAGCAGGTGTTGCGCGACGTGTTCCCGTCGCAGCATCCGAGCGTCGATCCGGCCTCGGTCGGCCAGGCGCTCGGCATCCGCCGCGGCGCGAAGATCCTCGCCGCCGACGACTCCGGCTTCGCGCGCAAGCTGATCGAACAGGCGCTCACCGCGATCGGCGCTGACTACATCATGACGAAGACCGGCGAGCAAGCGTGGCAGACGCTGCAGCAGGTCGCGCGCGCAGCGCAGAAAAACGGCGCGCGCGCGAAAGACACCATCGCGCTCGTATTGACCGATCTGGAGATGCCGGAGATGGACGGCTTCATGCTGACACGCCAGATCAAGGCCGATGAACGCACGCGCGATATTCCGGTGATCATTCACTCGTCGCTGACGGGCGCGGCCAATGAGGCGCATGTGAAGAACGCGGGCGCCAACGGCTATGTCGCGAAGTTCGCGGCGAGCGAGCTCGCCGACGCGATCCGTGATGCGCTGGGCGCCGCGCCGGCGAAGGCGGCGGCGGTTTGAGGTCTGGGGTGTCGAGCAGTGAATCGGGTCGCCGCGCTCAACGATGCGCGGCAAGCTCGATCGAGAAGTCCATCCGGCCGATCTCGACGCCCATCGTGTTGAGGCGCTGCGGCGCATGAAAGCCGTCGAGCGCCGCGCGTTGTTCAGGCGTACCGATATCGAGCACGGCGAGCAACTCGGCGGTGACCGCGTAGAGCACGGCGGGATTGCCGTCCTCGATCTTCAGCGCGATGCCTAGCGCACCCTTCGCGCCGAGCCGCGCGGTCTGCCGCGATGCCCGTACGCCGATCGCATAGCTGCCGTCCGCGCCGACCTTGCCGACCAGCGCGCCATCGAAAACCTGCATCAGCAGCGTACAGAAGCGCCCCTCCCCGCCGACCAGTTCCGGGTACGACGTCATCGCGCGATAGATGCGCGCGAGCGCGGCCGCGCGCGGCGTCGTCGCGGCGGCTTCGGTTTCCTGTTGATCCTGCGCCGCCGCGAGCTTCGCGAACAGACGTGCGAGCCGGTCGAGCGCAAACGCCGGCGTCGGCAGATTGCAGCCGTCGATCGCCCATTGCACGCCCTCGTCGGGCAGATCGCAGACGCTCGCGACCGTCTGCTTCACACGCACCTGCAACGGATGCCCGGGCAGCTCATAGCCGGCGAGCGCCGCGCCGATCGAACCCGCGCCGGCCAGCATGCCCGCGTGCTTGCCCGAACAGTTGCTGCATACGCCGGTGGGCGTAAAGCCGCGCCGGATCCAGTCGACGTACACCGCATCCGATAACGGCGGATGGCCGCCGCAACGCAGATCGGCCTCGCTCGCCTGCGCTTTCGCGAGCATGCCGCGCGTGCGTTCGATATGACGCGGCTCGCTGCTGTGCGATGCGCACATCAGCGCGAGATCGGCTTCGTCGAAACCGCAACGCTCGAGCGCGCCGGTTTCGAGCACCGCGAGCGCCTGGGCCGGCTTCGCGGCGGAACGCGCGAGCGTCATGCGCGCGGCGTCGCCGAACGAATACAGCAGACGACCGTCCGCATCGACGACCGCGACGTGCGCGAGATGCGTGTTCTCGACGGATTCACCACGATAGATCGTCGCCGCGACCGGCGCGGCGGGGTGCAGTTCGGACTGGCTCATGCGGTTCGTCTCCTCGTCGTGTCATGGATCGGGCGATGGCGCCCAGGCCCTTGCAATCAGGCGCTCGCCGCGAGCGCCTCTTCGCGCTCGAGCGTGCGCGTGTGCCGCAGTTCGGGAAAGAACCGCATCCACAACAGCGCGATCGCGATCGTCGCGACACCGCCGACCAGCACCGCCGGCTGCGCGCCCCACAATCCCGCGGTCAGGCCCGATTCGAACTCGCCCAATTGATTCGACGTCCCGATGAACAGCGAATTGACCGCGCTGACGCGGCCGAGCATTTCATCGGGCGTGCGCAATTGCACGAGCGACAGCCGCACCACCACGCTGATCGTGTCCGACGCGCCGAGCGCCATCAGCGCGAACAACGACACGAGGAACTGATGCGACAGCCCGAACACGATCGTCGCGATGCCGAACGCGATCACGCCGCCGAACATCGCCGCGCCGGGCCGGTTGCGCAATGGAAAATGCGCGAGCCAGATCGTGCCCGCGAGCGCGCCGATCGCCGTGCCCGAGCGCAACAGGCCGAGACCCAGCGGGCCCGCGTGCAGCACGTCGCGCGCGAAGATCGGCAGCAACGCGGTCGCGCCGCCGAACAGTACCGCGAACAGATCGAGCGACAGCGCGCCGAGAATCACCGGCTCGCGACGAATGAACGCGATGCCCGAAAAGATCGATTCGAGCGTGACGGGCGCGCGGCTCGCCGGCTTCACCTCCAACGGAATGCTCCACACCGACGCGGCCGCCGCCGCGAACGTCAGCGTGCACGCGAGATACGCGGCACCGGGACCGATGCCGTACAGCACACCACCGAGCGCGGGCCCGGCGATCTGCGCGGTCTGATTGGCGGACGTCGCCCACGCGGTCGCCTTCGGCAGATAGCCGCGCGGCACCACGGCCGGCAGCAGCGACGCCACGGCCGGCGATTCGAACGCGCGCGACGCGCCGACTCAGGCAGCCAGCACGTAGATGACCGGCGCGCTGATCCAGCCGCCGAAGGTGCCGATCGCGAACAGCAATGCAGCGACACTTTCGAGGCTCTGGCAGACGGCGGCGATGCGGCGGCGATCGTAACGATCGGCGACATGGCCGACGACGAGCGTCAGCAGGAACATCGGCAGAAACTGCGCGAGGCCGACGAGGCCAAGTGCGAACGCGCTATGCGTGAGCGCGTAGACATGCCAGCCCATCGCGACCGCGAGCATCTGGAACGACAGCGACGACAGGATGCGGGTGCACCAGAAACGCTGGAACGGCGGGTGTTTCGGCAGGCTGAAATGCGGGGAATCGGCGGGATCGATGGAGGCTGGGGGCATCGGTTGTTGCTCGTGACGGGGCGCATCGGGGCGTGGGTTGGGCGGGCGCTAGTTTAGAGCAAGACCGGAGGGCATGCACAAAGGAGGCTGATCTCGAACCAGTGGAGACGCCCATCGTCGAAATGGGGCGCCATACCTAAACCGTAGCCCGGCACATCGGACACCCATGTGCCATCGAAAAGATTGAAAGCCAAATTGTGGCCTGGCTCTTCAGTTGCAGACAGATCCAGTTCAGTTCCTTTCAATTTGGCGCCTCGATTGATCGTCAAGTTTGCCGATTACGGTGCATCAGCGCGCCGCATGTCACGCGACGGGTGTCAAATCGAACGCGCGTCCGCATCAATGGGCATGATTGGGCATCAGTCGGGCTCGCCGCGCGCTTCGCAGTGCGTATATTTATGCTTGATGTATCGATGTGAACTGCCGGCCTGTTTGCGGCTATGATTGTGCCCCGTGGGCAGCCGCCCGGCTGGCGGCACGCCGGCCCAGTCCCACCGGCCAGCCACACCGTCTAACACTCGAACTCCCGGAGGGCATCCAATGGTACTGGGGTGGCTCGTCCTACTTCCGTTCATGGCCGCGGCGCTCATTGCGCTCATTGCGCTCACGAGGCCGCGCGCCGCCGCGCTCTGCACCTGGATCGCGTTCGCGACGGCGCTGTTCGGCTGCGCGCTGCTGCTGAGCGAGCGCGTGGGCATGGGCGACCACGACGTGCTGCAATGGCGCCATGAGTGGATGCCCGACATCGGCCTCGCGCTGTCGCTGCGCCTCGATGGCCTCTCGTTCATGTTCGCGTTGCTCGTACTCGCGATCGGCCTGCTCGTCTTCATCTACGCACGCTACTACCTCGCCGGCAGCGATTCGTTGCCGCGTCTGTACCTGCTGCTACTGCTCTTCATGGGCGCGATGCTCGGCATCGTGCTGTCGAACAACCTGCTGCTGCTCGTCATCTTCTGGGAACTGACGAGCCTCGTCTCGTTCCTGCTGATCGGCTTCTGGCCATCGCGGCCCGACGCAAGGCGCGGCGCACGCATGGCGCTCACCATCACCGGCGCGGGCGGTCTCGCGCTGCTTGCGGCCGTGCTGTTGCTCGGCCACGTATGCGGCAGCTACGAGCTGAACGACGTGCTCGCCCAGCTTGACAAGGTGCAGCACGATCCTCTCTACCCGGCCATTCTGCTGCTCACGCTGTTCGCGGCGTTCACGAAGTCGGCGCAGTTTCCTTTTCACTTCTGGCTACCGCACGCGATGTCGGCGCCCACACCCGTGTCGGCCTATCTGCATTCGGCGACGATGGTGAAGGCCGGCGTGTTCCTGCTCGCGCGTCTCTATCCGCTCTTCGAAGGTACCCACCTGTGGGCTTACACGGCGACAGTGGCCGGGCTCGTCACGCTGGTGGGCGGCGCGGGGATGGCGTTGTTGCAGCGCGATCTGAAGGGCCTGCTCGCCTATTCGACCATCAGCCATCTCGGCCTGATCGTGCTGCTGTTCGGCCTCGACACGCAGCTCTCGACTGTCGCCGCGCTCTTTCACACGATCAACCACGCGGTGTTCAAGGCGTCGCTCTTCATGGCCGCGGGCATCGTCGATCACGAAACCGGCACGCGCGATCTGGGCCGTCTGCGCGGCCTGCGCAGGTACATGCCGCATACGGCCGTGCTCGCGAGCGTCGCGTCGCTGTCGATGGCCGGCGTGCCGCTGCTCAACGGTTTTCTCTCGAAGGAAATGTTCTTCGGCGAAACACTCGCGCAAAGCATGTTCGGGCCGCTGAACCTCGCCGTGCCGGTCATCGCGATCGTGGCGGCGGCGCTCTCCGTGGCGTACTCGCTACGTTTCGTCTGGGGCGTGTTTTTCGACGGCGAGACGCCGCGCGATCTGCCGCACTATCCGCCGCACGAGGCGCCGCGCTTCATGCGGCTGCCGGTCGAGATTCTCGTGGCGCTATGCCTGCTGATCGGCCTGTTCCCGCAGCAAATCATCGGCAGGCTGCTCGAGTCGGCCGCGTGGGTCACGCTCGGCGGCAAGCTGCCCGACTACAGCCTGAGCCTGTGGCACGGCGTCAATACGCCGCTCGTGATGAGCGCGGTGTCGTTCGCGGCGGGTGCGGCGCTCTTTTTCCTGCGCCGCAATGCGTTCCGCCACCGTCGCACGGCGCTCACCGAGTTGAACGCGAGCGAAATCTTCGACCGCTTCGTGCAGCGTCTCGAACAGTGCGCCGGCGTGATCGTGCGCTTGTTCGAGACGCGCTCGCTGCCGGCCTACCTCGCATGGATGATCGCGGCGATGCTGATCGTGCCGGGTGTGCCGCTCGTCGCGCTCGACACCTGGAGCGGCAGCCACACGCGCCTGCCGCCCGATCCGTTCACGCTGGGCGGCCTCGTGCTGATGGCGTTGCTCGCCGTCGGCGTGGTGTGCGTGCGTGCGCGCACCCTTTACGCGCTCGTGATGCTGAGCACCTGCGGCCTGCTCGTGTCGCTCGCCTTCGTGCGCTTCTCCGCGCCCGATCTCGCGCTCACGCAGATCTCCGTCGAACTGGTCACGATCCTGCTGCTCGTGCTGGCCGTCTATTTCCTGCCCGCGCTGCAACGCGCCGTCGAGCCGCTCCCCGTCCGGCTGCGCAACGGCGTGCTCGCGCTCGCGGGCGGCGCGCTGCTCGGCGCCGTGTCGTACAGGATCATGACGAGCGCGCCGCTGCCAGGCATCGCTCCGTACTTCCTCGCCAATGCGCTGCCCGGCAGCGGCGGCCACAACGTCGTCAACGTGATCCTCGTGGATTTCCGCGGCTTCGACACGATGGTCGAAATCAGCGTGCTCGTGGTCGCGGGGCTCGCCGTCAAGGCGCTGCTGCGCGGGCTGCGCCTGAAGTCGCCCGATGCGGGGCCGGATGGCCGGCCATGGTCGTCGCAATCGCATCCGCTGATGCTCGCGATCCTCGCGCGGCTGATGCTGCCGCTCACCGTGCTCGTCGCCGTGTTCGTGTTCCTGCGCGGCCACAACCTGCCGGGCGGCGGCTTCATCGCGTCGCTGATCCTCTCGATCGCGTTGTTGCTGCAGTACGTCGCGAGCGGGGTGCTGTGGACCGAGTCGCGCATCCACCTCAACTACCGCGCGCTCGCGGGCTTCGGCATTCTGATCGCCGCGGCCACGGGGCTCGGCAGTCTCGCGTTCGGCCAGCCGTTTTTGACCAGTGCGTTCGGGCACCTGCACGTGCCGCTGATCGGCGAGATCGAACTGTCCACGGCGATGCTGTTCGATCTCGGCGTAACGGGCGCGGTGGTCGGCACGACGCTCACGATCGTCTCGCACCTCGGCGTGCGCGACAAGGACATGCAGTCCGTGGAGAAAAGCTGATGGAAGCCGCCTTTGCCATCGCGATCGGCGTGCTTTGCGCGTGCGGCATCTACCTGCTGCTGTGCGCACGCGTGTTGCCGGTGATTCTCGGCATCACGCTGTTCTCGTATGCGATCAACCTGTTCCTGCTCGGCATGGGCCGGCTTGCGATCGGCAAGCCAGCGGTCATCGCGGCGGGGGCGCAATACGCCGATCCGGTGCCGCAAGCGCTCGTGCTGACGGCCATCGTGATCGGCTTCGCCATGACGGCCTTCACCGTGGTGCTCGCGCTGCGCTCGTTTTCGATCACGGGCAACGATCACGTCAATGGCGAGGAGGCGCGCGGCGAATGAACCACGTTCTCCTGCTCCCGATCCTGATTCCGCTCTTTGCCGCGGGCGTCATCGTCGCGCTGCCGCTGCGCGCGAAACGCCTGCAACGCGCGCTGAACGCGCTCGCCATCATCGCGCTGCTGCCCGTCGCGTGCCTGCTGATGGCGCGCGCCGCGCAAGGCGAGATCGCCAGCTACGCGCTCGGCGCATGGCCCGCGCCGTTCGGCATCGTGCTGGAACTCGACCGGCTCGGCGCGCTGATGCTGGTGCTCACCGCCGTGCTGGCGGTCTGCTGCCTGCTCGGCACCTCGAGCGAGGACGCGAGGCGCGGCCGCTATTTCCGTGCGCTGTTCCAGTTCGAGCTGATGGGCCTGAACGGCGCCTTCCTCGCGGGCGATCTCTTCAACCTGTTCGTGTTCTTCGAGCTGCTGCTGATCGCGTCGTACGCGCTGCTGCTGCATGGTGGCGGCGCGCGACGGGTGCGCAACGGGCTGCACTATCTGTTGATGAACCTCGTCGGTTCGTCTTTCTTTCTGGTCGCGATCGGCGTGCTCTACGGCGTCACGGGCACGCTCAACATGGCCGACATGGGCGAACGTCTGGCGCGTCTCGGTCCGGAGTCGCTGCCGCTCGCGCAGTTCGCGGGCGCGACGCTGATGCTCGTGTTCGGCCTCAAGGCCGCCGTGTTTCCGATGTCGTTCTGGTTGCCGCAGGCCTACCGCAGCGCCATCGGCCCGGTGGCCGCGCTGTTCGCGATCATGACCAAGGTCGGCATCTATGCGATGCTGCGCTGCGACGCGCTCGTGTTCGGCGCGGCGGGCGGCGTGCTCGATGCGTTCATGCATCAGTGGGCGTGGTGGCTCGCGATCGCGACGATCGTGTTCGGCGCGCTGGGCGCGTTGGCGGTGTCGAGTCTCAAGACCACGACGGGCTATCTCGTGCTGGTTTCGGTGGGTCTGCTGATCGCGGCGATCGCACTACAGACGCCGCTTGCATGGAGCGCGCTGCTCTACTACCTGATCAGCACGACGCTCTGCACAGGCGCGCTGTTCCTGCTCGCCGACACGCTCGAACCCGAGCAAGCCCCGACCCCGCACGCCGCCCATGCCGCCCATGCCGCCGTTTCCGCCGATGCCAATTCGATCGAGCCTGGTTCGCTCGAAGCGCTCGACGACGCAGGCGCGGCGGCCATCTCGCCCGCCCCGGACGGCGAAGCGGTGGCGACGCTGGCGCGGGTGCAGCCGCTGCAGGTCGAGACGGCCGGCGCGCTCGCCGTGCTGGTCGGGGAACCGGCTCGCACCGAAGCCGAAGCCACGGTCGAAGCGGTCCCGCGCACGCATGCACCGTGGCCGTCGAACCTCGCCGCGCTGCTCTATCTGATCGCCGCGGTGGGCGCCGCGGGCCTGCCGCCGCTGTCCGGGTTCCTCGGCAAGGCGATGGTGCTGGCCGCCACGCCGCTCGGCGCGGCAGTCGTGCTGTGGCCGGCCGTACTGCTGTCGAGCCTGCTCTCGATCGTCGCGCTGAGCCGCACGGGCACGCGCCTGATGTGGGCCGCGCCGGCCGCGCGCGCCGCCGCCGGCAAAGAGGAGCGCGCACCGCGTGGCAGTAATGCGAAGCTCGCCGCCTGCGCGGTCCTGCTCGGCTGCGTCGTGGCCATCACGCTCGGCGCGGGCGCGGTGCGGCACTATCTCACCGATACGGCGACACAGCTATTCGATCGCGCCGCCTACGTGCGCGCGATCCTGCCCGCGGCGCGCTCCTCGCCACCAGCGGCCGCCGCGACCACGGCCGACGCACAGGGGAACTGACGATGTTGAAAAGGCTCTTCCCCCACCCGTGGCTCGCGGTCTTGCTGATCATCTGCTGGGTGCTGCTGATGAACGACCTCTCGCCGGGCACCCTGCTGCTCGGCGCCGCGCTCGGCTACGTGATCTCTTTTCGCGTCGCCGAAGGCTTGTGGCTGCGACCGGTGCGCTTCGGCCGACCGTGGCTGCTCATGCTCCTCGCCTGGCATGTGTTGGTCGATATCATCGTGGCCAACGTCGAGGTCGCGCTGCTCGTGCTCGGCCCGACGCAGCGGATGCGCCCGGCGTTCATCGAAGTGCCGCTCGACAGCACCCACGAGATCGCGCTCACGGTGCTCATCAGCGTGGTCTCGCTGAGCCCGGGCACGCTGTGCGCCGAACTTAGCGACGACCGCACGCGCCTCTCCGTACACGTGCTCGATCTCGGCGACGAAGCCGCACTCATCGCGCGCATCAAGTCCCGTTATGAAGCCCCTTTGATGGAGATCTTCGCATGCTAGCCATCGTGATTCCGATCTCGCTCGCGATCCTCGGCATCGCGTTCCTGCTCGCGCTGTGGCGCCTCGTGCGCGGGCCGTCGCTGCCCGATCGCATCGTCGCGCTCGACACGCTCAACATCAATGCGATCGCGTTGATCGTCGTGTACGGCATCAGCTTGCGCTCGACGGTGCTCTTCGAGGTTGCGCTTCTGATTGCCGTGATGGGTTTCGTGGGTACCGTCGCGCTCACCAAGTACCTGCAGCGCGGCGACATCATCGAACTCAACTAGCGTGGGGTATGCCGATGGAAACTTTTGTCGAAGCGATCGTTTGTTTGCTGCTGCTGGCCGGCAGCCTGTTCACGCTGGTCGGGGCGGTCGGGCTCGCTCGGCTGCCCGACTTCTTCATGCGGCTGCACGGTCCGACCAAGTCGACCACGCTCGGTGTAGGCGGCATCGTGCTCGCGTCGGTGGTGTATTTCAGCGCGCATAACAACTTCGCGAGCCTGCATGAGTTGCTGATTCCGGCGTTTCTGTTTCTCACCGCGCCGATTAGCGCACATATGCTGGCGAAGGCTGGGATTCAGCAGGGAGTGACGCTGTCGGAGGCGACGCGGGGGCGGCCGCCTGTTACGGGCGCTTGCGCGGAACGGGGGAATACGGGGGAGTTGCGGGAGGGGGATGAGGGGTGATGTGGTAAACAGCACCGTTCAGGAAATTAAACTTGTGTGTAAAATCGCCATTAACAACGATGTGACAGCCCCTTAAAACCCAACCCCGAAGGAGATTCTATGGTCATGAAAGGAAAGACCGGGAACATCCACGGAGTCGAAGTCAAGGCCCGGGCAGGCGTACAGCTCCCGACAACAAAGGTCAATGCAAGCTCCGCGGATGGTCGTAAGCAGATCCTCAATGCAGCCAAACGCGTGTACGAACAGCATCATGCTGTCATTCAAGCGCTGGCAAAGAGATGATTCTTGATGCGGGTATGGTCGTGATCGTGCACGACTTTATTCTCTCCCGCGAACCAGGACTCGTTGGCACGACGAACAGGGGCACCTTGGAGGGTGCCCTTGGTCGTATTGAGAACCGCATTCACTATGGCGGACTGGAGGATGTCTTTGAGATCGCCGGGCTTTACGCAGAAGCGATCGCGCGCGGACACGCTTTTTCGGATGCCAACAAGAGGACGGCGCTGGTTTCGGCGTTAACCTATTTGCTTATTGAAGGGTACGCAGTCCGTCGTACTCAGGCGCTCGAAGAGATCATGGTTGACGTGGCTGAAGGCAGGCTTGACTACCAGGATCTCGCAAACATATTTTCTTCTCTTGCCACGCCGATCGAACTGCCAGCAAGCCTTAGGCATAGGCCTGAATGAGCCCCGCCCCGAGCGGGGCGTTTCATTTGTTCCCCGGTAAGTCTCTTTGTCGAGCCGAGCCCCGGAAAAACCCGACCTGTGTTGTTCGTAGACGACGCATCGAAATGGCCGCCGGCGGGTGGGAAATTGCACCGCGTGCATGCGTGTGGGTAGCGGTGTTGGTAGAAAAGAAAAACGGGCCGAAAGGCCCGTATTCATTGGATATCCTGGCGGAGAGAGGGGGATTCGAACCCCCGATAGGCTATTAACCTATACACGCTTTCCAGGCGTGCGACTTAAACCGCTCATCCATCTCTCCGGCGGGGAGCCGAATTATAGCAAACTTCGCGCCCTGCGCCACACCCTGGTCAAAGCCCCGCGCAAACCGCCTACGGATGCCGGATATAGTCGACCAGCGCGATCGTGTAAGCGTCCGCCTTTCGATCGAGCAAACTCACCCCGATCGCCACGAGAAAACCCGCCGGCACACCGAACACGCCCGAACTGATCGGCTCGATGCCAAACCAGCGCGCACCTGTGAATCCCGTCATCTGCGTGAAGAACGGATACGTCGACACGATGTAGTAGATGCACACGACGAGCCCCGCGACCATCCCCGCCACCGCGCCGAGCCGCGTCGTGCGTTTCCAGAACACGCCGAGCACGAGCGCCGGAAACAGACTCGACGCCGCCAGCGAAAATGCCGCCCCGACCAGAAACAGAATATTCCCCGTATTCAGCGACGCCACGTACGACGCGAACAATGCGACACCCAGCAGCAGAATCTTCGAGATCGTCACGCGCCGCTGGCTCGACGCGTTCGGATCGACCATGTGGTAGTACACGTCGTGCGATAGCGCGTTCGCGATCGTCAGCAGCAGACCATCCGCGGTCGATAGCGCCGCCGCGAGCGCCCCCGCCGCGATCAAGCCCGACATCACATACGGCAGCCCCGCGATCTCGGGCGCCGCGAGCACGACCATATCGGGCTGCATCTGGATCTCGCTCCAGCGCACGATACCGTCGCCGTTCGTATCGGCGAGGCTGATCAGGCTCGGTTCGACCTTGCGCCATTGCATCAGCCACTGCGGCAGATCGGCGAAATGATGGCCGACCAGATTCGACAGGATCTCGTACTTGATCAGCACCGCCAGCACCGGCACGGTCAGATAGAACAGCGCGACGAAAAAGAGCGTCCAGCCGACCGAGCGCCGCGCCGACGCCACCGAAGTCGTCGTGTTGTAGCGCGTCAGGATATGCGGCAGGCTCGCCGTGCCAAGCGACAGACACAGCAGCAGCGATAGAAAGTTACGCGCGTGCGTGCTCCGGTCTTCCTCACCGACAGCAGGAAACGGTTCCTGCATCGGCACCGGCGCGCTCGCCCGCATCAGCATGTCGTCGCGCTTCTGACTCCAGACGATCTGCGCGGCGGCGGCATCGCGCGGAAACTGTTCGAGCGCGCGCTCGCGCTCCTTGATCTCGCGCAACGGACCGTTACGGCGGCGCAGATCGCCGACCTCCTGCGTGAGCCGCTGCTTTTCCTCGATGAACGATTGCGGCAGCGTATCGAGCCGCAGTTGCATCAACGCGGCGCGGCGTCGATAATCGTCGCGCACGCGCTCCTCGAGCGGCGCGTCGCGCACCTGTTTCTCGAGCCCTTCCATGCGCTGCATCAGGCGCCCATAGCTGAATTGCGGCACCCAGCCGAGGCCGTCCTTGTGCGCGATCATCGATACCGGTATCAGCATCGCGAGGATCAGGATGACGTACTGCGCGACCTGGGTCCACGTAACGGCACGCATGCCGCCCAGAAACGAGCACACCAGAATGCCCGCGAGCCCGCAGAAAATGCCGACCGTGAAATCGACGCCGATAAAGCGCGTCGCGATCAGGCCGACGCCCTGGATCTGCGCGACCAGATAAACGAACGAGCACAGGATCGCGGCGAGCGCCGCAAGGCCGCGCACCGCGTTGCTCGAATAGCGCGTGCCGAGAAAATCGGGAATCGTGTAGCGCGCGAGCTTGCGCACATACGGCGCGAGCAGGAACGCGACGAGGCAATAGCCGCCGGTCCAGCCCATCAGGTACGCGAGGCCGTCGTAGCCGGTCGCGTAGATCGAGCCGGCCAGACCGATGAACGACGCGGCCGACAACCAGTCGGCCGCGGTCGCCATGCCGTTGAACGCCGACGGCACGCGCCGCCCCGCTACGTAGTATTCGACCAGGTCGGACGTGCGCGACAGCACGCCGATCACCGCATACACCGCGATCGGCACGAACAGGAACACATAGCCGATCCACACCCCGGGACCGGTGCTGCGCTCGATGCGCCACATCACGTAGACGAACAGCAGAAAGCCGAGCGTATAGAGCGCGTACGAGCGGATCAGCCGATGCGTGAGCTTCATCGGCTCAGCGCCCGCGCGTGGCCGGCGCGGCCTTGCCGATCGCGACGTCATCGTTCGCGCCGCTGGTGGAATCCGCGGCGGGACCGCTTGCCGCATCGCGCTGCGAATCCGCTTCGAACGCGTGCTGCAACTGACGATCGGCGCGCTGCATCAGCACGATATAGACGACGATCAACGCGAGGTAGATCAGGATCGCGCCTTGTGCGCCAAAGTAGAACGGCAGCCTGAAGCCGCCTGCGCGCACCTGCGCGAGCGCGGGCGCCAGCAATGGCACGACGAAGGAGACGAAGAAGCCAAGCGTCATCAGCACCGCGATCAGCGCGAGGTTGAAACGCCAGTACTTGCGATGCGCGAGCGCCATCGCCGCCGAGACCGGTGGCGGTTCGGGCGGGGGGTTCAACCTGGCGTGGGAGGATAGGTGCGGCGCGGCCATGCGCCTATGTATCAAAAAGGCATCGGCGAGGCAATCGGGATTGTCCGCGCAACGCCGTGGCGCAAACCGTCCGCTCGAACAACGGGTCTGCGCGGCGTGCCCGCAAGCGTGTCGATCGACACACCGCCGCCGGCCGCGCGGACCCGCTTACAACGCATTAAATCGACTCGCCGAGCTGATCGAGAATCGCCGGGTTTTCCAGCGTCGACACGTCCTGGGTGATTTCCTCGCCCTTCGCGAGCGAACGCAACAGGCGACGCATGATCTTGCCCGAACGCGTCTTCGGCAGGTTCTCGCCAAAGCGGATGTCCTTCGGCTTCGCGATCGGACCGATCTCCTTGCCGACCCAGTTGCGCAGGTCGTTTGCGAGCTTCACGGCCTCTTCGCCTTGCGGACGCGCACGCTTGAGCACCACGAACGCGCACACCGCCTCGCCGGTCGTCGCATCGGGACGGCCCACCACGGCGGCTTCCGCGACGAGCGGATTGGCCACCAGCGCCGACTCGATCTCCATGGTGCCGAGACGATGGCCCGACACGTTCAGCACGTCGTCGATGCGGCCCATGATCGTGAAGTAGCCGGTCTCCTTGTCGCGCACCGCGCCGTCGCCGGCGAGGTAGAGCCTGCCGCCGAGCTCGTCGGGGAAGTAGCTCTTCTTGTAGCGGTCCGGATCGCCCCACACGTTGCGCAGCATCGCCGGCCACGGGCGCTTGATCACCAGAATGCCGCCCTGCCCGTTCGGCACGTCCTGCCCGGTTTCGTCGACGACCGCGGCCATGATGCCCGGCAGCGGCAGCGTGCACGAACCCGGCACGAGCGGCGTCGCGCCCGGCATCGGCGCGATCATGTGGCCGCCGGTCTCGGTCTGCCACCACGTATCGACGATCGGACAGCGGCCGCCGCCGACGTTCTCGTAGTACCACACCCACGCTTCCGGATTGATCGGTTCGCCGACCGTGCCGATGATGCGCAACGTCGACAGGTCGTAGCTCTTCGGATGCACTTTAGCGTCGGCCTCGGCGGCCTTGATCAGCGAGCGGATCGCAGTAGGAGCCGTATAGAACAGCGTGACCCTGTGCTTCGCGATCATCTGCCAGAAGCGCCCGGCGTCCGGATAGGTCGGCACGCCCTCGAACACGACCTGGGTGCCGCCAAGCGTGAGCGGCCCGTACGTAATGTAGCTATGGCCGGTGATCCAGCCGATGTCGGCGGTACACCAGAACACGTCGGAGGGGCGCCAGTCGAAGGTCCATTTCAGCGTTTGCGCGGCCCACAGCAGATAGCCGCCGGTGCTGTGCTGCACGCCCTTCGGCTTGCCGGTCGAACCCGACGTATAGAGGATGAAGAGCGGATGCTCGGCGTCGACCCATTCGGGCGCGCACTGGTCCGACTCGCCCTGCGTGAGTTCGTGCAGCCACAGGTCGCGCCCTGCGTCCCACGCGACCTTGCCGCCGGTGCGCTGGTACACGATCACGCTCCCGACCTTCTCGCAGCCGCCGAGCGCGAGCGCTTCGTCGGCGATGTTCTTCAGCGGCAAAGCCTTGCCGCCGCGCATCTGTTCGTCGGACGTGATCAGCGCGACCGCGCCGACGTCGACGAGCCGCTCGTTGAGCGACTTCGACGAGAAGCCGCCGAACACGACCGAGTGCGTCGCGCCGATCCGCGCGCACGCCTGCATCGCGACGATGCCCTCGATCGACATCGGCATATAGATGACGACCGGGTCGCCTTTCTTCACGCCGCGTTTTTTCAGCGCATTCGCGAAGCGCGATACGCGTTGCAGCAGATCCTGATAGGTGACGTTGGTGACGCTACCGTCGTCGGCTTCGAACACGATCGCGACGCGCTCGCCGTTGCCGGCCTCGACGTGACGGTCGATGCTGTTATACGACGCGTTCAGCTGGCCGTCTTCGAACCACGTGTAGAACGGCGCCTTCGATTCGTCGAGCACCTTCGTAAACGGCTTGTGCCAACTCAGCGTCTCCTTCGCGAGACGCCCCCAGAAGCCTTCGTAGTCGCGCTCCGCTTCGGCGGCGAGCGCACGGTACGCGTCCATGCCGGAGATCGTGGCACCCTTCGCAGTGTCAGCGGAGGGGGGGAAAACGCGGCGTTCCTGAAGAACCGATTCAATCGCAGACATCGACAACCCCTTGGTGAAGATGAAACGTAAAACCTGTACCGGCGCGCGGCGCGCGCGGGCCTTATCCTTGTTCGAGCCGCCACGAGCGGCGCTGTCTCCCACCTCGCGATACCGTCGAACGCGCGTGCGTGCGGCATCGCAACATCCGTGCATGCGGGGGCCCTGCGCGATCCTATTCCGCGTCAAGGCATAACCATAAGCGCTGCAACTTACCGGCCACTTACGCGCATCGTGTTGATCTGCAAGCGAAAACCCTTAGATCGCGCCAGCCATCGACGCAGTTACGCGTTGATCAGACGAGATGCCGGTGATGCGAACGCACCGCCAGCGCGCCCGCTTTCGCACCCTTACGCTCTCTCGCACGGCCTTTTACAATGCTAACTGAACTAGCCGTCCGGATTCCAGCTTGAATCGCTACGCCCTGCTTCTCATTACCTCGATGCTGCTGGTCGGCAGCAACGTCGGAATCGGTAAATCGATCGTCGCCTTCGTCCCCGTCCCGCTGTTTGCGCTGCTGCGTTTCGTAATCGCGATGGCCGTGCTTTGGCCGCTGTTGCGCGTGACCAAACTGCGCCGCGTCAAACGCGATGAATGGATCAACCTGTTTTTGCAGGCTCTATTCGGCACCTTCGGCTTCACGCTGCTGATGCTCAACGGCGTCGCGCGTACCAGCGCGGTCGCGGCCGGCGTGATCACGAGCACGATTCCGGCGGTCGTCGCGCTGTTGTCGTGGCTGATCCTGAAGGAGCGGCCCGATGGCCGCGCGCTCGCGTCCATCGCGCTGGCGATCGTCGGCGTCGTCGTCATCAATGTCGCGCACGTCCAGGCGGGCGCGGATGCGACGGCCGGCACCGGCTCGCTCGCGGGCAACTTCATGGTGCTCGGTGCCGTGTGCTGCGAATCGCTGTACATCATTCTGTCCCGCCGCCTCACGCAAACGCTCGCGCCGATCGATATTTGCGCGTACACGCATCTGTTCGGCCTGCTACTGATGCTGCCGCTCGGCGCCGGCGCGCTCGTGCATTTCGACTATCGCGCGGTGCCGTCGAGCGTCTGGATGCTGGTGCTGTGGTACGGGCTGTCGGCCAGCATCTTCTCGTTCTGGCTGTGGATGAAAGGCATCCGTCACGTGCCAGGCAGTCTTGCCGGCGTGTTCAGCGCGGTGCTGCCGGTCGCCGCGGCACTGTACGGCATCGAGTTCCTCGGCGAGCGGCCCACGCTCGCGCACGGCATCGCGCTTGCCTGCGTGGTCGCCGGTATCGGCCTCGCGAGCCTGAAGGCGCGCAGCGTGCCGCCGATCGCATCGTAATTCCGGTGTGGCGGGCGCGCTGCCCGCCGCAAAGCAGCAGATTCGACCGACGCTGTACAATAGCGCGCCTGACGCGAGTCTCGCGCCCCTTCGATGGCCGCGCCCCGCACCGCCGTCTGCGCCTGGCCCCCTGTTCCGTCACCCGCGCTTCATCTGACCGTTGCCTATGTCCGCTTCGCGACCCGCCTGCGCCCGTCCGCGCCGCCCCATGCGCGCGCTGCCCCACCTCGTTGTCATGAGCCGCTGGCTGCAGGTGCCGCTGTACCTCGGGCTGATGCTGATCATGGTGATCATCGGCGGGTATGAAACGTTCGTATCGCGCCTCGGCCTCGACGGTCATCCGGACGAACCGGAATGGCTCGATCACGTGAACGCCGGCGTGCTGAAAGTGAAGCTGTCGATGGCGCTGATCAGCGTTTCGTCGATCCATCTGCTGAAGACCTTCATCAGCCCCGACCAGAACGCCACGCACACGCACCCCAAACATTTCGAAGGACCCGCGGCATTGCACGCCGTGGGCGGCCTCAAGGTTTCCACTCCCATGAAGGCGCAAGACTGACCGCACCGTGCTGCGATCCGACAACAAGCGCCACTCCCCACTGAGCTAGCCATGACCGTCATCAAACAGGAAGACCTGATTCAGAGCATCGCTGATTCGCTGCAGTACATCAGCTACTACCACCCGCTCGACTACATCGAAGCGCTCGGCCGCGCGTACGAGCTCGAACAGAGCCCCGCAGCGAAGGACGCGATCGCGCAGATCCTGACCAACAGCCGCATGTGCGCCGAAGGCAAGCGCCCGATCTGCCAGGACACCGGCATCGTCACGGTGTTCGTGAAGGTCGGTATGGACGTGCGTTGGGACGGCGCGACGATGAGCGTCACCGACATGATCAACGAAGGCGTGCGCCGCGGCTATCTGAATCCGGACAACGTGCTGCGCGCATCGATCGTGAGCCCGCCCGAAGGCGCGCGCAAGAACACCAGGGACAACACGCCGGCCGTGATCCACTACGAGATCGTGCCGGGTAACACCGTCGACGTGCAGGTCGCGGCCAAGGGCGGCGGCTCGGAGAACAAGTCGAAGTTCGCGATGCTGAACCCGTCGGATTCGATCGTCGACTGGATCCTGAAGACCGTGCCGACGATGGGCGCGGGCTGGTGCCCGCCGGGCATGCTCGGCATCGGCATCGGCGGCACCGCTGAGAAAGCGATGGTGATGGCGAAGGAATCGCTGATGGACCCGATCGACATTCAGGACGTGATCGCGCGCGGCCCGAAGGACTGGATCGAAGAGCTGCGCGTGGAGTTGCACGAGAAGGTCAACGCACTCGGTATCGGCGCGCAGGGCCTCGGCGGTCTGTCCACTGTTCTCGACGTGAAGATCATGGCCGCGCCGACGCACGCCGCATCCAAGCCGATCGCGATCATCCCGAACTGCGCGGCGACCCGCCACGCGCACTTCACGCTCGACGGTTCGGGCGTCGCCAAGCTCGAAGCGCCGTCGCTCGACGCATGGCCGAAGGTGCACTGGGAACCGAACACGGAAACCAGCAAGCGCGTCGACCTCAACACGCTGACGCCGGAAGAAGTGGCGGGCTGGAAGCCGGGCCAGACGCTGCTGCTGTCGGGCAAGATGTTGACGGGCCGCGACGCCGCGCACAAGCGCATCGCCGACATGCTCGCGAAGGGCGAGAAGCTGCCGGTCGATTTCACGAACCGCGTGATCTACTACGTCGGCCCGGTCGATCCGGTGCGCGACGAAGCGGTCGGCCCGGCGGGCCCGACCACTGCGACGCGGATGGACAAGTTCACCGAGACGATGCTCGCGCAAACGGGCCTCATTTCGATGATCGGCAAGGCCGAGCGCGGCCCGGTCGCGATCGAGGCGATCAAGAAGCACAAGGCCGCGTATCTGATGGCCGTCGGCGGTGCCGCGTACCTCGTGTCGAAGGCGATCCGCAGCGCGAAGGTGCTCGCGTTCGAAGACCTTGGCATGGAAGCGATCTACGAGTTCGACGTGCAGGACATGCCGGTCACGGTCGCCGTCGATTCGAACGGCACCTCCGTGCACCAGACCGGCCCGAAGGAATGGCAAGCCAAGATCGGCAAGATTCCGGTCGCCACGGCTTGATGAGTCGCGATTAACGCTACTCAGATCAGTCGAAAAGCCGGGGCCGCGATCCCGGCTTTTTCTTTCCGTGCGTCATGCACGCGCAAGGCGCCGCACGCACGAGGCCGCCAACGCCGCCAACAGTTGTATCGGATCTCTTGGCTTTTTTGGACATGGCGTTTATTGTTGTTGGAAATTCAAGGTTCCCGAAAAAGGAAATAACATGCAAGGCGACAAGAAGGTCATCGAATATCTGAACGCGCAGTTGAAGAACGAACTGACCGCGATCAATCAATATTTCCTGCATGCCCGAATGTACGGCCACTGGGGCCTCGACAAGCTCGGCAAGCACGAGTACGACGAGTCGATCGGCGAAATGAAGCATGCCGACATGCTGATCGAACGGATCTTCATGCTCGACGGTCTGCCGAATCTGCAGGACCTGCACAAGCTGCTGATCGGTGAGGAAACCAAAGAGATCCTCGAATGCGATCTGAAGATCGAACAGATTTCGCAAGGCACCTGCAAGGAGGCGATTGCCTACTGCGAATCGGTGCGCGATTTCATCTCGCGCGAAATCTTCACGAAGATTCTCGACGACACCGAAGAGCACATCGACTGGCTCGAAACCCAGCTCGATCTGATCGACAAGGTCGGTATCCAGAACTACCAGCAAAGCGCGATGGGCTCGGTCGAGTCCTGATCGAAGCACGCTGAAGCATCCCGCGCGGTAGCGGCACGACGCCTGCCCAGCAGGCATTCGCGCCGGACCGTGCCGCACGGGCGATATACTTGCGCGCTCGTTCGCGCCTCACCGTGGTTTCACCCTTTTCGCCGACCGCCACTTCACGCTCGTTTTCTTCGCCTATGCCCGCCCCTTCGCCGTCCCCGACTGTCCGCAGTGTTGCCGCAGGCGCCGCGTCGCAGGCGCCGATCGGCATTTTCGATTCGGGGCTCGGCGGCCTGTCCGTGCTGCGCGCGGTGCGCGCGCAACTGCCTGACGAGGCGTTGCTGTATGTCGCCGATTCGCTGTACGCGCCCTACGGCGAGCGCGACGACGACTTCATCACCGACCGCACGCTGGCCATCGGCGAATGGCTCGCCGCACAAGGCGCGAAGGCGCTCGTGGTCGCATGCAATACGGCGACCGCGCAGTCGATCGCGCTGGTGCGCGAAAAGCTGCCGATTCCGCTCGTCGGCGTCGAGCCGGGTGTCAAGCCCGCCGCGCTGCAATCGAAAAGCCGCGTCGCCGGCGTGCTCGCGACCCAGGCGACACTGCGCAGCGCCCGCTTCCAGGGGCTGCTCGAACGCTACGCCGCCGACTGCCGCTTTCTGTGCCAGCCCGGCCACGGGCTCGTGCAGGCGGTCGAGCGTTGCGATGTCGGCTCGGCCGAGTTGCAGGCACTGCTGCGCAGCTACCTGGAACCGATGCTCGACGCGGGCGCCGACACGCTGGTGCTCGGCTGCACCCATTACCCCTTTCTCGACGCGGCGATCCGCGACATCGTCGGCGAGCGGCTCGCGCTGATCGATACGAGCGTGGCGATCGCGCGTCAGCTAGAACGCGTGCTCGAGCAGCACGGCCTGCGCGCCGCGGCGTCGGCCGGGGGCACGCCGCTGCCGCGCTTCTATTCCACCGACGACGGCATCCATCAGCAGCAACTCGCCGCCACGCTGCTGCGGATCGAGGCCGCGGTCGAGCAGGTATCGATACCGTCGGGCCGCACGGCCGCATCGGATTCTCGCGCCGCCTAGCGCCGCCAACCGGCGCGCGCCCCACCCTTCCTGCCGACGAAATCCATTCCAAGAGTCTGGTTTTGTTACAAAAAATCGCATGGGACGCTTGCCAAACGAACCAAACAAAATGATAATAATTCGCATTAACGTTAGCTATGACACCTGCCATGATCGTCTGTGTCTGCAAATCCGTATCCGACCGCACAATCCGCTCCTCGATTGCGGACGGCATCGACTCGTTCGACGAGTTGCAGTTTGAACTCGGCGTCGCCTCGTGCTGCGGCAAATGCGAGGAATCCGTGCGTGACGTGATGCTGCAAAGCGGCGTGTGCGCGAGCCGTTGCGGCGTGGTCGAGCATCGGCAGGTGCAGAGCGTCGCCGAGGTCGTGCAAGTCGCGTTCTACGAGCGCAAGGCAGCCTGAGTTCAATTAGCAGGGCCCGGTCCAGGCCGTGTCGGTGCGTCTAAAAGCCCCTCTGCTTCACGCACGCTTTATGTAGCGCTCCGATGCGACGTTGAATGTGCCGCACGTCTGCAACACAACCGCAGTACTGTCCGCCGTACTGCGTTATCCCACTGCCGTCAGCAAGCCAGTACTCGTACCAGCCAGCTACCCCGCTCCCCCTTCGAAAGGAGTTCGAGATGGAATTGCTGATTGGTTTCGTGACTACTTTGTTCATTTCGCTGCTGATTTTCCGAACATGACGATGCCCTGTTTGACGCGCCGCCCGCACGGTGCGCTGCCACACTGACCATGCAGGCTCCGCATCCCGTTTCCGCCGGCGCCCCGCTGGCGTCGTCCACCCGACCGAATTCCCGCGCGCTGACGGCCACTGCCATAGTCGCCGCGGTTCACGTCGCTCTGCTCGCCGTGATCATGACGCTGCGTCACGAGCCTGCACCGGTCGCGCTCGAATCGCACGTGATGACCGCCGAACTGCTGCCGCCCGCGCCGGTCGCCGCGCCGGTCGCGCTGCAATCGATCGCTCCGCCGCCGTCCCGGCCAACGCCGCCCGTCCATACAAGGCCGAAAGCCCAGCCGAAGCCGGCTCCGACGCCCAAGCCGACGCCAACTCCGTTGCCACAGGCCGCTGCGCCATCGCCGACGCCGGTCGCGGCGCCCGATCCGACGCCGCCAGCGCCCGCCGCGCCGGCGGCAGCGCCCGCGATCGGCAAGCCGACGATGGAAATCAGCGCGCCGAAAAACGTGCCGCACCTCGATTGCAATATCACCCAGCCTGAATACCCGGCTCTATCGCGGCGCCGCGGCGAATCCGGCACCGCGTACGTGCACTTCGTCGTCGGTCTGACCGGCAAGCTCGAGAACATCGAGTTGAAGAAAAGCAGCGGCTTTAGCCGTCTCGACGACGCGGCCTTGGCCGCCGTACGCGCGAGCGCCTGCAAGCCGTATCTCGAGAACGGCGAACCCGTCAGGGCCGCGTACACCCAGCCTTTCAACTTCAATCTGACCGACTGAAGCAAGATTTCAAAAACAAGGAATTGCAATGCAAAACTACGGATTGGCACACGTGTGGGCGCAAGGGGATTTCGTGACGCGCGGTATCGCGCTCGCGCTATTGATCATGTCGGTGATGTCGTGGAGCGTGATCGTCGTCAAAGGCTGGAACGTGATGCGCCTGAAGCGCCTGACGAAGAACGCCGAGCAGGCGTTCTGGCATTCGGACGACCTCGCCGACGGCGTGAAGAAGCTCGGCGGCGGCGCCTCGACGCCGCATGACAACCCGTTCCTCGCGCTCGCGCTGTCGGGCCAGGAAGCGGCCGACCATCATCACCAGACGCAGCCGCATCTGCACGACCGCATGGACGTGTCCGACTGGATCACGCGCTGCCTGAAAGACACGATGGACGAAAGCGTCGCGCGCATGCAGAGCGGTCTCGCGATTCTTGCGTCGATCGGCAGCACCGCGCCGTTCGTCGGCCTGTTCGGGACCGTGTGGGGCATCTATCACGCGCTGCTCGCGATCGGCGCGAGCGGCCAGTCGTCGATTGACCAGGTCGCCGGCCCGGTCGGCGAAGCGCTGATCATGACCGCGTTTGGTCTGTTCGTCGCGATTCCGGCCGTGCTCGGCTACAACGCGCTGACGCGCGCCAACAAGGCGATCGTCGCGAAATTGAGCCGCTTCGCGCACGGGCTGCATGCGTTCTTCGTAACGGGTGCCCGTCTGTCGTCGACCAAGCGCGGCGACGGCCTGCGTCTCGCAACCCGCGCCAACTGATCGACGAGGCATTCCAATGGCAATGAGCCCTTTCGCCGGAGACGATGACGACGGCCTGATGAACGAGATCAACATGACGCCGCTCGTCGACGTGATGCTGGTTCTGCTGATCGTCTTCATGGTGACGATTCCGGTGATCCGTCACGCGGTCAAGATCGATCTGCCGCACGCGAGCAGTCAGAGGGAAGACACGAAGCCCGCGCAGGTGACGGTGTCGATCGACGCGGACGGCAACGTGCTGTGGGACAGCACCAAGGTCGACGATGCGGCGCTCGCCGCGAAGATCGCCGCGGCCGCGCAGGCGAGCCCGCAGCCGGAGTTGCATCTCGATGCGGACCGCAAGGTGCCGTACGAGAAGGTCGCTCAGGTGATGTCGGCCGCGCAGGCTGGCGGACTGACGAAGATCGGTTTCGTCACGCAGCCCAAAGCGAAGTAAACGGTAACGTGGCACGCGGAGCGGCAAGCGGAGTAGCGCGCTCGTCCACGGGAACACCCCTTTAAACAGGGCCAAAAAGTAAAAGGCCTTCATCGTCGGATGAAGGCCTTTTTTTGTGCGCACTCGGCGCCTTCGGGCGGCGGGATCATTTGCCATCGGCCGAAGACTGATAGCTTGTATCACCGCATGCGAGGGCCGTGGTCGACACGGACAACGCGGTCAGCCCTATCAGGCCCGCTATGATAGCGGCCATGAGTTTTCGCATAGGACACTCCTTAGCGAAAGGGATTTCACTATATGCCTGTGTGCGCGCGCATTCAAGCAAACGACCATTGAAAGTAATCATGACAGGCCGCGCTTAAATGCTAAAAACGATTTGCGAAGCGCGCTAGCGGCCCCCGGCGCACCGTGCCCCCTCAAGTTGCCACAGAGCCTCATGAAACCGCCGTCGACGCAGCGGAGGACGCACTCGCCACCGGTGCCTGCGCCGCCGCTTTTTCGGCGCGCTCAGGACACTCGCCGATGATGTGCTTGCCCTCATCCGGATCGAGCATCTCGACCAGATAATCGACAAACGCGCGCACGGCCGGCACCATCCCCTGACGCGACACGAACACCGCGTACAACTGCGGCGTCGGAAAACTCCAGCCCGGCATCACGGGCGACAGTTGCCCCGCTCTCAACGCGGCTCCATACATCATCTCCGGCAATGCGGCGATGCCGACGCCGGCGAGCACCGCCTCGCGAATCGTCATCAGATCGGCGGTCACGAGGCGCGGCTCGTGTTCGTGAGCATGGCGCGTGCCGTCGGGCGAGATCAGGTTGTACACGTGGCGGCCGTCGCTCGTCGGCACGTCGAGTGTTTCGAAGCGGTTCAGGTCGCCCGGCGTCAGCGGCGGCGCATTCTGCTGCAGCAGGCTCGGCGCGCCGACCAGCATCTGCTCGGTGCGCCACAGCGGCCGCACGACGATGTTCGCGTTTTCCGGCGGATCCGAACGCACGCGCAGTGCGACGTCGATCGAATCCTCGAACAGATCGACCACGCGATTCGTCACGCGCATCACGACGCGCACCTCCGGAAAGCGATGCATGAATTCCGGCAGGATCGTCGACAGAATCGTCTGCGAGATCGTAACCGGCACGCTGACGCGCACCGTGCCGCGCGGCGACGAGCGCAGCTGCTGCACGACATTGACCGCCGCCTGCGCTTCGCTGAGCATCGCCTGACAGTGCTGGTAGAACAGCTGCCCCGCTTCGGTCAGTGCGAGCTTGCGAGTGGAACGCTGCAACAGGCGCACGCCGAGCGACGCCTCCAGCTCCGTGAGCCGACGCGACAGGCGCGACTTCGAGATGCCCAGCACCCGCTCGGCGGCCGAAAATCCGCCATGTTCGACGACCTGCGAAAAGTACATGAGGTCGTTCAGATTGTGTGAATCGATCTTCATCTCATCGTTCCATGAATAGAACAATCCATTGCTGAGGGACGGCTGGCACCGCCAAAAACGGTCCCTATAATAGCTCCATGTTTCAGAAATCGCGCTATTCCCCATTTTTCGAGGT
Organism: Paraburkholderia sp. MM5384-R2; assembly: GCF_014201025.1. NCBI lineage: Bacteria > Pseudomonadati > Pseudomonadota > Betaproteobacteria > Burkholderiales > Burkholderiaceae > Paraburkholderia > Paraburkholderia sp. MM5384-R2. The sequence continues at coordinate 825,182 of NZ_JACHDI010000001.1, forward strand.
GATATTGATGACTACGTCACGCACGATCGAACGCACGTTCCCGTCGGTTCGCACAGTGGAGGGCGGCGGGTTTATCGTTTATCGACCGTTTCCGACGCGTCTGCTGATGGACTTCGATCCGTTCCTGCTGCTCGACGAAATGGGGCCGGTCGACTATGCGCCAGGCGAGGCCATCGGCGCGCCCGATCATCCGCATCGCGGCTTCGAGACGGTCACCTATGTGCTCGAGGGCCAGTTCGGCCACAAGGATTCGGCGGGCCATTCCGGCACGCTGCACGCCGGTGACGTGCAATGGATGACCGCGGGCGCGGGCGTCGTGCATAGCGAAATGCCGGACCCGGAGTTCACGCGCACCGGCGGTCGCGTGCACGGCCTGCAGCTATGGGTGAACCTGCCGCGTCGCGACAAGATGATCGCGCCGCGCTACCAGGAAATTCCGTCGACACGCATTCCGGCCGCGACGTCCGAAGACGGTCAGGTGCGCGTGAAGGTCATCGCGGGCGAAGCGCTCGGCGTCAAGGCCGCGATCGAAACGCGCACGCCGATCCTGTATCAGCATTTCTCGTTGCAGCCGGGCGCGACGATCCGCCAGCCGGTACCGGCCGACTATCGCGTGTTCGCGTATGGGCTGTCCGGCAAGGGCGTGTATGGCGAAGGCGACGCGCGCGCGGACATCGGCGCGCGCACGATGGTGGTGTTCGCCAACGACGGCGACGCGGTGACCATCACGGCCGGCGACGAACCGCTCGAAGTGCTGCTGCTCGGCGGCGTGCCACTGAAGGAACCGGTGGTGCGCTATGGCCCGTTCGTGATGAATACCGAAGACGAGATCCGTCAGGCGGTGATCGACTACCAGGCCGGGCGGATGGGCGCGATCACGCACTGACAGGCGAGCGCGTGCCGCGCGTTTGTCACGCCTGTCGGCGCGAGGCGAAGCTTGCCCCCAGCCACGCGCGCCGCCAAATCATCCGCCACGGGCCGCGAACGCCGGTAAATTCGTTCACAATAACGGCTCATGTCGCGCGGCCCGCGTTGATTTCGACAGTCCGCGGCGCGCGACGCTATTTGATCCCCATCAGAGGAGCGCGCATGGCAGAGCCCACCGTCACCGCCCACATCGGTTCGACGAATTTCCAGGTCGTGTTCGACGACGGCAAGCACACCTGGCTTGCCGACGAACCCGAATCGCTAGGCGGCGGCGACCGCGGCCCGACGCCGGTCTCGCTGCTGCTGTCGAGCCTCGGCGCTTGTACGTCGATCACGCTAAAGATGTACGCGCAGCGCAAAGGCTGGCCGCTCGCGGGCGTACGCGTCAAACTGTCGATGGAAACCGGCGACGCAGGCTCGACGATCGACCGTCAGATCATGCTCGATGGCGAACTCTCCGGCGAGCAGCGGGAACGGCTTTTGCAAATTGCCAATGCGTGCCCAGTGCACAAGATCCTCACGCACACGATCTCGATCCGCTCCGCGCTCGCGGTCGCTTAACAGTCGCAGCAAACGCGCATAGGACGGTCGGACGCCGTCCGTTCGGGTCACGGGTATTGCAATATTTTCATAGGACGCAGTCGTCTTGAATTTCGAACACCTTATTCAGATCAACGATCCGTTGAATCCCCTCGTCGAATCGATGACGCGCGAGCAGCTGTGGGAAGGGCTCGTGCTGCGCGCCGAGCAGCCGCAACTGTTCGTGATTGGTCTCGACAGCTGCACGATCCTGTCGCGCGACGGCAATGTGCTCGAGCGTGAGTTGCACTACGGCCAGGCCACCGTGCGCGATCGCGTCACGCTGCAGGAAAGCGAAAGCGTGCGCTACGACATCCTGCCGACCGCCGAGCACGTCGGCGGCTCACTGACGATGACGATCGAGCAGCCCGATGAGCTGCAGCTGTTCCTACGCTTCGAGTACGCGACCACGCTGCCCGTCTCGAGCGACCAGGACGCGGTGCAGACGCAGGAGATCGTCAAGTCCGCGTATCGCGAGAACGATATCGATACCGTGCGGCTGATCCGCCAGTACGTCGCGGCCGGGCAGGAACCGGGACCGTTGCACTGACATACCGCGCGGGCGCCCTGCCCGCGCTTTCGCGGGACCATGTCCAGGATGGCTTCCAGAGTCGCCGTCCAGACGCACTTTCATTCAGCTATCAAAAGTCGGATTCGATCAATTTCTCGATCTTGTAAATAGGAATAGTTATCATTTAGAATGATCACATCGAATCGACGAACAAGCTAAAACGAATGACCGATATGACTCGCTCCTCCACGCTCAGCCTGCGCCGCTCGGCGGCCGCGCTAACCAGCCGCCCGAAATCGTCGACGACGGCCGCGCCCGCGGCGAAACCCGGCGCGCAACGCACCGCCGGCCAGAGCGAGACGTCGGAACGGGTCGTGCGCAGCGACGCGCTGCTGCAAGGCCATAGTCACATCAGCATCGTGCACAACGGCGACACGTATCAACTGCGTGCGACGCGCCTCGGCAAGCTGATCCTGACGAAGTAGCAAGACACGAGGTAAGTACCGGGTATTGTGGGGACCACCTCCCAGAGAGGTGTTAGGCATTAGCCAGCCACGACGGTTTGCACGTGAGAACTAGACCCCTTCGTGCAGACACCAAGCCAGCCGTCGCAGCAAGCCAGGCCGCTTTTTTGGTTCTCTCTCGAAAGCCGATGCGCGCAACGGCGTACATCGCTGAAAATGATAAAGCCGTGGGGTGTCACCATCCCACGGCTTTTCGTTTGCGCTTGCGCCTGCGTTCGCACCGGACAGAGGCTGAAGACTTACTTCGAGGCCCAGCCCCAGAACATCAGCCACCACGCGCTATTGACGACCGCCAGCGCCGCGACGAACCACAGCATCGCCAGCGCGCGTTGCACGAAGCGCTCGCTGTAGCGGCGCGTGACGAGCCACGCGAGCCATGCGCTCCACGCGCTCGCAATCACGAGAATTGCGATGCGCAGATCCGACGCCCACCACAGCGACACGTGCTCGGCGCGCAGCAGCGACAGCGTCGTCGCCGACAAACCAAGGAATACGCCCGCGCCCGCGATCGGAATCAGCCCCTGCGTCAAGTGATGCAGACGCGTTGCGTCGAAGCGCCCGAGCATGCGCGTCGCGCCCGTCAGCAACAGCAGCAGCACGGTGCCGTAGACAAGCGCCGTCGACAGGATGTAGCCGATCAGCAGCGAGCCGTCGAGCCACGAGAACACGTCGTTCTGGTCGGGGTAATGCGTGAACAGGAACCACGGCGCGTTGGTGTCGAGCGGCCACGTGATGTCGCGATCGACGAGCCACGTCGCGGCGAACATCTTCAGGTCGATGAACCAGCGCGACGCGGTCCAGTGGAACGCGCCGATCGCGATGCCGAGCAGGCCGTACAGGATCAGTGCGGTGTCCCACGGGTTCGCGTTCTTGTCGCCCAACTGCACGACTTCGGTCGACGGCTTGCGCCACGTCAGCGCGATCGCATCGCGGTGTCCGCTGCAGCGGCCGCACATATGGCAGTCCGCCGCACCCTTCATGTTGCGCAACGGCACGAGCGGCGCGCAGTTGATCGGAATCACGCGATGCCCATGCTCGCCGTTCTTGTACGAGCGGCGCCAAGCGTCTTCGTCGACCTTGTAGTGAAACGGCGCGAGGCGTGACAGAAGCGAAAAAACCCCGTTGACCGGGCACAGGTATTTGCACCAGACGCGCTTCTCGCGTCCGTATAGCAGACCGATCACGATTGCCGCGAAGGTCGAGCCGCCGAGCACCAGCAACACCGCTTTCGGATACTGGTAGACGCTCACCATCTGCCCGTAGATCGTCGTGATGCCGAACGCGACGAACGGCCAGCCGCCCCAGCGCATCCAATGCGGAATCGCGCGGCCGCGGCCGAATTTGCTCGCGAATTCGGCGAGCGCGCCCTCCGGACACAGCACGCCGCACCAGACGCGGCCGAGCATCACCATCGACAGCAACACGAACGGCCACCAGATGCCCCAGAACACGAACTGCGCGGCGAGCGTCAGGTTGTTCCACAGATGCGCGGTGTCGTCCGGCAGCGGCATCAGCGCGGGCACGACGATCAGGAACGCATACACCGCGACCACGACCCACTGGATGCCGCGAATCACCGCGCCGTGGCGCTGCATCCACCGGCCGGCCGCCGCGAGGCGGCCCGGCCGGGAAGCCATCACGGCGCTCATGCCGCGCGCCCTGCCGTCTGCTGCGCGGGCTTGCGACTGGCGCGGCGCACGAGCAGATAAACGACCGCCCAATACACGGCATAGGCGAGCAGATTCATCAGCGCCGGATGCGCGCGGTAGCCGGTCAGCGTCGCGACGAGCGAACCGAAGGTGCTCGAGTCATCGAGAATCGCCGACGAATTCCACAGCTGGTCGACGAGCGTCGGCAGGATTTCCTTGTCGATCAGCTTGTCGACGCCGGTCTGGAACAGCCCCGCGCCGAGGAACAGCAGCATGATTTCGGTGACGCGAAAAAAGAGCCGCCACGAGATGATCCTGCCGCCGATCTGCAACACGTAGAAGGTCAGGAACGCAAGCGCGAGACCGATCACGACAGCGAGCATCTGACTGCCGTCGACATGACCCGACTGGCCAAAGCCGAGGCCGTATAGGAAGATCACGGTTTCGCTGCCTTCGCGCGCGATCGCCAGTGCGACCAGCAGCGCCACGCCCCACCAGTTCGAATCGCGCTGGCTCTTTTGCAGCGACTGTTCCATGTCGCGCTTCAGCGTGCGGCCGTGCTGCTTCATCCACAGCACCATCTGCACGATCAGCACGCAGGCGATCAGCACCATCGCGGTCTGGAAGTAATCCTGCGCGTCACCGGAGAGCACCTCGGTGAAGCCGACCAGCGCCGCGCCGAGCGCCACCGCCGCGATCACGCCGGCCACCACGCCGCCCCACAGGTACGGCAAGCCGCGGCGGGCGTCGTCGTCGCCATTTTTCAACCACGCGTACAGGATGCCGACGACCAGCAGCGCCTCGACGCTCTCCCGCCACACGATGAACAGAATCTGACCCATTCAAGCTCTCCCCTCGATCCTTCTACTGCCCGCTTCCGTTGCCTCGCGCGACCGACAGCGCCCGCTTGCCGTGGCGAGTTCGCGTTCGCATTCGATCGAGACCACTGCTTACTTCGCGACGATCACGCCCTGCGCCTGGTGGTGAAAGTCGTCGAAAAACTTGTATTCGCCCGGCTCCAGCGGAGCGATCACGACGAACGAATCGGCGCCCGGCGCCAGAACCTTCTCTTTACGCAACTGCACGCTTTCGAATTCGGCCGCGCCCTTGCCGGTGTTGCGTACTTCGATCTTGATACGCTGGCCTGCCGGCACTTCGATGCGGGCCGGGTTCAGTTTGCCGTCGTTCATTTCGAGCTTGAAGGTCGGCAGGTCGGCTGCATGAGCCGTGGCCGCCAGGCAAAACGTGGCGGCAAGCATCGCGATCTTTCGGTTGATTCTCATTGCCCTTTCCGGAAAACGCGACGCGCCAACGCTGGATATGATTCCGACTGTCCGCGCGCCGTCTGCTGCATTCACTGATATGTTGAGCGACCGCGTTGGCACCGCGCGCCGATCAGTAACCGCCCTTCTTGCCGATGCCAGCGAAGGTGAAGTCGTATTCGAGCGTGATTGGCTTGAACCACGGACCCACGCCGGTTTCCTTGTCGACGTGACGGCCGAACGCCATGTGGCCCATTTGCATCGGCGGTTCGACGATCAGCTTCAGGTGATACTTGCCCGGGCCTTGCAGCTTGACGTTGTCGCCGTAGTGCGGACCATCGTTCGCGACCATCGGCATCAGGTCGCCCTTCAACGGCTGGTTCGAGCCGGCCTTCGTCAGTTCGTAGTGCACCTGCAGATACGGCATCCAGTCGCCTTCGGCGAAACCGGTCGGATTGTTCTTGACCGCGTGGATGTCGGATTCGAGGTGAATGTCCGAATCCGACGCCTTGCGCATCATGCCTTCAGGTTCCATCGTGACCGGCTGCAGGTAGACCGCGCCGATTTCCATGCCGCCCTGGATCTGCTGCTTGCCGATCGGATATTCGGCGGCCGAGACCGACAGCGCCGCGACAGCAGCTACCGCCGCCGCGCCGCCGCGCACAAAGGAAGAAATCCGCATTGAAGCTCCTTGTTTTGATCAGACTGGGAATCGATTTCGTTGAAACACTGCGCTCGCAAGCCAGATGTAAATTTAAATGCGAACGATTCTCAATATTGAACGAGTTTATCATCGATCGCTGATGAGAACAAACCTGTCAGCACGCTCTGCCTGATGTCAGCAGGGTCTTAAGGCTCGCTTAAGAAACGTTCGTGCGGCGGGGAAACAAGGACGGAATTCGTCACGGCCAAGTTGGCCGCGCCGACGGCTGCAGCGGGACCTAAAGCGCCGGCCGATGTGAACAGGCGCGGCGAATGGCCGCGCCCTTTCGTGGTGGACAAAAGCGGTGGAGGGACGCTAGCTATTCGACGCCCGACACGTGGTCGCCGACGTTCGCGCCGAACACGCGCTGACGCAGCAGCGCTAGCTGGTCGCGGGTCTGCGCGGCCTTCTCGAATTCGAGATTCTTCGCGTGCTCCATCATCTGCTTTTCGAGGCGCTTGAGCTCCTTGGCGAGCTGCTTCTCGGACATGTCCTCGAACTTCGCGCGAGTCTGCTGCTCCTTCAACTCGGCACGCGCTTCGTCGATGTTGTACACGCCATCGATGATGTCGCGAATCCGTTTCACGACGCCGCGCGGCGTAATGCCGTGCGCGGCGTTGAACGCGATCTGCTTCGTACGGCGCCGCTCGGTTTCGTCGATCGCGCGACGCATCGAGTCCGTGATGTTGTCTCCGTACAGAATCGCCTTGCCGTTCACGTTACGCGCCGCCCGGCCGATGGTCTGGATCAGCGAACGCTCGGCGCGCAGGAAGCCTTCCTTGTCCGCGTCGAGAATCGCGACGAGCGACACCTCGGGAATATCGAGCCCCTCGCGCAGAAGGTTGATCCCGACCAGCACGTCGAACGCGCCGAGACGCAGATCGCGGATGATCTCGACGCGCTCGACCGTGTCGATGTCGCTGTGCAGATAGCGCACCTTGATGCCGTGGTCGGCCAGGAACTCGGTGAGCTGCTCGGCCATCCGCTTGGTCAGCGTCGTGACCAGCACGCGGTCGCCGGCCTTGATGCGCTCGTTGATCTCGCCAAGCACGTCGTCGACCTGGCTGCGCGCCGGCCGCACCTCGATTTCAGGGTCGACGAGGCCGGTCGGACGCACAAGCTGTTCGGCGACCTGCCCCGCGGTCCTCTTCTCGTAATCGGCGGGCGTCGCCGACACGAACACGACCTGGCGCATCTTGCGCTCGAACTCGTTGAACTTGAGCGGCCGGTTGTCGAGTGCCGACGGCAGCCGGAAGCCGTAGTCGACGAGGTTTTCCTTGCGCGCGCGGTCGCCGTTGTACATGCCGTTCAGCTGGCCGATCAGCACGTGCGATTCGTCGAGCATCATGATCGCGTCGGGCGGCAGGTAATCGACGAGCGTCGGCGGCGGCTCGCCCGGCGCCGCGCCCGAGAAGTGCCGCGAGTAGTTCTCGATGCCCTTGCAGAAACCGAGCTCCTGCAGCATTTCGAGGTCAAAGCGGGTGCGCTGCTCGAGCCGCTGCGCCTCGACGAGCTTGCCTTGGCTATAGAAGAATTCGAGGCGCTCGCGCAGCTCGGCCTTGATCGTTTCGACCGCGCGCAGCACGGTATCGCGCGGCGTCACGTAGTGCGACGACGGATACACGGTAAAGCGCGGAATTTTCTGTCGCACGCGGCCGGTGAGCGGATCGAATAGCTGCAGTGTTTCGATTTCGTCGTCGAACAGTTCGACGCGCACCGCCATCTCGGCGTGCTCGGCCGGGAAGATATCGATCGTGTCACCGCGCACGCGGAACGAGCCGCGCTGGAAGTCGGCTTCGTTGCGGCTGTACTGCATCGCGATCAGCCGCGCGATGACGTCGCGCTGGCCGAGCCGGTCGCCGGTGCGCAGCGTCAGGACCATCTGGTGGTATTCGGACGGATTGCCGATACCGTAAATCGCCGACACCGTCGCGACGATCACCACGTCGCGCCGCTCCATCAGGCTCTTGGTCGCCGACAGCCGCATCTGCTCGATATGCTCGTTGATCGACGAGTCTTTCTCGATGAACAGATCGCGCTGCGGCACATACGCTTCCGGCTGGTAGTAGTCGTAGTACGAAACGAAGTACTCGACCGCGTTGCGCGGAAAGAACTCGCGGAACTCCGAATACAGCTGCGCGGCGAGCGTCTTGTTCGGCGCGAACACGATCGCCGGGCGGCCGAGCCGCGCGATGGTGTTGGCCATCGTGAAAGTCTTGCCGGAGCCGGTCACGCCGAGCAGCGTCTGGAACGCGAGACCGTCGCCGACGCCTTCGACGAGCGTGTCGATGGCCGTGGGCTGGTCGCCGGCGGGCGGATAGGGCTGGTAGAGCTTGAACGGTGAACCTTCGAACGTGATGAATTTTGATTCGTCGAGCGTATCGTCGGCTTCAGTCAGATGGTGTTCGGACATGAGGGGCGGCACCGGGCCTTGGGCAAAGAATCATTTTAACGGGTTGCGGAAAGCGAAGATCGAGCGGGCTTACGTAGGGCGGCCCTGGGCGCCGGTGTGTCATGGCCCTTTGCGGACTTGCGCGCCCTGACGGGGTTTACCGCGAACTCCCATGCCGGGCTGTGTCCTCCACGCCACGCGTCATCGTGGCGCAGTCAGCGCCAATGGGCAGCGCACCTCGGCCTGTTCGCGCCGTCGACATCGCCACGCCCGCTCGAATTCCTTACTGCCACATGGCTCTCCAGTGCCTGTTTTTCAAGCAAATAATCGCCTTTTGCCCGTCTGGTCGTCCGAAAAAAGCGCCCGGATTCGTTACAATGCGAAGTTGCGCTCGCTCGCCGCTGTCCATAGGACGTCCCCGATTTTCGCGTTTCGTCGAACTCACGCCCACCCGCGAAACGCCGCCGACGCCCCAGATGAGGCCGCACGCGCGCGAAGCCGCCCTCTTTTCACTACTGCTGCCCACCCATCATGTCTCTGTTCTCCGCCGTCGAACTTGCTCCCCGCGACCCGATTCTGGGCCTGAACGAAGCTTTCAACGCCGATACGCGCTCCACCAAGGTCAACCTCGGCGTTGGCGTGTACTTCAATGAAGAAGGCAAGATTCCGCTGCTGCGCGCCGTGCGCGAGGCGGAAAAGGCCCGCGTCGAAGCCGCGCTGCCGCGTGGCTATCTGCCGATCGAAGGTATCGCCGCTTACGATGCCGCCGTGCAAAAGCTGCTGCTTGGCAACGACTCGCCGCTGATTGCGGCCGGCCGCGTCGTCACGGCGCAGGCGCTGGGCGGCACGGGCGCGCTGAAGATCGGCGCGGACTTCCTGAAGCGCGTGAATCCGAATAGCAAGGTCGCGATCAGCGATCCGAGCTGGGAAAATCACCGCGCGCTGTTCGAAGGCGCGGGCTTCGTCGTCGAATCGTATCCGTACTATGACGCGCAGACGCACGGCGTGAACTTCGACGGCATGTTGAGCGCGCTGAACAGCTATGAGGCGGGCGCGATCGTCGTGCTGCACGCGTGCTGCCATAACCCGACCGGCGTCGACCTGAGCGTCGAGCAGTGGAAGCAGGTCGTCGAGGTCGTCAAGGCGCGCAACCTCGTGCCGTTCCTCGATATCGCCTACCAGGGCTTCGGCGACAACATCGAAGCGGACGCGGCAGCCGTGCGTCTGTTCGCGGCGCAGGAACTGAACGTGTTCGTGTCTTCGTCGTTCTCGAAGTCGTTCTCGCTGTACGGCGAGCGCGTCGGCGCACTGTCGATCATCACCGCGAGCAAGGAAGAAGCGGCGCGCGTGCTGTCGCAACTGAAACGCGTGATCCGCACCAACTACTCGAACCCGCCGACGCACGGCGGCTCGGTAGTCGCGGCCGTGCTCGCATCGCCGGAACTGCGCGCGACGTGGGAAAGCGAACTGGGCGAAATGCGCGAGCGCATCCGCGCGATGCGCAATGGTCTCGTCGAGCGTCTGAAGGCAAGCGGCGTTGATCGTGACTTCGGCTTCGTGAACGCACAGCGCGGCATGTTCTCGTACTCGGGTCTGACGGCACCGCAAGTGGACCGTCTGCGCGAAGAGTTCGGTATCTATGCGGTCAGCACGGGCCGCATCTGCGTGGCTGCGCTCAATACGCGCAACCTCGACGTCGTCGCCACCGCGATTGCTCACGTGCTGAAGTAAGGCGATTCACAGCGCGGAGCTTTGCCGTGCAAGTGCAGCAGGTTCGCCGCTGCCACCGCCTGTAAAGACGGCGCCCTTTTCTGAAAGGGCGCCGTTTTTTTATTTTCTGACGGTTCGGCCTTGGTTGGCGCAGCGTCGGGGCTCTCCGCGAGGAATCAGCGCGAATCCCGATGAATATCGTGCGTGACGAACCCGGCATCGTTTTCCGGCATATCGAGCCAGTCGGGCTGCTCGAGAGAACGGAGAATATCTTCGAGACCGCTTCGCCAATGCTCGCGCATCGTCGACAGACCGAATTGAAAGTCCTTGTAGTGTCCTTCGTATTCCTTGTGCCGGTAGATCAGGTGAATCACGTTGTAGCGCTTTGAACACGACAGATCTTCGGCCAGCTTGCACCACGGATCGTCGCGCTGGTCTTCTGGCACACGGTCCAGCACCTCGCGCAGTACGTGGCGGAAACGCTGCGAGCGCTGCAGCATGTCGGTCACAAGACGCGTACGGCTCGAATACTGGATGTCTTTCATGCGGCCCTGCACGTCGGTGAGGTTGTCCGGCACCGGCCCGATCGCACTCCATAGGTCGACCTGAAACGCGAGCGTGTCGCGACGCGGCGTGGACTGGAGCACCTCGTAGAGCGGCGTATTCGACATCAGGCCGCCGTCCCAGTAGAACTGACCGTCGATCTCGACGGCCGCGAAGCCCGGCGGCAACGCGCCAGACGCTATGAAATGCTCGGGCCTGAGCATGGTGTGGGTATTGTCGAAGTACGCGAAATTGCCCGTGCCGCAATTCACCGCGCCCACCGACACGCGTATTTCGCCGGAATTAATCCGGTCGAAATCACACAGCGACTCGAGCGTGGCCTTCAGCGGCGTGGTGTCGTAGTAGCTCGCCAATTGCGGCGGACCGGACACCGTGGGCAACGGCGGTGGGAAACGCGGCACGAAAAAGCCCTTTTGCCCTTCGACGATCGCGCTCATTGCCTGCGCGGCCGTAAACGCCTTGCGCACCGCTTCGCTCGAATTGAACAGCAGGTGCTCGATCGGAGCCGGCAAGGGCGCCCCGAACGCCGGCTGGCAGATCGTCTCCCAGAATTGCAGCAGACGCTCGACGCGTCGTTCCGGTGGATTGCCCGCAATGATCGCCGTATTCAGTGCACCGATCGAGATGCCCGCGATCCAGTTCGGTTCGATGCCGGCTTCGTAAAGTCCCTGAAAGACGCCGGCCTGATAGGCGCCGAGCGCGCCGCCGCCTTGCAGCATCAGCGCGACGGTTTCGTAGTTGGGCAACCGGAGATGCCGGCGCGGGCGGGCGGCGACCGACGGACCCGCGCCCTCCCCGTCGCCCGACACGCCCACCCGCGCCCGCTTCAGATTGCGTTGCGCCATGCGCCGCCCCTTAGTGCATGTACCAGCCGTGGCTCACGACGAACGACTGGCCGGTCAGCGCCGCGCTCGGGAATGTCGACAGGAACAGCACGGTCTGCGCGACGTCTTCGACCGTCGTGAAGATACCGTCGACGGTACCGCCCAGCATCACGCGCTTGATCACTTCCTCTTCGCTGATGCCGAATTCTTTCGCCTGCTCGGGAATCTGCTTGTCGACGAGCGGCGTGCGCACGAAGCCCGGACACACGACGTGCGAACGCACGTTATGCGCTGCGCCCTCCTTGGCAAGCACGCGCGACAGGCCCAGCAGAGCGTGCTTCGCGGTCACGTACGCCGACTTCAGCGGCGAGGCGAGATGCGAGTGGACCGAGCCCATGTAAATCACGACGCCGCCGCGATTGTCCTTGTACATGTACTTGAGCGCGGCCTTGGTGGTCAGGAACGCGCCGTCCACGTGAATGGCCTGCATCTTCTTCCAGTCCGAGAACGAATAGTTTTCGATCGGATTGACGATCTGGATGCCGGCGTTGGAAACGAGAATGTCGATCGAACCGAATTCCTCGGCGACCTTGTCGATCCCCTGGTTGACGGCATCTTCGTTCGTCACGTCCATTGCCACGCCGATTGCCTTACCGCCGCCCTTTCTGATTTCTTCAGCCACGGCGTTCGCGCCGTCCTGGTTCAGGTCGGCGATCGCGACCGCAGCACCCGCGGCCGACAGAGTCAACGCGATCTGTTTGCCGATGCCGCTCGCGGCACCAGTGACGACGGCAACTTTGCCGTTCAGATTCGAGTTCAGAGACGACATCCAGAACCTCCATGCAGTTGATGAGCAATAAGACCACGAGACCGCGCGCGGCGAGAAGTCGGCCAAACTGTATAGACCGTTCGGCGGATGCAGCGCGGCGGCCGACTTTGCTATTGTGCATGAACCCTGTGAACGACATAGGTAAAACGCACATCGAACCGTATCTCTTTAAACTGGACGCTTTCGGGCTGAATCCGGGCTCCATTCCCGTGGCATCACCAACCAGGAGACATGCATGAATCATCGACGTCTGGGCCGCTCGGGCCTGCAAGTGAGCGAGTTGTCCATCGGCTCATGGGTCACGTACGGCAACCAGGTGGATCACCGCGCCGCGCGCGAATCGCTTGCCGCCGCGCGCGACGCGGGCGTCAATTTCTTCGACAACGCCGAAGTCTACGCGGGCGGCAAATCCGAGGAGATCATGGGCCATGCGTTGAAGGAGCTCGCGTGGCCGCGCGTGAGCTACGTCGTGTCGACGAAATTCTTCTGGGGACTCAACGAAGCGCCGAACCAGTACCACACGCTGAACCGCAAGTACCTGATGAACGCGATCGACGCGTCGCTGAAGCGCCTGCAGCTCGACTATGTGGATCTCGTGTTCTGTCATCGTCCCGACCCGAACACGCCGGTCGAGGAAACGGTGTGGGCAATGAGCGACATGATCGCGCGCGGCAAGGCGCTGTACTGGGGCACCTCGGAATGGAGCGCCGACGACATTCGCGCCGCCTATGAAATCGCCGAGCGGCATCATCTGCACAAGCCGGTCATGGAGCAGCCGCAATACAACCTGTTTCACCGCAAACGCGTCGAGCAGGAATACAAACGGCTCTACGAGGACATCGGCCTCGGCCTGACCACGTGGAGCCCACTCGCATCGGGTCTGCTCACCGGCAAATATCGTGACGGCGTGCCAGCCGACAGTCGCGCGCAGTTGCAGGGCTATGACTGGCTGCGCCAGCAGCTCACGGACCCGACCCGGAACAACGTGGTCGGCCAGCTCGGCGCGGTCGCCGACGAGCTCGGCTGCACGGTCGGTCAGCTCGCGATCGCGTGGATTCTGAAGAATCCGAATGTCAGCACGGTGATCACGGGCGCCTCGCGGGTCGAACAGATCGGCGAAAACATGCAGTCCGCCGAGGTGGCCGAGCGCATCACACCGGAGATAAAGCAGCGGATCGAGGAGATCATCGGCGACGCGCACGAGTAATCGCACGCGCAGCGCCACGCACCGGGTGGCTAACCGGGCACGCGCGGTCGCGTACAATACGCGACCGCGCGTCGCCGGCTCCTTCGGGCCAGCCTGCGCTCTCTCAGCGTCCTCTCATCATGCTCAGCTACCGCCACGCCTTTCATGCCGGCAATCACGCCGACGTTCTGAAACACGCCGTCGTGTTGCAGCTCCTGCGCTACCTTGGCCAGAAGGACAAGGCCTACTGGTATATCGACACGCACGCGGGCGCCGGCGTTTACTCGCTGAAGGAAGGCTACGCGACGAAGACCGGCGAGTTCGAGACGGGTATTGCGAAACTATGGGGCCGCAACGATCTCCCGCCGCTGTTCGCCGAATACGTCGATGAAGTCAGCGCGCTCAATGCCGATGGCCAGTTGCATTTTTATCCGGGCTCGCCGTATCTTGCGTGGCGACAACTGCGCGCGCAAGATCGTATGCGGCTCTTCGAATTGCACAGCACCGAAATCGACGTGCTGCGCCACAATTTTCGCGACGCGGGCCGACGCGCAATGCTGTATGCGGGCGACGGCTTCGACGGGATTCTCACGCTGTTGCCGCCCGCGCCGCGGCGCGCGCTGATCCTGCTCGACCCGTCGTATGAAGACAAGCGCGATTACGGGCGCACGCTGCGCTGTGTCGAGGAAAGTCTGAAGCGGTTTCCGACCGGCACGTATGCGGTCTGGTATCCGCAGGTCAAGCGCCCTGAGTCGCAGCGCTTTCCCGATCAACTGAAGCAGTTGCAGAAGGACAATTGGCTGCACGTCAGCCTGACCGTCAGCAATCCCCCGGAAGACGGCTATGGGCTGTTCGGTAGCGGCATGTTCATCCTGAATCCGCCGTATACGCTCGCCAAGACGCTGAAGGATCAGATGCCATGGCTCGTCAAAACGCTCGGCGAGGACAAGGCTGCGACGTTCAAGGTCGAATATCGCGGCAATTGAACGTGATGAGCGGCGCGTGAGCGTGCCGCGCGCGGTTCCCCGTCACCTGTCTTGCGCAACCCGATCTCCGCATACGCTCACTTGAACTGCGCCGCCGCCTTGCTCGCGAACTGGTTCGTATAGGTAGCACTCAGATCGATCTTCTTCGGATCGAGCCGGCTATCGAACGACGACAACGCGCGCAGCGCCGTCGCCGGGCCATCAGCGGGCATCAGTCCGTCCGGCGAATACGCGTCGCGCACGTTGTGAAAGGCGTCGAGATAGAGCGTCGGGTCGCCCAATAGATAGGCTTGCGGCACCATCTTCAGCAGATCCGCGTCGCTCGCAGTCTGCAGCCAACGATTCGCACGCACGATCGCGTTGGTCAGCGCCTGCGTTGTCTTCGGATTTTTCTGGATGAAGCTTTCGGCCGCGTAAAGCGTCGCCGCGGGCATCATGCCGCCGAACACCTCCTGCGTACCTTTCACCGTGCGCGTATCGACAAGCACCTTGATGGCGCCGCTACGCGTGAGCTTGGTCATCATTGGATCGACATTGGACAGCGCGTCGATCTGCCCACTGCCCACCGCGGCCAGCACCGTCGCGCCGCTGCCGACACCGATCGCCGAAATGTCGCTGCGCTGCACGCCGGCCTTGCGCAACGCAACGGTGAGCACGAGATCCGTCGACGAACCCGGTGCGCTCACGCCGACCTTCGCGCCTTTGAAGTCCGCGAGCGACTTGATCTGATCGGCCTTCGACTTCACCACGCCGATCACGATCTGCGGTGCGCGGCCCATCAACACGAACGCGCGATAGTGCTGACCCTTCGCCTGCATGAACAACGTGTGCTCGAACGCGCCCGCGCCGACTTCGGCGCTGCCGCCCACCACCGCTTCGAGCGCTTTCGAGCCGCCCGCGAAATCTTCGAGCGTGACGTTCAGGCCTTCGTCCTTGAAGTAGCCGAGCTGCTGTGCGGCGAGGACCGGCAGATAGTACAGGCCAGGTAAGCCGCCGACGGCCATCGTCAGTGTCGGCATTTCCGGCGTGTCCTTCGCGAACCCAGCGCCGGGCAACGCACCCAGTGCGAGCAGCATCACGCAGGTGCGCGTCGCACGCTGCATCCATTGATTGAGCATGGTGACGTCTCCTTGTTGTGTTTTCCGTTCGAAGCAGTGACGCAGGCGCACTCGCCGAGATCGAAGCTCACGGCGGCGAGGCGTGCAACGATTGTCGTCGGACGGTTTCACGGACGCCATGCGCCCAAACCCGAATGAGATTGTCGGGTGCGAGGCAAGCTGGCGTATGGGGAGAAACGGGACCGCAGAAGCACCGCCGACGATCTTTCCCGCCGTCGGTACCTATTGCGGAAGGGGCACCGCTCGAGGCATCGGCCGCGGCGGCACGCCACGACCCGCCGGCAATTGGATATACGGCGCGACCACGAACGGCGGCGACAATTCCGGAGGCAGCTCGACCGGTGCCGCGATCGGCGGCGCGGCGACGATCGGCTCCGGCGCAGGCGGCGAGCTCAGCAGTACGGTACCGCTCTGGCCATTATTGACGCCGCCAAGCGTGTCGAGGATCACGGGGGGACGCCCGTTATCGGACACCGCGAATGCGTCCGACGCGGCGCAGAGGGCCGCGAGCGTCGCCATGGCGGCCGCGGCCATCACGGCTCGGAAAGTTTGCAGCGAACGGACGGAGGACATGGACAGCCCGATTGGTTATGAATGCCGTCTTGCGCGAAAAACGCCATACATTACCGCGGGCCGCGTTACGAAGCTAGTCGATATTCGCCATCAGCAGCTTTCTTGCGCCGTTCACTCGAAAAAACGTCGAAGGCACACGCGGATTTCGATGTCCAGATACGACAAAGCCCCGCTTTGACGGGGCTCGACATTGGTACGGCAATGGCCGCGCAAAAGCAGCCCCGCCAGGTCAAACTCAAAGCGGAAACTTACAGCGAATAGCCGTTGGTTTCGAGCGAACGGATGCGCTGTTCGAGCTGAACGATATCCGACGACGAGGCGAGATATGCCTCACGACGGCTGCGTTCCGCGGTTTCGAACCAGGTGCTGAGCTTCTCAAGAAGGAATGCAAACATGATGTTCTCCAAGGATCAGATCGAATCCCCGGTGATTTGACATCAGGGATTTCCCCTAAAAGGGTTAACCCGCATTATAGCCCTAAGGTACAACCTGAACAGTGAAATGCCCGCATGGTGTGCATTCCGTTTTGGAATAGCGCACTGTAAAGGTGCAATGCAGTTCCTGATTTTATTGGGATTCATCCAGGCATCCTTTAAGTGGACGTCATTTTCGCAATTTTTATGCGCACTTTCGGTGCATGAATCGCTCGACCTTAAGAATCGGCAGGCTCGGTTGCACTTCGATCAGCCGCTAAAAGCGGACGGCAACCTTGTCCCGATACAAGATCGGTGTCCGCCAGTCGCTCGATAATCGGACAATCTGGCCGGTCATCACCATGGCAATGATCGGCCAGATGCGCGAGAGTGTCGCGCATGTCCGTCAGTTCGGCGATGCGGCGATCGAGTTCGGCGACATGTTCGAGCGCGATCCGCTTTACTTCGGCACTTGCACGCGAGCGGTCGTGCCATAGAGCAAGCAGCCGCCGGATATCCTCGACCAGAAATCCGAGCCGGCGAGCCTGGCGAATAAAGCGCAAGGAATGCACTTCCTGCGGGCCATACACGCGATAACCGGCACTCGTGCGCGCCTTCGCAGTCAATAGGCCGACACTTTCGTAGTAGCGGATCATTTTTGCCGTAACGCCCGACACGCGGGCCGCTTCGCCTATGTTCATGACTGTTTCCTCAAGGTTGCGGCTGAACTCCAATCGATCCTACACCTTCCCATGGTGGGAAGGTCAGCTACCCAAACAAGGTACGGCAGGCATAATTCGACTATCCGCAATCTGATTCCGCCGAGGTCTTTGCAATGACAATCGAACTCCATGTAGAAGGCATGAACTGCCAGCACTGCGTTGCCGCTGTCACGAGCGCGATTCGCGAGCACGACGCCGCCGCGCAGGTTAAGGTGGATCTCGCGACCGGCCGCGTGCTCGTGGAGTCGGCGCAACCCGTCGATGCGCTGAAGGCCGCGATTGACGAAGCCGGATACACGGTCACGTCTGTGCGCTGAGGGTGCCGCGCATGTTCAAGGTTGCCGTAATAGGTGGTTCCGGATTGCTCGGCCGCGCGCTCAACGACGAACTCGCGCGCCAGACCGGCTGGCAGACCGTCTCCACCGCATATAGCCGAACGTCTCCACGAATGGTCGCGTTGGATGTTCGCGATAGCGTCGCGGTCGAGCGTTTCATCGACCGCGTAGCGCCGGATGCCGTCGTGATTGCCGCGGCGGAGCGCCGTCCCGATGTATGCGAGCGCGATCCGGCGCTTGCTCGCGCGCTGAACGTCGATGCCGTGCGAATGATCGCCGGGGCGGCGAACCGACACGGCGCGTGGACACTGTCGATCTCGACCGACTACGTGTTCGACGGCGCGCACCCGCCCTATCGTCACGACAGCACACCTGCGCCACTTAACGCGTACGGACAGAGCAAGCTCGAAGGCGAGCGAGCGCTGACCCACACGGCCGAGGGCGGATGCGTGCTGCGTCTGCCGCTGCTATATGGTCCGATCGTCAGTTGGTCGGAATCGGCCGTGACTAGCCTCGTGCCGGCGATTGCAGCGGCGGCGGCGCCGGGGGCCCAGGCTGCCAGGATGGACGCTTGGGCGATCCGCTATCCTACGTTCACGCCCGATGTCGCTGTCGTGATCCGACAGATGCTCGAGCGGCACGCGCGCGGCGAAACGGTCTCTGGCATCGTGCAATGGTCGGGCGACGAACCGATGAACAAGTACGAGATCGCCGTGCGCCTGGCAGAAGCGTTGCAACTCGACGCGCGTCTGACGCCCCAGCGCACGCCCACCGACGCGACGCCGCGCCCGCACAACTGTCATCTGGCATCGAGCCGTTTAGAGGTACTCGGAATCGGCCGACGCACGCTCTTCGATATGGCGATCCGGGAGGTGCTGGCCGCGTTTCCGTGGCAGGGACAGGCAACTTCCGTATGATCCGGCGCCTTGCGTGCGTACGGTAAGCGGCCGGCAAACCCACGTTGACGAACGGTGAATCAGGCGACAGCGGTAAGAGGTTGCCAGTTATGTGGCAGCAATGCGGCGATGTCGCTTGCCCTGTGGGTGGGCGGCCGTGTCCCGAGGTCTTTCAGATATGCGTGGGGCTCGTGACCGTTGAGTTGCGCTGAGCGGATGAGGCTCATGATTGCGGCCGCACGTCGGCCAGCGCGCAGCGACCCGGCGAACAATCAGATCCTCGTGAGAAACATTAAAGTCGCGCTGGTTTTCAGAGGGTTTGCGCGCTTGGGGTAATCTGGAAGCCAAGCGCCGTGGCGCGGCGCCTGAGTGCCTCGATACTGCGCTGGCGCTGCTGCTCTTCGTAGCGTTGCTGCCCCTGGTCAACGAAGGCCTCACCCCGCGTGAGCATGAAGTACACCATTCGGGCGAGCTTGTGGGCGACCGCCGTATTCGCGCGCGGCTTGTCCATACGCGCGCACAACCGCCTGTAGAACGCACCAATCGCCGAGTCGTTGCGCGACAGGCTCATGGCGGCGAGCTTCAGCGCCTGCCGAACCCGGTTCGCCGAGCGGCGCGTGCGCGCGCTCAGAACCTTGCCGCCGCTGATCTTGGTGCCTGGACACAGCCCCAGCCACGAGCAGAAGTGTTTCACGCTGGCAAAGCGGCTCAGGTCCGGACCGATCTCGGAGAGAATCGTCATCACCGTTGTCACGGACAGCCCGTTGATACGCGTGAGGTCGACGCCCGCCCAGCGCGCAAGGGCCGTGCGCGCATCAAACTGCGGCGTGTTCTTGCCGCAGCGCTTGCCGGGACCTGACAGTTTGACTTCGTGAACCCCAAGTGGCCTGAGCAGGGCCTCGATTTTCGCATCGCATTCGACGACGCGTTGAGCCAGACTGTCGAACATTGCAAGCGCCTGCTGCAGCACGAACAGGTGCTCGTCACGCCAGTTGCCGGTCAGCGCCCGTTCGATTTCGGCCGCACTGGCCTTGACGCGGCCGTGGCGATGGCGGGCCAGTACTTTCGGATCGTGCTCGCCGGCGACAATCGCGCGCACAATCGCCTGCCCGGTCAGGCCCATCACATCGGTGAGCACCTCGGTGAGCTGCAAGTTCATCTGCACCAGCGCCTTCTGCATGCGCAGCACCCAGCTGGCCTGCTCGGTGAGCAGGACCTCGCGCTGACGCGCCACTGCGCGCACTACGCAGACCTCGTCGCACGGGCGAAAGGCCGCCCTCAGCAGTCCCAGGCTCATCAGCTTCTGCAGCCACTGGCAGTCCATCACGTCACTCTTGCGCCCCGGCACGTACTTCATCTGCCGTGCGTCAACCAGCCAGACCGTCAGCCCGCGTTGCTCCAGCACCTCATGCACAGGGATCCAGAATACGCCCGTCGATTCAAGCGCCACCGTGTCGACACCGCACGCGAGCAGCCAGTCCGCCATCTGGTGCAGATCGTCGGTCATCGTGCCGAACTCGCGTACCGGCTCTTCAGCCGCCCCTTTGGGCAACGCGACCCAGTGACTCGAGCCGCCAATATCGATCCCCGCCGCATTCGGAAATACCTCGGGGCTGTCTTCGCGCTTGCGCATCGCCATGGTTCACCTCACTATGGTGGATGAACGGCAGCGCCATGGGATGCGTCGAAATTGACTCGATCTCGTGAACGGGATGCAGCTCGCGCTGCTCACCACTGTCGCCGACGAATCCCGGACCATGCTCTCAAGCGGGCTCACTTCGCGGCGGGCAGGCCGCCAGTGCGCACCATTGGTCTGTCGGTCATCGCGGCGCCGCCGTTCACCTGTATACCTCATCCCTGTTTCTCCGCATACGCCGGCCCCGGCACGGGGTTGAACTGCTCTCAAGAAACCCAATGGAAAAGGTTGGTTTTCATGGAGTCGGCGCGTTTGGCTGGAGCTGGAATCCGAGGGCGGAAGCACGTCGCCTGAGGGCTGCGATGCTGCGCTGGCGTTGCTGTTCCTCATAGCGCTGCTGCCCCTGGTCGACGAAGGCTTCGCCGCGCGTGACCATGAAGTACCACGGTCTAGCTGCGCGCTCCCCGTGATTCCTTGCAGACGGGCTACATATCCAGTCAGCATTCGTGCCGCCGGGCCATACGTGTGACCAGCGGCAGTTCGCGTCCTGCCCATAAAGCGGTGTGGGCAGGGGTGACACTTCAACCCTCAGATGCGGTTTAACAGGTTCGTGTTCCTCAACCGTCCCATGCTCAGCCTGGAGGCTCATCTTGGCGTAACCGCTTCGCCGCAAGCCCCGTTTCCCACGGACTACGTCACCTTGCCAGTGTCAGCAAGTCACCGCCGCTTCGGCTCACTTTCTCCCGCAGCAGAGAAAAGGCATGCCCCGGTACTGCAACGTCAACTCCTCCGGAGTCCTGCATTCCAAACATGCTCAAGCAGCTTCACCCCCATACGGGCGGGCTACGCTGGCTGGGCGTACCATAGGTCGCATCTGCGACCCACAGCACGTTTGTCGCGTCGGCACTGAAGTGCCGGCGCACCAGATCAGGCGCACGCCGGGCGCCTGCGCGTGGCCGTGTGGTGCGCGGCCAGCGCCGCCGGCTTGCCCCGCACAGACCCGCCATACGCATGAGGCGCGCCACCCGCTTGCGCCCCACGTGTACGCCTTCGCGCGCGAGTTGCGCATGAATACGCGGTGCCCCATACGTGCCGCGCGAGCTCCCATGGAGCGTGCGGATGCGCGAGAGCAGTTGCGCATCGCTACGCGTGCGCATCGCCGGCTCCCGCACCAGCCACATGTAATAGCCGCTCGTCGAGACGCCGAGCAGCCGTGCCATCATCGCGATGGGCCAGCGGGCCCGGTTCAATGGAATGGACGCCTCCCGCTCGGCCTCTTGCGGACCGAAATATCATGTGTATGTTTCCCACCCGAACCGGGA